>MPMO01000005.1 GCA_002238555.1 Caldilineaceae bacterium bin34
CTGGAGGCCGAGATCGCGGCCTGGGTGCGCGACCGCAACGCCCTGGGCACGCCCGTGCACTGGCAGTTCACGACCGAGGACGCCCGCATCAAACTCCTGCATCTGTACCCTACTTTTGAGTGAAGTTGACCCACTAGCCTGCCAGACCGACATCGCCGAGACGAGCGCGGAAGGGCCTGCTGGCCGTCAAGAACAACCAGTTCGACCTGCACGACCACCGGCGGTGCAACTTCGCCTACCTGGACCGCGCCGGCGGCACCGCCGCGGACCACGACCACAGCGAGACTGGTGGAGCGGAGGCACGGATGCACCGAGCGGCGTACCTGCACGATCATGGGCGGTGCCAATGGCATCTAGGACGAGCTCGATCCCGACCGCCGCTGGGTCCGGCTGGGCTGCACCGTGCGCATAGTGGCCGAACGGACCGTGCACTACTACATCACCAACCTGCCCGTGATCGTCGGCACCGCACGCGTGGCCGACTTGGTGCGCGGCCACTGGGGCGTCGAGAACAGCCTGCACTGGGTACTGGACGACAGACGACACCTTCCAGGCGGCCCTGCGATGCATCGCATTGAACTTCCTGACCCTTCTCAAACAATATTTCTGGCCAAAGTTGTCAATTCGCCGATTGCACAAGATGGTGGCCCGCAACCCCGCACGACTGGAGCCCATCATGCATGGCTCTGTGACGACTTTGTCAACACCCTGGGCTGTCTTCCTGTTTCCCTTGCGCCATGTTTGTTGCATTAATCAAAACATGAAGCACCAATTGCATTGTCCGCCAATACTTTGAAT
This sequence comes from Caldilineaceae bacterium bin34, assembly GCA_002238555.1. GTDB lineage: Bacteria > Chloroflexota > Anaerolineae > Caldilineales > Caldilineaceae > Bin34. The sequence continues at coordinate 799 of MPMO01000005.1, forward strand.
TCGTCGGATTTTTCCAACCTGTCAATGGCTGTGTCGATCCAGTAGTCCCATTGATTCCATGTATGCGCCATTTCAAACGCATTCCCGGCAAGGCTAAACCATAGCACATTTTGCATAAAATACCAATGCGCCTCTCCAAATCCCCACGGGGGATTCAGCTTGTCTGATTCTGCATCAACAATATCAAACCTGTCAATGAGGGCTAACATCTCCATATCCCAATTTGGATATGATTCAGGTTCTTTATCAAGCAAATAACCAATGTCGCGGAGTAATATTTCTTGAAGATTCCCTATCCATAGTACTGCTTGCGCGTAATAGGCGAAGTCGTCTGTTTGGCAAATGTAATTGAACGTTTTAGGAGTAGGTTTTACTGTGTTTTGATCTATTTGAAGTTGTTCTTCAATCAAAGGCAAACCATTGTGGTAACGCCACCAACAATCTTCTTTGTCTTGCTGTGTAGTATAGTACGTAGTGCAGATTATATCAGGGCCGTTAACATTGGATTGTTGTATTGTTTCCGGTGCCTGTGTTGGTGCAGGGGGTGGTGTGAACGTAGGCGATGGTGGCCGTGTCGCCGTAGGTACCGGTGTCAGCATCATCGGCAATTTTTCAACATTACCCTCAACTAACCCAGACCATATCCAAATATTCTCATCAATTTGAATCCACTCGCCGTCCGCAGTTCTAGCAATTGGAAACAAAACATCGTTTAGTTGCCTTCCACCAACAATGTCATAATCGGTGCCCGGCCCACTCCGGAGATTGGCACTGCCCGTCACGTAGTACTCCGGAGAAGGCGTTACCGTCGGTTGTCTGGTCGCTATTGCTGTAGGTCGACGAGTAGCTGTGGCCGTTGCAGTTGGGCTAATCGGATTGGGAACTAGCTCAGTTGTAGGTGTGGCACTGGACTTGCCAAGATTCACTTCAGACGCAACGCTTCCAGAATCTCGTTGTTGTGCAGCCAACTGTACAGTTGGTGTGAAGGTTTGAACAGGAGTGACAACGGCTTGTTGAGAGTTTGTTGGTGCAGGTTCTTCAGGTGGACGTGACTGCCTGCAACTCGACAACAATACGCAGGCAACCCAAAGGAGTGTGATGAAGATGAATTTGTTCATCCTTCGTGGTTTGTGCTACTGGCAGGCGGTCACACCACCGTCGACAAAGATGTTTTGCCCGGTCACGAATGAGGAACTGGGTGAGGCCAGGAACACGGCGATGCCGGCCAAGTCCTCGGTTTCGCCCACCCGGCCCATGGGGATGCGGCTGACCAGGGCATTGTAGAAATCCGGATCGTTCAGGTAGCGGTCCACCAAGGGCGTGCGGATGAAGGTCGGCGCAATGCCGTTCACCCGGATCCCGTGCTCCGCCCATTCGCTGGCCAATTGCTTGATCAGTATCCCAAGGCCCCCCTTGCTGCCGACATAGGCCGCATAGCCCCGCCGGATGCCCAAGTTGGAGCGCACCGAGGTGATGTGGATGATGCTGCCCCCGTGTCCTTGGGCAATCATGCTGTGGGCCGCAGCCTGGGAAAGCAGGAAGCCGCCCTTGAAGTTGATGTCCATGACCGTGTCCCAGGACTCCTCGAGGACATCGGTGGCCGGCTCCTCAATCTGCGTTCCGGCACTGTTGACCAGCACGGTAACAGGCCCCAGGGCCGCTTCGGCGATTTCGAAGCCGGCGGCTATCGAGTCGGCCTTCGTGGCATCCATTTCGGCCCCTACCACCCGGCTGCCATCGCCGGAGATGCGGGCCGCCGCCGCGTCGCACCGATCCTGTTGGCGTCCGGTAACGGACACCTTCGCGCCGAAGGCGTGGCAGGCGGCTGCGATTTCACCGCCGATGCCGCCGGTGCCGCCCACCACCATTACGTGCTGGCCGTCCAAGTCAAAAAGGCTGCTGTGCCCGGACACGATCACGTCTCCTGTGGGAAGGTCGGCAGTTCGCTTCAGTCGTTGATGATGGCCACGGCCCGTACCGGAGCCGCCGTGGCACCCCGCAGCTTGATGGGCAGTGCCGAGAACGTGAACCCGGTCGGCTCGGGAATCTGATCCAGGTTAATCAGGTTCTCGATGTGGTAGTACTCCCGCTCGCGCATGACACGGTGGGCCTCCCACAGCTTGCCCCGCTCGAACATGGCATCGATGGGCGGATCGAAGCCGATGGCATCGATGCCCATCATCATGACGCCCCGGTCCAGCAGCCAGTGCACGGCCTCCTTGGTCATGCCGGGATGGTCCTTGAGATAGTTGGGGCTGTGGCGCTGCTTGGAGGCGTCGGTCCGCAGCAGGATGATGTCCAGCGGCTGCACTTCATGGTCGATCTCGGCCAGGGCGGCCTCAATGTCCTCCACCAGAATCTCTTCGCCCGGCCCCTTGTGGGTCAGGTTCAGGATCACACCGTTGCCGTAGCAGTATTCCAGGGGAATGGCCTCGGCCGCGCCCGGCGCGTTCGGATTGCAGTGGAACCAGCTGTCCATGTGGGTGCCGATGTGGTCGCCCATCACGATCACGCCGTTGTTGCAGTGCTCCACGCCGTACTTGTCGGCGCCGGTTTCCTTGGCGTACTCCTCGTGGGAGTAGTAGACGTTAATGGCGGGCGGCACATTGCCGGGATAGATCACCATCCCCTTATGCACTTCCATGCTCAGTTCGATCAGACGGTGGCCCATCGTTGAAGTCTCCTGTTGGGATCGGAGGCACAGGCCCCCTGGGACGCGGCGCGCCGCGATTGGTTGGTTAATTGGTTAGGTGCAGTCCCAGCCGCCGTCGACGCGCAGGACCGCACCGGTGATGAAGCTGGCTTCGTCGGACACCAGGAAATACACGGCCGCCGCCAGTTCGGCCGGATCGCCGGCCCGGTTGAACACGCTGTTGGCGGTCAGGATGGCCTTGGTGCCCTCATAGTCTCCGGAGTCGATCATGGACTGCTCCAGCATGGGAGTGTGGAAAAACCCCGGCACAACCGCGTTGCAGCGAATGCCCCGCGGCCCGTAGTCCAGGGCCATGCTCTTGGTCAGTTGGATCACGCCGCCCTTGGCGGCCACATAGGCGGCTCGTTCCGGAATCACGTCGTAGCTGAGCACAGACGCGACATTGACGATGGCTCCCTTGCCATGCTCCAGCATGGCCGGCAACACGGCCCGCGACACCAGGAAAATGCCCTTGAGATCGACATTGAGCATGTCGTCCCAATCCTCGTCGGTGCAGTCCAGCACGCCGCCCCGGCGTTCAATGCCCGCATTGTTGACCAGGATGGACACCGGTCCCAGTTCGGCTGCGGCCGCAGCCAGGACTTCGCAGTCCTCCCTGGAAGCCACGCTGCCCTGAACAAAGACGGCCGTGCCTCCGGCCGCTTCAATCTCGGCGACGGTGGCCTCTCCGTTGTCGGGCCGGTCGGAATTGACCACCACCGCGGCGCCCTCGCGGGCAAGCCGCAGGGCCGTGGCCCGGCCCAGTCCGGAAGTCGAACCCGTGACGACCGCAACCTGTCCTGCCAAGCTCATAGGAATATCGCCTTGTCTGCATCCGTGCCCGTGGTGACCATTTCCCGGAACATGTAGTCCTTGGGAAAGGCGTCCGCCATCAGGCCCTCGTAGAAGTTCCTGAAGTTGTAGGTCGGCTCCCAGCCGAGCACCTTGCGACTGTGGGAGATGTCGTCGATCTTCCACAGGTTGCGCGAGTCGAACAGTTGCTGCAGCTCGTCGCCATCGCCGTATTCGGCCAGCTTGTCGCAGGCCCCTGGGTAGTAGCGCTCCACGACCGCCCTGGGATCGGTCCGCAGCTCGGCCACGTCCTCCCTGGTGAACTCCGTGCTGCCGCTGAGCAGGAACACCTCGTGGCCCAGATTCTCCTTTTCGATGGCCAGCACTCCGGCCCGCACCAGGTCGCGCCGCAAGGCGGACCGCTGGAACAGGAGGGAGGTGCCCATGCGGGTCACGGACTTGCCATCGGCCGCGCCGAACCAGGCATTGCGCAGGACCGCCGTCTCCACACCGTCGATGCGGGTGGCGTACTCCGAAATCGGCTCCATCACGTACTTGGCCAGGGCGTAGACATAGTCGGGCCGGGCCGGCGTCCACTCGTCGCAGACCTCCCAGTCGGTGGGCGGAATGCGCTGCCCGCGCGCGGCCTCGCTGCCAATCATCACGACGCGGCCAATCCCCATCTCGCCGGCCAGCTGCAGGATGTTGAAGGTGCCCATGACCGTGGTGTTGAAGTGTTCCACACCCGTGTGGGCCCGGTTGACCGGCGAATCCGGAGGATAGCGGCGTCCGCCCACCACCGTATGGAAGACGGCATCGACACCCTCCATGGCCAGGGCCAAGGCTCCGAACTCGGTCACGGAGCAGTTGACGAACTCGTGTTCGGTCTCCATGTGCACGATGTCGGACAGGCGCAGCTCGTGGCCCGCCAGCGAGAGCTGGGCAATCAACTCCTCGCAGAAGTAGCCGCTGGCACCGGTAATCAGGATCTTCATGGATACACCTTGTCCCCGTAGGGAGCTTCTGGAGAGTCGATGCGGATGCGACTGGGGTCAACCCAGCCGACCTCCCGCCCACTGGATGCCGCGCACGTACAACTGCTGCACGGACGGATGGCCAAGCGCCCGTTCATCATGCCCCAGCGAAATGCTGAAGACGCGGCCCTTGCCGTAGGGCTTGGTCCACACCACGGGGTGGCCCTGGGAGCGGGCCAGGATCCGCCAGCGGGTGATGTCGCCGTCCACCACATAGAGTTCGTCCTGGACCTCGAATTCCCCGACGCCCTCGGTGATGGCCGAACTTTCCAGCAGGCCTTCCCGCGTCTTGTAGTGCCGGGAAGCCTCCGTCTCCACACGCAGCAGTTTGTTGGGATCGTGGAAGACGAACGTGCCGCCCACCATGTCGTGGTACTCGCGGGAGTTCATCCACGAGGCCGTGGCCGGATGCAGGCAGGCAAAGCCGGTGCCATTGGCCACCGCGGCCAGCAGATTCCGACACTGGGCCTCGGAAGGCTCCCACCAGCTGGTGTAGTCCGCGATGACATCGAAACCGGACAGGTCCCCGTCGAGGGCCCGTTCCGGGTAGTGCGTCATGTGCACATCGAAGTGGGGCTCGAGACACGCCATCAGCGCGCGGCGGTGGGCCGGCTGATCGTGGTACCAGGCCCCGCCGGCCAGCAAAAGAATCTTCATGGCAGACGGCTCCTACAGGCGGCCGGCCGCCCACAGGGCGCCGCGCCGCATGACTTCCGTGGTGTTGGGCACCAGGAAGCGTGTTTCGTCGTGGCCCAGGGCCGAGACGAAGACCCGTCCCAGACCGAAGGTCTTGGCATACATCACCGGATGGCCCTGGGCGCGGGCCAGCACCTGCCACTGGGTCTGATCGCCCTGCAGAAAGAACAACTCGTCGTTGACGGTGTAGTTCTCCAGGCCCAGTGTGATGGGATGCTGCAGGGTGTGGCGGTTGGGGCCGAACTCGACCACGAAGTCCCCGGCGCCCCGTTCGTCCAGCGACTTGCCGGCGAACTTGGAGCCGATCATCCCGAAGTAGGCCTGGGAGTTCCAGAAACTGGCCAGGCCGCCGTGCACCACCACCAGACCGGCGCCACCGGCCACATGGTTGATCAAGGCGTAGTGCTCCGCCGACTCCGGCTCGCGGTCCGTCGTGGCATTGACCACCACGTCGACGCTCTCCAGGCCGTCCGGGCTGAGGATCGCCATGTCCTCGCTCTGGGACACCGTGTGGGCACCGTCGTTTTCGAAGATGGCCTGCAGGGCCGTCCGGATTTCCGGGCTGTCGTGGTGGGATCCGCCGACCAGCAGCAGAATGTTCATGGTTGGGGTTCCTGGGAAAGAGGCAACGAGGCGCTCAGCCACTACGCTCGGACCAGGTCACCTGGTCGCCCAGGAGCCCGGCGAGATAGTCCCGGCTCATGCGGGCCGCCTCGCCCGGCGGGCGGGGTGCTTCGGGGGTACCGTCCAACTCGACCGTGACCCAGCCGTTGTAGTCGATATCCTCGAGGATGGCGAAGATGGCCGGCATGTCGATCACCCCGGAGCCGATCGGTTCGTAGCCCACGTAGCCGGTCTCGCGGCCGCCGCCGTAGTCCTTGAGATGGACATGGGCAATGATGGACTTGTAGTCCTCCAGCGTGGCCACGGCATCGTCCCCGGCCTTCGCGATTTGGCCGGTATCGGGCGCAAACGGCAGCAGGTCCGTGTCGGCTGCATCGAAAAAGTTGTCGATGTCCTGGCGGGTCTCCAACAGCGTGCCGGTGTGGGGATGGACCGCCGACTGCATGCCGTGGTCCAGGCCGATGCGGGCGATCTCGGCGAACGCGTCCGCGATGTGGCGCCAGCCGGCGGCCGTGTCGCAGATGCCGCCCTTGCGGCTGCCGGCGGCAATCAGCACGGTCGTGGCGCCCATCTCACTGGCCCGGCGGATCCAGTTGAGGGCGTTCTTGATGTCCTCGGCCGGAGAGGAATCGTGTCGGAAACCGGTACCGACGTAGGTTCCGATGAGGGGGATGTCGTACTTGGCCAGCAGGGCGGCGTAGTCGGCGCCGTCCTGCTCATAGGCCTCGATCACGCCGCCGATCGTCTCGTAGGCGTTGTAGCCGCAGGCGGCCACGTCGCGCACGGCCGCTTCGGCGGTGGAGGCATCGTAGCCCCACGTGATTCCGCTGTGGGCAATTCGGTACTGCATGGGCTAGGGTCCCGGGTTGGGCGGTTCAGGCGGTTGGCGGCCGCGGCCGGTCCGGCGCGGCCGTGGGCATGGGGATCAGTACCCGATGGCCAGCTCCCCTTCGGCGCCGTCCAGGATCATGACCAGGCCCGTGGCATCCACCGGCACATCGAAGATGGCCGGTCCCAGCCGTTCCTCGTCGGTTTCGAAGACATGCTGGACATGCTGGTTGGATTGATCGCCGTAGGTCTCGGGGTCCGTGTAGAAGATGTAGGCCAGGTGCACGTTGCGCTTGCCCAGTTCGTACTCGTTGCCCTGGTCGTCGCGCAGCCTGAGCGTGCGCACCAGCAGGAGCATGTCCTCGCCGGCCAGGTTCTTCAGGCGGATGGGCACAATCACCCATTCGCCGCGTTGGGCCGGCTGGGCGGACGTCTCGTACTGGGAAACCTGGGCCAGGCCGGAGTCCTCCCCTTCGTCGCCCAGCAGGGTGTCCTTGCCCGCCAGGCCGGTGATCTCGACTTCCCAGGCATTGGACCGGAGCACACCGCCCACCTCCGTGCCTTCCTCGAGGAGGACCGGCATCAGTTCCGACCTGTCCCGGCCGCGGTTGCAGCCGGCCAGCGCGACCGCCAAGACCAGCAGGATGACCAGAACCGGCCCCCTCGAACGGACAAGTCGTGGGCGCGGGCGCATCTCCATGGTGGACACCGGACTCTGAATCTGAAGAAAGACCGGGGCCGGGGACGGCGGACTCCCGTCGTCCCCGGCCCCGGTCAGGGAATAAAACTAAAGGTTGCGAACCGAGTTGTCGAACAGTTCGTTGGTGTCGGCCGACAGGCCTTCCAACGCTTCCTCGACGCTGCCGACGCCTTCCAGCATCAGCGGATCCATGTGCTGCTCGTAGATCGGCATCCACTCCTGTCCCTCGGGGAACAGCGGGAAGTGCTCTTCGGACTCGGCACCCAGCACCCAGGCGGCATGGCCGTAGTTGGGCAGGAACTGCTCGATTTCCTGCACGTTCCACTTGCCGGACGACTTGCGTCCGGGGAAGCCGCCAAAGCCGTTCACGGCCATGAAGCGGGCCTGTTCCGGATCCGTCAGGTTCCAGCGCATGAACTCGTAGCCGATCTCCGGGAAATTGGAGCCGGAGGGAATGAACCAGCCCACGTTGCCCTCGAAGCCGAAACGGCCATTGGGGCCCACCGGTTCGGGACCAATCCCCATGCGGAAGCTGTCGCCGACCGCCTCCACCGAGGCGCGGGTCTCGTCGGAGAGCGTCCACCACATGCCAATGTTGCCGGCCGCAAAGGCGGAGAACTGACCGCCGAAGAGTTCCAGATCGGCCGCGGACGGGGAGACGCCGTGCGTGTGCAGGACGTCGTAGGTGAACTGGAAGGCCTCGATCGTCTCGGGTTCGAGCATGTTGGCCTGAGTCACGTCCTCGTTGAAGAAGTGGCCGCCAAAGCCGCGGGTCACGTTCCACTGGCGGATGGCCCAGTGGCCGGTGGCCAGGCCGTAGACCTTGTCGTCGCCGGAGGTGTCCGTGGCCTCGATGGCCAGATCCAATAGATCCTGGTAGGTCCAGTTGTCCGGGGGCGGCCAGTCGCCCATGATCGGATCCATGATGTCGCGGTTGATCAGAATCGCGCGCGGGGCCCAGTCAATCGGGAAGCCGTACTGCTTGCCCTTGTAGGCGATGTTGTCCACCGCCGTAAAGTGGAAGTCGTCCGGCCAGTCGATGGGCGGCAGCGCATCGATGTAGTCGTCGATCGGCAGCATGAAGCCCTTGTCGGCGAAGGGGGCCGTGCGGGTGAAGTGGATCATGGCCGAGTCCGGATGTTCGCCGGCGGCCAGCAGCACCACGATTGTCTCCCAGTAGGCACTCCAGCCGCCTTCGGGTGCCGGTTGGAACTCCATGTTGGGATAGAACTCGGCAAACCATGCATGGTGCTGGTCCTGGACAGCCACGCTGCCGGGACCCCAGCCGCCCGCGACGAAAGTGCCAGCCGTTTCCATCGGCACCGTACCCATGGTGAATTCCGCGCGACGGGCGGGATCCACATCGGCCACTTCCTCCAAGACGACGGGGGCTTCGGTCGGGACACAGGCGGCCGCCACCACGCCGGCCGCGGCATACGAGGAGACGCGCAGGAAGTCCCTGCGGCTCAATCCAAACTTGCGAGACATTTCACTACTCCCTGTTGAATGGGAAAACAAGACAAGACGGAAACGCGACGACGGACGGACCGTGCCGCGGCGACGTGACAATCCTGATGCGCGGGCTGCGTGGCTACCCCTTGAGACCTGTGGTCACAATCCCCTGCACATAGTACTTCTGGCCGGCCATGAACAGGAACAGGATGGGCAGCACGGACAGGGTGCTGGCCGCCATGATCAGGTGCCAGGGCGTCCGGTTGGGGAAGCGGCTCTGGAACTTGGCCAGGCCCATGGGCAGGGTGAACTTCTCCGGCGAGCGCAGGATGATCACCGGCCACAGCAGTTCGTTCCAGACCCCCATGAAGGTAAAGATGGCCAGGGTCGCGATCACCGGCTTGGAGACCGGCAGGATCACGGTCCAGTAAATGCGCAGGCGGGTGGCCCCGTCGATGTAGGCCGCATCCTCCAACTCCCGCGGGATGGACATCATGAACTGGCGCATCAGGAAGGTACCCCAGGCGCTCACCACCCCCGGCACAATCAGGGCGTAATAGGTGTCGATCCAGTTGAAGGTCCGCATCAGCACGAAGCTGGGGATGAGGAGGATGGCGCCCGGAATCATCATGGTGCCCAGGTACATCAGGAAGATCTTGTCCCGACCCGGGAAGTTGATGCGCGCGAAGGAGTAGCCCGCCAGGGACGAGGTCAGGAGCACGCCCAGCGTCACCGACAGGGACACGAACATGCTGTTGCCCACGTAGCGCCCCAGGGCGGTCTGCTCGAACACCACCAGGTAGTTGATCCACTGGATGGACTCCGGGATCAGGGTGGGAGGGAACTTGTAGATCTCGTACTGGGTCTTGAACGACGACGACAGCATCCACGCGAATGGCCCCACCATCACGATCGAGCCCGTGGCCAGAATCAGGTGCGTGAAGAGGTCTCCGATGCGCTTGGCGCCGGACTTGGACATGCCATCCGGACGGACCGCCTGCAATTCCGAAGCGGGTTGCAAGGTTTCCTGTTTTACAGCCATGCGAATCCCAGTGCGCTTGTCGATTGCCGGTGGTTGTCGTCAGTCGGCGAAGCCGTGCACCCAGTTGCGGGCATACAGCCACTGCCCCAGGGTGAAGAGCATAATCGTGGCGAACAATACCATCGCCATGGCGGAGGCAAACCCCATCTTCAGGTAGAGGAAGCCGTTGTTGTAGATGTGCAGCACCATGGTGGTGGTCGCATTGGCCGGGCCGCCGCGGGTCATCAGGTAAAAGACGTCGAAACCCTGGAAGGCGCCGATGATGGAGGTGACCATGACAAAGAAGATGGCGGGCGACAGCATCGGGACGGTGATGGCCCAGAAGCGTTGGCGCGGGTTGGCCCCATCCATCACGGCGGCCTCGTACAGTTCCGCCGGGATGCCCTGCAGGCCTGCAAGAAAGATCAGCATGGCGAAGCCGATGCTCTTCCACCAGCCCATCAGGATCAGGGACGGCATGGCCGTGCGCCGGTTCAGGAGCCATTGGGGGCCGTCGATCCCGACATAGCTGAGCAGGAGGTTCAGGAAGCCCACATCGGGGTGGTAGACCCACAGCCACACGATGGAGGCGGCCACGCTCAGGGTCACGTGGGGGATGAAGTAGACCAGGCGGTAGGTGAGAACCCCGCGCATTTCCCGGTTGATCATCATGGCCAGCCCCAGCGCCAGCACGATCGTGGCCGGGACCATCCCGAAGGCCCAGTAGAAGGTCTGCCCGAAAACCTGCCAGAACAGGTCGTTGTTGAACATGACCTGGAAGTTCTCGAGGAACGTGAACCGGGGCGGCCAGGTCAGATCGTAGTTCGTGAAGGCGAAGTACACCGCCGCCAGCATGGGGCCGGCCAGGAAGACGAAGAAGGCGATGATGTTGGGCAGCAGGAACAGGTAGCCCTCGATGGCCTCGCGCCGCGCCAGGCCGGACATCTCGGACCAGCGGGGACGCGGAGGGGTGGCGGCCACCGGCTGACTGGGCGCTGGTACCTGGGCGGATACGGTCATGGATGGATTTCCGGCTTAACGGACGGCACGGTCGAGCGCGGCACAGGACACATCGGCCGCGTCCCTCTATTTTCCGCAAAGTGAAGTTGGGCCGCAAACGGCAACCCGGATCCTAGCACGGTTGGAATGGTCGATTCACGATTCGCAGGCATTCGAACGCGGCAGGGCAGGCAGGGGCATAGCAACTGCCCGGTCCGGACCTGCACCGGGTGCCGGAGGGCCGGATGCCAATCCGTATCGTGCAGCATGGCCCCAGCCGCGTCCGTTGGACGCAGCTCCCCACTCCGTGCACCGTCGCATCGAGAAGTGCCGGGCAAATACCGACGGGCATCGCTTCGGCCAGGAGTGCACTGCAATCAAGGAGCCAGTCCCCGTTCGGCCCCCGGGCCCAGTTCCAACAGGGAGACAGTCGCGATGATTGAGTGCGCGCCGGGGAAGAGTAGAATTAGCCTGGCTTGGGTCATCATTTTGAAGTTGGCACGCTGGGGTATTAACGCCATGAAGCAGGGAGAGACGGGCATGACTCGAGACAAACGGGGCAGGCTGACACGTCGGGACTTTCTCGGTGTCGCAGGTTTGGTCACAGCGACCTTGGGCTTGCAAGCCGGTCTGACCTTGGCTCCAATCCAGGCCGAGGCCAACGTCAATGAAGAACGGGCACCCGCCAACGTCTGGGCGCGCCTGGGCAATCTCATGTTGGAAGAGATGCCGCCAAATTCACCGCTGTACGGCCAATACGGCTACGGACCGGAATCGGCTTCGCGCCCGGGGCACCCCGTGGGCTGTCTCTGTTGTGTGTAGAGCCGGCTGATTCGGTTCGACAGGCAAGGGCGTTCAGGACTTGGAGTCCACCGACATCGCCTGATTCTCCAAGCCGACATCGACTTCCACAGACGTCTTGTTAGTGGTTCGCTCACGTTGGGACCGTGAGCCGACGGGCAGAGCCGGTCCATGGACGGTCATCGGAGGCCGGCCGAAGCCCAAGCCATAGGAGTTGAGCGTTTGCGCGGTTCCGCGCGTGTCCTCGAGTTGGGAGGTGGCGCGAACCAAGGCCCGCAGTGTTCGCGCCAAGCCGAGGGCGCCGGGGAGGTTCCCGCACCCGAACTTGATCCGGTTGGTTCGGTGGAACGCTGCCGGACGCCGGATTGGCGGTCCACGTCTTCACATCGGTGGTACGACGATGTGGGCACATGGCCTGAAGTCACCGGGAAACTTCCGCGTTGGCCATCGGAGCAACCGGGCCAGCGACGATGGCGTATATCCAAGGAGGAAGTTTCAAGGATTGACAGTCACCACGCCGGCCCAGTTCCATGCCGCATCAACCAATTTGGCGTTTGATCGCCCTTGGAAACCTGCTCGCGTTGCGGCCCGGTATTGGGACCGGGCCGCAACGCCCGATGCACCGTGACGGAAACGGCCCCGCCGTCTACCCAAGGTGCTCCACGGAACACAAACTCTCCCTTAACGCGACCTTAACGTCCAACGGGCCGGACCGGATCTAGACTTTGGACATCGAGCATGCAGGACGGCTGCGGGATGCATAGTGCATCTCCGGCCATCATCCGGAAGAGGTTCACACCCATGCACAACTACCAGGAACTCTCCCAGCAACTGACACGCCACTTTCTGTTCGGCGACATCCCGGACAAAGACTTGGCCAGGGATGTCTGCCCGGCTGTGCGCGTGCTGCGCAGGCACGCCGGCGACTGCTTCTACCGAGCGGGCGACGACTGCGAAGCCGTCTACCTGGTGCTGGAAGGCGAGGTGATCCTCACCCGGCAATCGCCGCGCCAGCACGTGATTGTGGGCCGCATCGGCGCCAACGGCTTCTTCGGCGAGCAAACCATCCTGAAGGGCCACCGCATGCACAGCTCGCGCGCCGAAGCCCACACGGACACGGTGTGCGTCGAGATCACGCGGCGCAACTTCAAGTACCTGCAGCAACGGTTCCCCTCCATCATGGTGAGAATGCTGGAGAGCGAAAGTTCGAAGGGACGCAACGTGCTGGACCATCTGCGCAGCATCCGCCTCGATCCCGTGATGCTGAGGGTCGTGCGCGCCCTGCTGGGCCTGGCCAAGTCGGCCGGCACCACCGTGCTGACGGATTTGGGCCACCAGGACATTGCCGATTCCATCGGCACCAACCGCGAAACGGTCACCAACGTGTTGCACGACCTCTCCGACAAAGGCCTCATCACGCGCGGGCGGATGCAGGTGACGCTTGACGACGTGGCCGGCCTGCAACGCCTATTGGCCGGAAGCATTGCGTAGAACCGTCCGCCGCAGGCAGTAGACCGGCGGGTTGCGCGCCAGATTGCGCAAGGCGCCGGATGCCCTCCGCCCATTCCGGGCGGCGCGGGACCGGTACCGGTTGCACTAAGACTGCATTTGACGGGCTTCCCTGGTGGGAGCCCGTCGGCCATTAACCCTTTCCCGGGCCAGCGGAACCCGAGGTTTGCAAACGGGCAACAATGCCCGGCAGCCGCCGCGCGCGGTTTTCCACTCGGCCGGACGTCACGCATGCGTCCCTCCAGCTTGGCGTCAATTTCACCTGCCCGCCTGCCGGTGTCATCATTATGAACACGCAAGGAAAACCACCGGCACAGCGTCCTTCCGATGGCCAACGCCCTCGAACCGTCCCACCGTCCCCCAAACCTGACATGTTGGTTCGCCAACCGTCGTATTCCGGCTGTTCATCGTCGCCGGACGCCTGTAAGGCGGACTGCGTGTGGCGACTGACGCAAGGCGGGGCCGTGAACTTGTCCACCGCGCCCGGGAGTCGCTCGTCGGGTTGATTGGCATTGCCCTGGTGACGCGATGCCTGACGGACACGGGATTCCAGATTTTCTACCCCTTCCTGCCCATGCTGGCCGGTGGGTTGGGGCTGAGTACAGCCCGGATGGGCCAGCTCCTGGGACTGCGCAACCTGACCGGGCTGCTGTCGCCTGTTTTTGGCGCCCTCGCCGACCGCCAAGGATTCCGAAAGTGGTTGCGTATCGAACTGCTGGGCCTGTCGGCCGGTTTCTTGTTGTTGGCGCTGGGGCCATCCCTGCCAGTCAAGGTTTTCGGGTTCGTCCTGTCCGGCGTCGCCACCCTTGCCTTTGTGCCTACGTTGCAGGGATATCTGAGCCACCGGTTGCGTTATTCCATGCGTGCCCGCGGCATCGGGATCGTGGAGTACGGCTGGGCCTTCGCGGGCATTGCCGGTCTGTCAACAGCCGGCTGGATCATCGAACGAACCAGTTGGGAAGTACCGTTTGTCATTTTGGGCATCGGCATGGCCGTCCTGTTCGTTGTGTATTACCTGCTGCCGCCTGGCCATCCGGAAAGCGCCCGACAGCGCTTGTCCGACCCCGCGGCCGGCCGACGCCAGCAGTTGACCGATCTCGTGGGTTCCCTATCCAGGTCGGCCTGGGCCACCATCGCCTGCACCGGATGCCTGTCGTTCGCCATGTTCAACGTGCTGATTGTGTTCGGGGACTGGCTGACCCAAACCTACGGCCTCGGCGCCGGGGACATGGGCCGCGTGGCCATGGCCATGGGCATCGCGGACCTTTGCGGCAGCATCGGCGCCAGCGCGTACAGCGACCGCATCGGCAAACGCCGCGCCGTGCTGGCAGGCGGGGTCCTGGCCATCGCGGCGTTCGTGCTGCTGCCGATATTGGGGAACAGTCTTGTCGGCGCCGTTGGGGGTTTGATGCTCATGCGCGTGGCCCTGGAATTTGCCATCGTCTCCATGTTGGCCTTTGCCAGCGAACAGGACAGCCACCGCCGAGGGCAAATGATGTCGATGATGGGCGCCGCCAACTTCAGCGCATCCGCCATCGGCGGCTTTACCGGACCGTGGAGTTTCCTGCGCCTGGGCATCACCGGCCCGTCCCTGCTGGCTGTCGCCGGCATGCTCGCGTGTACCGTTTTGAACATTGGGTTCATGCGCGAGCCGCAAGGGCGAGACTGATTCAAGCCTTCCGCCGCGCGTTGCAACCCCGGCCGCCTGCCGCTTGTCCCCCGTCCCGGGAAGGGCCGCTGCCAAAACCCATTGCCCTTGCGACTGTCCGTATCCGCTGCATTCCGCAACGGATGTGGATACCGGGGGCCACGCCCGGGAGAGCCCCGCCGACTGCCGGGAAATCCCATAGATATCCCAAGTTATCCCAAAATCCGCTTGGGATAACTTGGAATCGAACTGGAAAGCCAACAGCTGGTTGGCCCCGCGGGGAGTATTGCGGGCCTGTTCCGCTCACCCAATGGCACAGGACGCGCTGGAACCCGGCCGGGCCGTCAGTCGGAAGCGGTTAGCGGTGACTGATCGCTCTCGTTCCGGAAGTCGCGGGTCAATTGGGCGAGCAGGAAGAAAATGTTCTCCACCGCGTTGGTGGTTTCCACAATGATGCGTTGCCGAACGTGGTCTTCCTCCGGGGTTGCCGACAGGTTGCGTTCCCGAATGTTCTGCATCAGGACCCTGCGGTCGCCCATCAGTTGCTCGACGAATTCCCAGGAATCGTCATCGTCGCTTTCCAGGGCGTCCAGGAATATGAGGAACGCGGCGTCGGTTCCCTCGACGATGGTCATCTGAAACGTGTCCAGTTCCTCATCTTCCGGCAGTTGCAGCAGGAACTCGGGCACGGCCGAGAATTGTTCGTCCAGCCAGGTGATCAATTTCTGCCGGCTCAGGACGGCGTTGTGGCGTTCGCTGCTCTGACCGGGATTCTGGCGTGCCAATTCGCCCAGGAATTCGTCGATGCGGTCGTTGAGGGTCTGGACTGAGTTCTTGAGGCTGGCGGCGGACTGTCGGGTCCGCGCCATGTTCAGGTAGTCGGAATACATGCCAAGCACCCGCCTCTGTTCCAGGTGCGCCAGGTCAAGGGCGGTCTCCACATCGTCCATGGCCTGGTCGTGAATGTATTGGGGTCGGGACTGCTCCTCTTCGCTGCTGGCCGGCCAGAAACGGGCAAACAACTGCATGGTCCAGTTCGGGGCCGCCAGCACCACAAAGCGGGAAGGCATGCCAAACAGGATGACAGCCAGGGCCATCTGCGGTCCCAGGCCAATGTCCAGCGCCGTCGCCGCCGCCACAACCAGCGGCACGTCCAGATATACCTCCACATAGAGCAGCAGGACCATGACCACCACGGAAAAGAAACACTGGAAGGCCCAGAACATCCCCAGCTGCCGGGCTGTTCCCCGCAGGTTGGACGAAAGGATGAGCACACTGATGCCCAGCCCCAGATAGGAGCCGTAGATGTACATCACCACCTGCTCCACCCCCACCAGTTGCGCGGCTGCCAGGCCGACGCCGAAGGCGACCACCGGAACCAGGGCCTGAACCACAAAGGTGAGCAGGGCGCCGAGAACCAGCGACAACAGGAGGGAGCGGGTGGAAATCTCCAGGCCCGCCTGGAACCAGGGCTGATCCGCCAGGGGCGCCGCCGACTCCTTGATTAGGACCAGGCCGAACAGCAGGGCGGCCACGCCGAACAGCATCGCTCCCAGCTCGCGGTAGCCGTCTCGATTCAGGCGCGTGATGACAATGCCGCCCACGCCGAGCCCAAAGAGGGCGACCACGCGAATGTCCACCGTGACGATGAACAGAATCAGGCCCACGCCGAGCTGTGCGCCCAAGGCAATGGGATAGCCCTGCTGGGAGGAAATCAGCCCGGACCGCAGCATGCTGATGGTGATGAAGGTCACGGCCGGGGAACTCTGGGTAATGGCGCCGGCCAGCGTTCCCCAGCCAAACCCGGCAAAGCGGTTGTTGGCCAGCCGGCTGGCCAACATGCGCAGGCGCGGTCCCACCAGAACCTTCAGGTTCTCGGCCAACAGCCACATGCCGACAAACAGCAGGCCAACCCCGCCGAGGATCCCGCCGATCACTTCCGCCATGGCGTCTCCTGTATCTGTGCGCCGGCTCGCAGGTCGAACATGCCGGCAGTCCCCGTCCCGGTTGGCTCAACGGCGCGGGCGGGGGCGGTCCGTCCCAAAACCGCGGCTGCCCTGGGAAGCCGGTGCCGGTCCGGCCCGGAAACCCGGCCCTTCCGAGCCAAAGGACTTCAAGGGAAGTGTAGATCGCGCGGCCCACCCGCCCGGCTCGAATCCGATTGGAATGCCCGGAGCCGCCCCGCGGTCAGGGGTTGACCAGGTCGGAAGCGACCAGGATCACCATGTAGCGATTGGGAACGGTCCCGCTGTTGACCAGGCCGTGCAGCGTGTGCGGATTGAAGACCACCGCCTCGCCGGCGGACAAGTTCACGGTCTCGTCCGCAAACTCCAGCGTCGCCTCGCCCTCCAGCAGAAAGAACGCCTCGTACCCCCCGTGTACATGGGGCGGGTGGGCTCGGGTACCCGGTTCGGTCGTGGATATGTGCAGGTGCAGCGGTTCGCCTTCCAGCCCCTGCTCAATCCAGTAGGTGTCAATTCCCTTTATGTCAAGCCTGCGAAACGGCATTCCCCAACCTCCGTGCAACAGGTGTCGTCGATGGCGCCCAACGGTGCGCCCTACTCCTGATAGCCCATGCGCAGGGCGTCGAACAGGCGACGCGTCAGCGCCTGGAAGGTGACGGACACCTCCACCAGCACGATCGCGGCGGCAAAGACCGCGGCCAGGACGGCAATCTCGTTCTCGGCAATCAGGGGCACCAGCGGCGGCAGCGGATTGCGCACTGCGGCCGTGACCCTGAAGAACGGCGAGAAGAGAATGGAGCACAGGGAGCCGATGACCGCGCCGGCGATGGTGCCGTAGCTGGTCAGGAAGATGTACTCAATCGTGATCTGGCCAATGATCTGGGACCGCATCACGCCCACGGCCCGCAGTACCCCGAACTGGAACATGCGGTCCTGGAGCGAGGCGTAGCTGTGGACCAGCAGGGCCAGGAAGGCCATGATCGCGGCCGCCAGGAAGCCCACGGACAATGTGCCGAAGATGCCGACCCGTTCCATGCGCGCCTGTTCCTCGATGATGCGCGTGGGCACATGCCGCCAGCGGGTGGGTTCGATGCCCATCCTCCGAATGGCCTGCTTCAACTCGATCGCCTCCACCGACTCGTCCACCCCCAGCCAAATGTTGTGTGTGAAATCGGTGCCCGCCAGCGCAAAAACGTGATCCATGTTGCCGATCACCGTCCACGGCTGGTGGTAAATCGTGGCGAACTGATCATAGGAGCCGGCGATCACGAACTGGTCCTGGACGGAGTGGCCCCTGACCATGCTCACCTCCAGGTTCACTTCGTCCCCCTCCCGCCAGTTGAGCGGCCCCATCACCGCCTGCGGCACCAGGATGCTGTTGGGGGACAGCGCCAACCGGTTCATGAGTCCGCCGAGGGAGTCGTCGGCGAAATCATCCCGGAACCACGCGACCCGGGCGAAGTCCACCCGGTCGACCGCCAGGAAATTCAGGCGCAGCACCTCCCCTCCGGTCACTTCCAGTTCGGCGTTGTAGTTGCCAACCCTGGCCGCGGCCGTCACCCCGGGCAGCTCCTCGAACTCGGCCACGGTCGGGATCCAGGTGCCGGTCCCGTCCATGACGGGGCCCGACCCTCCGGAACTGTCCGGCGCAGGGGGAATGAACGGCTCGAACGTCGCACCGGCCCCGACCTCGTGGCGCACCTGATCAATCAGCCACTGGTCCAGGCTGAGGGCCATGGAATAGGTGTAGATGCCCAGCGACAGGGACACGATGACCAGCAGCAGCGGGTTGATGTAGCGCTGGCTGTGCCGCTCCAGCTGGCGCAGGGCGAGGTGGGTGGTCAGCAGGTTGGTCCAGCCGGCGATGCGGTCCAGGATCCACATCAGGATCGGGAAGATGCGCATCACCAGCAGGCTGCAGGTGAGCACGAACAGGGCCGGCACCAGGATGAGGAGCGGATCCGAGAACAGTTCGGCGGTGCGCTCCTGGACCATGTTGGCGAAGGTGCCTTCGTTGGCCAACTGGTCGTAGGCATACCAGGTGGGCACAATCAGCAGAAAATCCAGGTAGGCCCGTTGCCAGAACGGCTTCTGCACCTGGCGTCCCCGCTCCGCCTCGACGATGCTCATGCGGGCGGTGCGGACCGCCGGGATGAGGCGTGCCAGCACCGCCACGGCCAGACCGGCCCCGATCAGATACCAGTTCAGGCCCTGGAACGAGACCGGAACCGGCTCCCGCAGGGTCGTAAAGCTCAGGAAGCTGACCGTGTAGCCCATGAACAGGGAAATGCCCATGCCGAAGGCGATGCCCAGGGGAATGCCCACAATGAACAGGATCAGCTCCTCCAGCAGCACGATCGACACCACGCCCGAGGTGTTCAGGCCGCGCGATACGAGGATGGCCGTCTCGCGCTGCTGCCACCGGGCGATGATGGCCGCAATCATGATCAGGAAGTAGATCAGGAAGCCGAGGGCCGGGACGTTGAAGCCCAGCAGCTGGATCGTGAGCAGCGTGTTGCGCTGCACGAAATCCTTGAGTGGATCCAGGGCCGAAATGTCGAGGTTGGCCCCGGGCAGGTACTTGTCAATCACCGCCATGCCCATCTCGAAGCCTTCGGCGTACTCGCGCGAGTACTTCGGGTTCAGGGTCGAATCATCCAGGCTGATGTGCCATGACACGAAGCGCGAACGGCTGGGCAGGATCGGCTCAATGAAGTTGAGGTAGGAAGCGCGGCTGACCAGCAGGGCATCCCCCAGCTTGGTGTCGGGCGGATTGAACCAGAAGTTGTCTTCCCCGTCGGCCGCCTGCCAGATCCCGGCAATCCGCATCCGGATGCCTTCGTCCGCGGCGTTGAGCGCCAGCTCGAACTCCTCGCCGGGGGAGACGCCCATCTCGTCGGCCAGCGACAAGTGCATCCAGGCGTTCAGCACATCGGACACCCCCATGGCATCCGTGAACGCGTCCCCCTGCACGATGTTGAGATGAGGGTCCACGCCTTCGATGTAGACAATGTTGACGCTGGTCAGGTACTCGCGGATGTCCGTGTAGGCGGTGTCGCCCTTGGCCGGCAGGAGCACCATGCTCCCGCTTTCCATCTGCAGATCCTTGCGGGCGACGCCCAGGCCAATCTCGGCGGACAGCGTGCCGCTGATGCTCGAACCGGCGCGTTCCGCCGCCTCGATCCCCATGCGCTTGCGTGAGGACGGAAAAAAGTAGATGCGCGTGGAGAAGGCCGGCCGGTTGGTGGCCGCACTGAGTTCGGCCAGCTCCTGATTGAGGATGACCCGATCAACCGCCTGTGCGAAGAAGGCGGCGGAGCTGAGCAGGCCCACGGCCAGCACAATACCGATCAGGGCCAGAATGGTCAGCCCCGGGCGGCTGGCCAGCCGTTTCAGGGTCAGGACCAAGAGGCCGCGCCCGGTGCGCATGCCTGCAACAAACGGCTGCATCAGCGGGAAGGGCTACGTTCGGGGCAGGCCATGGTGCGGGGAGACGAAGCCGGGAATCGCCACCAGCATGGCAAAGGCGTTCACGAAACAGTGGCCCATGGTCCGGTCGCGGGCACCGGGCGTAACCACGATCGAACCGGGTCGCACCGGAACCACGGCCGGTTCTCCGGCGGGATCCGAAACACAGGGATACATTTCGACCTGCTCCGGAAGGTCTGCACCGTGGGGCGGCAGTCCGTACAGGCTGCGCGGCAGGATGAGCGCAGTTTCGGAATGGTTCACGGATCCCGCGCCGCCCGCGGCCACCGGGCCATGACAGTGCGGGGATGGCGGCGGGTCCCGATCGGTCCGCATATCCAAGGCATGCATGTTGATTCGGTTCACCCCCCGCCGGTCGGGGTCTGCGGCCGCCGGTCCGACGGGCGGCAGCGCCTCGCGGCGGAACGCACCGGCATGGGCGGCGCAACCGCCCGGCTTGTCCTTCAGGTTGCGCAGCGGCGTAAGGCGTGGAGCCACGTAGTCGGTAACCGGCATCGACACCTCGAACCAGGCCAGGTCACCCGAGAGATTGGCCATGGAACGGGCCCGGTCGTCAATGCAGACCGTGTCCCCGGCCTGTACCGGATGCCAGCGCCGTTCGGTGACCTCCGACAGGTCGTCGCCGACGGTCCTTGCGGGAAACCCGGCATCCGGGCACCGCACCAGGTCGCCTTGGAACAAGCTGAGTCCCGCCCCCTGTGCTTCCATCAGGAAGCAGGCGGTCAACCGGCCCGGCACGGGATAGAGGGTCGCTGATCCGCGCACGTGCCGGATCGCGAACTCATACTCCGAACCATGCAGGTCGGCCAACAGGTCGGCGATGCGCGCGGTGGCCTTCCGGTCACTGATGTGGGCAACCGCGATGTCAACCGCCAAGCCGACGCTCGTCACGCCGCCCGGCTCCCGTTCACGGCCACACCATTGACCCGGGCCCGCAGCAGACTGTCGCCCGCGCCGTAGGTGTAGTGCTCGTTCATCTGCTCGTGACCCTTGAGGGCCAGGATTTCCTCGACGGCGGACAGGGCCTGGTCGTATTCCCGGGTCTGGTTGCTTTCGAGCGCATCGAACAGCAGGGCGCGGCGGTCGCCGTCCCGGAAGGCCAGGAGTTCCCGTTCCATCTGCAGCCAGCCGGGCAGGATCTGCTCGTACATGACCTTCTCGGGCAGCGGCTGGACGCGCACGGGCTGGATGCCCTTGGCGTTGACAAGGGCCGGCACCTCGACCACCACGTCGTCCGGCACACCGGGCAGCGCGCCGTGGTTCGGCACGTTGACCTGGAAGTAGCCCTCGTTGTTGTTGACGAGACCGTCGATGATGGGTACCTGCTGTTCGTGCGTTTTGGTGTCGCCGAACGCCTCGATCAGGCTGGCCCTGGGATCGTCGGCCACGGCCTGCATGTGCGCCAGGCGCTCCTCCAGCTTCCGGACGTGCTGGGGACGCGCAATGTGGGTGTCCGGCCCGCCGTAGGGCTCGCCGAACCAGTGCTTCTTGACCGGCAGGCTGGTGTGGTACCACCAGCCCACGGCGCGCGGCGTGTCCCCAATCGGCATCAGGCCGAACATGCGGTACTGGTGGATGGTGCCGCGCGACATCTGGGTGTCGTGGGTGCTGGTGGCGCGGTGGTCGCGCCAGTAGGTTTCGGCCTCGTTGGCAATCCAGTCCTCCAGCAGCGGGTATGCATCCCGGCCTTCGTAGATGAACTTCGTGAGCCAGATGTTGTGGTTCAGGCCGGGGGCCTCCCAGGTCACCTTGTGCAGGTCCTCCAGGCCGATCGTGCGCGCGATGCCGTACACGCCGTAGTGGCCGTGGCAGAGCCCGCAGACCTTAATGTCGCTCTCGCGGGTCATGAGCGTGCAGCCCTGGTAGACCGGGTTGCCGCTCTGGATCAGCCAGGCATCCGGGCAGATTTGCTCCATGTGGCCGACCACGTCCAGCATCAGCTGCAGGTTGTAGAAGTTGTGGCTGTGCAGGCCGCCGTTGTAGTAGTAGCCGTAGGGTTCGATGACCTCGCGGACCTCCCGCTGCAGGCCGTGCGAGAAGGCGGAGGCCGTGTTGATGACGAAGTCTGCGTCCTGCAGGGTTTCCGGCAGGCTTTCGGTCAGATCGAAAGCGAGGTCGGCCCCCAGCTCGTCGGCATAGCGCGTGGCCAGCGTGTGAATCAGGTCGAGCCGACCGGCGTCCACGTCCATGAAGCTGATGCTGCTGCCGTTGAGGCTTTCGGTCAGGCAGATGTCCTTGACCAGCCCCAGCGAGAACGTGGCGCTGCCGGCACCGATGACGGAGATGCGAATGGGTGTGGACATGATGGCTTTGGAATGGCGATGGGCGGGAGATCAGGTGGGGCGGGAGCCGTTGGGCGAAGCGCCGTTGGCCGCCGCGAGGCTGAGTCGTTCGCGCAGCAGGCTGTCGCCGGGTCCGTAGCGGTAGTGGGCGTTCACGTCCTCGTTGCCCTCCACGGCCAGCACGGCTTCCAGCGCGTTCAGGGCTTGGTCGTAGCCGCGGGTCTGGCCGGCCTCGAGGGCGTTCAGCAGGAGGGTGCGCCGGTCCCCGGTCTGGAAGGCGAGCAGATCGCGCTCCATGTGCAGCCAGCCCGGCAGGATCTGGTCGTACATGATCTTCTCGGGCAGGGGATGCACGCGCAGCGGCTGGATACCCTTGGCGTTGACGATGGCCGGCACCTCGACCACCACATCGTCGGGCACACCGGGCAGAGCGCCGTAGTTGGGCACGTTGACCTGGAACTGTCCCTCGTTGTCGTTGACCAGGCCGTCGATGATGGGGACCTGCTGTTCCCTGGTCTTTTCCTGGCCGAAGGCCTCGATCAGCGAAGCGGACTCGTCCTCCGCCACGGCCTGCATGTGGGCCAGCCGCTCTTCCAGGTTCTTCACAAAGTAGGGGCGGGCGACATGTGTGTCCGGTCCGCCAAAGGGCTCGCCGTACCAGTGCTTCTTGACAGCCAGGTCGGTGTGGTACCACCAGCCGACGGACCGCGGCGTGTCGCCGATGGGCATCAGGCCGAACATCCGGTACTGGTGGATGGTGCCCCGTGACATCTGGATGTCGTGGGTGCGCTCCGCCTCGTGCGCCCGCCAGTACTGCTCGGCCTCGTTGGCGATCCAGTCCTCCAGGACGGGATAGGCATCCTCGCCGCGGTGGAGGAAGTGGGTCAGCCAAATGTTGTGGTTGAGGCCGGGAGCCTGCCATGTGAGTTCGTCGAGGTCGAAACCGAGGGTGTTGGCGATCTGATGCACCCCATAGTGGCCGTGGCAGAGACCGCACACCTTGATGTCGCTCTCGCGGGTCATCAGGGTACAGCCCTGGTAGACCGGGTTGCCGCTCTGGATCAGCCAGGCGTCGGGGCAGATCCGTTCCATTGTGCCCACCACATCGAGCATCAGCTGCAGGTTGTGGTAGTTGCCGCCGCCCAGGCCGCCGCCATGGTAGTAGCCGTAGCTCTCGACGGTCTCGCGGATCAGCCGCTGCATGGCGTGGGTGTGGGCCGAAGCCGTGTTGATCACGAAGTCCGCGTCCTGCATGGAGTCGGCCATCGACTCGGTCAGATCGAAACCCAGGTCCGCACCCAGTTCGTTGGCGTAGCGGCTGGCCAGCCTGTGAATCATCTCCAGGCGGTCGCCATCGATGTCCATGAAGCTGATTTGGCTGCCGTTGAGGCTTTCGGTCAGGCAGATGTCCTTGACCAGACCCAGGGAAAACTGGGCGCTGCCGGCGCCGATCACGGATATGCGGATGGGGGTGGACATGAACGACTCCTGAAACTGTCGGCGAAGCGTTGGGTGAACAGAGGGAATGAAAAGGGAGGGCCGTCAGGCCTTGGGCTTGACCGGCTGTTCCGGCCTCCGTCCGTCGTAGGCTTCCTCGAACCAGCGGTCCCGGTAGGGAATGCCCACCTCGAAACAGGCGAAGGCATCGTCCTGCGGCTTGTAGTCGACCAGGCTGCGGGTCTGCGTGAGGCCCATGCGCTTGTAGCGATTCTGCGAGACACCGTGCACCACGGCGTAGTCCAGGTCGGGGTCCGCGTCCACGCAGCAGCACAGCAGCTGCGACATGTCCCGGGCCGAGATGAAGGTGCTGAGATTGCGGCCGTTCGCCGGGAACGGGGATTGGTTGTACTCGAACGTGCCGATGCGCACCACCAGGCAGGACAGGCCGTGCGACTTGGCGTAGACATGGCCAATCGCCTCGGCGAAGGCCTTGGTGGCCCCATAGAGGTTCAGTGGCCGGGGGATGGAGTCCTCCTGCACCTGATGATCGAGGGGATAGCCGGCAATGGACTGGACCGAGGAGGACAGCACCACCCGCTGGCAGCCGGCCGCCACCGCGGCCTCCAGGATGTTGTAGGCCCCCATGAGATTACGGGGCAGGAGCGAGGTGCGAAAGTCCGCTTCGGTGCTGGCTTCGGCGGCCAGATGGACCACAACGTCGATGCCTTCGCAGGCCTGCCGGCAAGAGTCCGGATCCGTAATGTCAAGCGACACGGTTGGCACGTGTGCCAAGTGCTCCGGCATCGGGGTGGAGCGGACGCCCAGCCTGAGATCGTAGCGGTCGAGGGCGTATTCGGTCAGGGAGACACCAATCCTGCCCGCAGGACCGGTCACCAGAACTTTTTTCTTCATGCGCGGCGCGGCGGCCGACACTCCGTTGCCTAAGCGGGGAACATCAACCCCATTGTATACCCGCGTTTCCGGTGGGTTCCCACCGGATGCCGTCCGTGCAGCGTGTCCGATGATGCAATCATGGCCGGTAGGTGGCCTCTGCCGGCATTAATCCGCACCTGGGGCAAACCCGCCATTTTTCCTCTACCGGTTCCCGCTGCCGCCTACAATGACCCACTGAACGGCATGGTGTCGGTGTCAGTTCCCGGCGTACGGCACGCTGTCGAACCCGCGGTTTCGGTCAGCGGCGCGGTTAAGGTACCGGTGCCGGATGCCCCAGCCGATGGACCAGCTGCAACAGGCTGCGGTTCGCCACAGGATCGCGATACCTACGCAACATCCAACATCAGATGTATCCCAGACATTTCCCGCCGCTGCACACCGGCAGTTCGGAGTTCATTGAAATCCGCAATCAAGGAGGCCTGTACGTCGACAAGACCGGATTCTTCAGAAAGCTTCTGGAAACGACACCGGCCAAGTCGGGAGGCATCCCTCCTCTGGCACATCAATTCCAGTTCCTGGCCCGACCGCGGCGTTTCGGCAAAAGCCTGCTGGTCAGCACATTGGAAGCCTGGTTTCAGGGCATCCCGCCCGATCGAACAATCCCGGCCGACGACACGCCAAGCCGCGCCCTAGTCTCCCCACCACAAGGTTGGAGCGTGCCCAAGTGGCTGTGGCAGGGCCTGGACGCGGACGCATGGCACGGTGTGCACGGATGGCACCCCGTCCTGCGGCTCGACATGTCCGTGGTGTCCCGCTCGAGTGCCACCTCCATGCGGAGCGACCTGGGTTTCGAGATGGCCAATCTCGCCCGCGGTTGGGCGGACCGGGGAGTTCCTTGGGGAACGGGTGTCCTGCCGCCCATGCCGCAGGCCGATGGCGATCCAGCCATGGCCCTGAGAAACATTGTGGACGGCTTGTACCGCCACTATCGGGCAACGGTTGTAGTGGTGGTGGACGAGTACGACGCCCCGCTGCACAGATTCATCGGTGGAGTCAAGGGAGCCGACGAGGCACTGGCATCGCTGCACGACTTCTACGCGGTGCTCAAGGCATGCCAGAGTCAGGTGTATCTGGTGTTCCTAACCGGCATCTCGCGGTTCAGCCGCGTGAATCTGTTCTCCGCGCTTAACAACCTGGTGGACTGGTCGGACCGGCCGACCGCAGCCGCCCTGTGCGGCTTTACCCAGAACGAACTGGAGACATGCTTCACGCCATATCTTGAGTGGATTGAATCCGAAACCCCGGAACTGGCCGGCGGACATCTCAGGGACGGCCTGCGCGCCCATTACAACGGTTACCGTTTCGGCCCGGACCCGGAGATGCCGCAGGTCTACAATCCATTCACCCTGCTGGAGTGCATGCGCCTCATGGAGGAACCGGGTATCCGTCGCCGGGCCTTGGCGGGTGATTTCCCGAACATGTGGGCCCTTTCCGGGTCGCCGACGTTGCTGGTAAAACTGGTGCAGCAGGGCAAAAGCCGACTGCCCGACCCGTCGCTGCCATGGGATTACCGGCAGGGAACGGCCTACCGTCTCGACGCGCCGGACTTCACCGCCTTGATGCTGCAGTCGGGCTACTACACGCTCAAGGGCGGAGGCGAAGCCCCCCTGACGGTCGACTTTCCCAATCGGGAAGTACGCGACACCTACGCGCGGGATCTGCTGGCCGCCTACGACATCGACTTCAACCCCGCGCGCCTGCAACCGCTGCATGCCGCGCTGGTGAACGGCGATATGGAGACGTGGGTGCGCGAGTTGACAACGTTTTTCCACGGCCTGGCACATCAGAATCTAACGACGGAAGCTCCCTACCGGGCCGTTCTCCAAAGCCTGCTGATTGCCATGGGTGTCGATGCCCACGCCGAGAAATCGGTGTGGAGCGGGGATGCGGATCTGGTGGCCGCGACCGCAGGCCAAACCTATGTCATGGAACTGAAGTTCAACCGAAGCGTGGCCGCGGCCCGGGAACAAGTGGTGCACCAGAAAGCCTACGCCGAAGGGTGGGCCCATGGATCCCGAACGGTGTTCGGGGTCTACCTGAACTTCCGCCGGGAGGCTGCGTCGAACACGCCACCGACCATCGAGTGCGAGTGGGAGCTCCTCTACAGCCCAAACGCCTGAATTGCGGGCCGGTACACCTTGCCCCAACTGCAGCCCGGTGGAACCACGGACCGGTTTCGATATGGTCTTCTCCGGTTTTCAGTCCGTCTGCTGAATCCTTGCTTCCACCTCGCCGGTTGTTGAGTCGAATTCCAGCAATACACGATCGCCCAGAGACGCGCCAAGGTAGCGAATCAATTTCCGGACCGATCCCAGGTTCGGATGCGGAGATGTCGCGGGCCATCCAACGTGGACGCTCCCTTCCACAAAGCTGAACTGACGATGATGTCCGGGCTCAATCCCCAACAGGCGGCATAGTTCAACACTGCAAGGACGGCCACTGCCGCGGAGGACTTCGGCATCGACAACCAAATGGACTTGGCCACGGCGCGATTCGAGCAACCAAGGCAGGGGTACTTCTCTCCCCAACGGGTGCGGTCCCTCAGCGACTGGTCCGCCCCGGATACGCACGCGGCCGCCTTGGCACTCGAACATCGGCGCGTGCACATACAGTTCCACCGAAGTTCGCTTGACCCCGAACCTATTCACTATCGAGGTCACGATGTCGTTAACGGCTGCCTCGCCGCCTGCCGCAAGGATGTATTTCCTTATTTCCTCGGTGATGCCCGAGTACTCGTCCACACCCCAGGAGGAAAGTGCCAATTCGGTCTTGTTGACCCTGATGAACCTCGGATCCTCGACCATTCGGTTCCGGACCCCCTTGGTGTTGTGGCCCTCGCCAACCAACTCCACCAACTCTTCCACGGTGGCGGGCCGTTGCAACAACGACAACATGGCTGCGCATTTGTCGACTACGTTGCCCGACCAATCCGCCAGATGAGTCCCGAAAAGGCGCATGCGGCCATGCACAAACAGCCAGTCGTTATGGAATTCAGGTCTCAATCCTCGCTGTATAAGCGTCTGCCGGGCGGCTTGCGCAGGTACCAGACCATATGCATCCGCACAGCGGAGCAGGGCGGTCCGGTCAACCAACCCGGACCAGTCCAAGGTCAGCCAACCCTTCTGGCTCAGGTATGGCCCGGCACACTCGAGCAACAGTATCCTCGCCAACCAGCGAATATCGCTGCGAACACCGGTCAAAGCCGTCTCCACTGCGTCGAACGTCGCCGCGTGTCCCTCCGGGGCGCCGAAGCCCAGCTTGGACCGTAGGTCATGGGCACGAATTCGGAGCCACCGAAACTCGTCGCGCTGCATTGCTCGGAATAGCAGCGGCTTGATCTTCTTTTGCAGTTGCCGCACCCGCTCACGGGTCAAACCAAGGCTTCGCCCGACTTGCGCCAGTGTCCGCCCCTCAAGTACACGCTGCCTGAATATCTCGATTTGACGGGACCCAACGACAGTTTGCAAATCATCGACACTGCGGTTCAGATCCGCAACATCTTCGGCGAGATCCACCAGACTCCGCAGTTCGAACCTGCGTATGATTTGCCACAAGTGATCTATCTCGGCAGGCCGGCTGCCAGAAGTCTTCATACTGTCCAGGAGGTCGCCTACGTGGACAGCTCCCCGTTCCCGAATCGCCCACGCGCCCAAGAGGCGCAAACCGGAGTGGAAACTATCCACGTCGCCGCCAAGGAAGGAGTTCCCACTGTTGGCTGCCCGGCCGGGATTTGAGGGGCTGTCAGGTTGTTCATCCATGCGTACACCGTATGTGGGATATTGCCTGTCTGCCGAAACGCGCCGAGCAACCGACGGTTTCCCTGCCTGTTGTGGTTCGAATCGGAACCGCCGATTTTCCTTATGATCATGCACCGATGGATTTGCGTCCCGGAACATTCCGGACAAGGCAGGCGCCCCCAGCCCGCAAGACATGCCGCGATGACTGCATGGCGAGGGATTGCGTCTCTGGTACCAAACACTCTCCAAGTCATGGGGCTTGGCCAACACTCCGCCTCCGCTGGACCGATGCCAAAGGCAGGGCCACACTCTCCAACTGATTCCATAGTGGTAGTTCACAGCGTAGTGGCAGCACTGGGCCACACAGTTGCCGGCGCCCCGGAACAACCTCACCCGTCTGTGGGCTGCCACCAAGGAGACACCCCCGCTGATGTGCCACGGAACCTGACGACAGTCCCACACCACGCCGCGGCACTGTGCGCGGCCCACACCCGGCGGGAGGCGGCCGCCTGCATCGCAGAACCGCTTTACACCTGCACACGCAGCCTGTCGCCGACCGGACCATCCCATGGTCCCCGGTTACCCTTGCCAGGCTTCCCAATGTCCCCTTTCCGATTGGACTTCCAGTGCCGCCCTGTTATCCCCAAGGGGTCCCAGCCCCCCGTCCACCTGCACATATGACGTTGTGCAATGCATCTTTTTCAGAGGATGTTAATCGTTTAGCTTGTTTCGTTATCGGATAGCATGCTGCGAAGCCGCGGCTATCCGAGCCCTGTCCTGCAACAGTTCAAAGCCATATGTCCCGTCTGGTCGTGATTCGCAACCTGCTGTCAATCCTGGTTCTGGTGTTGTTGCTCGGCGGCTGCGTCGTGCCGGATGCCGAAGAAGAAACGCCTGCGCCCGTTGAGCCGGCGGTGGCGGAACCCGCACCGCAGACTTCAACTTCCCTCAGCGTGACCGTAACCGGGACAACAGTCAACCTGCGCCGAGGACCGGGCACCGACTACCCGGCGGACGGGCTGGTGTATGAAGGCGACCAGGTGAGCGTGACCGGCCGCAACACCGCCGGCGATTGGCTGCAGATCACGCACCCCGCGGTCACCGGCGAACTCGTCTGGATCTACGGACCGTTGACCGACGTCGATGCCGCCGCCCTGCAGGGGTTGGCCGAGGTCGGCACCGTTGAAGTTGCGGTATCAACACCGGTCGACCTGAGCCACTGCGCCCAGTGGCACGCCGTCAATCCCAACGAGACGCGCCTGCAGCAGATAACCGATTGGTTCGGCCTGGACCTGCCAGCCGTCGCAGCGCTGAACGGAATGGATCCCGAAGCCCCCCTGACGACCGGTGGGCAGATCTGCCTGTCCATCACCGAACCGGTGCAGCCGGTGGCGGAATCCCCGGCCCCACAGCCTCAACCCGCACCGGCCGCCAGTGGCCAACCTTGTATTACGCCATGGGGCAATCCACATCCCTGCCCCAACATCCCCAACCATCCGGAGCAGGCCACCCAATCTGTCGCCGGCGTGCCGATCCTCTATCACGCGCCAGGCAGCTACGAACGGGACCTGCCGGGCCTCGATTACGACTTTGAACTGGTGTTGGGCGACGACTCCACGATGTGGAACTGGCGCATGCGCGAGCCTGCAGCCTGCTACGACGCGCTGCGCGCCCACATGGCCGAAATCCCCCAGGAGATCGGCCTCAAACGGCTCGAAGTGCGTCTCTCAGACCCGGTTGAAGAGGATGGCGAAGGTCTTGTGGACATGGAATTCTCGGTGACGTACTCCTATCCGGATGTCGACTGGAGTCCCATTTTCGATGGCACGTTGGCCTACGAAGATCGAGGGAAGCTGCACCCGGACCTTGGGGTTGCCCGGATGCACTGCTACGACACCCCGCGGGGTCGACCCGACGATGACGTGTTCTGCCGCATCTACCCGAATTGGGGCAACTCGGGCAGCATCCACCTGGATGCGGCCGTGAACATTTTGCTGGCCGATACGGCGGGTCAGATGTCGCGTCGGGCCAAGGCAAACCAATACCACCGGCAGAACTACCACAAGCTGCAGGCCAACGCCCATGTAGTTCCACTCATTGACGATGGCAGTGGCGATCCCGCCGGCTTCGGTCCCTGCATGGCAGTGACGCGCGCTCGGTGACAGGGAGGAATTGAACCTGCAACCGCGCAGGGGTCGAGGACTTGCCTGTCGTGTGGGGCGAGCACGACTGCGAACCAACAGAGGGCGGCGGAGCTGCGCAGGACCGCCCGCCCGTGCGGCCCGTCTGCCTGCACGGGACCGCATCCCGGAGGTTGAAGCACCGAGCCTGAGGATGGGCAAGCCGGAAGCCGCAGAGGGAAGGCGGTGCGCCACACACTGCACACTCTCCGGCCTCCAACATGGCAATGAGCGTCCGCGTGGCCGGAAACCAGTCGCATTCCGCGATGCGTGCCTGCTGGCAACGAGCAAATTTCCACCCCATCACCACCTTGGGGAGGGTGAGGCAGTCAAGGTTCCCCGAAACTTGCGCCTTCCCAGGCAGGATCCCGGACGGATGGAGGGAATGTCAGCCTTTGACGGCTCCGGCCGTCAGACCCTGTATGAACTGGCGCTGGAAAATGATGTAGACCACGATGACCGGCACGCTGATGATGGTGGCGCCGGCCATGATCAGGGCAAAGTCGCGCGTATACCTTGACTGGAAAAACATCAGCCCCACGACCAGGGGACGCAGGCTCTCCCGCTGCATGAAGATCAGGGGCAGCAGAAACGAATTCCATGCCCCAAGGAAACTGAAGATGCCGAGTGTGACCATCCCCGGAGCGGTCAGGGGCAGCATGACCCGCCAGAAGACCCCGAACTCGTTGCAGCCATCCACCCGGCCCGAATCCTCCAGTTCGCGCGGCAGGCTTTGGAAGAAGGCCCGCATGATGAAGATGCCGAAGGGCAGGCCAATGGCGGTCTGGGGAATGATCATGGCCCAGTACGTGCCCAGAAGCCCCGTATCCCGCAAGGTGTAGTACAGGGGGATCATGATGGACGTAAAGGGTAGGGTCAGACCCACAAGAAACGCGTAGAAAAGGGTCAGCCGTCCCCGGAAATAGTGCCGGGCGAACGCATAGCCCGCCAGCGAGGACAACAGCAGCGTGAAACCGACGATGGGCACCGTGACAATCACGCTGTTCATGAAGTACTTCGCGAAACGTCCCTGGACCCAGGCATTGGCAAAGTTCTGGAGCGTGGGTTCCCGGGGCAGGGAGAGGGGGGTGTCCGCGATTTCCAGCGACGGCTTGAAGGCGGAGGCCCACACCCAGACAAAAGGCATCAGGCACAGGACGGCCACCATCACGAGAATGGCGTACTTGATCAGCGTCGGCAGGAAGGCTCCGCGGCGTCCGGAAGCGCGGGGGAGGGTGGCACTGCGCATGGCCGCTATTGCCCCCGTTCGCGCAATGTGATGAAGGTGTAGGACGCGACGAGCGAGAGCACCGTGATCATCATGGTCAGAGTGGCCCCGTAACCCGCCTCATTGAGTGTGAAGGCCTGGCGGTAGGTGTACGTCGCCAGCACGTCGGTGGCGTTCGCGGGTCCTCCCCTGGTCGTGACGAAAATGATGTCGAAGACGTTGAAGCCGCCAATCAGGGTGAACGCGGTAAGCATGGTCAGGACCGGAGCCAGCTGGGGCACGGTTACATGCCAGAAACGCTTGAACGACCCGGCTCCGTCGATCATGGCAGCATCGTGGAGTTCCATGTCAATGCCTTGGAGGGCAGCGAGCAGGATGACGAAACAGAAACCGAAATAGGCCCAGAGGCCCGCCAACAGAAGAGCGTACAGAGCCCAGTCGTAATCGCCCAGCCAGCCACGGGCCACCTCCTCCAATCCCACGGCACGCAACACCTCGTTGATCGGCCCGAACAACGGGTGATAAATCCAGTGCCAGATGATGCCAACCACGACGGAAGCCATTACGACCGGCATGAAGTAGATCGTGCGGAACAGGATGCGTCCCTTCACCCCACTCCAGACTAGATTGGCCAGCACCAGGCCAATCACCACCGGTGTCAGCGTCCCCAGGGCAATCCATATCAGGTTGTGCCGCAGGGACAGCCACATCAAGGGATCCGCGAACATCTCACGGTAATTCGCCAACCCAATGAAATTCTTAACAGGCTGAGCCCCGTCCCAGTCTGTAAGGCTGAAGTAGATAGTGTTAACAAACGGCCATAGGATAAACAACGCGTACACCAGCAAGGCGGGGAGGACGAACAGCAGGGGCAAAGCCTGGCGTCGCCAACTGCGCCGCAGGCTGCGAGGTCGAACGGTCACAATCCACTCAGGCCCATCGGGGATGAACCCCCCGGGGGAAGGCCGACACATCCGGGGAATGGGCCATTCCCCGGATGTGCGTGTCAGGTTCGGAGGCAAAGGATTTGTCTACTCGGTGAGATTGACAACCTCACCGGCCGCGATGGCCTCGTCCATGGCGGCCTGGAGTTCAGCCGCCACTTCTTCAGGGGTCTTGATGCCCTGGAAGATGGCCGCAAAGCTGTCCCACTGCACCTGGTTGAAACCGGCAGGCACGACCACATCAATGTTGTAGCCCATGCTTTCGGCCTGTGATCCGATAATGTCCAGGGCCAGCACCAGCAGGGCCGGCAGGTCCAGGTCCGCCGTATCGACGGGATAGGCGGGCACCGCGTTGATCTCGGTGACCCAGGATGTGCCCATTTCGTCACTGATCAGGTAATCCAGGAATTCCAACACTGCGTCCGGGTGTTCGGACGCGGAACTCACGACCCAGCCGGAGCCTATGCCGCCGGGGACCACGACGGGATTGCCGTCGATGGAGGGCAGGAAGAAGAAGCCGATGGGTTCCGTGGTGTAGTCCGGATTGGACAGGGCCTCCACCAGCCAGGTGCCGCTCGGCAGCATGGCCGCGCTGCCGGTCTGGAACAGGGCCAGACCGTCATCGTAGCTGACGGCGTCGAAGTCGTCCATGAAGCAGCCGGCGGCCGGCAGGTCCACAAAGAATTTCTGGATGGCATCCACCGTGTCCGGGTGATCCCAGGAATCAATCCCTGAAATCATGCGCGTCAGCCGGTCGCGGCCCACCTTGTTGTTCATCACGATGCTGAACATGTGGTAGCTGGGCCAGCTGGACCCGTTGGTGAAGGCCAGGGGGATCAGGCCGGCTTCCTGGATCGGGCCACACATGGCGACCAGTTCCTCCCAGGTGTTGGGGATGCTCCAGCCATGCTCCTCAAACAGGCGCATGTTGTAGAAGACGCCAATGAACTCCAGTTCGTTGGCGACACCGTAGACGTGGCCGTCAAAGGTGCTGCGGGCCAGGGTCCAGGGATAGATGCGTTGGTCCCAGCCCTGTTCGGTGTAGGCTTCGTCCAGGGGCAGGAGCAGGCCGGCCTGGGCCAAAACGCCGGCGAAGCCCGGCCCCAGATCGTAGTAGAAGAGGTCAGGGCCGGTTCCGGAACTGAGCGCGGTGCGGATCACGTCCCGCATGGCCTCCGTGGTGTAGCTTTCCCGCACCACTTCAATACCGTCCTGGCTGTCGTTGAAGCGGGCCACCAGGGCATCCATCTGGTCCGATACGTCGGGGAACTGGTCCCAGAACAGAATCTCGACCTTCTCGGGTCCTTCCTCCGCTACCGGGACGCAGGCTGCCAGCAGCAACGCGGCCGTCATGCCCAGTACCGTTAGCAACCAAAGATATCTTTTCATGTCGCAACTCCTTCAATATGCACGGTTGACCAAGGAACTAATGAGTGATCCGGCACGGTTAAGCGTGGGCCGGGGCCACGCAACGGCTTGTGGCGGCAATGCTACGGCTTGGGATTGGCCCCGTCGCAGCCATGCCACCGCCCTGGCCATTGCCGATACAGAGCAGCCTGCTTGATCTTCCGTGCGACCGGTATCGGATCATTCCATCCGGCAGGTGCCGCACAGGCTCGATGCGCATGGCGGTTGGCATGGAGTGCACTGTACGCAGGCGCGTGAGTCCTGTCAAGTCGGTTTAAAGCGAGGCACCGTGTCAGCTTCATCGACATGGGCCCGAGCAGGACCTGGTCCGCGGCACGCGGGATCCGGACAGCCCCGTCGGAACCGGCCAGCCCTCGGCCGGGTGGGGCGGCTGCAGGCGCGGGTACACTTGGCCCGGGGACCGAAGACGGAGGCCGGCTCCCCCAACTACCTGTCCTTGGCGGCAGTCACCATGGCCTGACGCAGGCGGACAGGGATTTGGGCACGAGGGAGGTCCGATGACAAGCCCGGACCAAGATCAACGAAATAACAATATCCCGAGCATCCATACCCATAAATTGTCCGACAACCCATATCTCCGTCCTTGCTTCGCACCAAGTCGAGCCAAGGAGATTTCCATGAATGGCAATTGCACATTCTGCGACATTGCCAATGAGACGCGGCCCGCGAGCGTTGTGTACGCGGACGAATTGACCATGGCATTCATCGACATTCGACAATTCCACGCCGGGCATACACTGGTCATCCCGCGCCGGCACGTCGGCGACATCCGTCAGCTGGACGAGACAACGGGTGCCGCGGTCATGGCCACCCTCATACGTGTTACCCGCGCCGTCGACGCTGCTTTTTCCAACGACGGGATGAGCCTCTGGCATTCAATCGGCCCCGCCGCCTTCCAGGAGGTGCCCCATGTTCATTTCCACATCCATCCGCGCAAGACCGCGGACGGTTTCCTCCGCGTCTATCCGGGTACACCTCCCACCGCTGATGAATCAACAAGAGAAGAATACGCGGCAAGAATTCGTCTTTTCCTGTGATCGACTGCGGCCGCCTCCCTCCCCGCCTGCCGGCAACCCCGCTGTCCCGTGTGAGTAGCCGACAGGTTCACCCGGTTGGAACCGAAGACCGCTTGGCCCCAACTCCGCCCGATAAACCGTTAATGAGCCAGATTGGGCCTCAGCCAACCCTCCGCTTCCGCCGGATCCATCCCTGAGGCGAAAGCCACACTCTCCAACTGGTCGCGTCCAATCCTTCCCACCGTGAAGTACCGGGCCTGGGGATGGGCAAACCAAAAACCACTGACGGAGGCGGCCGGCCACATGGCACACGTCTCGGACAGGGACATGTCCGCACGCTCCCCGGCTTCCAACAGGGCGAAGATGGTTCGCTTGCTCGTGTGGTCCGGGCAGGCCGGGTAGCCGGGAGCCGGACGGATTCCACGATACCGCTCGGCGATCAAGTCCACATTGTCCAGCGCTTCCTCCTCGGCATAGCCCCACCAGCAGGTGCGCGCCTGCAGGTGCAGCCATTCCGCGGCCGCTTCCGCCAGCCGGTCGGCAAGCACCTGCACCATGATGGCGCCATAGTCGTCGTGAGCCGCCTTCAATGCAGCACTCAACTCCTGCACGCCCAAACCGGCCGTCACCGCAAAACATCCCAGCCAGTCGGCGACATCGCTGTGTGCCGGCGCGATCCAGTCGCTCAGGCAGAGTTGACGCGCCGACACCCCCTTGGATTCCTGCTGTCGCAGCAGCGGAAACTCCGCCCTCACCGCCGTGCGGGATTCGTCCGTGTAAACCAGAATGGTCTCGTCCTGGGACGCGGCCGGAAAGATGGCGACGGCTCCGCGCACGGCCAGGCCCCTGTCCCGAATCAGGGTCTCCAAGCGGGCCTGGCCGTCCGCCAGCAGGGAGCGGGCCGCCTTGCCCTTGCCCGGATCGTTGAGAATCGCCGGCCAGACACCCCGCATCTCCCAGGCATGAAAAAAGGGGGTCCAGTCGATGTACGGCACCAGATCGGCGATCGGGATATCGACGGTTTGCAGGTCCGGATGGCGCGGGCGGGCGATGTCGGCCTCGGCCGGATCGAAGGGAAAGCGCCGGGTGCGGGCCTCCTCCAGCGACAACAGCTCCCGTTTGCGGCCGCGCTCCTCGTAGCTGCGCCGCAGGCCCGCATACTCGGCCTTGATGGACGCCGCAAACGCCGTGCGCTGCCGCGGGTTGGTCAACTGTTCCACCACCCCGACGCTGCGTGAGGCGTCCAGCACGTGCACAACCGGTCCGGAGTAGACGGGATCAATGCGCAGCGCCGTGTGCAGCCGCGACGTGGTGGCGCCGCCAATCAGCAGGGGCGTATCGAAGCCTTGGCGTTCCATTTCGGACGCCACGTTGACCATCTGATCCAGGGACGGCGTAATCAACCCGCTCAACCCGATCAGGTCCGCCTGCCCGGCGCGGGCCGTGTCCAGGATGGTCTGTCCGGCCACCATCACACCCAGATCCTCGATCCGGTACCCGTTGCAGCCGAGCACCACACCCACGATGTTCTTGCCGATGTCGTGCACGTCACCCTGCACCGTGGCCATGACAATGCCCGGCTGGACCGTACTGGAACCGCTCAGCGCCTGTGCCTCCTCAATGTAGGGCGTAAGCCAAGCCACGGCCTTCTTCATTACGCGGGCGCTCTTGACCACCTGGGGCAAAAACATCTGGCCGGCTCCGAAGAGATCACCGACGCGGTTCATGCCGTCCATCAGCGGCCCTTCGATGACGGCCAGCGGATCCCCCAGTTCCGCCAATGCCTCGGCCGCGTCCTCCTCGGCGTACTGGTCCAACCCGTTGACCAGCGCATGGGACAGCCGTGCCGCCACGGGTTCGTCCCGCCAGGCCAGATCCGCCTTGGGCCCGGTGGTCTCCAGGGTGCCGCGCAGCCGTTCCGCCAGCGAGATGAGCCGTTCGGTGGCATCCGGGCGGCGGTTCAGGAGCACATCCTCGACATGCTCACGCAGCTCGGGTTCCAGTTCGGCATAGATGGCCAGCTGCCCGGCATCCACGATGCCCATATCCAGCCCCGCGGCCCGCGCGTGGTACAGGAAGGCAGCGTGCATCGCCTGCCGGACCGCGGTCTGGCCACGGAAGGCAAAGGAGATGTTGCTGACGCCCCCGCTCACCTTGCAGTGCGGCAGTTCCTCCTTGATACCCCGCACTGCCTCGATGAAGGCAATCGCGTAGTCGTCGTGTTCCTCGATCCCGGTGCCCACAGTCAGAATGTTGGGATCCAGGACGATGTCTTCGGGTGGGAATCCATGCTCCGTGAGCAGGCGGTAGGCCCGGCGGGACACTTCCAGCTTGCGCTCCAGCGTGTCGGCTTGGCCCGTCTCGTCGAAGGCCATCACGACCACCGCGGCTCCGTACCGCCGGCAGAGATCCGCCTGCCGCAGAAACTCCGCCTCGCCTTCCTTGAGGCTCAGCGAGTTGACCAGTGCCTTGCCCTGCACCTCCCGAAGACCGGTCTCCAGAATCTCCCAGCGGGAGGAATCGATCACGATCGGCACCCGCGCCACATCGGGTTCCCCGGCCAGCAGGCGCAGGAAACGACGCATGCAGGTCGGGCCGTCCAGCAGGCCGTCGTCGAAGTTCACGTCCACCATCTGGGCACCGTTGGCCACCTGCTCCGCCGCCACCTGCACCGCGTCCTCGAAGCGGTCCCTGCGGATCAGGCGCCGGAAGCGCGCGGACCCCGAAACGTTGGTGCGCTCGCCGATGTTGATGAAGTTGATCTCCGGCGCCACCCGGCACGGTTCCATCCCTGCCAGCACCGTGGCCGGCACGTGCTCGGGCACGGGGCGCGGGGCGAGGTCCGCCAGCGCGGCCCGGATGCGCCGCGTGTGGTCCGGCCCGGAACCGCAGCAGCTGCCGGCGATGTTCAGTTCGTCCTTGGCAGCCGCCTCCCTGAGGGTCGCGGCCATTTCCTCGGGGGTCTCGTCGTAGCCGCCGAAGGCGTTGGGCAAACCGGCATTGGGATAGCAGTGGATGCGGGTGTCCGCAACCTCCGACAGCCGACTTATGTACGGCAACATGTCCGTTGAACCCAACGAACAGTTAACCCCGACCGAAAAGGGCCCGACATGGCGGACGGAGTGCCAGAAGGCTTCCGGCGTCTGGCCCGACAGATTGCGACCACTGGCATCCACCACGCTGATGGAGATCATGACCGGGAGCGCGCGGCCGGTGTCCCGAAACAGTTCTTGAATGGCAAAGAGCGCGGCCTTGGCGTTGAGCGTATCGAACACCGTCTCGACCAGCAGGAGATCGGCCCCGCCATCCATAAGGCCCCGTGTCTGCTCGCGGTAGGCCGCCTCCAATTCCTCGAAGGAGGTGTTGCGAAAGGCCGGATCCGAGACATCCGGCGATAGGGAAGCCGTCACGTTGGTGGGGCCGACCGACCCCGCCACGAAGCGCGGACGGTCCGGGTCCGCGTAGTCGCGGCCGTCCACGGCCTCCCGCCCGATACGGGCAGCGGTGATATTCAGTTCATAGGCCAGGTCGGAGAGGCCAAAGTCCGCCAGGGCAATGCTCGTGGCCGTAAAGGTGTTGGTGGACACGATGTCCGCCCCGGCATCCAGGTATTGCCGGTGGATGTCCCGAATGATCCGCGGCTGGGTCAGGCACAACAGATCGTGGCAGCCCATGACCGGCCGCGGATGATCCCGGAACCTGTCACCAGCATAGTCGGCGGGGGTCAGCCGATGTTCCTGAAGCAGCGTGCCCATGGCGCCGTCCAGGATCAAAATGCGCTCGGCGGCGGCTTGCAACAGGTCGGACGGAGAGTACATGCAGAACTGTTCCACCGGGAGTCAAGGGTCCGGAACGATGAAGGGCGCGCCGGACGGCTCAAGGCCCTCTTGCGTTGTGCGGACCGGCACCCGCCCGGGGTTCAGGCCAAGTCCCAGGGGCTGGTCATGAGGCCCGCACCGTCGAAGGCAAGGCTGACTTCGGAGCCGATCCGGCAATGCGAAGCAGCGGCCCACTCCGCTGCCAGGTTGGGCGACATCCAGGTCCTGCCCAGACTGAGCGTGTCGTCGATGAACAGAATGCGGGCCTGTTTGGGACTGGTCTGAATACTGCTCAGGGACAGTTCCAGCACCTGCCGGTCGCAGGGCACCACCGCGGGCATGGCGGCCTTGCGCAGCCCCATGACGCCCGCCGCAAACGCATTGGTGGAGGTGGCCGTCGTGCCCCACCCGAGGGCCCCCGGCCGAAAACGCATGGGTGTGGTGGCCCTGCCAGTCGATGTTCCGGAGCACGCGGCCGGCCGCCACATTGGCGAGGCCGAGGCCGTTGGCGTTGCCGGCGGTTTCGGGGGTGAGGGACAGGACCGCGACCACGGTAATGCGCGGCCACTCGGCATCCGGGAGGTCCGGAACGGCAAAGCGGCCAATCACGTTGGTGTCCATGCCGGTGCCCGAAATGTTCTTGCCCAGACGCCGGACCACCAGCAGGTCCAGGGGGGAGACCGGAATGCGCGGCAGGTGGGTGCGGGCCAAGTCCAACAGGGCCCGTTCACGAGGACCGGCGAATTCCGAGGCGTGCAGGGCCTCCACGGCCATGGTTTCCTCATGGCCGTTCTCCACCACGGCCACCCCTCCCAGCAGATTCGTGTGCCGCACCTGCAACTGTGTGGCCTTGGTTAGGTCCGACACAAAAACCTCCACACCGTGCGCATGGTAGGTCCGGGCTCCTTCCAGCTTGCCCAGGCCAATGACGCCCATCTTGGACAGGCCACTCTCCACGGGACCGTGGAAACTGGTGTGCGGCTTAACCCGGTTGATCAGCAACACATGGTCGGCCCGGGCCGAATCCTCGCCCTGGTACAACTGGGGTCCACCCGGCAGGCAGGCCGTCCGGCGCACGGCCATGTCCGCCCGTATTGGCACACCCATGGATTCCTCCGTGAGCCCAAAGTTGGCCAATACCTTCAGCTGGCCCGCGACGGTACCGCCGCCATGGCTGCCCATGGCCGGAAACAGATAGGGTTGAGCATCGCGTTCCCTCACGCATTCGATGGTGGTCCTGGTCAGGGCTGGCAGATTGGCCAGGCCGCGGCTGCCGCAGCCGATGGCCACCGACTGGCCCGGCTCGACTGCATCCAACAGGCCGGATCCATCCATGGCGGAGCGCACGGCACCGGGGACATCCGGGACGGCATTGTCGGGGAAGTCCTGATACCCGGTCACCATGCGGTCGGGCAATGCGGCGCCAAAGCTGAAGCCTTCAATGTTCTCCAGAAGTTCCGAAACCAAGATTGCACCGCCTGAAAGTCCAAGTTGCGACCGGGCCGGTCGACCATGTTGTCTGCCGGTCCATTTGTACTCCACCTCCGGAACCACTGTCGTTCCGGTTTGGGATCGTCATTATAGAAGCGGGAATCGAACCATGGGGACCACTGGCAGGCGATTCGGGGACTCTTGCAGATGGTGTGTGGGCAGCCAGTGACGCGACTACGGAAGGGTAGTGGGGAAAGTTGCCATTGGTAGGACAGGTTAAGGCGTTTGCATGGTCGGCCTCTCGGACCAGGCCCAGAGGACCATGAAGTTCCATATGCCGGTCACGGGGAAGCCCCGGGCCTGACGGTGGTAAGGCCTGAGGCGTCCGGAGCGATCTTCCAGGCGGTTGACAGCAGCCCACACCTCGAGACCTCGCACATGCCGGCACCGCGGGTACCGACACTCCGGAAAGTTCACAACCGGACATGGTCAAGTCACGGAGACACCAGTGGTGGAGTCGGCGACCAGTTCCAGCCAAGTGGACAGTTGCACTTCGCCCGCGACCGGCAAAACCGCCGGGAACCGGGTGGTCATGTCCGGTTCCGTCCGGTAGCGGGCTCTGGAGCTCCAGAGCTAGATGGCACCGCGTCCGGCGCTCACGGCTGCAAGGAAGTCCGACGAACCCAATGTTCCCCGGGGCAACCGTTCGGACAGGCAATGTAATGACGAATCAATCCGGGCCGCGTCCATATAGCAGAATGTTAGGAACGGACCCCTGCGATTAGGAGGATGTTGTGAACAGATTCAAGCAATGGCGGGGGACGGGTCTTCTGTTGATGGCTGTCGCGGCCTTGTCCTTTGCCGCCGCCCGAGTAACCCATACGCTGCCTGTCGGATCGGTCGTCTGGGCGGATTCGGCCAGGACGCCCCATGCCGCGGTCCTGTCCCCAGAGACATCCGGGCCACCCCTTGAGGCCGACCTGAACCAGTCTTCCCTTATACCTCAGGATGTCGAAACGGTGACGGAGAGCGGAGAGCCTGCCATGGGGATTGCCCCATCAATATCCATGCCAACTGCCGGGGTGTTGAGTCATTCGGGCATTGGCCGCTTATCTCCCCTGTTTCAGGATCAAGCGAGAGCCGGGGGACTCACCGTGTCGGCAGTCGGATCGGTGACCAGGCCAGCGGATGAGGCTTACATCATTATAGTCCCGGAGCCACACTATAGTGCTTCCGGTCCCGAACTGCTCTCCAGTGAAGACAAGCAGGATATAATCGACGACCTGGCACTGCTGGGGATAGAAGAAAGCGCCATTGAATTCATACTCATCGGACGGTACGATCCCACCACCATATCGGTGGAGATGGACTTGGAGACATTGCCCGCGCAAGCTGAGCAAGTCGTTGAAGCCGTGACAGAAGTGGTGCGGCAGGTGGAATTTCATGGTGTCCGCTACGTGTTGTCGCCGGAGCATTGTCACCAGGCTCTGGCTCTGGCTCGTCGCCAGGCCATACCCAGTGCCCAACAAGCCGCGGACGATTTGGCGGAAGCCTTTGGTGTAGCGCTGGGGAGTGTAACCAGCGTGCAGGAGTATCCAGTGAGTAGCACCTTTACCCAAGTCCGGACCAATACGGATGGTTGCAGCCATCAGAATGTGGATTCATATTCTCGAAATGTAGCGGACATGGTGTCCCTCGATTCCGAGCCGGAAGTTACCGTGTCCATTGGCTTACAGATAACCTACAGTATCCAATAAGGTGCGCGGACTTTTCCATCGTCCCGCTTGTTCACCCACGGCGCAGGCTACCTGTTTTCACAGGGGCTTGCACCGTGGCCCACTTTGACTCAAGACGAAGCGCCAACCGGATGCCGGCATCCGGCCAACGCGGTTGAACAGCAGGCATCGTGTCAGGTATCGGGCAAAGGTTTGCCGGCCAGAGACATCCCGCCCACAAGTGCATGGAAGCGGAGCCTCGTTCCCCATAACCAAGCTTAGGGGCTTATAACCAGGAGTTGACACCGTGGCTACAGGAGGTCTTGCGACCCCTCACAGGCTCTCGCCTGCCTTGTTCACGGGTCTTCGGGGTTCCCCATGGGATCGCCCCTCGCCGTGCAGCGGCCCCTGCCCCGCGGGCCGGCCGGTGGCGGTTGTTGCGCCCGCTCTTGATCCGACATGTGCATTTTACCACGTCAATTCCTGGTTATAAGCCTTCAAACTTACAATCCGACCCTGCTATCTTCAGGCGTCGATTGCAACAAACAGAGGGACTGCCGCAGCCATGAAACATTCGCAACCGGACTCCGCCCTCCTCCTTCGACTTCTGGGCCAACACCATTCTCCGCAGGCAGCCTGTCGGGAGGCTGGCCTTGACCCTGCCGATTTCCAGGCCTGGTGGCGGGATCAACTGCAACA
This sequence comes from Caldilineaceae bacterium bin34, assembly GCA_002238555.1. Lineage (GTDB taxonomy): Bacteria > Chloroflexota > Anaerolineae > Caldilineales > Caldilineaceae > Bin34. The sequence goes on from MPMO01000005.1 coordinate 43,920, forward strand.
GCGGGTGCCTGCCCAGAACGGTCGACAGCCTTCGGCGGTGTCGTCTTCCGTGCGCATCCTCCGCGACCAACGCGGCGTCCCCCACATTCATGCCGAATCGGACCTGGACCTGTACACGGGCTACGGCTACGCCATGGCCCAGGACCGCCTGTGGCAACTGGACTACTACCGTCGGCAGGCCCACGGCCGCCTGGCCGAAATCCTGGGCGCCGAAGCCTGTCCGGAGGCCACAGGCGGCGCACCGACAGCCCTGCAAAGGGACACGATTGCCAGAACAATCGGCTTTGCGCGCATCGCCAAGGCACAGTGGCAGGTCATGCAGGTTGCGGCTGCCGGCCGATTAAAGGCGTTTGCCGAAGGCATCAACCAGTTGATGGAGGAAACCCGAGACAGTCCCCCCATCGAGTTTGCGCTGCTGGACTACGTCCCCGAGCCGTGGCATCCGATTGACACGCTCGCAATCTGGTGCGAGTTCCAGTACTACCTGACCGTCCGCCTGCCGGTCATCTACGTTCCGGAAATCGCGCGTCGGCACCTGGGTGCAGGGCCGCTGTACGAAGCGTTCCTGCAGGGCGAGGCGGACGCGGAGAGCATCCTGCCACCCGGTTCGGCGCCGGCCTCCCTGCATGATCCCGTGGGTCAGGCCGTGGGCGATCCCGAGGAGGCCGTCGGCAGCAACAACTGGACCGTGGCGGGATCGCGTTCCCGGTCCGGCCATCCCCTGCTGGCCAGCGATCCCCACATTGCCTTCAATGCCGTCTCCTGCTGGTACGAAGCACACTTGGCGGACGGCGCCGGGCTGGATGCGGCCGGCGCCGGCTACATCGGCGTGCCCGGTTTGCTGTTCGGCCGCAACCGCAACCTGGCCTTCGGCATCACCAACAACATCTGCTCCCAACGGGACCTGTACCGGGAACAAACCGACCCGGACCATCCAGACCGATTCCTGCACGGCGGAGAGTGGATCCCCGCCCGTTCCCTGACGGAACGCATCAAGGTGAGGAATGCAGACCCCGTGGACCTCGAAGTGGTCTACTCGCCTACGGGCCCGATTGTCGATCACCTCCTGCCGGAGGCCGCCCGCGGCCGCGAACCCGTCTCGCTGCGGTGGATGGGCGCCACCTTGGGACCGGACGGCCAAACCGAGCGGGGTGCCGAAATCGGCGTCCTGATGAAAACCAACCGGGCGCGCACGTGCGACGAGTTCCGGGCCGCGCTGGCCGACTGGCGCGTGCCCACCCTGAGCATGGTGTTTGCCGACGCGGAAGGCAATATCGGCTACCAGTGCACGGGCGCCATTCCCATCCGCCGGAACTGGCACCGCGGATACCGCAAGGCGTGGGAAGCGGAGGATGCCTGGCAGGGCGTGGTGCCCTTCAGGGGACTGCCGGCCATGTCCAATCCGCAGCAGGGTTGGATTCGCACGGCCAACAACCGCACCGCCGGCGACGACTACCCCTATCCGCTGTCCGGGACCTGGGCCAGCGGCCACCGCGCACAACGCGTCCGCCAGTTGCTGGAAGCCAACGACCGGATGACGCGCCAAGCCTGTATGGAGATGCAGGCGGACACGCTGTCACTCAGGGCCAGGGACTGTCTGCCGCACCTGTTGCATCTGCTGGACGGGCACCCCGCCCCGTTGGTGCGGGAAGCCGCGGTGTGGTTGCAGGCATGGGACTGCCACATGGAGTCGGATTCAGTGGGGGGCGCGCTTTTCGAAACCTTCTTTGCGAAATGGCAACTCAGTGTCGCGTCGCAAAGGTTTCCCCCCGCTGTGGCCGCCCAGGTGGCCGACAGTATCGCCGGGCTTGCCAACACCTTGCTGGAAAGCGATCCTGCAGGCTGGTTTGAGAATGAGCAAACCCGCCGCAATGAGGTGTCCCGGACCATGCTGGAGATCTGCCGCCAGCTTGAGACGCAGTTGGGGACGGACATGGATCGGTGGACGTGGGGACGGCTGCACCGCATCCATCTCCACCATCCCCTGACCTACATCAAGGCCATAGGCGGACTGTTGGACCGCGGCGGCGATCCCGTCGGGGGCTCGGGCGTCACCGTCTGCAACACCGGCATGGATCCTAACTACTCGGCCAACATGGGGGCCAACTATCGCATCGTCGCCGAATTGGAGCCGGGCGCACCGGACCTCTACTCCATCGACGCCGCGGGACAGTCCGGACATCCGGGCAGCGCTCACTACTGTGATCAACTGCCGGATTGGCTGGCTGGCAACCTGGCCACACTGTCCCTGGCGTCGGCCGACGATCTGAAGAACGTGGAGGCAGCCATGACCCTGGTACCGCACGGCTCCGCCATGCGGAACTGACAGCGGACCGGGGACTACAAGCTACACGAGGGCAATCCTGCGTCCGGTGTCGCTGGAGGCATAGGCGGCGTCCATCACGCGCGCCACGTGCAGCGCATCCTCGCCCGTGGTCGGGGGTTCCGCCCGGCCCTGGGCCGCATGCACAAAGCTGCGGATGAAATTCTCCCCGGCCACGCCGCAGTAGGCCGGGGAGTCCGCAATCTCGAATTCGAAGGTGCGCCTGGGAGCGGCATTCCAGGCGGGATGCAAAGTCTCCACATGCAGCCGGGAAGCGTCGCCCAGACCGATGCCCGTCATGTACATGCGGCCCAGCCGGCCGTTCACGCCGAGGTACACGTCATTCCCGGCCGAGTTGTGGTAGCCGGAGCCGCTCTGGCCCAGCACATAGCCCAGATGCATGGACACGAGCGTCCCGGACTCCAGGGTCAGCGACAGGTTGGCCATGTCCTCCACATCGATGTCCTCGCCGCTGCGCGTGGCCACCTGGGCGGATACGGTGGCGTAGTCCTCGCCCGTGATGAACCGAATGCGGTCAAGGTCGTGGCACCCCAGCCATGAGATCACGCCACCTCCGGCATGCTCCTTGTTGAACAGCCAGTGGCGCGGGTTGCGGTCCTTGACCTGGGTGTAGAGGGCCCGGACCTCCACCGACAGCAATTCCCCAAGCAGGCCCTCCCGGAGGATGGACCGCATCCGGCGGAAGACCGGGTAGCTCCTGGTCTGGTAGCAGACGGACAGCAGGGCTTCGCCCTGGGCGGCCGTATCCAGAACCTGTTGCGTTTCCGCGGCATTGCGGCCAATGGGCTTCTCCGCCATCAGGTGGACACCGGCTTCCAGAACCCGGCTGAAACTGGCGGGCCCGCGGTCGTTGCGCACGCAGACGATGGCGAAGAAGGGACGACACCTGTCCAGCAACGCCCCCAAATCGGTGTGCCAGGCTGTTACCTTGGCACCCTGCCGGTCCTTGACCCGTTCGAGATCCGCCCGGCTCTCGCCGCACACCGCGATGGATTCCACCTCGGACAGTTGCTGAAGCGTAGCCAGATGCGACATGGCATGGGGATGCTGCAGTCCCACAAGAGTTGCCTGCATGGGTTCTCGTCCTTGGTCGAATTGATCGGCAGCAGAAGCCTACCGCCGAGGGACAGTCCGTGCGGTGTCCACAAGAAAAGCGCTGTGTCCAGTGCGCCAGATGTGCATCCGGCAGGCAAGTGCACAGGAATACTTCGCTGCAGATGATTCCACCACTCCGCGTGTCGCAAGGAACCGGGGCGTGATACCGATGGGCCGGTCCGGGTGCGACATCCCGAAGGGGATGGCCTCAAAATCTTTCAGGATCCACGTCGGCGCAACTTCCCTTCCAGTACCCGGATTCGCTCTGCCGCTACGCGTTCCGCCTCCAGGCGGGCCTGCCGTTCCTCTTCGGCGGCTTTCCGCTCCGCCGTCGCCCGACGTTCAGCCTCCAGGCGGCCTTGGTGCTCCGCCGCCGCCCGACGTTCGGCCTCCAGGCGGCCTTGGTGCTCCGCCACCGCCCGACGTTCGGCCGCGGCCGCGACTTCCTGCATCTCGGCCAGGGTTATGATAGCCGCACCCGTCTCAGGGTCGTGCCACTTCAGCTGTCCCTCCTCCCAGCGCAAGTACAGTTCCAGCACCTCGCTGTAGCCCTCCAAACTGCCATCGGGAAGCGTCACGACTTCAATTGGCTCGTAGTGGTCCCCCGCCAGCCGGTCGCCGGCCAACCGCACGCCGTGGTTCTCACCCGTCTCGTCGAAGCGCCAGTACTCCGGGATGCCCAAGGCTGCATAGGCGACCGGCTTCTCCTCGACATCGATCCGTCCGGTGGAAGGCGGGGCCACCTCCAGCACGAAGTCAGGCGGCTTGCCCTGCTCGGAGATCACGTAGCCATTGCGCCGGTGGTAGGCCTCCGGGTCGACATCGAAGGCAATCAGCAGGTCGGGCACACGCAACCCCTTGGTGCTCCCCACGGGTTCCGGCGCGATGTACAGCTCCCCACCGATCAGAGTGGTCTCGGGATCGCCGAAATGCAGGCCCAGATAGTGGGCGCCGCCGGTGTTGGCGAGGTGTCGGAAGCTGCTCATCTCGTCGGGATGCCGGGGCGGCGGGTCCGGAAAAGGCACCAGGAGGCCAGTGTCCGTCCTGGCCGGGCCGAGGGCTGTGGTGCTCATGTCGCTCCTGGTTGAGCCGGGTGAGTCGAGTGGTGTCCGGGTCGTCCGGCAGGGATTATACCGATGGGAGATACCCGCCACAGGAGCCAGTCCGGCAGCCCCCCATGAGACGCAAGGGGCCCTGAACATGCATGTGTTGGACATGCCCTGATCCAACCACATTCGGGCATGGGGCAACCGTCCCGTGTCGGCCCCGCGCGGCGGCAACCCCCGGTACGGCATGGAAAGACCGAGGGCTTGGTTCAAACCGGCGAGACCGGTATTCACCCAACGCAAGCTTCCTGCCACCTCCCATTCCGTCCATACGGGTCCCAAGCCCTTTGACCGTTGCAACCAAGTCCGTCAGACGGGCCCATTCATTCGCTGATCCAATGTTCCTATTTTGATATAGTTCCTGCTGATACAACCCTCCTTGTCCATATCGATCCAAGACTGCCGTGCACCCTCCCGCAAAACCCATCGGCTGCCTGCTGATCACCCGCCGTCCCTCCAGCTCGGGACGGCGGGTGATCATCTGCGATGGCGGTGCCGGCCGCGCGTGCTGGACCACACGCCGCAGGCCGACGCAGCGCGCATCGGGGAGCCGCTTGAGGAAGCCCTCTCCCACTGCAAGGATGCCGTGGTCCTGTGGGCCGACACGGAGCACTACGAGGAGGTGTCCAACGGATCTCCTTGCATCCCTGGCCGAGGTGACGGATCGCATTGAGCTGGGGGAACCGGGCGCCTTTCATCTGGACCTGACCAGCGTGCCCATGAACACGGGGAACCGGTCGGCCAGATGACGCAACAGTTGGAAACCCACAGATGCATCAGCGCAATGGTTCGCGGTACCATCGCCGCATTCTTTGCAGCCGGGCGCGCCATAGTCGAGGCAACGCCGCCGCTCCCATACTCGCCTACGGGCCAAGTAGATATCCCCGCCAAGCCTGGGTTTAGCTATCGTGTTGGCGATGGATGAGCCGGACAGTTCAGGGGCGTCGTTAAACCGAGGAGAGTGTTATCTGATGCCCATATCCGCGATGTCACAAGACGCCTTCCGCAAACGCATCGCCGATCTGGAGGTGCATTCCGGAGACGGACACCGGGCTCCCGGCAAGGCCTTGCTGGTCCTGTTGTCCGTGCGCGGCGTGCTCCACGGTTCACCGCGCCTCCGAGCACACAGCCGTTTGGAAGAGGAAGCACAACCGCTGTTGGAGGTTTTTGGACCGCCCATGTCCGGCTCGCGGCCTGATTTGCCTTTCCAACGCCTCGCAGACCGCTGTCTGTGGGAAACGGAGGCACCGGGCGTCGCCTCTACACCCGCTCCCAACGAAGTGGGTGGCTTCCCGCAATCGGTGTACGACCTGTTGGCCAACGACTACCATCTAATGAAGGAAACGGTACTGAATCTGCTCGATCTGCATTTCACCAAGAGTGTGCAACCCGATCTGCTCGAGATGTTGGAGGTGGCCGAACTTTGGGATCCGGCATCGCGTTCCGCGCAGGCCTCCCCACAGCAGCGCGCGGTGGTGGCGGGATTCCGGAAAACGGTCCTGAACGCATACCGGAACCGGTGTGCCGTCTGCGGAAACGGGGTGTGGATTGACGGGACACCCCTGGGGATTCAGCTCACCCACATTCACTGGCATTCCCACGGAGGTGAATTCGCCCTTTCCAACGCCCTGGCCCTGTGCACCCTGCACCAAAAACTGTTTGATGTGGGAGGCTTCACGATTTCGGACGACCTGCGTCTGGAAATCTCGTCTCGGCTACACGTTGAAGCTCCCGCGGGCCAGGGCTGGATCATGCCGAAACCGGGAAGCCGCATCCACGCACCGGAGCATCCGGACAACCGTCCTCATCCCGACAACCTGGCCTGGCACTGGCGCGAGGTCTACAGGGAGTAGGACCGGCACAGCCGGCGAACCGCGTCGCACACACTTCGGCATTCATTACAATTTCCCGAGGCTGCGGTTTGAATCATGACCGTTGCCGACAGAAGGCAATTCCGCATGGGCCAGCAGGTCAGGGGGTTGTCATGCACTTCGTCTTCCCAATTCAGTGGCCTGAACAGAACAGGCTGAAAGGAGTTTCGGCATGGACAGAAGAAAGTTTCTCGGAGCCGCCGCCTTGGCAACCGCAGCTGTCGGCGCCAGCGCGTGCGCAGTCACACCGGAGGATCTCACCGCTGCAACCGCCGCGGATGCCTCCCTGCCCGAGGTCTCGTGGCAGATGGCCACGAGCTGGCCACCGCTGCTTGACACCATCTTTGGCGGCGCCACCACGTTCGCCGATACCGTGAGCGCCCTGACCGGCGGCAAGTTCACGATCGACGTCCGCGCCGCCGGCGAACTGGCGCCCGGCCTCGAGGTCCTCAACGTTGTGGAGCAAGGCGCTGTCCAGTGCGGCCACACCGCCTCCTACTACTACGTGGGCAAGAGCCCCGTGACGGCCTTCGGCACGGCCCTGCCGTTCGGCCTGACCAATCGCCAAAACGACGCCTGGTTTTATCAGGGAGGCGGCCTCGAGTTGATGCAGGCCTTCTACGCCGAGCAGTTCGGCGTTATCCAGTTCCCGGCCGGCAACACGGGCGTCCAGATGGGTGGCTGGTTCAACAAGGAGATCAACTCCATCGCCGACATGGAAGGCCTGAAGATGCGCATTCCCGGACTGGGCGGCCAGGTGATGGATCGGCTGGGCGTGACCGTGCAGGTACTTCCCGGAGGCGAGATTTTCCAGGCGCTCCAAACGGGAGCCATCGACGCAGCGGAATGGGTGGGACCCTACGACGACCTCCGCCTGAACTTCCAGCAGGCCGCCAAGTTCTACTACTACCCCGGCTGGTGGGAACCCGGACCGACGCTGGAGGTGCAGGTCAACCTGGACGAATGGAACGGCCTGCCCGAGGAATACCAGGCGGCCATCGCCACCGCTGCCAACGTGGCCAACACCAATATGATGGCCACCTACGACGCCAAGAACATTCCGGCCTTGGCGGAGCTGATGTCGTCGGACGTGGTGCTGAGCCCGTTCCCGGACGATGTCATGCAGGCGGCCGAAGGCGAAGCGTTCGCGATGTACGACGAGATCGCGGCTTCCGATCCGGACTTCAACTCCATCCTGAGTGCCTGGAGCGAGTTCCGCTCCGGCATCCAGGGCTGGCACGGCCTGGCCGAAGCCGCCATGACGGGCTACCAGTCGATCCTGTAGTTCCACCAAGTCGAGAATGGCGGCAACTCGACTGCCGGTTCGCACTGGTCCCAACCACGCCGCTGCATCCAGAGCCAACTCGAAGGCCTCCGGGTTGGCTCTGTTGGCTGTCAAGGCGCCTCCACCGAAACACGCACAGCTATGTTGGTTGGGCGAAATTCAACCGGTGCAGCCAACGAAGCTCCACAGCGAACTCCGATCACCTTTTCGATTCCGGAGCCGCTCAGAGGTCAAGATGCACTTTCCAACCGGAATACCGTCCGCATCGAGCCACCACGGGTATGGCCCTCTCCGGAATCCCCTGTCCACACAGGTCGGAATCACAGCCCTTGCAACACACCGGTCCCAACGGCGCGAACCAAGGCCCAATGAGCAGAAACCATGGCGAACCAGCATCCAAAACCCAACCGTCAGTATCTTGAACGAGTCAAAATCGCAGGGTTCAAGTCCATCCGGGACGTATCGATTGAACTCAGACCTGACATCAACGTCCTGATTGGCGCCAACGGGTCGGGCAAGTCTAATTTCATCGAAACATTCGACTTTATCCACATGTTGTTCACACAACAGTTGACACGATACGTAACTGATAAGGGCGGCGCCGACTCAATCCTGCACTTTGGACGGGACACTACTCAGTCCCTGCACATTTTATTGGAGTATTCCATCGGAAGCGACACCGATGCTACCAGGACATATGAGGTTAGACTTCGCCCCAACGACCAAGACCAGTTGGTGATCACGAACGAGGTGGCTCACTATCACCAACGAGCCAGGTACGAACAAAGCTACGACAAGCCGGTTGCAACTAATCAGTTCGAATCAGGCCTCTCGCAAAATCAGCATATCACGTCGCGAAAGCTGTTGGAGCTTTTGAAAGCTTATCGAATTTACCACTTTCATGATGCTGGTCCGGGCTCACCACCAAGGCGGACAGCAAACCGCGCGGACAGCGTCCACTTGCAGAGCAACGGATCCAACATTGCCGCGTGGCTTTACCAACTCCGGGAAGCAGACTGGGAAGCATTCGACCTAATCGAGAGCCTCGTGCGCCGGGTTTCCCCATTTTTTGAGGGGTTCCACCCGCGCCCCATAGATAGTGCAGGACTCCATATCCGATTGGATTGGAAAGCCCGAGGGCGTGACAAGTACTTCGATGTCGCCGCCATGTCAGACGGAACTGTCAGATTCATCTGTCTTGCGTGCCTTCTACTCCAGCCAGACCCGCCTCCACTAATCTTGTTGGACGAACCGGAACTCGGACTCCATCCCAATGCAATTGCCATTCTGGCCGGAATGTTGGACTCAGCGTCAGCCGGGACACAGCTCATCGTATCAACCCAGTCGGTTACACTGGTGAACCACTTTGAACCGCGCTACGTATGGTGCGTCGACCGCATAGCCGATGCAACCGTGTTGAGGAATCTTGAAAACAAGCGTTTCATTGGATGGTTGGAGGATTACGCCCTAGGCGATTTCTGGGAAAAAAGTCTGGTGTGGGAAGAAAACGGCGTTATCGAATCCGGAGGCATTCCTCAATGAAGACAGTGAATGTAATCACGGAAGGGCAATCGGAGAGGGATTTCATCAATGTGGTTCTCCGTCCCTATACAAAGTCATTGGGTCTGACTCTCAATCCGGTGGTGGTTGCAACCGGTTCAAAGCATGGAAGACCACACCAAGGGGGAACTGTGAAGTTTGAGGTGCTAAAACCCCAATTGGACGAGTTCCTCCAATTGGGGACGGTACTCACCACCACCATGTTCGACTATGTCCAGTTGCACAAGAGCTTCTTCGAACTTCCGGATCTGTCGTCCAGTTCGGACATGCCCGCGGCAGAAGACATCGAGGCTGCAATGTATCGAGCCTTGGGTTGCCCTTCGAATTTCATTCCTTATATTATGCAATATGAGTTTGAAGCCCTACTGTTCAGCACCAAAACAAATTTACCCAACAGAATGAACGCGACCACTGAACAACGCACACAGTTCCTCAGTGTTTTTCGTGCATTCCCGAATCCCGAGGAAATCAATTCACAGTCGAGTCAGTCCCCCTCCAGGCGCATAAAAAGAATTTTTCCCAAATTCAGAAAAATCACCCACGGAGTATCGGCGTTGGAAAGGATTGGGGTCGATGCCATACGGCAACGTTGCCCACGCTTCAACTGGTGGCTTGGGCAACTCTTGACCGGTGCGTAGACCTGAAGGACCTTCCCACAGGGCTCTTTGGTTTCAGCGCCGCCCGCAAGTGGAAGCTGGAGACATGAAGTGGTGCCTCAAAATTGCCGGATGGCCAGGCTCCTACGCCATTGACCGGTTTTCGGACCAGTCACGCACTGGACATGGTCCGGTGGCTTCCACATGGCGGAACCCAGTTGTCAGGTAACCTTGGCAATCTGAATTGTTGCAGACCTTCGAACTCCTTACCGGCCACACCATGTCCAGGAAGTGGACCAGAATCGCCAGCATGCACCCGCGCGTGGTGGACTGGCTATTGTTGGCCACCGTGCTTTTCGAAGTCCTGTCCGGCTTGGTCACGTTCCTGATCGGCAAACCCGAAGGTGCTTGGTTCTGGACCGTGCATGCCGTCGTTGGATTGTCCATGGTGGTGCTGTTGGCATGGAAGCTGGGTCGGGTCGCGCACCGAATGACACCCCGACGGGATCGCAAGTCCAATGTTTTGTCGCTCGTAGTGGTCCTGTTGGCCATGCTGGTATTGGCCACGGGCACGGTCTGGGTGTCTGCCCAAGTTCCATTTGGCTATCCCACGGGCCTAAATCTCCACGTTGTGGCTGCCCTCCTGCTCCTTGTGGCAATGGTCGTACACGCGTGGATGCGCAACAAGCCCGTCACGCGGCCCCAGCTGCTGTCGCGGCGCAACTTCATCGCGGGCGCTGCCGCCGGCATCACCGCCACAGGCGCTTGGTGGGCACAGCAGGCTGCCGGTCAAGTCTTTGAGTGGCCGGGAGCACACCGCCGCTTCACAGGATCCCGTGAAGTTCACGGCCCTCTGCCGGTTACGATGTGGATGTTCGACGAAATTCCCCACATCGATCCCACCGAATTCAGCCTCTCGGTTGCCGGGAACGTGCAGCAGCGGCTGGAGTTGGACCTGGAGACCCTGCAGGAACTGGGACAAACCACGACAACGGCCACTCTGGACTGCACGGGCGGTTGGTACAAGGAGGAGGACTGGACCGGGATTCCGGTGTCCGACCTGTTGGCCGCCGCGCAAGCCAATCCGAGTGCCCGGTACGTCAGCTTCCGTTCGGTAACCGGATACCGCTGGAGCCTTGCCCTGGACGAAGCCGACCAGGCACTGCTCGCCCTGGAGGTTGGAGATTCACCACTGAGCACCGGCAACGGCGGCCCCCTCCGCCTCGTGGCTCCGGGCCACAGAGGCTTTCAGTGGGTAAAGTGGGTCACCGAAGTCCGGGTTCTCGATCGGGCCGATGCCGGACAGTGGACCGCCATCTTCACCAGCGGCCTGGATCGGAATGCATAGGACACCGGACAGAAGAATTGAGTGAACTACAACCTGATTCACGTAGTGGGAACACAAGTTTGCCGATGCAGGCCATTCGATTCATCGACGAGACGGTGACGGTCGAATTCGACCGGGAACCGGTCAGGATCAAGAATCCGCACTGCCCGGATCGATTCGTCTGGAACGGGGAAGTGTTCGCCGTGGAGACGCTGCTGGAAGAATGGCGGGATCATTCCCGCCACGGACGCATGGCCCGCAACATGCGTCCGGGCAACAAGGCGCGGGCCCTCAGGACCGGTTCATGGGGCGTGGGCCGCATCTACTTCCGCATCGCCACCGCACAGGGACGCTTCTTCGACCTGTACTACACCCGCGCCCCGGTGTCGGGCGCACCCCAAGGACAGTGGATCCTTTATCGGGAGCTGGGCGAAGTCAACTGACGACGGGCGCCGCGTCCGGTTGCCGAGCCGGCTCGGCAACCGGCTCGATGCCATCTCCTGTCAAGTCCGCCTCCTCGGCTTCCGCCGCCGCATTCTCGATCTTGGAGGTCGCCTCGGGATCCAGTTCCGGCAGTTCCTCCAACGAGGTCATGCCGAAATAAAGAAGGAACTGTTCCGTCACCCCGTACAGCAACGGGTTGCCCACCGTTTCCTTGCGGCCGCGCACCTCTATCAGCTCGCGGGCCAGCAACGTCCGCAGCACATGGGCACTGTCCACACCGCGGATCGCCTCGATTTGCCCCCGCGTGACCGGCTGGTGATAGGCAATGATGGCCACGGTTTCCGTGGCCGGCTGGCTCAGGCGCGACCGTCGGGCCAAGGCCACAAACCGGTCGATCGCATCCCCGGCCTCGGGCATGGTCACCAAAGCCACCTTCTGCCCCAAGGTCAGCAACCGCAGGCCGCGCCGGTTCTGTTCGAGGGTCTCCTCCAACTCCTCAAGGGCGAACCGCACCACCGGCGCAGGCCGGTCCACGACCCGGGCCAGGGCCTGGACCGTCACGGGTTCGGGCGCGACAAACAGCAAGCTCTCCAAGAGCGCGGCTAGAGAGGGTTGCGGCATGTCGGACATGGAATGAAGATGGCTGACGGAGCACCGGCACGCGGCGGATGAAAGCCATTATAGGGTGAGGGTTTCCTCATCCCGTGCTGCTTTCGGTATCCGTATCCGATGGAACCGACGTGACTCGCACCCAGACAATCCCATCAACATGTTCGAAGTGGGCATCCGCCGACACCAAATCGGCGCCGGTTTCCATCGCGTGGGCGGCGATCCAGACATCGTTGGTCGGAATGGGTCGGCCTTTCGCCCTCAATGCTGCGGCTATTCTTGAGTAGCGATCAGCGGTTACCGGCCCCACTGCAACGAAGGACGTATAGGGATTGTCAAAAAATGAACGGAGGTTGGCAACGTTCCGCTCAAAGTGCCTGCCGCGCCGGAAGCCGTACATCAGTTCACCGACCACCACAGCGGAGAACAGGACCTCCTCGGCTCTCCGTACCAACTCCGCAACATCCCCTTGTCCCCGCATGAGCAGAGAGTACGCGTTGGCATCCAGAAGAACCTTCATTCCCAGGCCTTCTCGTCAATGGTCTCAAAATCCTCCAGGGCAGCATCCATCTCATCAGCTTCCGCCTGGGTCCAGGTTCCTATCAGATGATCCAACGAAGTATCCACGGTATCCGCCTTGGCCGCACTGTCCGACAGGCCTGCCCCCTTCCGGAGCAGTCTGAGCGCGGCCTGGTTAAGGGAGATTCCCTCCCGCTTTGCCAAACGGCGGAGGCTGGCGCTCAGGTCATCGTCGAATCCTCTAACCGTAATTTGGTGCATGGGCTACTACCTTCTGTGATGCAGGAATGAGGCAGAGAGCCTCATTCTATTAGGCATACACCCAGTGGATCAATCCCGACCTGGTCCGAGCCTGACGCAGGCCTGCAACCACAAGCCGCCGGTCCCGGTAATTGGCAGCATGGTCATCGGTCATCCATGGTTGTTGAATTCTGCGGAAATCAGAGCCGTCAACACTCCTTGGGATCCGTCTCCGTGCCAACACCTGATTGAGACCCGGACCATCCTCAACCGGCGCCTCCATCATTCGCGGAACCACCGCCGCGCACCGTGATGCCACCGTGCCGGTGCAGCTTGCGCCGCTGTCAGATCGTCCGACAGCCCGGCATGTCATTGATGCTCCATCTCAGGCTGCACTTGCAGGAAGGCCATCCACACCTCCAAGTCCCGTCCCCGCTCCCAGACCGCGGCCAGTGCAAAAAGCCAGTGCTCCCGCCTTCCTCTGCAGGTCGTCGCAACACATCACGTACACCCGAAGCCACCTGGTATGGAATAGCGGTACGCGCAACAAAACGCAAGCGGCCAGCAGAAGGCCGGAGGTGGTCCAGGACGGCGTCACACTGGTGTTGTCGGGGATTACCGTCCGTTCGTCGATAGCGGGGCGCAACCACCTTCCGACCGCTTTGGTCGCCCAGCCCTTTGTACGTCACGGTGGACGGGGTTGTGGATGCAGTCGGCCTCAGTGATGCCGAACGGATCCGCCAGAAGCAAGTGCCATCGGCAACCATGTCGCTGTCCCGTGTGTGAACTTCAACCCGCGTCAAGGTCGTGCACTGAAAAGATCGCAACGCCGGCCCGGATCCGTGCTCAGTTCCTGCAATACGATTTTCTCAATCTCGATACAGACCGCGGCCTGCACACCGGCTTGTGCCAGCTTTGTCAGCAGACGCCCGGTTTCGGGCTCATCCCGACGGGCGCGCATCCAAAACACGGGGGTTCCCGGTGGCAGTTCATGCAGCAAGTCCACAAGGTGGTCGGCATCGGCAAACCCATGTCGGTTCAGCACCGTGTCGCCGTGCAGCAGATACAGGTAGTGCCAACTGAACTCCCTTTCGAGCAGCACCGATTCCGGCGGGGCGGCAGCCTGCAGCCGTTGGACCGCATCCGGCAGGCCGGCCAGTTCCCTGGTACGCGGACCGGTCGGAAGGTATTGGTGTTGCGCCCGCGGAACATACAGGGCCTCGCCGAACAGCACGCCGGACGCAGCCAGGAGGAGCAACAGTCCCCGAAAGGACACGGGTTTGACCAACCGCGGCAACAGGCACGGAAGGACCAGGCACAGCAGGGGCACCAGCGGCAACAGGTAGCGGAGCCAGATGCTGAAGGACAGCATCACGTGAATGGCAAGCCATCCACAGGCGACCGCGAGCAGCCAAAACCCAAGCCAGCGTCGCCGTCGATCCTCATGGGATCGGTACTCAACCACCCCCCAGATCAACAGGACGGCCGTGGATACGGCACCGCTCCAATGTCCCGTCAACTCGACTGCCAACGGCACCCACTCCGCCAGTCGGGACCACCAATCTCGAAGTGGAACGATTCCCAGCGGCGCGTAGTGTTCGAAACCCAACGTCCAGAAAGAGGGGGCGGCATGCCAACGGGCGAGATCCCACAGCTGAACAGGAACGGCAACCGCCGCGAACCCAAGCAACAAGGACTTCCAGCCAACAGGCGTATCCGGTCGCGCCCGTACGTGCACAACACCCGGCAGTATGGCCAGGTAGGCGAGGCCTGCCTGGCGCGTGAACAGGGCGAGGGCCAACAGCAACCCGGCCCCAAACCACCGACCCTCCCAAGCCAGCCACAGCGCGGCCGTGCCCCAAAGCACCATGAGGGGATCCGTCAATCCGGAGGGCGCCCAGGCCAACACCAACGGATTGAGGCTCCAGACTCCGGCCGCCAAGGCGGCGCTCGGCCATCCCCTGAGGCGCACGCACCAAAGCATCAATACCAGACCGGTCAGGACAGCGGCCGCCAAATTGAGGCTCTTGGCAGCCCATAGCGCGTTGCGGCCCAGATACAGCGCCAGCGACTGCAACCAGATGTAAACGGGCGGCTTGTCCGGCCAGTGGGCCAGGAACAGTGGATCCGGCTCGCCCCACCAGTGGAGTGCCTGGAAGGCGTAGAGGGAGGAGTCGCCCGACAGGGGCCAGCGGCCGGCCGCCTCCCAGGCCCATGCCTGTTGCAGCAGAAGCAGCCCGCAGGCCGCAAGGCAGGCTGCCAGGTCCAGCCTGCCGGATGGCCGGAGGCTGGCCGGTTCGGACAAGGGGGACAGGGATCCGGGAATCCGGAACGCTACTCCTGCACGATGTGAACCTTGACCGCTCCGGTGTTCTTGTCCGACGAAACCCGGAAGGCCTCGGGGGTCTCGTCCAGGCCGTAGTCGTGGGTCACGATGCGCTCGGCATCCACCGCGCCGGTACCGATCAGTTCGATCGCGGCATCGAAGTCCGTGACCAGGCCGCTGTAGCTGTAGCACAGGGATCCGGTGACAATCGGCTCCAGGTTCATGATCTTGCTCAGGTCCACTTCCAGCGGCTTGTGGTAGCCGCCCACCAACACCACCGTGCCCTGGGGCCGAATCATGCCCAGGGCGTCGTCAAAGCCCTGGGCGCTGCCCACCGTCTCGACAACCACATCCAGCCCATGGCCGTCGGTGAAGTCCCGCACGTACTCTTGGACATCGGTGTCGTTGATGTCGACCACGTGGTCCGCCCCGAAGTGCCGGGCAATCTCGGCCTGCTGGTCGTACTTGACGGTAATCAACGTCTCCCGTACCCCCGCGGCCTTGGCCGCGGCCAGCGTGAGCAGGCCAATCGTGCCACCGCCGATGACGGCCAGGCGGTCCTGGTGGCTCGGTTCGGCGCGCATGACCGCCCGGTAGCAGACCGCCAGGGGTTCGACCAGCGCCCCCTGCCTGTAGGTGATGTCGTCGGACAACTGAAAGACGGTGGAGGCGTGCACGTTGGTGTATTCGGCAAACCCGCCGTGGCCGCCCTTCCAGCTCACGTGCTTCTTGACACAATGGTTGTACTGACCCTTGCGGCAGTACAGACAGCGACCGCAGTTCGAGGTGACTTCCATCACCACGCGATCGCCCTCCTGCACGTGCTCCACCCCTTCACCCACCTCGACCACTACGCCACAGGTCTCATGGCCGGCGGCTTCGCCGGGCGACTGGGGCCACTCCCCATAGTAGGCATGCAGATCGCTGCCGCAGATGCCGGTGACCTTGGTGTCGATGACCACAAAGCCCGGCGCGGCCGCGACCGGATCGATCTCCTGCACCTCGATTTCCCGAATGCCGGTGTAGACAGCAGCTTTCATGGTGTTGGTTCCTTGTTGGGTCGGCGCGGTTGCGCCCGGGGTCAGTCCAGGCCCAGAGAGTTCATGGCACCGTGAATCGCCGCCACCTCGTCGTCGGTCAGCGGTTCGCCGGGCGGCCGCGGGTCGCCGCACACCACGCCCAGCCGTCGGGACAGGATGGCCTTGCACACGGCGTGGAAACGGGAGCCGCAGCTGCGGACCAGCATCGTGACCTTGGTGGCGGCTTCCTGAGCCGCACGCGCGGCCGACAGATCGCCGGCCTGCCAGGCGTTCCATATGGCCACCCAGTACTCGGGAGCCACATTGGGCGGGCCATCCACGCAGCCCGAGGCGCCCAGCGTCAGGGCCGGCAGCATCAGGGTGCTGTTGCCGATGTAGCAGGACAGGCCCATGTCGGCGAAGTCCTTGACCAGCGACGTGTTGACGCCGGAGTGCTTGAGCCCCGTCAGCTGCGGGACCTCGTCCCGGATCCTCCGCATCAGGGGAATGTCAATCTCGCGTTGGGTGAAGCCGGGCACGTTGTAGGCAAAGAAGGGCAGGTCAGCCGCCTCCGCCACCACGCGGTAGTGCTCGGCCACGGCCTTGTCCGACTGCGTGTAGAAGAAGGGCGGGACACAACAAATGGCCTCGCATCCCGCCTTGGCCGCGTGTTCGGCCAGGCGGGCGGCCCGATGGGTGGAGGCGGCTCCCACATGCATGATGTTGTACGCGCGGCCGGCGGCCTGGTCGGCCGCGATCTCCGCAATGCGCATGTTTTCCGCGTCGTCCAGCAACACGCTCTCACCCGTGCCGCCGGCCACCCAGAAGCCCTGCACGCCGGCCTCGATGTTGAACTCCATAACCTGGCGGAAGGCGTCCTCGTTGAGCTTTCCTGCCGGGGTCAGGGGCGTGATGATGGCCGGCACGACGCCGGTGAACCTGGAATCCATAACGGTGTTCACTGCATTGGGGATGGTCGGACAACGGACTCAATCATGACACAGTGGGAATGAATGACTCTGCAACGAGAAGATCATCTGCTACCAGCTGGAGCCCGCAGGTGTGCACTTACAGCAACAACAATCAAACCTGGATCTCAGCTTGGAGCCACAGGTCGCACCAAGCTGTCGGGAAACGCGGGCCAAGGCGGCTGCCTGATACTCGTTCGTGGTTCCGTAGAACGGCCCCTGCAGCAGCGCCCGTTCGATTCCCAGTGCATCCAGGTTGGCGATCAGCTCTCCACCGGACAACGGGTTTCCACATTCTGCAGCGACAGCAACTGCTGTACGGAGTCGCCATGTCGAATACGCCCAAATGTCAGGCTTTGTGTGGACCTGCTGCCAGTCCGGCCGGCAACGATCAGAATAACGTGGGCGTGCGCGTCGTACACAGCATCCTCTGTACGCGGATCCTGGCATCGGCTATGGCCAGTAGTTACAACTTGGCCTAGCCGGTCCATACCTGCGCCAGCACTTCTGCCTGCCAAGGGAGTACCTCCCGCAGGAAGGCCTGCGTTCACCTTCGGCACAGATACACCCCACACATCTTACAAGTTGCAAGCCACCGCCACAACCGTGCCACCAAGTCGGCACTGTTTTAATCTCGTTGATATTGGTTCCAATCCGTCATCGGCATGTTCCGTGCGTGGGACAAAGTTCCGCTCGCTGGCCTCAGACCATGCCTTGGGCCATCAGACACACAGAGTTGAGGGCTCCCGCCTCCGTTTTCAGCCCCCGTGTCAGGCAGGCCCGGGTCGTAGACGGGGTAGTTGGTCGTCACCCCTTGCGCACCGCGCTGATCCACGCACTGGAACCAGCCGCCCCCGTCGAGGCCGGAACCGTTCAGCCGCAGGTCCAGCCATGCGCCCTTCGGTCACAGGACCACGGCCACCGGGCGACTGGCACCGCCGATGGACAGCCAAGTCTCGTCCACCCCGGTCACGACAGCAGGGCCGCGCGGGTCGGGTGCCCGGCTGGGGACCACTGCCTGCACGTTCTGTCACAATGCGGCGGCACTCACCCTGCAGTCCAGCACAGCGGCCGGCGGCCGGGGCAAGGCGCTGCCGCGGCAGGTCTTGCATTGCCAACGTTGGATTCGAAGCCGACCGAGGACGGTAAGGTGGCGGGGATAAGTTCCATTGCGGCTCCAGGCGCAGGTGCCGCAACGGAGCAGGGGGCATCGGATAGGGCCGGTTGGCGTCCGGAACCAATATCAACGAGACTGAGACTGTGCCATCCTTGAAGAAGTGTATTGACTGTCTTTCTGTGTTTACTCTATCCTGACGTATGGCATCGCCGAAGCGAGGTGAAGCGATGGAAGCAAAGAAGAAGAGACTCACCCTGGACCTGGACCCCGCCTTTCAACGCCGACTGAAGGCCACCGCCGCGCTCAAGGGTGTGAGCATGCGTGGGTACTGCTTGGCTGCCATCGGTCGGGAGCTGGCGCAGGACGAGGCCAACGGCGTGTCCGGTCGGCCTGTCTTCTTCCGCGCGGAACGTTTGGCACGCCGCCGCAAGGAGATTTTCGGGGGCAAGCCTCTGTCCGGGGACTCGGCTGACCTGATTCGTGAGGCCCGCGAGATTAGGGACACTGAAATAAAGGAGTGGGCGTGAGCGATTTCGTCGTCGTGGACGCAAGCTTGGTCTTCAAGTGGCTGGTTGAAGAGGAAAATTCCGATGTGGCCCACGCCATCCTCCAGGTTTGGGACAGGCAGGGCATCGGGTTGGCGGCACCTCATCTCATGCCCTTCGAGGTGACCAACGCGCTTCATCGGCGAGTAGTGCGAGGCGAACTGGCAGTGGATGTTGCGGCGGACCTCATGCAAGACCTGATGTCTCTGGGGACTGTGTTGCACCAGACGCCGGAGCTTCACGGCCAGGCACTGAAGCTGGCAAGCCAACTCCGGCAAGGCGCGGCCTACGATGCCCACTACATGGTCCTGGCGGAGAACCTTGGCTGCGACTTGTGGACTGCCGACCGGAGATTCCATCGGGCGGCAGAAGCCACTGGGTATGTCCACTGGATAGGTGAATGGGCCGCGCAGGGCTAATGACTGCGAAAGCAATGCCAATGACGTGCATCATGGCCTGATGCCCATGTACAGGGCTGTTTCACGCATGAAGGTGCCGGTGACGGCCTCGGACCGTCATCAACGAACCTGAAACAGTGCCACCAAGTCGTTGGATTGGCCTCCCTGGCCTCTACGGCCCGAATGTCGGAATATCCGAGCGTCGGCGTAGCATCCATGTACGAGTTGGATGACCACCAACCAGCGACAAGACTTGTGGCCGTGCTCCACAGCATCTGTGTGGGTACCGAACATGGCACAAGGAGTTCCTGGGAGGACCTGTGAAGATCGAAAACGTTAGGGCCAGATTTGGAAATGGCGTGCTTGTTCCCTTGGAACCCCTCAACCTGGCAGAGGGCGAGGAGGTAGTGGTGTCGATTAGCGACGCGTCTCCATCCGACAACAACCCGGAATCCATGTTGGACATGTTCGCAAGACTGCGGAAGTCCGTTCCCCATGACGCGTGGGACGACCTTCCCACCGACTTGGCCAAGAACAAGAAACACTACCTCTACGGGTTCCCGAAAGAAGCCAATTGATGCGCACGCGCTTCGCGGATTCCGGCTACTGGATAGCCGTCCTGCATCCCGGCGACCAACTGCATGAACGGGCAACGTGACGGAGAGCTTGGGGTCTGTCGCCATCGTGACAACCCATATGGCATTGGTCGAGGTGCTCAATCACTTGGCGGGGAGGGGCGAACAGTACCGGAACGTTGCGGCACAGATGGTTCAGGAATTGGAGGCGAGACCGGATGTCGAAATCGTTTCCCGGACGGACGCGCAGTTCAGAGCTGCGGTCAAGCGGTATGCAGCCCGACCAGACCAAACATGGAGCCTGACAGACTGCGCGAGCTTCCTCGTCATGGAAGAACGCAACATCACGGAAGCGCTTGCATACGACCGGGACTTCGAGCAAGCCGGCTTCATCGCCCTGTTGAGGGCATCGTAGTTGCTCGGCCGTCCAACCAACGCAAGCTCAAACATCCTCTTCACACCGCCGCTGGCAGTTGTAAACCGACTGGCTGTGTGCACCTGCGGTAGTGTCAGCGCTGGGCCGTCCAGGCATACAGCCGCTTCCAGTCCAGCCAGGCCAGGACGTGGCGGGGGGCGGGCACGATGCGCAGCCACATCTGCCACAACCGCCGCGCGACCGTCAGGCTCAGCCCGCGGGCCCGATTGAAAGTCGCCAAGCGACCACTACCGCCGACAATACCTCAAACTGCAACCGGTACAACTGTAGTGTCAGAACTCCCAACTCCTCATTCCCACACAGTGCCCAGGTGGACCGTGTTGAGCAGGTCATAGTCGATCTCGAATCCCAAGCCGGGTCCGGTAGGCGCGTGTACCAGCCCCCGGTCGTCAACCTCGATGTCTTCGACCAGGCCGAACTTGTTCTCTCCGGTGCAGGGGAATACCTCGTAGAACTCACAGTTGGGCACCGCCATCGTGACATGCAGGTTGGCCACGTTGTTGAGACTGTTGCCCCCGTGGTGGATTTCGCACTGCATGTTGAAACCCTCGGCCAGGTGGCACAGGCGCACCATGGGCGTGATGCCACCGGTCACGGCCACATCGCCGCGCAGGAAGTCCGTGGAGCGGTTCATGATCCAGGGAGCCATGCCGTAGTAACGGCCCGGCGCGAACTCCGTGGACATGATGGGGATATCCAGCTTGGCGCACAGCTTCACGTAGTTGTAGAGGTCCTCCTCGACCAGGGGATCCTCGTACCAGTAGTAGTCGAGCTCCTCAATGGCGCGGCCCACCCGCACGGCGTCCGCATAGCGGTAGGCCCACATCGAGTCGAGCATCAGCTTGATGTCCGGCCCCACGGCTTCCCGGACGGCCCGGCAAATGCGGACGTCCGCCTCCGGTTCGCCGTGGGGATGCAGTTTGTGGGCCGTCCAGCCCATTTCCTTGAAGCGGATCGCCTCCTCGGCGTACTCCTCCGCGGTGGCATGCCGGGCCGTGCTTGAATAGGCGGGCACCGAGTCCTTGCAGGTTCCCAGCAGACGGTGAATCGGCAGCCCCGCCCGCTGCCCGTTGAGATCCCAGAGGCAGATGTCGACCGCGCCGATGGCTTGGGTCGTCGCTTGGCGGTTCTGCTTCCACATGTCCCACCAGATGGCGCCGATGTCCTGGGAATTGCGACCCATGAGCATCGGCTTGAGGATCTGAATGAGCCCGGGCAGGTGATGGTCCGCCCCCTGGCGCGAGGAACCCAGGAACGCCTTGCCGGTCAGCCCCCAGGGCAAACGCAAAGTCGGGTTTAGGGCAGGGCGGCGGCCAGAATCCGGGGTTGGCGTCCGACGCGGTCGCGCAACAGCCCGATGGACATATCTTTCTGAAATGATGCTGAAGTGTGCCCAGCATGTTCAGAGTGATCCTCTTGGTTACGCTTTATAGTGGTCGGGATTGGTTCTTGATTTGGATTCTTTGTACCGTATTATCTCTAATAAATATCGAATCTGTTCTGTGTCAACCTATCGCAGCCAACAACCCGAACCAGTCCCGGACAGCCCCAATTCACCCCCGTCCCGCGACTTTGCGTTTGCCCTGGGTCAGCCCCTCGTCCGTGCCAATCTCAACAATGCCCAGCTGTTGGTCTCCGCCGTTGACAACCCCGGGAATCGAATGCCAGGGCTCCGTGTGCCAGTTGTAGAGTTCGACCTTGACATCCGTGATCACCATGCGCACACCTCCCTTGCGGTTGCACCACCATTGTCCCGCATGGTCGGCTGGCACACGATCACGGGCCGCGGCCACGCGGGGCGGAGACATCCACTACCACAATGGAAATTGTTCTGCGTTGTGCTGGTTCCAGCGTCTCTTCAAGCAGTTGTCGAAGCCCATCGGGCGAGTTAGGGCGGGCACCGACGGGTGGCGCGCTCTTGAGATGTTCAGGCCCGAACCACAAGATCAGATAGATCCCGTACCCGCCCGACCTCGGATCACGAACGTATTTGTCAATCAGTTGGTCCCTGATGGCACTCCACAGATCCCTGCTACCCGTTGTCTTGATCTCTACAGGGACGGCGTGTGTACCGTGGAATGTTGTGATGATGTCAGACCGGGCGTCTTCCGCGTGGTGGCCTTCCGGTGCGGCGTCAATGTCGTAAGGGGGTAGGCAAAGTTGGAGATCCGAAAGGAGATGATCCCGGCAGAGCTCTTCCGGTTTGGGCTCGCTGACGGTCCTGCCTTGAGAATCTTTGCGGTTGATGTGCCAGTATTGCAGCCAATCGTCCGTGTTGCCGTTGCGGATTCTGTCTGCGAGCCGGTTCAATTCGTTGGTGACCAACGCGGCGAGATCGGCGGCACCGGCCGGGGGACCACCATCTACCGCCACCTTTATTTCGCTCAGAGTGGGCGCTTGGTATTTCGCCATACGAAGCCTTTCCGCTTGCGCATCAAGCGCGCGTACAAGCTGCCCGCGCCAACTCTCGAGCTTCGGATCTTTCACCAAGTTACCGAGTGCGGCAACGTCCTGGGGGGCCACTCGCTCCGCAAGCGTATCGACCCAGAGCGTCACTAGTGGAGTTGCCTTAAAGCTGGCTTCAAGGTTCTTTCCGGCCATGACTTGGTCGGATGAGCCGGTCCAATAATCCGAGGACGGACGAACCCATCTGCAAACGACCCCAATCAGTGCGGCCAAGTGGACGGTTGGCCATCCCTGATAGGGAAAGGGCTTCGTCTCCGGCGCCAAGAAGTCCACTAGGTAGTGCACTCTTCGCTCCAAATGGCGCGATCTTGCCTCTCCCTCTTCTGACAGGAAAACCACCAGCTTCGGAAGCCACTCTTCGGGGGCGGTCAACGCGCCCGTGGCCAGCCACTGAACGCACTGGCCGGTGTCCATTCCTCTTCGGGCCAATCTCCTCCGGACCAGTTCGCGCAACACGGCGGAACACATATGGCGCAGCGCGGCCCACAGGACCTGGCGGAGGGCCTCCAGTTGGATCTTGGTGCAACGACTCGGGAAGGGGGTGAACATCCGGGGCACCGCCAGGCGTGCCACCTCCGCGTATTCGTCGGTCCTGGCCAAGTCGTATAGGTGCCGGTCCGGCGGCTCCTTCGCGTGGACGCGGACTCGGTGTACGGACCCGAAGGCATCCGCAACGGCCTGTGGGTGGTCACAGAGAGCTTGACGGTACCAGGAAGGGCGGCAGTCCTCTTCAAGCGTGAACACTCTCGGATTTGGACGATGCTTGGTCGGCAGCCGGGAAAGGAGATAGAACCCCAAAGCGCGACCAAGTCCCTCGTCGTTGAGACGCTGGAGAGAGTCCACCCCAGCTACTTCGTCCTCAATGAGGCCGGCTAGGAAGGGGAACGCAAAGACGGACATCCTGCCATTCCCATGGAGGCGCACGATGTCGTTTAGATCCGGGAGATCGCGGCGGTCCACAAGGCAACGGAAGCCGCGTTTGACCGCTTTGACAAGCTCGTGGTCCAAGCCAAGGTGGAATGTCAAGTCCTTGCACGCTTGGTCGGGACCCCCTGCTTCCAGGCCATGCACATACACCTGGCCGAGTTCGTAAAGCAATTCAGGCGGCCCCTGTCCCGTCTGAATGGCATCCATGTGTCCGCGAACCGAGGCGACATAGGCCTCTTTTTGTCTGCGGAATTCGACGAAGGCTGGAGGCTCACGCTGCCGTGCCGTCATCTCGGCAAAATCCTTTTCCGCGGCAGGACGGTTCTCGTTCCACCGCCGCAACTCCGGAACGTTCCGTACCGCAGCCGCTATCTCGTCGTCTTCCAGCACAGAGCCCCAATCTTCGCGGCGTGCCACGGCCCAGATTGCCAGTTCATTGGACAGACCCGAATCCGTTGTCGCCAACTCAACAGCCTGGTTCAGACACCACATGCGAAACCCGGCCGGTACTCTGTCACCCAGGAACTTCGTGCCGATGGTCATATAAAGGGCTGTGGTACTCGGCCATTCGGCATGGCGTTTCAGTCCCTCCAACACCAGTGCCTGCTGAATGTCGGGATGCGCACGGAGCCAGCGGTAAATCGGCGTCTCCTCCTCAGAGTGGCGGGATCGGAGGGCAACCCGTTCGCAATGGGCCGGCCTCAGTCCAAGGCTCTCGTAGTCCACATCCACCAGTTCGAACCACTCGTACAGTTTGGCAACCTCCCTCTCTTCCCCAAAGAGTTCCAGTCCCCGGGCTAACAGTCGCATTACCAGGGCGTCCAGATTGTCCTGTGCGAGACGGGGGATCAGTTTCTCGGCCCTCGCGGCGAGGGTATCGAGCAGGATGTCCACATCCTCAGGCGACGATTCGTGCACAATGTGTTTCGTCCAAAAATTCAGGGTCTCAGCACCGGACGCAGCACCGGAAGGAAGGTAGTCCCAAATGTGCTTGGTGGCCAGATGCCCTGGATACAGGTGGGTGAGAAGCCGCCCCTGCAGGTCGCCCCGTTCATCCGCGAGTACTTTGCCCACTGCCAGATCGTCCAGGAGATCCCGCAGCATTGAAATGTGGTCGGCCTCTTCCCCACCAACGTGGATGAGTGCAACAAGGGCCTGGTGCCTCGTCGTTGATTGCCAGGAGGGATCTCGCACTACGGTAGCCAAGACTTTCCGAGCACTTTCTGAGTGCCTTGACGGGCCGTCAGCCGCGCCCATTGGACCGCCCCAAGGAACCTCGGCCATGCCCTGCAGGAGCAACTCCACCACTGCCTGTCTGGCTTTCGAGCGCTCCGCAGCCCGGAGCATCTCCCACAGGATTTCGCGCGCGGGGCCGGCAACAAGCGCCGCGAGAGAGGCCTGTGACGGCCACTCCCGCCGATGCGGCAACTTCGCCTCAAGACCGTCCAACAAGAGTTGGGTTTCCGAGCGGCTGAAGCGTCCGGCATCCCCGTGGAAAGCCAAGCCAATTGGGTCGGATTCGATGAGGCGGCCGCGCACTTGACTATTCATTGCGGCCAGCCACACCGACACGCCGCGCAGATCGGGCATCACCAAACCATCGATGCCCATCATCCATGCCAGGACGCGTCCGGGGACCAAGTGCCTCTCTGTGATTGCGTGATCCAGGTATTTTGCGGCGAGGAACTCCCCAATGGCGCGGTGGCGTGGACTTCTGCAGGTCTCGGCGCTCCCGTCGAACAGTGTGGTGTCCAAGGCAACCTTGAAGAGGTCCTGACCGTCTCCGGCTTCACTCAGCGCCGGGCAGTCTTCTTTGCCCCGACCACGCCGGGACCAGCCGCTCTTTCCTGACAGCAGCAGGAGCGCGCTAAGGCGGCCTGTCGCGAGAACGATCTTCGAGGTGGAGAATGGCCTGCCATCCTGAGCACTGAGATGTGATTCGTTCGATTCCTTCGCCAACTCTTCACACGCTCGTTCAAACGTGTCGATCCGACCATTCGGCCAAAAGCCAGAAACTACCGCGTCGACCAGTGTCTCAAGCAGAAGGGGATTCTCGATGAAAACCTGCAACCCGTCTTCCACCGCTCTCCACACAAACTTTCCGGGATCCTTGACCCCCTTGGCGACCAAGATCGCACGAGCCTCTTCGGGGCTCAACGGATCGAGCCGCAGCAAGCGAAGTTCCTTGTCATCCATGACCGAAGCCAGTTCGCAAGAGTCGTTTTGCCCCAACCAGGAAGCCTCGCGGCAGGAGAGCCTGAAGCGTGGCTGGCCAAGCTGCTCTATGCGACACAGGAAGGCATCCAAAGGTTCGTTGGGATTGCCCGCCCCGACACGCAGTTCATCCAATCCATCCACAAACAGCGTGCTGCATCGCCACTCCGGGTGACTGTCGACGTGCCGGCGGATGAAGCGGCGGGCAGGGACAATCGATGCGTTCCCGTCCGCTTTCGACTCAACCTCAAACGCAGTGGTCTTGCCCGATCCTGGCTCGCCGAGTAACACATACGCGCGTGCGGACCGGAAATCCGACAGCCTTCGATTCTCCGACTGCCACCTGTTGTCTCGCCACTCCGAGACTGTTCTGTCAACTAGCACGGTGAGCGTTCTCGAACCAAAACCCAGCTCCCTCGGACAGGAACTCGTTGAAGGGAATCCCGCCGGTCCCTACCACGAGCCCTTGCGCGCCGGGAAAGCGGTTTTTGAAGATGGACAGGCCCGCGACTCGGCCCCGACGACGACCACTCTTGACCTCGATCGCGACCAGATCCCGGCCGGATGCGAGGACGAAATCCACCTCATGGGTTCCTTCCCGCCAGTATCGGAGACGCATGATCCCATCGGAGCCGATGGTGTTGTGAAGATGTGCCCCCACTGCACTTTCGCAGAGCCGTCCCCAGAAAGCTCCGTCGTCTCGACCTCGTGCCAAGGGATAGGGATACGTGGCCGCTATGATGGCGGTGTTCAACACATTGAGCTTCGGGCTCGACCGCCTCGCGAGATGAAGTTTCGCGCTGTGCTTCTGCAATCCGGCAACCAAACCGGCATCCGAAAGCAGATCCAGGTAGCGCGCCAGCGTTGTAGTGTTTCCGGCATCTTTGAGGTGGCCCTGCAACTTTATGTAGGAGATGACCTGGCCCGAATACTCCGGGGCCAGATCCATCAGGGCACGCATCAGCGACGGCTTGTCGACGCGCGTCAGGGACAGGATGTCCCGGCCGACCGCCGGCGCAACGATGGCGTGTCGGATGTATTCCCTCCACCGGGTGATGTCCCGCATGTAACTTGCGGCACCCGGGTAGCCTCCAAAGAAAAAGTACTCGTCAAGAGTCACTCCGAATGCACGCTGCATCTCCTCCAACGACCAGTGTGCGACCGGGAAAGGATCGAATCTGCCGGCCAAACTCTCGTGCATGCCGGTCAGCATCGCCAAGGGAGCAGACCCCATGATCACGACCCGCAACGGGCACCCCGTACGTCGATCCCGATCCCAGAGGCCCTTGACGGCATTCGACCACTGCGGAATCCCCTGAATCTCATCCAGTGCCATCACCAGTCCTTGAGGGGAACGCTCGGCAACGGCGCGCGCGCGCTCCCATGTCGCAACGAGCCATTCCACTCCCCGGGGGCGTCCGGGAATCAGTACCCCGGAGTCCACGAGATGGTCAGGGGAGTACGCGTCTGAAGACGGGTCGTCTACGGAGATGTACCGGCACGAGGTACCTCCCCTCTCGAGTTCCTCGAACGCCTGGCGAACCAAGATCGTCTTGCCCGTCTGCCGGGGACCGGTAACTGCGACGAGGCGCATGGGGCCTTCCTCGGTGAGAAGGTCAATCAGCTCGGATACCAGGGGGCGGCGGAAAGCCGGGAGTTGACTCATAGGAGATATGATACGCCATTGAGTAATTTTACTCAATGGCGTATCTCGCCAATCCACTCCCCCCATGAAACAGAACCCCAATGCCAACATCAGGGCACCGATTCACCGCGCCGTGTCAGCGCAGTGCCGAACCTCCTCAGCCTGAAGTCGCCACCTGAGAATCTTTGGTTCCCGGAAGGCCAGCCACTTCTTGAGTATCCGATTGCCGCCTAACCGATTGATGCCCAGCTGGCACCTGCACATCCAGCCAGTCAAGGGCTCAGAGTGTGGCAGTGGTTTTGGCCCTGAACCGCTGCCAGTCCCATTCAGCGCCCCAACCCGGCCCGGACGGAGGCATGATTACGCCGTTGGCCGGCACGGGCGGGTTCAACAGGCCGATTTCCCTTCCAAGTTCATCGCGGCTGCCGTCCGGAAAGTACTCGTAGCGCGAGGTGTTGGGAATGGCACAGACCATGTGGGCATGGACCAGACCGAACAGACCGCCGGGACCATTGAGTTCCACCGAAGTGTTGTGCCGGGCCGCAAACTCGGCGAGGTCCAGCAGGTCCGTGGCCCCGACCCGGGCGTTGGCGCGCACCAGGTCCGTGGCCCCGACTTGAAGCCAGGCCCGACACAGGTCCATGTCGTGCATCAGGGTCTCCAGGGCCAGGACCGGAATGGACAGCGACTTGCAGAGGGCCTGGAGTTCAACCAGGGACCGATCCGGCAGGGGTTCCTCGAACCAGAGGAAGTCCGTCTCCTCCAGCACCTTGCCCACCGCCAGGGCTTCGTCCAGGGTGTACTGGCAACCGGCGGCGTCGTGCATCAGGGCAATCGCACCACCTACCGTTTGCCGCAGACGCCGCAGCCAGTCGCAGTTGCGCCGCCAGGGCTGGGCAAAGTGATCCTTGAGGGCCGCGAAACCCTCCCCCATGGCGTATTCGGCGTCGACCAGAGCCGCGTCCAGATCCCCGCTGCGGATGTTGTAGTAGGCCTCGCAGTACGGCCGGGCGGTCCCAATCAGTTCATGCACGGGCCGGCCTTCGGCCTTGCCATGGATGTCCCACAGGCAATTGTCCAGGGCACCGAACCAGCCCGGAGCCAGAAAGGCCGACCGCGCGGCGTGGTGCAGAAGCTCCCGCAGGCCCCTTCGGTCCAAGGCATCGTGGCCGACGGCCAAGGCTCGCATATGCTCGAGTTCGATCGGCCGCAGGGTTGAATAACGGGCATCGCCAACCGTGCAGATACCCTCGATGCCTTCCGTAGTCCGAACGTGGAGGACATGGATCTCGGTTTCCGCCGGACCTTGTGTTTGGCTGCGCCAGTAGAAGCGGCCGTCCTCCCGGGAACGGGTCAGGGAGAACAGACTGCTGCGGCCCGGCAGGTCAAGCACGGACAGGTGAATCGCTTCAATCTTCATGACGTGGATTCTCCACTGGCAGATCTTGAGACATGGCATCGAATCGTCGGCCCAAACAGGACACTCCTGTCCCGCCGCGGCCGTGACGCACCGGCGGAAGAGGATGGGCGTGCATGCCGCCGCGCCGTCGGACGGCCCCGTCCCCACCGCAAAACCCCCCGACCATAAACCCGAGACCGGCCATTGTGCTAACCTAGGCTTCCCTCACGACCGCTGGTCGTTCACAACTTATTGAACCCTCCCCGCAAGGAGCTACAAATGACAAGACGATTGAGTCCTGCCGTCTCGCGCCGCCGCTTCCTTCAGGTAAGCGGTGCCGGTGCAGCTGCGCTCGCGCTGGCTGCCTGCGCAACCCCCGCCGCCGCCCCCGGCGACGATGCCGCCATGGCGCCGGTGGAGATTGACTTCGCGGCCTGGGCCGGCAATACCGACATCCCCGCCTGGGAAGAGCTGGAACGGGTGTTCAGCGAACAGAACCCCGATGTCGTGGTTACCACGGCCCCCAGCGGCACGGGCGCGGACTACTATACGGGTTTGCAGACCAGCATTGCCGGCGGCGCGCCGCCGGATGTCGCTTCCTTCCAGGGCTGGGAATGGCAGCCCTATGCCGACGCCGGCCAGTTGGCCCCCCTGGACACGTACATTCAGGAGAGCGACCTGTCCGGTCCCTATCCGGACGGTGTCCAGAGCATCGAGGACAGCACGCGCCGCGACGGCAAGCGGTACCTGATGCCCCTTCAGATCGGCGTCATGCTGATGCTGTACGCGCGCCAGCCCTTCGACGACGCCGGCCTGGACTACCCGACCGACGACTGGACCTTCGACGAGTTCCTGTCGATGGCCGAGCAGGTGACCAACCTGGACGGCGACAACCGCATGTACGGCTTCCAGCCCAGCGGGATTTGGCCGCGCGACATCCACTGGATTCGCTCGACCGGCATGCAGGAGTTCGACCAGCTGGTGGACCCGACCACCGCCAGTTTCGACCAGCCCGAGATCATCGAAATCGTGCAGCTGTTGACCCAGGACCTCCAGTACAAGATGGGCATCAGCCCCACCCCGGCCGATATGTCCGGCGGCACGAACACGATCGAAACCGGCAACGCGGCCATGAAGTACGAGGGCGCCTGGTTCCTGCCCAACCTGAACTCGCCCGAACTGCGGGACGCGGGGGCGGAGGTTCCCTTCGATGTGGTCATGATGCCGCAATACCTTGATGCGGGCCGACCTCACCGCGGCTGGTCCGAGGGCGTCGCCGTACTGAACACGGACGAGGTGGATGCGGCCTGGGAATACACCGCCTTCATGGGCGGCGAGGAAGGCCAGAAGATCTACTCGACCCTCACCGGTCGGCTGCCGAACACCGAGGATCTGATCCACTCCTTCTGGATTCCCACCATTGAGGAGCGCTTCGGCGTGTCCAACGGCGCGGCCTTCGTGGAAGCCTTCAAGCGCAGCGAAGTGGACGTGATTGGCGGCGTCTCCCGCGGCCAGATGTGGAACGAGGTGGTCAGGCCCGTGGGCTGGGATCCGCTGCTCAACAACTCGGCCACGGCCGCCGAAGTACTGCCCGAGGTGACCAAGGGCGTGCAGGCGCTGCTCGACGATTACTGGTCCGGCTGATTCTGATTCTTGCCTGGATTGCCCTGAACCGCCGGCGCGGTCAGGGCAATCCGGACACCTTGGGACCATGCATCCGGAGCGGGCCGGAACGATCCATTCCAACCCGCCCGGACCTTGGTCGATCCCGAATTTGACGAAGGCATGACCGCGTTGCAATCGGCCGGTCGTCTGTTGACCGGCGGAGGCCGTCGGCGGGACTGGCTGACGGGATACCTGTTTGCGTCGCCCTTCATCCTGGGCTTCCTGATTTTCATCGCCTATCCGATGCTGCACTCGGCATGGCTGATCATGTTCGAGTGGGATCCCCTGCGCGAACCGGAGTTCGCGGGCTTCTCCAACATCCTCAAGATGCTGGAGGATCCGAAGGTCAACAAGAGCCTCTTCAACAGCTTCTTCTACACCGTAATCGCGGTGCCGGTCCAGCTGTGCATCTCGTTCACGCTGGCCCTGGCCCTGTCGCAGCCCCTGTGGTTCCGGGACTACTACCGGGCGGCCTTCTACCTGCCCATCATCGTGCCCCTGGTGGCCAGCGCCGTGGTCTGGCAACGGGTCTTCCATCCGGAGTTCGGGATCCTGAACGAGACGCTGGGCTGGTTCGGGGTCGATCCGATTCGCTGGCTGTTCGAGCCGCAACTGGCCAAGCCGGCGTTCATCTTCATGTCGCTCTGGGCCATCGGACGGCAGATGGTGATCTTCATTGCCGGCCTGGGCAATATCCCGGAGTCGCTCAAGGAAGCAGCCAGTCTGGACGGCGCCAACGCCTTTGGCCGCCTGCGCACCGTGGTGCTGCCCCTGATGACGCCGCTCATCTTCTACAACATGGTGATCGCCACGGTGAACTCGTTCCAGTCGTTCATTCCGGCCATGATCATGACGGAGGGCGGGCCGTCCGACGCCACGCTCTTCGTGGTCCTGAACATCTACCGCAACGCCTTCCAGTACGGCCGCATGGGGTACGCCTCGACCCTGGCCTGGGAACTGTTCCTGATCATCGTGGGCTTCACCATCATGCAGTTCGTCATTTCGCGTCGCTGGGTCTATTACGAAGAAGGGGGCAATTAAGGCATGTCCGTCACGCAGATGCCCTTGGAGCAGCCCGCCGCCGCACAAGCGCCCCTGGCAGCAAAACCGCGCCGCAAACTCAAGGAACGCCTCTGGCTGGCGGCGCTGCAGATTCTGATTACGGTCCTGTCCGTCACCTTCCTGGTCCCAACGCTGTGGATGATCTCCTCATCGCTGAAGGTGTCCACGGAGGTGTTTGCCCACCCCATCGTCTGGATCCCGAGGAATCCGCATTGGGCCAACTACATCACGGCCTTCACCGGCCACCTGCCGCTCGGCTCCTTCATTTGGAACACCGTCAAGATCGTGGTGTTCGCGGTGCTGGGCACCCTGCTGTCCTCGTCGCTGGTGGCTTATTCCTTCGCCCGCATCGACTGGCCCGGCAAGAACTTCTGGTTCGGGCTGCTACTGGGCTCCATGATGCTGCCGGACATCGTGACGCTCGTGCCGCGGTTCATCCTGTTTCGGACCATCGGCTGGTACGACACGTTCTATCCCCTGATCGTTCCCTATTGGGGTGCGGTCATGGCCCTGTACGTCTTCCTGATACGGCAGTTCTTCATGGGCATTCCGGGCGAACTGGAGGATGCGGCCTACATCGACGGCGCCAGCCGGCTGCGCACCCTGACCCAGATCCTGATGCCGCTCTCCAAGCCGGTCATGGCGACGGTGGCGGTCTTCGCCCTGCTGCAGCACTACAACGATTTTCTGAACCCGCTGATCTACCTCAAGACCATGGACAAGTTCCCCCTGGCCGTGGGGATCAAGATGTTCAACGACTTCGAGGTGCAGCGCTGGGAAATCGTGTTCGCGGTCAGCACAATCATGCTGGCGCCCATCCTGGTGCTCTTCATCTTTGCCCAGCGCTTCTTCGTCCAGGGCATTACGATGACCGGCTTTGGTGGGCGCTGACGAAATTGGAACGGCTGGCCGGCCCCATCCCCACGGGAATCCAGTCGGAAAGGGGATCCGTGCCCCCTGATGTGGGGAAGGTAAATCGAAGCTTTACCTTCCCCACATGACTGCGCGTTAGCGCTGATCGCTGCTCCCCGTGCGCACCACTGCGCCGCTGCCCGCGCTCCCGGCAACCGTCCCGACCTTCGAGTTCAAACGGCGTTGCAGTCCCCTGCTACAATCGGGGGGGCAGGAGGCACAACCACTTATGACACTGACCCGAGACCGGAACGGCTGGGACGGCGTGGTCCTGGGAGACCCCCCACAGGAGCCGGGGATCCTGTACCCGTCCGACGATGATGAACCCATGGCCGATACCGAACTCCAGTACCATGCCATCATCGATGCCGTCTTTGCCCTAAAGATGCATCTGGGGCAGTTGGGGCGTGCGGGCACCGTCCGGGGTAATTGTGCCCTGTACTACGATCCCGCCAATCTGACGGCCTATGTGGCTCCCGATGTGTTGCTGGCCTACGGGGTGGCGGTCCCGAGCGAAGAAGGCTATGCGCCCTGGGTCTACGACAAAGTACCGGACCTGGTCATGGAAATGGCATCGCCCTCCACGCATACCCAGGACAGCGGCCTCAAGTGGGAACGCTACGCCGCCTTGGGTATTCCCGAATATTGGCAGCATGACCCCCATCACCGGTACCTGACCGGGGATTTGCTGGGCTGGCAGCTGCGAGACGGCACCTATGTCCCGATCCCCCTGCAGCCCGACCACCCGCGCGGTGCGTTGATCGGGCGGAGTTCCGTCCTGGATACGGACTGGGGTCTGGACACGGCCACCGGTAGCCTACGGTTGTGGAACCCGGTGCAGCAGAGGTGGTATCTGACGGTGCAGGAAGCCGGGACGGCCCACGAAAGGGAAACCGCACGGGCGGACCAGGAAGCCGTACGGGCGGATCAGGAAGCCGCACGGGCGGATCAGGAAGCCGCACGGGTACGGGAAGCAGAGGCGGAGATTGCACGGCTCCAGGTCCTGCTGCACCGGCAAGGACATACCCCCAAAGATCCCTTGGACTGAGTTGCTGGTTTGTTCAGGCACGGCGGCTTGACGGTCTGACATTCGACGGGGCGATGTGCGCTGCCACATGGACCGTCCCGTGTAGTTCGTGGCCGCGCCGTCCCTTGCCGACCGCGTCGCCCGTCCGACCACCGATCCGGTGCTGACCGGCCAGCTGGGGGTGGCGAGCATGTCCTTCGGCCGGGAGCAAGGTCGCATGGACCGGTTGCGTCCAATGTTGTCGCGCGGCAGGCCCGTGGACAATGCCAGCCTGAACAGCCGTGGCATCGCCCTTGCAGTGTTTCAGGCCACTGGTCGCGGATTGCCGATCACGGCGACGCCTGTTGTTCCCGGATCCGTCGCCATTCGTTGGAGTCGATCCTTGTGATTGATATGACACCTTGCCCAAGTCGGCGGCGGTCGCCGAACTGTGGACCTACACAAGGTGTTCGCGCCCCCGGGCCGCCATCCGACCTCAATAGCGAGGACAACCGACGTACACAGGCACAACGACACAACCTTTGAGACGGCCAAGCAGGAAACGGTCCGGCGCAACCATAAGGAACGCAACACCACAGGCTGGGCCCACCACATGCGCGGGTGAGGCAGGTCCAACCGCGGCCTTTGGTGCTCCGGATGGCCGCAGAAGCGCCGCCGGTCCTGGTGCGATTCCACTTGATGCTGCCACTACCGTCAACCGCATGATCTACGACGGTAGTACCCGGACTGCTGTCATGCGCCGAGCCGGGAATCAAACAGGCCCCGGTCGTCCCTGCGGACAACCGGGGCCTGTAAGGCGGGGAGGGATCAGCCTGAAGACCGTTGGTGCCGATTCCTCAGCACATCCCATCCCCTAGTCCAAACAAGAGACCTACATCATCATGCCGCAGAACATGTCCACACCCATCGCCACGGTTGCTTCCAGCTGCCCGGCAGGTATGCCAGCCAGCATGTCGAGGCCCACGGCCGCGAAGGCTGCCATGTCCGCCGCAGACATGGCCATGGCCATATCCAGGCCCATCATGGCCATGCCCGCCATCTCGGCCGAGCTCATCCCTTCCACCATGGAGATGCCCATGGAAGCCATGGAAGCCATCTCTTCGACGCTCATCCAGGGGAAGGAGTCAATGCCGGCAGTGGCGAGCCCCATCAGGATCATGTCACCCAACAGGTCCTCGGACAAGCCTACGAGCAGGCCGGATATGTCCATCACGAACGACGACAGCAGGTCGGCTCCCATCATGGCCATAGCCATGGTCTGGTCCGCCCCCATCGCATCCACCATGCTCAGGCCCATGGAGGCCATGACCGCCAGTTCATCGGCGGACATGCCCTGCATCATGTCCAGGGTCGACATGGCCATGGCCGACATCTCGTCACAGGACATCATGTCCTGAGCCAGCACCGGCGTCGCAACCGGCAAGCTCAAGGACAACAGGGTGAACACCAAGATGAATGCCATCACCTTGCGGGTAGTCTTCCTTATTCGGTTCATCAGCTCGCTCCTTTATCAGCTGAAACAGGCATGTCCCCGGTACCGGATACCAGGAAACCCGCGATCATCGGCATCGGCGGCATCCAAAGTTGTACTGGGACACTCCTATTCTATCAACAGTGACAAACCATTCTGAATCGGTTCAGGGGGCAATCCGCCGATCGACCGGAGGCGCAACATACGCGTATCTTCCGAACAACCTACGGGTTACCTACGCTGGCGGTGGCAATGCAGATCCGCCCGCCGTCACCGGGCAAACAGATTGGCCATTTGCCAGGCGCACAGGCGCGTCACCCGGGCCGGGGCGCCCCCGGCCCGCAACGAGATGCCGGTGCTGTCCAGCCGCCCCGGATAGCAGCGCAGGGCCACACACTGGCGTCCGTTGACGAACACCTCCACCACCGAACGGTCCACAAACACGCGCAGTTGCAGGGGTTCGTCCGGGGCCAGATAGACGGGAGCCTGTTCGGGCGGGCGGGCGGAGACATCGTCCAGGATGGAGCTGTGGCTGTTGTCCAGCACGGCAATGCTGTCGGTGGCCGCCCGCAACCCGGCCGGCTCCCAACCGCCATACCGGGCCCAGTTGCGGAAACCGCGACTGCGGTAGAAGGCGAAACGGGTGTATTCCTCCGCCCCGGGCGAGCGCAGGACGTTGAGCTCAATCACGGAGGCGTCCCCGTCGGCAATCTCCAGCTCCAGCTCCAGGGCATCGCCGGCAACCCCGTCGAGGACAACCTCCTCGTTGGCCGGCAGGGCCACATCCGCCAGGGAGACCTCGTGCGAGCGCAGCGACTCGATGTCGCCGGCCGGCTCCACCGCCAGTTGATCCCGGACCCGGCCTTCGTCCGCGCGCAGGGTCAGCCGGCGCGGGAGCGTCATGATCTGGTCCCAGCCCCGCCGCACGCGTCCGGGATTCATGTTGTAGATCACGATCACGCCGCCTTCGCCGTCGGGCGTGGCCGACGGCGCGTGCACGCCGCCGGGACCGGACGCCCCGAAATTCGCCTCGTGGAGGGCGGTAACCACGAACTTGTCCCGGTCCTTGTCGTAGTCCCCGAGCAGGGCCTGGCCGCCGCTCATGTGGCTGTAGAAGAGCAGCATGTGCCGTTCCCCGTCCCCCTGCCCAATGGGCCAGAAGTAGGGACAGGCCCCGTCGTCGCCCAGCTTGGTCATCGTGTCCCCTTCGATGAACGGGTGCAGGTACTCCCACGTTTCCATGTCGCGGGAGCGCAGCAGGAAGTTCGCCCGCGTACGCACGCCATTGGTGGGGTGCGGCAGCGTGCCGCCGGACAAGGAGTAGTAGAAGTCGCCCTTGCGCCAAATGCAGGGATCAAAAACCCGGTAGGGCAGTTCGCCGCCGTCCGGCGCGGTCATCGGGATCACGGCCTGTCCGGTCAGCTTCTCCCAGTTGAGCAGCAGCGGGTCCGAACTGGTGGCCACCATGTTGCCCACCTTGGTGCCGTGGTAGATGGCAATCACCCGGTCCTCCTCCACCAATGTGGCCCCGGAGAAGCAGCACTCTTCGGGATCCGGGTAGATGGCGTAGGGCAGATCGCGCCAGTGGATCAGATCCTCGCTGACGCAATGGCCCCAGTGCTGCCGCGGATCCTCGGGCGGATAGCCCTGGTAGAAGAGGTGCCAGAGCCCGTTCCAAAAACAGAGGCCGTTGGGGTCGTTGAGCGTGCCTTCGGGGTTCACATAGTGGTAGTAGGGTCGGTGCCGATCTCCAGCCAGGGCCGTGCGCGACCACACAAACCGCTTGAGCATGGGGTTGGCGGCCAGGGCCTCCTCCTGCTGCTCCCGGTTTCCGGGAAACGTATAGAACGGAACCTTGGATCGTCGATCGTCAGTCTGTGCGGACATGGCGGATTCTGAGCTCCTTGACTGGAGAGGGGAACTGGAGGCGGAGGTCGCCATGGCGTCCAGGCCGGCTCGTGCCCACCGGCGGGGGCCTGCCAGCGACGCGCAGTGAGTTGAGTATAGGCGGCCTGGAGGCTCGCAGGCCAACGGACCCGATCTGCGCGGTGACCATGGCCGAACCGTTCGCCTCACCGGGCTTGCTTCTGCCTGAACTTGACGGATAGACGTCCTACGATTGATCCCTTGCGCAACAGATCAATGCTCCCGGGAATGTCCACCTGATCGATGTAGTCGAGCGGGTGGAAGTCGCAATGACCACATAAAAACCGTCCGCTTCGACACGAATCACAACCATCCCTTAATCTGGGAAGCAAATCCGGAAAGCAATGGAGGAACTACGAGGGAAGTTCCAAAACCACGTTGCAACGATGGCCAACCGACAGCTGCGAACCCCGAGCTTGTTTGTGGGCAACACCGGTTCGTCCATGGTCAACAGCTTCATGCGCAACGCAGCGGCCGGTGCGCGTCGAGTCATGGTCTGCGTCGGTTGTGTCTCCGAACCCGGATTTCAGTTGTGACCACCTGGCGAAAACAACCATCTGACGCGCTCCCTGCCTCCGGAGTGGGAGCTCACCAACCTGGAACAGCTCAGTCTGCGCCGGAACCAATTGACCGGCCATTTGCACCGAATTGATTTCCCAAACCGGCTTAACACATCCGACCCGATCTCCCGGACTGTCCCCCTGTGCCCATGGACCCTGAAGTTCACCCGGGATAGACCATGAACATGGCCCGGTACGGTACCGGCATGCCTGACCCCGGTGACAGGGTTGTTGCCGGCGCGAATCCGGCCAGCACCAGCAGACAGAGACTGGCCAGGAAAGGCTTGATCCAGCAGCGATGCATGGTCCGGTTCCCAGGCATGGGCAGAGGGCCCCCCAGGGCCGTGCCTCTGAACGGTCGCGCTGAGCCTGCCATGGGAGTGGAACGGCACCTCCGACCAGTGCGGGTTCCGTAGTCCCGCAAACAGCCGTTTGTGATACAACTGCCAAACCGACGTGGTGGCCAACCAGCCCGTTCCGCGGGTGCCGTCCCGCAATCGCGTTGCGCAATCAACGCGACGATGGCCGGGCCGGCCGCGCTGCGGGCCTGGGCAAAAGGCAGGGCATTCGCCCTCGGCCGGTCGGTCACAAAACGCGCTGTGCTTCGCTTCCCGGGCGATTTCGGGGGTGGGCCGACCCGTAGCACCCCATGGATACGGGGGTTTGGCCAGGCTCTTTGGTTGTGGCACCGGGTCGCAATCGGAGGGTTGGTCCCCTGGTTGGGGTCGCGCAGCGGGCGCAAGGAAACGATCGCTCCCCAAAATGCTCCGCAGGCAGGGGGCGGCGGGATCGCCTAGAATGGGGAAGCCCCGGCGGCCGAGGCTTCCTGTTCACGAACGGTTGCGGACCCGTCCCCGAACCAGGCGACAAGAGGAGGATTTCCCATGGTCCAACGCAGTCTACACCGCACCCTGAACCGGTACCGGGCGGAGGTTCTGGACCATGGCGCTTGAGACGGCGGTGCGGACCGAGTTTCTGCGGCTGCTGGAGCGGGATGCGGAATTCCGCGGGGAGGTGCGGCGGCACCTCCTGACCACCGAACTGATCGAGCTGCCGGAGCGGTTTGCGGCCTTCGCCGGGCGCGTCGACGGGTTCATCGTCGAGCAGCAGGCCGTCAATGCCCGCGTGGATGCCCGGTTCGACGGAATTGACCGGCGGCTACAGGCCATCACCGACGATCTAGGCGTCCTCAAGGGCCACGCGGCCGGCCGCGCCGCGCGCGACCACGTCGAAACGATCCTGGATGAGCTGGGGCTGACGTATGTCGCCATTCTCGACCGGGGCGACCTGGTGGGTCTGCTGCACCGGTTCCCGGACATCCCGACCGGCGACCGGCAGAGCTTCTACCGGGCCGACCTGGTGCTGGAGGCGCGGGACGGTGAAGGCATCCCCTGCCATGTGGCGGTCGAGGCCTCGTACACGGCCGACCGGCGCGACAGTGACCGGGCCCTGCGCAACGCGCAATTTCTGCAACGTGGCACCGGCCACCCGGCGCAGGCCGTGGTCGCCAGCCTGCGGAACGACCGGGACGTGCAGGTCCTGGTGGATCAGGGCGCGGTCCACTGGCATCGGTTGACGGAGAAGGACCTGGCTCCGGACTAGGTATTCAGCCAACCTGTGCGGTCATGGGCTGCTGCTCGACCGCTTGGCGCTGCCCATGTGTGCGGTGCCAGCTCTTCGCTCGCCGGGGTTCCCTCGGCCGGGTGGCGAACAAACAGGCTCCCAACGGCGATTCCCAAGCCGCCCGCGGTGTCGGTGCGTCCTATGGACTCGCACGATGCGGGTGCTTTCGGGCCGATCGCTTTGGATCAGGCCGCATGGGAGGGGCTGTGCTTCGCTTTGCGGGCGATCTCAAACGGCCTGCGACCTCTAGCACGCCGGGCTGTCCGGTCCGGACCCGCGGCGTACAATCCGGGATCGTCCTCGCAGTCTCCCTGCGTCGCACACCGCGCCATGCCCTTCGCCAAACCGACCGCCGCCTCCCGCCCGCGCCGGGGCTGGCTGCTGCTGGCAGTGCTGCTCCTGCTCCTGTGCCCGGCCGGATGCACCTCCCGCAGGTCCGGCGGTGTGGCCACGGACCGCGCCGTGGCCGCCTCCCCGTCGCCGACCCTCACGCCTACGCCTACGGTTACACTGACATTGTTGCCCACGTCGACGCCTACACCGACGTTGTCGCCCACATTGACCCACGCCCACGTGGATGCGACCGCCCACACCGACGCCCTCCCTGACGCGGTCCGAAGCCTACGACAACCTGACCGAGCACGCCGACGGACGCTACGCACTGCAGTTGTCCGGGGCGCGGGTGGCGGCCACCTTCGCCACCTCCCGCTCCCCCGTACAGAACTGGGCCCGGGACGTGGCCGCCCCCCTGTTCACGGTCCCGGAGGGCTTCTGGCCGCCCTATCCCGTCCTGCGCAGTGCGGAGGGGACGCCGGTGCTGGCCGACCAAGCGCGGAGCCGCAAGAGCGGTCAACGACCCAAGCTCACGGACGAAGGGCTGCAACTGGTCGCGGAACCGATGCGCGAGTAGAGGCTTACCGTAATCGGAATAGCCCGAGTAGCCGAGGCCTCGCGCAGCACTGTCTACACCCACCTGACATCCGGCGGACGGCGGCAGCCAACGGGAACGACATGACGATGGTTATGCCAGAGTTCTTGGCCTCTCCAATATGAAACTCGTGCTGACCGGCTCGCCGGGAGTCGCACCTGGATCACGGACCGTTTGTCGTCTGTCTGCCTGTCTGCGTTTCCGTCCGTCACGCGCCGGGACAACTCCGGCCAAGACATGCCGCCGTTGATGGATGTCGGTGTCTGACTCCAGTCTCAGACGCCGTTGCGCCAACCGTCTTCATTGCGGTACACGTAGTCGGGGTCATCGGGTCCCAGCACACCCATGCGCTCCTCCGCCGGGAAATCGGCCATGACCACACTGATCGACTTGCGAGACATGGCGATCAGGAAGTCGACGAGTACCGACAGGTCGTCCGCATCCGCCTGCTGCATGGCGTACAGGTAGGCGTTGCGATCCTGGCGGTGCACCAGGATGGGTGGCCAGCCGTTGCGGACCAGGTGCCAGTTCAGGAGCACGCGGCCCGTACGTCCGTTGCCGTCCGCGAACGGGTGGACCTGGATGAAGCGATAGTGCAGCCAAGCCCCTGTCAGCAGAGGATGTTGAACCGGTTCGTAGATCCTGTAAAGGTCCAGCAGGATGTCCAACTGGCTGTCCACCTGTTCCGGCGGTGCGTAGAGGTGGACGGTGCCGTCGGGCCGCGTAGGGTTGTTGGGAAAATCCTTCCACACGCCGCGCCGCAGCTTCCGCTGCACGCGCCGACCCAGCATGTCCACCGCGTTGTGTGTTTCCTGGTGGGCGGTGATTTGGGCATGCAGCTCGCGCATCGCGTGCTTGGTGATGGGGCGGTCGTCTCGGATGAAGGCGTAGGCCATTTCGGCTGCCGCCATGTGGTCATCCAGGACCGTCACCAAATGCTCCGGTTCCACGTCCACGCCCTGTCGGCGCACGTGCTCCGCACGGAAGCCCTCCCGCAGCAGGGTTTGGGTGACACCATGATCCGGATCGTACAGGCCCTCGATCACGCCAGTCTCGATAGCCATGCTGCGTTCGAGGCGCTCCAGACCCTCCCGGATCCGTTCCCGGGCCGCGGGGTCCGCGCGGAGGGTGCGGAAACGTCGGTTCCAATCATTCTCGTAATCGAACCCGCGCTCCATATCCACGGCGGCCAAAGGCTGGATGCCGCGCCAGTTTCCGTAGCGAGTTTCCCTTTCCTTCTCCCGCTCTCCCCGTCGTGGGCGTGGGGATTGGAGTTCCATGGCGTGCCTCCTGGCCGCAGACCGCGCATCCGGGTCCTGTCCGATACGGGGCGCATGGCCGGTGCGAACCTGCACAGGGCCGCGGTCCTGCTTGGAGTAAATCATAAAATGCGTTGTGTGACGGCCATGCCGTTCCGAACCATCCCACCTGCCCGCCGCGACGACCCGTTCGGATTTGTCCGGTCAAATACTTTCCAAGGGCCGGCGCCGCCTGGGCCGCATGTAGACGTACACCTCTTCGTCGTCCCTGACTTCCGTTGCCACCAGACCGATGCGCGTGCTGTTGAACAGGCACTGTCCGTCGTCCAGTGAAAATTCCCATCCATGCCACGGGCACCTTAGAACTTCGTTCTCCCGACCCCACATGAAACGGCCAGGTGCCGACGGCAACGTCGTGCCCCGGACCTCGCCCATGCACAGCGGCGCACCTTCGTGGGGACAGATGTTCAGGACAGCCCTGATCTCTCCGTTGAAGCGGAACATGCCGATGCTGCGGCCTTCCACCTCCACCAGCAGGCAGGCCCCCTCCACAATTTGGGTGTCGTAGGCGACATGGTGCCAGTGATCCGGATTGGTGGTCTGGGGAGGGTTCAAGACAGTGCTCCTTGATGCTGATCCGATCCAAGTGCCCTGGAAAGTTCAGGATTCTATATGGCTGCCGGGCCGACGCACCGGTATCCGGGCAACCACCCCGAACCTTTGCTGTCGCGCACCGAAGATCCTGCCCGATCGAACCCGTGTTGAGATCGCCAGTGCCTCGGCCGCGAAGCATCCAAGTCCGGGCCAGCGGATGCCGCTTGCTATCCTGTGATGAGCGGATGACGCAGCGCAACATTGGGCGTCCACCCCGCCATCCCCCAATCCTCACCAAGGAATCAGAAAACTAATGTACCTGGGCTGCTTTCAGAGCAACGGCGCGCTACACCGCATGGACTACGCAGACTTTGCGGCAAGTGCATCCGACATCGGCTACGTCACGCTGGACGTGCCGGTCCTCAACGACGCGGCCGTCCAGGTCGCCCGCAACCTCGACATGGCCCTACACGCCACCGGCTCCCTGACTCCACCGGACCTGAGTACGGAGAGCGACCAACAGGCCGCGCTGACCCGACAGGTCACGGACGCCATCGACTGGGCATCCGGACACGGCATCGGCGTCATCACCCACCTCCTGGGCAAGGACATGTCCTTAAGCGGCGACGACAACATTGCCGTCTTCAAGGAGTTGTACACGCCCATCGCCGCCCATGCCGAGGCCCGCAACGTGCGCCTGGCCTTCGAAAACTGGCCGCGCAACGGCACCATGCTGGCAACCACTCCGGAAATGTGGGACGCGATGTTCAACGCCGTACCGTCACCGGCCCTCGGCCTGTGCTACGACCCGTCGCACTTTGTTTGGCAGGGCATTGAATGGATCCAGCCCATCCGCGACTTTGCCGACCGCATCTACCACACCCATGCCAAGGACACGGAAATCCTCCTGGACGGCCGCAACGCCTTCGGGATTTACGGCAGACAGCTCAGCGGCACCAAACAGAACCAGTGGTGGCGTTACCGGCTGCCCGGATACGGAGAAGTGAATTGGTTCCACTACCTGGACGAACTGTTCCAGGCGGGTTACGACGAAGCGCTCAGCGTGGAGCACGAGGACAGGGTCTGGGCTGCCGATGCGGATACGGCGGTGCGGGGCCTGCAACTCTCACACCAGTTCCTCAAACCGTTCATCGCCTGAAAGCGGAGCATCACGGGATGCGTCTCCGAGTGGGTGTTGGGAGCCGACCAGGTTGCCAAGGCCGGGCGGCAAAGTCCCCGCAGCAAGTCAAACAGGCCCGCACCTCCAACCCGAATGCCAAGGAGCTTATATCGAATAGTTGACAGTCAAACTTTTGTGCTACAATTCCCGCGAAAGAGAGGACCCGACTGCGAACCGGGCCCTCGACCGGACACAGTGATAGGGGCACCGTGACCAGCACCCCGCAGTCTACAACGCAAGAGCCCCCGACCGTCACACGGACCCTGCGCGTGCGGCAGTATCCGGGCACCGCGGCCAACGGCCGGTACCAGGAGCAACTGGCGGGTGCCTGCCGGTTCGCATGGAACCACGTGCTGGCCGGGCACGAGACGGACTACCGCAAATGGAAGGCGTCCGGCAAGCTGGGGGATGGCCCGGGCGATCCGACCTTCTTCACGCTGGGCACGCGGTTCACGCAGTTGCGGAACGCACCCGGCCACGAGTGGCTGCAGGACTACAGCTATGAAATCATCCGCTATGTCTGCAAGTACATGGGCGACGCCTACGCCGCGTTCTTCGACCCGGACCGTCCGGACCACGGGCGTCCGCAGTACAAGGCCAAGCACTACACACAGCCCGCCTTCACCATCCCGTCCCATGTGCGCATCGAGGATGGGCGTCTGTACATCCCCAAGCGGGGCTGGACGCGTCTCGGTCCCATCCCCCGGTATGCCGATTGCAAGCCGCTGACCGTACGCGTACGGCAGGAGTCCGAAGGCAAGCAGCCGCAGTGGTATGCCTACATCGTGTTCGAGGTGCCGGTCGACCATCCCGATGTATGCCAACCCGCGGAGTCCGGAGCGGTCGGCGTGGACCGCAACGTGGGGCAGGCCACGGACAGCACCGGAACCGTACACGCCCTCCCCGACACGACCGTCGAGGACGCGAAGATCAAGCGGTACCAGCGCCGGATGGCCCGGCAGCAGAAGGGCTCCAAGCGCCGCCGCGGAACCGGCGGGAAACTGCGCAAACTGCAGCGCAAGCGCGCCCGACGCCGGGACAACGCCACACACCAAATCAGCCGCAAGGTTGCGGACACCGCCCACACCGTCGTGCTTGAGGACCTGAACACGAAGGGCATGACGCAGAGTGCGAAGGGCACGGTCGAGAACCCCGGCCGGAACGTGAAGCAGAAGGCTGGCCTCAACCGCGCCATTCTGGCGTCCGGCTGGGGACAGCTGGAGCGCAAGCTCGAGTACAAGGCCGGCCAGGTGGTGTATGTGGACCCGGCCTACACT
Source organism: Caldilineaceae bacterium bin34 (assembly GCA_002238555.1). Classification (GTDB taxonomy): domain Bacteria; phylum Chloroflexota; class Anaerolineae; order Caldilineales; family Caldilineaceae; genus Bin34. The sequence goes on from MPMO01000005.1 coordinate 88,435, forward strand.
TCGCAGGCCTGCAGCCAGTGCGGGCACACCGCCAAGTCAAATCGGCCGTCGCAGGCGGTGTTCCGGTGCGGGGCCTGCGGGTTCCAGGCGAACGCCGACCACAATGCGGCGATCAACATCCTGGTGCGGGCGGGGCTTCCGTCCGCACCCGTTTCGGCCCGTGGGACTGGGGCTGCTGCACGGCGAGGAGCGCTCCCTCCCTGGTCGGTCGCAAGACCAACCAAAGGGACTCCCGCGACCCGTGAACCGGATATGCGTGGTGTCAACCATCGTATATAAGTCCCAGTGCCAAGGACTCCTCAGCATGATCATTGCAAGCGGACAACCCGGCCAGCCCACGGTCTGGCATGACGTTGAACTGTCCGCGACAGAACGCAGGCGGCGCTACGGGCTTGTAGCCTGTACCCCCTGCCGCTCATTCGTCGCCGGCGAGTGGGTCGCGCTCGAGTTCACCTTCACGATCGGGGAGACCGAGCTGGGACCGGGGGGGCGACTGGCGCTGGCCTGGGCCTGGCCGCTGGATTGGACCGACCTGCAATTCGAGGATCCCGGCGGAGACGGATTCACGACCATCGCGGTTCAGTCCGGGCATGGCAGTGCCACCACGGCCGAGCTCGGCCTGCGGTACTTCCGTCAAGGCCCGTTCGATCCGTGGCAACACCACCTTGAACTGACGGTCGTGCGGGGCCGGTTGGCGGAAGGGGACATGGTGGTCCTGACCTGCGGTGACCAGTCGCAGGGAGGCAAGGGATGGCGCGTGCCCACGTTCCGGCTGCGCAATCTGGAGTTTGTCACCCTGCTCGATCCGGACCGGAGCGATCACTGGCATCGGTTGCCGACGATGGCAGGCCTATCCGTGGTTCCGGGGCCACCGGTACGCCTGGTCGCCATCGCTCCCGGCGACGGGTTGGTGGGCGAAACCGGAACCGTGACCATCAGGGCCGAAGATCGCTGGGGCAACGCCAGCCTGCCGGACCGTGCTCGGCCCCAGGTCAGGGAACTGTGCACGGAACCAGCCGGTCCACTCCTAGAACTGGGAGAGGCTGTCATCTGCGCAGACCCGCCTGTGGTCCAGGTGCCTATTCGATACAAGACAAGCGGCCTGACCAGATTGGAGGTTCGTCTGCCGGACTCGGGCCTGAGCGCACAAAGCAATCCCGTCCAAATCGCAACGGAACCACCCAAGTGGCGACGCTTCTGGGGGGACATGCATTCGGGCCAGAGTGAAGTCGGCTGTGGTGTCGGCTCCATGGCAGAGCATTTCACCTATGCCCGGGATGCCGCCGGTCTTCAGTTCATCACGCACCAGGGCAACGATCACTATGTGTCGCGCGACCTGTGGGATCTGACCCGGATCGAGACGGAAAACTTCCACGAACCCGGCCGGTTCGTCACCTTCCTGGGCTGCGAGTGGAGCCCGCCGACCTCGGACGGCGGGGATCGCAATGTCTTCTACCGGCACGACGAGCCCCGCCTGCGCCGCTCGGGCCGGTTCTTCCAGGAGGATGATCCGGACCCCGAACCGGACCTGACCACCGCCGAGCCCTTCCTGGAGGCCATGCGGCATGAACCGGTGCTGATCAACATGCATGTCGGCGGGCGGCCCACCAATCTTGACTGGCACGCCCCGGAGATCGAACGGCTGGCGGAGATTCACTCCACCCACGGGACATCGGAGTGGTTCGTCAAGGACGCTCTCCGCCGCGGTTACCGAGTCGGCATCACGGCCGGAACCGACGGCATCACCGGGCGGCCCGGTGCCTGCCATCCGGGCTGGCGCAACAACCGGAACGTGCGCAGCGGTCTGACCGCGGTCTATGCCGAAGATCTAACCCGCACAGGCATTTGGGAGGCATTGACGGCCCGCCGGTGCTATGCCACCTCGGGCGAACGCATAGGCCTGTGGTTCGAGGTGGACGGACAGCCCATGGGTTCGATGCTCACCACGGCAGGCGATCCCCTAGCCACGATTGAAGTCGAGGGCACGGCACCGCTCGAATCGGTCGAACTATTGCGCGGCGATAGGGAGATTCACCAGTGGCGGCTGGCGGAGCCGTCGCCTACGGCCAACGGGCGACACCGGATCCGCCTACTGTGGCAAGGCACAGCCCAACGCGGTACGGCACGCGCCCAGCGTGTGACATGGGACGGTTCCCTGAACCTGGAAGGGGGCACAATCCATGCAGTCGAGGCAGTGAACTTCCACGGCGGCGAGGATCGTGCAAGTCAACCCAACGACACCCGCGTAACTTGGTGGAACGCCACGGCGGGCAATCGCGCCGGCCTGTTGCTGGAAGTCGAAGGGGACGAACACACCATATGCAGTTTCGATTCGCCCCAAGTCCAATTCAAGTTCCCGCTAGCTCATGTCCTCAAGGCACCCCTGGCACGGGATGCAGGTGGCTTGGACTGCCAAGTTACGGTGGACCCGGCACCAGACAACGACGCACCCTTCAGAGCCAGCCTGACCTTCCGCGACGTTAACGCACTGACGGGTACGCAGGCCTACTGGATGCGCGTCACCCAGATCAATCAGGCCCAGGCCTGGAGCAGCCCGGTGTACGTGTCCCGCCGCTAAATGTGCCCAGCTAAGCCGGTGTTTCGGCATTTTGGGTACACAATCTACGCCGCTGAAGAAACTTCCTGACTCGTGTCTTATCTGCGTTGAACGGCAACAACTTGCCGGGTGGTTGTGAAATCAGACTGAGATTTCTGAAGTCCTGACGCAAGGCCTGATCGCATGAAACCAGCACCCTGGCACCAGAAACACGAGCCAGGGCCACGACATGATGGTCGTTGGACTCCAGTATATGGTGGACCTTCAACCATGTGGTTTCCTGGTCGACTTCGTCGTCCGAAACGTTCACAATCCATCCAGCACGCACACCCGCGGCCAACCAGGGCCGCAATCTCGGTGGGAACTCGTGTTTTAACTCACCACCGATGTACAGCTTACCTCTTTGTTTTTTCAGAAGACCAATCACAATCGTGGAGTTGTCTTCACTAGTTTCTGTCAACCAATGGATCATATTGGTGTCAACGATAAGACAGAACACTGCTACAAACCTATCGATCGTACCACTTCATCAACGAAAAAACTGTCGTATCCCGGCGGGGCACCTCTGACATTACCCAAATCATCGAAACCGATGTTGGTGATTCTGCTCTCCAAACCATGCGATTCGAAGAACGCCACCGATACGTCGGTGGGTTCAATGTCGATACGCGAGTCTCGAACTTCCATTCGCACACGATCCAACAAGTACTGGCTATGGGTTTCGATGATGAGCTGGCCCTTGCCCTCCGCTATCCACTCACACAGGAAGGATCCCAGTGCGGCTTGGGCCTTGGGGTGAAGGTGGATCTCCGGCTGCTGAATCAGGTGTAGGTGCACGCTCGGGTCGCTCAGTCGGCAAATCAAAGGCAAGATCTGGCTCACGCCATACCCTACGTCAACAAGGTTGCGCCACGGACCAACCTGACGAGGTTGATTGGGATTGCCTCTGACTCTCATTTCGAAAGGACCGATGCCCTTTCCATTTGCCACGGCGATCACATCGAATTGGCTGAACAGACCCAGACGCTTGCCGAAAGTTTCAATGCTTCCTTTTAGCCGCCCCCAAAGCGAGGGGTCGGTATGCTTTGTGGTTATCAGTTGGCTTGGCAGATTGTATGCTCCAGAGTCAGCCATTGACGTTCCCAACAGATAAATTCGTTTGGGTTGTGCCCGTAGGGGTGCCATGAACGCAAAGCCGAATTCGCCTGATTGGAATTCTTGAGATATTGAATCTATCTTGCTTGAGATTGCAAAAATGGCATCACGAAGTCTCTGTTGCCTTTCGGAACCGTCTGTATGATCCCGATTCCCAATCGACCACAACAACGGATGCAATAAGGGCCCGTCAACCCGTGGCATAAATTCAGATTGCCCAAAATCATGGACTGGGGAAGGAGGTCCGTCCGCCTCCTGATACATCAATGTTACGCGCTTGGACTCGTTGCACACCTTAATCGACAATCCGTTTTCGGTGTACACATACGACTGGGCTTCCGGATATCCATCCTTTTCGCGGAACGTTACCGTGGCCTCCAGGCCGTGAGACTTGCCAAGTTCGCCACCCAATACCACTCTTGCCGTGAAACTTGTCCGACGCCCACCACGTCCACCGCGGAAGTGAACCATGTCCCGGAACCCTCCCAAGTCGAAGAATTCCCGGTTGAAAGCCGGTTGCGGGTAGCGGGAGAAGTGCGCCTCCCAGAGCACTCCGATTAGCGCCATCAGTGACGATTTGCCGGTACTGTTGTCCCCGACAAAAAGTGTCAACGGAGCGAGCCTGGCGGTTTGCTCATCACCAAAACACCTGAAGTCACTGACGGATACCGACCTCATGAATGTGGTCGGTGTGTGATCGTGCGCGGTAGTCATTGTGCAAGTGCGTTCGCGGCCTGATGGGGATGGGTACGGATCTACCCACGCCGTAGCGTTTTGCGTGCCCTGCTGAATAGACAGCCCTCTGGTGGCTGCATTGTACTCGTCTCCCCCTTGAGGTCTGGAGCTCCGACGTGCGAAACCGGCATTCCCCAGTGACATTCATCCCTGTGCCTCCTCTTTCACCAATGGCCATACTGTTCGCGTCCTCCTGGTTGGTATTGCCTGCTGCGTTGGCTGCAATGGGCTCTTGCACACGCGGTTCCTGATCACTTGGTGGAAGGGTTGGACAATGCCGGCTGGTCGCGGACATGCACGTCCAACTGCGGGAAGGGAATGGCGATGCCCTGCTCCGCAAAGTCCTCGTGAATGCCTTGCAGGATCTCACTGAGGGAACGCAGTCGCTGACTCGGATCGTCAATCCAATACAGAATCCGGAACCGCAGGGCGGAATCCCCCAACTCGACCAGGAAGGTGTTGGGTTCGGGCTCGTCCAGGACCGCCGGGTGGCTTTGGATGCGTTCCATGAGAGCCTGGTGAACCGGCTCCACTGCAGTGCCGTAGGCCACACTTACAAACGACTCGACGCGCAGAATGCGGTCGGACCGCGTCCAGTTGTCAAGGCGCTGGGAGGTCAGGACCGAGTTCGGAAGCACCGCCTCCGTGTTGCCGAAGGTTTTGAGGATGGTGGCGCGCAGGCCGGTCTCCTGAACCGTGCCCATGATGCCGTCCACCTCGATGATGTCGCCCTCGCGCACGGTGCGCTCGGTCAGAAGGACCAAGCCGGAGACGAAGTTCCCGGCCAACGATTGCAGGCCCAGTCCCAGACCGATGCTCAGGGCACCCAGCGGTATCAGAAACACGGACAGATCCAGACCCAGGGCGGACAGGGAGACATAGACTCCCGCCAGCAGCATGAAGCCACTGAACATCTGAAGGCTCAGGCGCAGGACCGTAGCCGATATGCGCGTCCTCTTTTCCAGGAAGTTTCTGGCACCCCGCGTGGTGATCCGGGCCAGGAAATAGAAGGCCAGCACCAAGCCGACCGTGGTCAGGATGTCCGACAGCGTCAGCGGACTCCCCCCGACCGAAGTCACCTGTTGATTGAGAATGTTCACGATTGCGTTCATGTTGAAACCCCCGCTACTTGGTGGCAGACGGACGACTCTTGCTGCAGTCCCGGCGCCTGGGTGAACCGGCACGGGCACATGTGGTGTCCCCGGACGACCGGTCCCGGTCAAGAACCGGGAAACACGGCAACTCCGGAGCTTCCCCATTGTGAAGTGAAACCGGCAGGGGCTTCAATCCGTCTGGCCAACCCGGTCGTTCGCGGCGGCCAATCGGTCGGGCGGAACAGGATGCGCAGAACGTGCCCGGCACCGTCACGATGCCTCCGCGGTCGGCCTGCGCCATAATGGGAAGGCCTCCGGCCGCATCCGTCCAACACGGGATCCCTCCCATGCAAGTTCAAGCCCCTTTGGCGCAGGGAATGGTCTGCGCACCGCAACCGTACGCGGTCGACGCCGCGGTGGACGTACTCGAAGGCGGCGGCAACGCCGTGGATGCCGTGATTGCGGCGGCGTTGGTACAGGGGGTGGTGTCTCCTCACATGTGCGGCCCCGGCGGCTATCTGGTGGCAACGATCCACCAGCCCGGGAGTTCCGCCCCGGAATCCGTGGACGCCCCGGCCGTGGCCGGTTCCGGCACCACCCCGGACATGTGGGCGGACCGCTTCGAAGGGTTCGGTCCGACCGGCTGGGGCTACATCCTGCGCGATCAGGTCAACGACTGCGGCTACACATCCATCTGCGTGCCCGGCTCGGTCAAGGGTCTGGACCACATGCACCGCAAGTGGGGTTCCCTGCCCTGGGCGGATCTGTTCGAACCGGCCGCCGACCTGGCGGAAGGCGGCTGGCGCATGATGGACCGCACGGCACGGGTCTGGCAGCGCTGGCCCGAGGCACCAGGCGGTGTCAGTCCGCTGGAGGTTGTCCAGCGCAACCCGGAGGCCTCCCGCGTCTTCCTGACCGAGACAGGAAAGCCACCCCTGGTCAATCAGCACGTCAGCAATCCGGACCACGGTGCATCCCTGCGGCACGTGGCCAAGTTTGGTGCCGAGGACTTCTACCGCGGCGAGATGAAGGAGCGCATGGCGGCCGACTTGGAGGCCAACGGCAGCTTTGTGACCGCGGGCGACCTGGAGGCGTACGCCCTTCCGCCGTCCGTACCGGTGTGCGGTTCGTTCAAGGGCTGGGACGTGTCGACCAGTGCCCCGCCGCACGGCGGCGCCACGGTTGTGGCCATCCTGAACATCATGGAACGGCTGTGCACGGAGCCGGGTCTGGAGCCGGACTCCCCGCGCTACCTGTACCTGCTGGCCATGGCCATGAAGGCCGCGTTTGCCGACCGCAATCCCCACATGGCGGATCCGGAATTCGAGGCGGTTCCAACCGCCTGGATGATGGATCCGGCGCGCGCCGATCACTGGGTGGACATCATCCAGCGCGGAGACCCGATCAAGGTGTCCTTCCAACCACAGGGCTCCAAGGACACGACACATGTGTCCGTGGTCGACAGTCAGGGCCTGTGTGTGGCCCTGACCCATTCCCTGGGCTCCGCCAGCGGGGTCGTCACCCCCGGCCTGGGGTTCATGTACAACAACTCCATGGTGAACTTCCATCCCCTGCCCGGACACCCCAATTCCATTGCCCCCGGCAAGGGCCGCACCACGGGCATGAGCCCCACGATTGTCACCCGCGGGGGACTACCCCGCCTGATCCTGGGTGCCCCCGGCTCCACCATGATCATCACCAGCGTGGCCCAGGTGCTGCTCAACGCCCTGCTCTGGAACATGAGCATCAAGGAGGCTGTGGATGCCCCGCGCCTCGACTGTCAGGGGGACCTCATCCGCATGCATGCCCGGTTTCCCAGGCAGACGGTGGAGCGTGTCGCGAACATGCATCCGGCGGAGAGGACAGGTTACAGTCGCGGCGGTTTCGCGATTATGCACGCGGTTGCGATCGACGAATCCGGTTCGGTAACCGGAGCGGCGGATCCAGGAGCCGACGGCATGGCCGTGGCCGTTTGACAACGCACCGGCACCCGGCAATTGGTGCGCGGGACCGGTCTCCGACACCTGCCCGGCTAGAATGCGCAAAAAAAGCACTCTCAGGAACACCCCTCCATGCATCTTTCCGACTTGGATCTCAAGGCTGTCAACACCATCCGCATGCTCGCGGTCGACGCGGTCGAGCAGGCCGCATCCGGGCACCCGGGCATGCCCATGGGCATGGCCCAGACGGCCTATGTACTCTGGACCCGGTACCTGCGGCACAGTCCCAGCCACCCGGACTGGCAGGACCGCGACCGCTTCGTGCTCAGCGCCGGACACGGGTCGATGCTGCTGTATGCCCTGCTGCACCTGACGGGCTACGACCTGCCACTGGACGAGTTGAAGAACTTTCGGCAATGGCAAAGCCATACGCCGGGCCATCCCGAGTTTCGCCACACGGCGGGCGTGGAGACCACAACCGGACCGCTGGGCCAGGGATTTGGCAACGGCGTGGGCATGGCCCTGGCCGCGGAATGGCAGGCAGCCCGCTACAACGCGGACGGTTTCCCGGTGGTGGATCACCACATCTACGGAATCGTGTCCGACGGAGACCTGATGGAAGGCGTGGCCAGCGAGGCAGCCAGCCTGGCCGGCCACCTGCAGCTGGGTCGGATCATCTACCTGTACGACGACAACCGGATCACCATCGACGGCGCCACGGACCTGTCCTACTCGGAGGATTGGGCCGGCCGCTTCGCAGCCTACGGCTGGCATGTCCAGCAGGTGGACGGCATGGATGCCACCGAAGTGGGAAAAGCCATCGAAGCGGCACAGGGCGATTCGAGGCCCAGCATCATCGGCTGCCGCACGACCATCGGCTACGGCAGCCCCAACAAGGGCGGCACATCGGACTCCCACGGTGCCGCGTTGGGCGCGGAAGAAGTGGCCCTGACCCGTGCCGAACTGGGCTGGCCGGACGAACTGTTCCATGTTCCCGAGGACGTGGCGGCCCACATGGGCCGGGCGGTCGAGGACGGTGAGGCAAAGGTACAGGCGTACCAGAACCTGTTGAGCCGGTACGCGGAGGCCCATCCGGAGAAGGCTGCGGAACTGGAGCTGGCCCTGAGCGGCGACCTGCCGGAGGGATGGCAGGAGGCCCTGCCCGAATTCGCGCCTGGCAAGGGCGATGCCACGCGCAACACGTCCGGCAAGGCCCTCAACGCCATCGCGGAGGCGGTTCCCTGGCTGATTGGCGGCAGCGCGGACCTGGCCGGCAGCAACAAGACGGACATCGACTCGTCCGACGACTTCCTGGCCTCCAACCGGCAGGCGCGCAACCTGCGCTTCGGCGTGCGCGAGCACGGCATGGCGTCCGTCCTGAACGGCATGGCCCTGCACGGGGGCGTAATCCCCTACGGCGGAACATTCCTGGTCTTCACCGACTACCTGAGGGCCAGCCTGCGGCTGGCGGCCCTGATGGGACTGCCCGTCATTTATGTTATGACCCACGACAGCATCGGCCTGGGCGAGGATGGTCCGACACACCAGCCGATCGAGCACCTGGCCATCCTGCGCGCCACCCCCAACCTGACCCTGATCAGGCCGTGCGACGGCGCCGAGACCGCCAGTGCCTGGCGCATCGCGCTGGAGAACCGGAACGGCCCCACCGTGCTGGCACTGACCCGGCAGACCGTGCCGGAGTGGCCGCACGCGGATGCGGAAGACGGTTACCTGCCGGCCGCGGCCCGGGGCGCCTACGTGCTCCGGGACACGGAGGGCGCGCCCGACATCGTGCTGATCGCCAGCGGCAGCGAGGTGGCCATCGCAATGGAAGCCGCCGACTCCCTGTCCGATCAGGGGATCGCGGCCCGCGTGGTGTCGATGCCCAGCTGGGAACTGTTCGGCGCGCAGGACGCGGCGTATCGGGCGGAAGTCCTGGGCGAAGGCGTACCGCGGCTGGCGGTGGAGGCGGCCGCCACCCTGGGCTGGGAACGCTGGGTCGGCAATGATCCGAAGACCGGGGCGGTGATCGGGCTGGACCACTTCGGTGCCAGTGCCCCCTTCGAAGTGCTGTACGAGAAGTTCGGCTTGAGCCCGGCCAACGTGACTGCCAAGGCACTGGACCTGCTGGGAAGGGCCTGATGTACAGCCCCAGCCCATCGTCGGTTTTGACAGACCTGCTGGCGGCGGTGCGCAGCACGCGCCAGAACCATGCCTGGGAGCATGCCACGCTGCACGTGCTGGGCGGTCGGGGGCAGATACGGCAAACCAGCGGACTGAGCGACCCGTCGGGTTTCACCCTGTTCGGGGAGATGTTGGTCGAAGACGTGGACCAGGCGGTGGCCGACGCCCAAGCGGCGATTAACGAGGGGCGCCGCGGATTGGCGATCCACCCGGACTGCGGCACCAACCTGGTGGTGCAGGCGCTGCTGTCGGTACTGGTGATGCAGCTCCTGGGGCGGGCCGGACGCGGATTCTCCGTGGCCCGGTTTACTGCCGGCCTGCTGTCGATGACGGCCCTGAGCATGGCGGCCAAGGTGCTGGGTCCCCGGTTGCAGACCGTGACCACCCTGGCGGACCTACGGGATCGAGAGGTGACCGAGGTGTATGCCCTGCGGGTCTTCGGCAAGCCGGCCGTGCGGGTCTCGGTCGGGGCCCGGATGTGATTCACCTGTGCGCCGGAGCGGATCCGTTCCGCTACCAGCTGTTCCTGAAGGACTTGAAGGCCGGCCTGGATCCGGCCATGGTGGATTTCAACTACGCGGAGCTGGAAGCTCCGGGGGCTTCGCTGGAGGACATTCAGCGGGAGGTCCAGGCCCTGCCGGTGATGGCGGACCAGCGGATTGTGGCGGCACACAAGGTTTGGACCGCCTTCGCGGATTCGGTCCGGCGGTCCGGGGCCAAAGGCCGGGAAACATTGGCGGAGCGGTGGCAGCTGGGCCTGACGGCGCTGGCCGGCATGCCCGAAACCACGGTCCTGGTGCTGTACGAACCTGACCTGAAGCCCGATTTCAAGGCCATTCGCGAACTGCCGGCCCCGACCGGTGGCCTGGCCGTGCCGACCATTGAGGATCTGGAGAGGGAAAAAAAGCTGCGCCGGGAGAACCTTGCGGCACCCAAACGCAATGAAATGCGCAACTGGGCCGAATTCCGATGCAGCGAAAAACGGTTTCGGATCGAGGGCCCGGCGGTGGACGAACTGGTCCGGCGCGCCAGCAGCGACCTGCGCAACCTGGATCAGGAGCTGGAAAAGCTGGCCGCCCATGCCAAGGGGGAACCCATCTCCCTTGAGGCCGTGCGGGAACTGGTACCCGACTACAGCGAGGACTTTATCTTTGCCCTGAGCAACGCGGTTTTCCAGCAACAGCGGGACGAGGCCATACGTGTCCTGGGCCATCTCCTTTCCCAAGGCCTCCATCCGATCCAAATCCTGGCTACCCTCGGCTCCCAGGCGCGCATGCTGGCCGCCGTACGCCTTTCCCACGCGAGTCCCGATGCCATTGCCAAGGCGATGAAGGTCAAACCCTATGCCGTGCAACGCTCCATGCGCAACGCGGCGCGGCTCTCACCGGATCAGGTTCGGGCCATGGTGGACATGCTGCTGGAGGCGGATCTGAAGATGAAGTCCACGCCCCATGCCGAGGCGATCCTGGAAACCCTGGTGGGGCGGCTGGTCTCGCCGGACACCTGGCTGCAGGCGTAGGGCCGCAGATCCGGGAACAGCGGTCTGCGGCAACCATGGTCCTGCGACGACTGGAACTGAGCCAGTTCCGCAACTTCCGGCATGTGGAGCTGGACTTCCAGGCTCCCTGCACGCTGGTCCAGGGACCGAACGGAGCCGGCAAGACCAACCTGCTCGACGCCATCTGCTTCCTGGCCCTGAGCAAGTCGCTGCGGCCGCAAACCGACCGGCAGTCGATACACGACGGCCTGGACCCCAAGGAACCGAAGTATTTCAACCTGCGGGCCGAAACGGAGAACGCAGCCGGCACGGGGCATGTCCTCCGCGTGTTCTTCGGCACCGGCCGGCTGGGCCCTCCCATGGCCAAGCACCTCTTCCTGGACGGTGCCGAAGTCGCGGCCGCGCACATGCTGGGACACCTGAAAGTGGTATTGGTGGAGCCGGAGGACACTCGACTGGTGTCCGACGGTCCGAAGCTGCGGCGCCGGGCGCTGGATGTGACCCTGTGCCAACTGGACGCGCTGTACATGCATCACCTGGTCCGGTACCGCAAGGTGCTGGCGAACCGGAACGCCCTGCTGGCACAGTTTCGCGGGCGGACCGCAACACCGCCCACCGCGTTCACGCGGCAGATGGAGTTTCTGGACGCACAGCTGGCCGAGGAAGGCGTGCAAGTCATGCGCCGGCGGGCAGTGTGGATTCAAAGGGTGTCCAGGCATGCCGAGCAGGTCCAGGCGCAGCTGACCGCCAACGGCGACGTGCTGTCGGTGCGTTACCGCCCGTCGGCCGCCGTGGACTTTGAAAATGGAGAAGGGACGACCGAAGCGAGCGACGCTGCAGAGGACGAAACGCAACGAAGGCAGTTCCGGTGCGCGCTGGAAGAGGTACTGGGCACCGAACTGGAACGCGGCTTCACGATGGCGGGGCCGCATCGGGACGATGTGGTGTTCCTCAACGACGGCAGATCCCTGGGAAAGTTCGGAAGCCGGGGCCAGCAGCGAACGGGCATCCTGGCCTGGCGGCTGGCGGAGGCACAGGCCATCCGGGAACTTACCGGTGAGTTCCCGCTGTTGCTGCTGGACGACGTGATGAGCGAACTGGACGAGAGCCGCCGGACGCGGGTGTGCGAAGCCATGGCCGAAGCCGCGCAGGTGGTGGCCGCGACCCCTGACTGGGGGCACTATCCGGAGGCAATGAGGGACACGGCCCAGTGCCTTGAGATTCGCGATGGAGTGCTTGCGCCGACTTAGGGGACGAACATGCAGCTTTGAGATTCCGAGGCCGTCGGCGGTGCTCGGCCCGGCCAGCCGTATCCAAGACAGGCCAAGTGCTTCAGGTTTGCGGGGGAGCATCGGTGGGAAGCCCCTGGCAGCCGGCAGGCTACAATGATCTGTTGGACAGACACGATCACGGCAAATCACGGCGGCCATGGCCAGGACAAAGCTCAACCTGGAACCTTCCGTGCTGGTTTGGGCGCGCAGACGCGCCCAGTTGGAACCGGATGAACTGGCAGCCAAAATCGGCGTCCAAACCAACACCTTGCAGCGTTGGGAAGAGAAGGGGGAAATCAGCCCGGTCCAGGTTCGCAAACTAGCCGACAAGACATACACCCCATTCGGGTACCTGTTCCTCCGGCATCCGCCCGAGGACCGGATCCCGATCGCGGACTTCCGGTCGCGGGAACACCATCAACACCGCCAGCCCAGCATCGAACTGTTGGATACGATTGCCAGCATGCAGCGACGGCAGGATTGGCTGCATGAGGAGTTGATCCGGCTAGGGGCAGCCCCTTGTGGCCTTGTCGGGAGTTTCGACGTGGGCAGTGCGATCCGGGAAGCTGCCGGCGTTTTGCGCAAGCAAGTCGATCTTGCACCCGACTGGGCCGCGACATTGTCGACATGGAACGAAGCACGACGCGCGCTCATCGATGCAATCGAAGCCTCAGGGGTTTTTGTGGTCGTGAACGGCGTGGTGGGCAACAACACCTCCCGACCACTAGCCCCTGAGGAGTTTCTCGGTTTCGCGCTCGTTGACGAATACGCGCCAATGATTTTTGTCAACGGTGCCGATTTCATAGCATCGCAAACCTTTAGTTTGGTGCATGAACTCACTCACATCTGCATCGGCAGAAGCGGCCTTTCCGCCGACCTCGGCGACGGAAACGGACATGACACGGCGGAACTCTTCTGCAACCGGGTTGCAGCCGAGTATCTGGTTCCTGCAGAGAGCCTGGAGCGAGCGTGGCAACACGCGGGAACGCATGACACTTTCCAGGAACTCGCGAGGACATTCAAGGTCAGCGAGGCCGTGGTAGTGAGAAAGTTGCACGACGATGGCCTCATCAGCAGTGACAGTGTCAGGGAGTTCTTCCAGAACCAGTATCACGAGCCCAATCGGCAATCTTCTGCCAAAGGCGGCAACTTCTGGTTAAACCAGAGATACAGGTTGGGCAACAGATTTGCATCACTGATTGTCCCTGCCTTGAGAGAACAGAGGCTGGGTTACCGGACAGCACGTCTTCTCACCGATTTGAAAGGCGATATTGACGACAACCTGACCAGCCACATGGGGCTCTTCTGATGCCGGGTCCGGATGGTTGGTGCGGAGTCGTTGACACCAATATCCTGATCGGCGCGTACATCAAAGACTACACACCAACGGTGTTCCCAGGCGTATGGCGGTTTCTGGACCATCAGGTCCAGGCAGGCCGTCTGGTGCTCATCGATGCCGTGAGGAGGGAAGTGTTGCACCCGGATGGGTTGGTGGGCTGGGTTCAGGACCACGCGAACCTCATCGTGCGGGAAACCGAAGACCTCGATACCGTAGAACGGTACGAACAAGTGATTGGGTGGGTGAAAGACAGCGGTCGATACACTCGAAGAGCTGCCGATGATTTCGCACGCGGTGCGGATGGATGGCTCGTCTCCTTGGGCCGCGTGAAGGGAATGGCGGTAGTCACGAACGAAGCTTTCAACGCCGAGTCACGAAAGCACGTTCCGATCCCCAATGTCTGCCGGGAATTCGACGTTGAGTGCGTTACCGCTACCGCCATGTTCGAGCGATTGGGCGCACGGTTCCTTTGGGATAGAGCCGATGTGAACTGAGGTTGGCCTTGCGGCAGGAGGTACACCGCGACCACAGCATCAGGGTTGGCCGCAGGTTGGTGTGTTGTCATCAACTGACACTTTTCCTGCAATGCCTTCAGCTGGACTTTGTACAAAGTCCAGCTTACCGTGCAACGTGCTTCGCAACCCCATCCTGTTGGTGCAACATCTTCAGGATGTCCGCAGCTACTTCCATGACTTCCGCGGGTGCCCGCACCACTTCACCTGCATGCTGTTGCAGTGCCACGACCAGTGGCTGCAAGGCGACCGCCTTTTGGAGATTGATTGCAAGCATTCTCACAATTTCATCCGCCAAAACACCAAGGCCGATCAACTCAGGAATGTGCATCAACATTGCCTGAACCATTGGCTGTTTATCAGGAACGAATCCGTCGATCAGCGACCAGAGCGTATCCCTAAACTCGGCAGTACGATTCAGAGTAATTAGTGCCTTTGCCTGCGTCCAATCTACATGCCACCCAAAAGGAATTCCATCGTGGTCCTTCAGGTTTGCGAAGCTGAATTTAACCTGTTCGCAGGTATCCAAAGCATCGATAGCTTGACCAGAGTTGAGCAGTTCGACACTTTTTTGGACCAGTGACGCGGCTACAACGTTCTGAAGCACAGGGCTGTCAATAGCACCGTAGCGAGTCACTACCTGATCGTAGCTCAGGATTGCACTGACTGCATCACCGAGTGTACCCTGGGAAACACCTTTGCTAAAGAGGGCCAAAGCCACAATTTCCCGACGTATACTTTCATCATTTCCATCGAAACATCCCACCAAAGTCTCGAAACTGTGAATTGCCGACGCGACCTCCCCCATCTGCATGTCGGCTACACCCTTGCCGAAATATGCCAAGGCCAATTCTTCATAAAACCAATCTTTATGGACTATGCGCGAAGATCTGGATTTGAAGAAGGTTAGCACTTGGGCGAACTCAGCTTTCGCATGTGCGTGCTGACTGAGATCCGCGTGTGTGGAACCTTTTCTGCGTATTGCTTTGATCACCATTGACCAGAGCATCTCGTCTTCACTGTCACCAAAGCGCGCAACTACAGTTTCAAAAGTTGCTCGTGCTGCCACCGGGTTTCCTAGTTTGATTCTCAAAATGTTGCCTTTGATCAAAAGCGCAAACGCGACCATTATATTCAGCATCGGACTGACACTGTTGCCAAAGCGTGCATCCACTTCTTCACACGTCGCCACCGCCTGCTCCGGTTCTCCGAGTTGTGCGTGGTAGAAAGCGACACCTATCAACGCGGTTGCCACGATCTCCTGAAGCTCTATACGATCAACGCGGCCAAAGCGTGCATCCACTTCTTTGTAGAGCGCAACTGCCGCCTCGGGAGAACTGCCGCTGCTTTCGTGTCTCTGTGCTTTCCCGATCAAGTCGCGGGCAATCTGCAGATGATGGTCTAGAGCCTCGTCGTTTTGCGAGGATTCGGCCACTGCCTCCGCCAGCAATGGTTGAAACCCAGACGTTGACTCCGCTTCCTGCCAGAACTCGTGCAACAGTCCGGCGGATTCGCGCGGCGCATAGAACGCTGTCATGAACTGCAGCAACAAGCGCACAACGCCGGCTTGGTCACGTTCACGGCGCAGCTTGTAGTAAATGCAGTACAGCCGTTCCGAAGCGGAATACAACCGCTTCGATCCGGAGTTGTCGATGTTGATCACACGCCGTTCCTTCAGCCGCCCGAGCAAAGTCGAGACGGGCCGGATGTCCATACGGGCGCGCGCTGCAACCTCGGCAGCGGTCGATGGTTGCCAGAGGTCTATCACCGCGAGATAGACGCGGCGCTCGGATTTGGCGAGCACGTCTAGATGACCACGGAAGTACTCGGTGTACTCATCGATGAGCCCCACCAGTTCCTCCATCAACTGGCGAAACGATCGGTGTCTTGCGAACACGCCAAGGATCACCAACAACCGCGGATTGCCACCGGTCAGGATTTCAAGAGGTCTGATTTCCCGTTCGGCAATCGGCTGGCCGCCGACCATTTCCCAGAGGCGTCGGCACCCCATGATGTCGAGCGGTTCGAGCACAACCATTCGAAAAAACTCAAAGAACGGTTGCTTTGCGTCGTCCAAGGCCGCGAACCGGCTCGTCGCAGTGCCGAGGAGCATGATCTGGGGCTCACACTGCAGAATCTTGCGAAGCTTCCAACCGAAGTCCTCGTCCACCGATTGAGACAGTGCCTGAAGGTTCTCGACCATGAGGACCAGCTGTCTGTCCAGCCGGTCCGCTGCAGCTGCCACAGCTGCAAAAGCGTAACCCTCGACACTTGCCTCGCTGTATCGGCTCGCAAGATCGGTGTGGGTCAAGTGAAGTTCCCGACCAAGTTCCGGGTTGAGAATTGCAACCTCCCTAGCAAGGTGAAACAAGGTCTCCAGCCAGAAATCTGCCAACGTGAAAATCTCCAGGCTCTCCTCCATGAACCGGACCGCCAACAGATGTTCCGACAAGTACTCGTCGGTCCGCAGTTCCGCAGCAACCCGGGCCAGTAACATGGTCTTGCCCTGGCCGCGGGGCGCAACGAGCAACGCGTGCTGGCACGACTGCGAGTCGATGTTGCCGCGCAGCACATCCAGAACAATGCCAAGTTCGGGTTGCCGAACAACGAACTGCTCGATCACCTCCACATCGGACTGAAGAACCCCGGGATTGAACTTGCGAATCGGTCGGTCCGGCGATGTGGTCATGGCCTGCCCCTGTCAGGTGTCAGCCGACACACGGCTTTGGAGGGGTGCGTGGTGATCACGGAATCGGGCTGCCCACCAGTCTTTCAACAACCGGGACGGAAAGACATGATCTTGATCGACTTCTTCAAGGTACCCATCGTGGATCAGGACTTCCAGTGCATCCGCGATGCAACCCCGCGCGTCGTCTACAGTCTTGGCATACAGCTGTTCAAGACAGCGTCGTGCGGCAGGAGTAAACCTGTCCTGAGTGGATGCCTCGGCGAGGATCTCCATGGCCATGGAAAATCCCTCGTCGTCCAGCCCGTCCTTGAGCCGGGATTCGTAATGGACCAAGTCGTTCTGCCCCGCGGGGCCGAGCAGGGACGTGCGATAGACCGTCTCGACGTCCTCCACCGCCACACGATTGCGTCCCTGCATGAGAGCGAATTCCCGCAACCGCGCGAAAAAGGTCTGTACGTGATGGGGGATCCCAAGTCCGAGGGTGTCAAAGACCGCTTGCGACACACCGTCCTCTATCTGCAACCCGTTGCTCTGGGCAAGACACTCGAAGCAAGCAACACTGATTTCTCGGCTCCAGGGTCCGAGACGAAAGGGATCGAGATGGTTGACACGGTCGGCGATTCGAAGCCGTCGCACAAGAGGAGCGAGGCCAATACTGCCTGAGACAATGAGAACCGGAGAGCGGTTGTCAAATCCCTGAACCACACTGCGAAGCCAGCTCAGAAACTCCTCCACCCGAACTGCACCATCCTCATGAAGGAGCATTCGCTTGAGGAAGATTGGCAGCTCGTCGATGACAAGCAGGACCGGTTGGTCGTGTTCAGCCAGATTACGGATGATCTCCTCTCCATGCCGGCGCCAGTTGCCAGCATCAAGACCGGCTCGGAACTTCACACGAAACTCGGAAGCGCCGACCTCCTCCACGTTCTCACTGAACCAACGCTTCATCGTGTCTGCAACGCTGGTAGCGATTGAACGTACCGGATGCGCCGCCTTGACAATGTCGGCGAGAAAGTCCTCCGGGCAAGTCGCATCCTCGACGTCGGCGAAGAGGAAGGTCCACCCTTTCTGCTCGAGGCGCCGACCAAGCTCACGGGCAATACTGGTCTTGCCCATACGCCGTTGTCCAGTCAGCAGCGTATGGTTGCCCTCAAGAACTCGTGTTTCGAGCACTTGCAACTCGGGTTCCCGGTTGAAGAAGTTGTTGCCGCTCACCCAGCGACCAGTGGACAGTTTCATAAGGTGAGTATAGAACTTCAACAAATTTGTTGTCAACGGTTTTGTAGTCGTATCTGGAGATTAGCCTCCCCGGCCCCTTGCGCCTGCGTACCGGAGAAGCTTCGAGACAGCCATTCAGAGGCCGGTACTGATTCCGGGAAGGTGAGAATGCACCTTGAGACCATTCAGTGGAATCCGGTTCCGAGTGGCCCGCAGCGATCACCGGTTGCTGTCTTCAAGGACAACCAGCCGACATTCCGCGATCACATGACACAGAAACTGGTCTCCCTTGGACGCCACAGTCCACGACTGGGAGGAGACAGGCGACAAGCAACAGGCGCTCGCCTCAAGGCACACATACCAGACTGTGCTCGATGAACAAAAGCGCCCCTTGCGACTTGGCCGGAAGTTTCGGCTTGGCGGTTCCGCTGTGCCTCCCCCTTCCGTACGGACCCGTTTCCTGCATACGCAGCGATGCCGGTTGGATGGATCGAGGCCAACGTCATGCGACGTCAACGTCGGTAAGTGCGAAGTCCTGGCCCTTGAACAGAAGGGGCTCCCGCGTGACCTGGGCCAACGCATAGACGAAGCAGTCGCCGAAGTTCAGCCCAGCCGGGTGATTGCCCTTGCCAAATCGCCGCCAGGCCCTGCGAGCGACCTGCGTATGCTCAAGCGTCACCGGTTCCAGCTCGATCTCCGCCTCTTCCAGGAATGCATCCAGCTCATACCCGGCTGTGGCACCACCGCGACTCTCGAGAACAATGGTCGCTTCCACCAGCGTAGCAACCGACATGCGGCGAGACGATGCCAGCGCCATAGCCTTGGCGTAGTGTTCCGCGTCCGGCTCGCGGAATAGGATTGCCAAGATCGCCGACGTGTCAACGATCATTGGGGCAGCCCGTGCTCGTCATACAGGAATTCGCCGTGCTCGACGGCAGAGGGACCGTCGCCCAGCATGTTTGCGCATCGGTTGCCGATGGCAAGAAGCCTCTGTACACGAATCTCGGTGCTGCCTTCCCTCCGCTTGCGCTCCAAGCGTTCCTTGAGTGCCACCGTGATGGCTCCGGTCATGGTCTCACCGGTCAGATGCGCCAACTCACTGGCCAGCCGACACGTCTCCTGGTTCTTGATGCTAAGACCCATTGCCTTGGTTCCATACAGGTAGATTCACAATCTATAAGTCTACCCCAAGCTGTCTCGCCCCCTTGGGCAACGTCAGCCTGGGGAACTGGAGCCATTGGTGTGGGAATTGATGCGAGGCATGGCAACCACAAGGGCATCGGCCGTGAACGCGCCTGCCGGGAGGCGAGCCTCAGACTTCGACACCGAGTCTTCCTGAACGTTCCGAATGGTGTTCGCGGATGACGATTTTGACATCGCGCCCGAGCTTCGTTAGCAGACGCAGGAGACGCTCCATGGAGTACTCCCTGAAGTTCCCTCGCAGCAAGCGAGACACATCAGGTTGAGACAGCCCGAGCAGCTGCGCGGCCTCCACCTGCTTGAGGCCGCGTTCCCGAATGATCTTGTCGATCCGCGTGACCAATTCGGCTTTGAGCAGGTGCGTGTCGACATCCGGAAATTCCAAGTCGTCGAACACATTGCCGCTGCCGCGTTCGATTGTCACCTTGTCGGTCTTCATCGCTCTACCCTTCACCATAGTTCTCCTGGTAATGTTTCTCCGCTGCCTTGAGGCGACGTCTTATCAAGTCGATCTCCAATTTCGGGGTGGCGATGCCCCGCTTGGACTTCTTCTGGAAGACATGCAGCACATAAACGGCACCCCTGAATCGGACGGTATACACCGCACGGAAAGTGTCTCCGTCATAACGCGTCACCTCCAGGACATCGCTGCCCAAACCGCGCAGCGGCTTGGCATCCCGGTGCCTGAACCCCACTTGGGCTTGATACAACGCATAGCCAACCGTATCCCTCTTCTGGAAGTGCCTTGAGATCTGCCCGGCTGGAGCCAATCCACTCGACAGGTTTGGGTTCATCCACGGCCATACTTCACTATGGTGGTTTCACCATATAGATGCAAGTTGACCGTTGGCACCAAGGCTGTTCCCAACGTCCGCCACATCGGCTTGGAACTCACCGCGCTGACCCAAGCTTCCGTGCCGAACGGGCAGACCACTGCTGAAGGCCGCCTCACCCAAGCCCGAGCCGACATGTCCAGGCCGGCTCCAGCAGGATTCAGGGATTAACCAGCACCCGTCCCGGAGTGGATAAATAGGGTAGTGAGTAGAAGCAGGCTTTTGATACAATCTGCCTGTCGGATCAAGAGCGGACGCAACCACCGCCACCGGCCGTCCCGTGGCACAGGGGAAGCTGCACGGCGAGAGGCGCTCCCGTTGGGGACCTCAAGGACCCGTGAACAAGAGTGGACAAGCCCAGTTCTACTGAGTGCCATAGCTTCCAAGGACCATCCGGAGAAGCCCGGATAGCGGTCACGGTCAAGGGCCGCGCAGCGACGACTTCCGCTCCCTTTCTCGATACTCAGCGCGAACTTACGCCGCAACCAGTTGAGGTTCTGCCGACGCCTCTGCCGCCAGGGCGCGTTGGACGGCCACGTCCGCCAGCACCTGATTGGACGCAACCGAAGGTTTGTCCAGATCACCCGATCCGATCACCAGGGGTATCTCCGTGCAGCCGAGTACAAAGGCTTCGGCTCCCCTGGCAGCCATCTGCCTGCCAATCTCTTGGATCGCCGCGCGGGGGCCGTCCGCGGCCGCTCCCGCCTTGATGCCCTGTGGGCCGTAGATAGCGTCCATCAGTGCTTCCTGCTCCGCGTCCGACGGCAGCATCCAGGCAAGGTTCTCTGCTTCCAAGGCGCGTTGATAGAGGCCGGTGCCAACCGTACCGGTTGTAGCCAGGATCCCGACAGTGCACCCGTCACCATGGGTTGTGCAAATGTGTTTCGCAGTCTCGGCGATCATGTCGAGAATGGGAACAGGGCAGACCGCCTGCACCTCCGGCAGAAAGTGATGGGCGGTATTGCAGGGAATCGCAAGCAGTTCGGCTCCGCGGCGTGCCAGTTCCTGCACGCCTTCCTGCAACAGGGGTAGGGGATCCGGTCCCCCTTCCAGGATCGCGGCAGTCCGATCCGGCACGGCCGGATTGTTGTCGATGAGGATCCGCAGGTGATCCTGATCCTTCGCGGCCGGCGTCGCCTGCACGATGCGATCGAAGAGATCCACGGTCGCGGCCGGCCCCATGCCGCCCAAAATACCGATGACCGCCCTACCGCCCATGTTCGCCGTCCCTACCTGTAAGACAGAGTGGCCCAACCGCGGTTACACGCGGATGTGCATGTCGCCTTCAACGATCCATTTGAAGGAGGTGAGGGCTTCCAAGCCCAGGGGACCGCGGGCGTGCAGCTTTTGCGTACTGACGGCCACCTCGGACCCCATGCCAAACTGACCGCCGTCGTTGAACCGGGTGCTCGCGTTGACGAACACGGCCGAGGAATTCACGGCCGCCACGAACCGCCTTGCGTTCATCATGTCGTTCGTGAGGATGCCGTCGGAATGGTCCAGGCTGTGGTCGCGAATGTGATCGATGGCCTCCTCCATGGAGTCGACCACCTTGATCCCCAGGATGAGGTCCATCCACTCGGTGCCGAAGTCCTCGGGACCGGCCGCGGCCACGCGGCCGTTGGCACCGTGCCCGTTCAGGGTTGCCATTGCGTCCTCGGTGAGTTTCATGTCCACATCGCAGGCCGCCATGTGGTCCACAACCTTGGGAATGAACTCGGAGGCAATGCTGCGGTGCACCAGCAGCGTGTCCAGGGAGTTGCAAACGCTCGGCCGGCTTGTCTTGGCATTCTCGATGACCGTCAGGGAGCCTTCCTGGTCCGCGGTCTCGTCGACAAAGTAGTGACAGATGCCAACCCCGCCGGTGATCACCGGCATCGAAGCCTGATCCCGGCACAGCGCGTGCAGGGACCCGCCGCCCCTGGGGATGATCATGTCCACATACTCGTCCATGCGCAACAGACTTGTCACGTGGGCGCGGTGCGTGTCCTCGATGCTCTGGATTGCGCGGATGTCCAGGCCCACCTTTTCAAGGCCGGCGTGAATAACCTGCATCAAGGCCTTGTTGCTGTGGCGAATGTCGCTGCCACCGCGCAGAATAACCGCGTTGCCGGTCTTCAGGCACAGGGAGGCAATGTCCAGGGTTACATTGGGCCGGGCTTCGTAGATGACGCCGATCACGCCAATGGGGATTCGTCGGTAGGTTAGGCGCAGGCCGTTGTCCAGAAGCTTCCCCTGCATGTCCTCGCCCACGGGGTCCGACAGGCGAACCACGGAGCGCAGGTCCGATGCGAGGGCTTCGAGACGGTCCGGATCCAAGAGCATGCGATCCAGGAGGCTGTCGCTCTTGCCCGCGGCGCGTCCGGCCTCCATGTCCAGGGCATTGCCGGCCAGGACCAGCTCGTGGCTGGCAGCCAGCTCATCGGCGATTGCCAGCAGCGCGTCGTTCTTTTCCCTGGTGCCGGCGGTTGCCAGGTTGTGGCTCGCGGCCTTGGCGTTGCGTCCCAGTTGAAGGATGTAGTCCGAGGGTGTGTCCATAATCCGGTGGAGGTGTGTTTCTGCGACGGAAGGCCGCAGGTGTCAGATCAATATGAGGTCGTTGCGGTGAATGGCTTCCGCACCGTAATCATAGCCGAGCAGGGAGGCAATCTGAGACGACTGGACGCCCTTGATGGCATCGAGCTCCACACTGGCGTAGCGGGAGATGCCGCGGGCAAATTCCTGACCGTCCAGGAGGCTTAGCCGAACGATTTCCCCGCGCCGAAACGAACCATCCACGCCCTTAATGCCGGCAGGAAGAAGACTGGTGCCCCTGTTGACCAGGGCATTGCGCGCACCCATGTCGACTTGAATGGTGCCGGCCGGCACCGCGGTCAGGATGCGGCGCTGCCGATTCTGCAAGATGTTGCCAAGGCCGGGTACGAGTGTGCCCAGCTCTTCGCGGTCGAGAACGATGCGGGGGACGATCCGGTCCCGGGCTCCGTCCGCGATGATGGTGTCCACACCGGCGCGCTGGGCGCGCTGGGCCGCCTCCAGCTTGGTGGTCATGCCACCCGTACCCTGGTCGCTGGAGGTATCCCCGGCCATGGCCCGGATGCGCCCGTCCACCACGGGGACCGTCTTCAGGTGCTCCGCATCCGGATGCCTGTTGGGATCCTTGGAGTACAAACCGTCGGTTTCGGTGAGGATGAGGAGCAGGTCCGCCTGCATCATGACCGCGACCATGGCCGCGATGCTGTCGTTGTCCCCGACCTTGAGCCGACTGGTAGCCACGACGTCGTTCTCGTTGATAACCGGCACGATGCGTCGTTCAAGGAGCGCGCCGAGGGTGTCCTGGATGTTGAGATAGCTGACGGGATCCTCGATTTCATGCCGGGTAAGAAGGATTTGGCCCATGGCCACCCTGTGTTCGGCAAACGCCTGGTCCCAGTAGCCGGCCAGGCGGGCCTGGCCGATGGAAGTCAGAACCTGTTTGGTGCGGGTGGCCGCGGTATCCGGTCCCGCGTTCAGCCTTTCGAGGCCGGCGGCCCTGGCTCCGGACGTGACCACCATAGCTTGGATGTCGGCATGCAAGAGAGCGGTGATCTGGTCCGCGTAGCGGCCGATCTGGTCCCGGTTGATGGCGGCGGAGCCCTGAGTGAGGTTCGACGTGCCAATTTTGACGACCACACGCCGGTACTGAGAGCTGTCCTGTCTGAACCCGTTCATGGGCAAGTACGCATTTGGGGACTACCGAGGTACCGAACTCGAGGGATTTGCAGGTGCGGTTGATGGAAGAGAGCGTATCGTTTGAGCCGGACGGTGTCAGAGAGTGTAGGCGAGGGTTCGGTCCCGCGCTCAGTTTATGTAGCTGGCTGGACAGCTCATTCCAGTTGGTCGGAGAAACGGATCGGGATGTGCAGCCACATACCGTACCCGTCCGGGTTGTCCGCCGCTGTCCCCACCAACCCGACATCAAGGCCGGCGGACTTCCGCTTCCCAGCTCCAGTCCTGGCAAGTTACGTGGGACTTTCGTCACACTGGAAGATGGCGAAGGTGGGGACACAGGCGAAGGTTGCCGATGCGACAGGGTTTGTCATGAGGGCTGCACCCACCTGCGAATCAACATGTGGTGCAGCCCCTACTCATTTGTCAGGATGTCAATCGTCGTGCCAAGCGCGCTGGCGATGCGAGCCATGGCCGAAACAGACCCCGACTTGAGTCCGCGTTCAATCTCGGAAAGGTAGCCAACGGCAAGCCTTGTCCGTTTTGACAACTCCTGCAATGTGATGCCCTGATGGTTCCGAAAGGCGACGATAGGCCGCTTGCCGTTGATGATGGCGAGCGCAACCTCGTGGGGAACACGCACACCATCGTCCGCTTCGAGAGCCGCCAACCGGTCCTCAAGTTCACTGTTGCGTTCCAAAAGAGCATCGTATTCGTTGCGAGTCAGGATGATGGTCTGTTCACTAGCCATAGGCTTCCCTCCGATGTCGAACCCTCAGCACCACCATGGTTGTGGGTTCACCATGCTCAAC
Source organism: Caldilineaceae bacterium bin34 (assembly GCA_002238555.1). Classification (GTDB taxonomy): domain Bacteria; phylum Chloroflexota; class Anaerolineae; order Caldilineales; family Caldilineaceae; genus Bin34. The sequence goes on from MPMO01000005.1 coordinate 113,177, forward strand.
ATTGAAGATTACTCGATGGTCGCCAACTCGAAGTCGCCTGTACTTCCCGCCAGTGAGGGTAATCACTTGATTGGCAAGCGATGTCGGGTCGCCAGCATACTGCTCGATCTTGGAAATGACACGCTCTCGACTCCGCGGTGCCAGACGCCGAACATCCTTGATGGCCCGGGAAGACCATTCGATTTTCAACCCCTTCTCCACAAACTGATTTTCGCCAAAAGAGAAAGCACTGTCAAGGGAAACGAGGCCTGGGCGCTGTTTCCATCTCGTTGATTTTGGTTCAAGGCCGTCATCGGCATCTTCCGCGCGCGGGACAGGTTCCGTTCGCTTGTCTCAGGCCTTGGCATGCACCATCAGCCGCACGAAGCGAGGGCTCCTGCTTCCGTCCCGAACCCCCGCGCCAAGCGCGGCCCGGGCTTGAACCGGCCAAACCAGCCTTCCAGCCAGTTGGTGCCAGCGGGGAGGGCCGGATCCCGCGTGTTAGGCACCAGGTTGTGCCCGCGTGCCAGCAGATGCCGGAGCAGCTCGCACACCGGCGGCGACAGCCGCACCTATCCCGCCATCATCACTTCCCAGAGGGCCGTCCAGACCGGCCGCCGGAAGTCGGCCCGATCCTGGTGGACCTCATGTTCGGGGCAGACCGGCGCAGGATGCTCATCACGGCGGCAGCACGGTTCTTGCGTATGCGGCACGAAGGTGAGATGCAGGCCGCTCTCGCCTTCCCAATGGCCACGGGCGAGATACGGCCGCGTCCTCGGACAAGCTCGAGATGTAGTAGCGGACCGTACGCGCGTGACGAACATGTGGTCCGGTGCGCAGGGCTCATACTCGGATCAGACGATGCAGGCAGGAGGCCGAGGTCTGCCACCTAGAAAAGAGACTTGGAACCCCAGCATCGTACCGGTGAGCCGTTCCGTGAGCCACGTTCCCGCGGATGAGCGCTTGACGGACATTCCCTGCCTCTGGCGTGAAGGCACATGGTCCAGCGTCGGCAACGGCTACGACGCTGTCCTTGCGGCATTGTGGCTGGTTGTCCTCGACAATCAGGAGGCTGTCTATGCCGGATTGACCCCGATGCCCAGACTGCCCAGGAGCAGGCTTACACCGCCAGCCGAGGAGGAAACTTGAAACTCCGGCACAACCCGCCCCTTGGCTCGTGTCAGCCATGGACCTTTGTTGATGGAGTCGACAACGAAGCTTTGCAATGTCGTAGCATTATTGATTGACTGAGCAGCCGCGCATGAAGAATCAAGACAGCCACCCGTTTCGGGTGGCTGTCCCTGAACTCATGGTGTCAACCAGGATTGTTGGGGCCGAGACGCTACGGTTTCATTCCCGATTGAGAGTCCTGTATGGTGTTGATTCCGGCGGTTGCGAATCTGCTACTTGATCACCGTGAATGTGGTGACCACCAATGTGCCGTCACCGACTGCGGTTTGGTTCAAATAATCCTCCAAGCCGGCCGTGGCCGTGAGAGTGACCGTATTGTCGGTCGGGTGAACCTTAACCGTCGCAACCGGACTGATAACTTCGCCATCTTCGTTGACGGCCCAAGCGGTGATTGTGTAGCTTTCGTCGGTTGCCAACGTATCGACTGCAAAATCCCGATGGGCATCCGGTGGATGGGCAAACACTTGACCCGCGTCTCGATAGAGTGTTTCGTTTCCGTTACCCGTTGTATCGACCTTCATCATCGATATGGAAGACGGTGCAACTTCGCTGTCGGTCATGCGGGTCAGAACCGTCGCCGGGAGTTGATGCATCGCAGGTGTGATTTGGGAACCATCCTTCACGCGAACGTTGCTGAGGATCTCCCCGGTATCCCGGTGGGTGCCTGCGTTGAACACAAAATTCGACGCGTATTGGAATCCGGCTCCGGCACTGGTTCTGATGACGGTGCCCGAGTTCGAGAAGGTGGGGTAACTGGAGTCACTGAGGTCATGAATCCAAAGTTTGTTCTGCGTCTGTCTGGTGGCATCGTCACGATCGTTGATACCGAACCCGTAGTCCGATGCAGTCGTCGGCACATCGTCCCCTTCAGTCACCACATCACCATCCGAGTCGACAATGCGAATTATGTACGACTCGAAGTCGACGTTGTCACGCCCTTGTTCGTCATCGTTGGCGCTGTGGGCCAGACCAATCCTCAACCGAGGGGTTGCGGGATTGTGCACGTAGTTGGCAGTGCCCTTCCGGTAGTTCGCAAAGTTCTCGTTGTAGCCGATGTAATACATGCTTCCGCCACCAACCTCTTCGAAAGTGTATTGATGGCCGGGTGTATCCGGGTCGGCATCCGCTGTCTCATATCTCTGAGTTTCGCTTCCCGGAAATTGTTGCAGGAGTTGGTACCACTTGCCACTGAAGGAAGGTGTTTCCAGACTCTGGTTGATGTCCTGCCGAAGGATGTCGCTGATCAAGTAGTCGCCATGCGATGTACCGACAACGATCGCCATTTCCACCGTCACCTTGGCTGCAGTCTTGACCCCGTCGAACGTAGTCTTGTTCAAGCCAAGCGACAAGGACTGCGACAACGGATCCCCTCGTCGTCAAGGAGCAACACAAGGAACGTGTTGAAGGCGTTTGCGCCCAGACCCCAGGAGGCAGGATCGGTCGATGTCCAGGAAACATTGACTTCATCCGCGTCGTCGGAGTCCCGCGACACGGTCAAGTCGGCAATCTGACCATGCTGCAAGCGAGTCCGGGCGGGGCAATCGAAATAGTCGTCATCGAAAAGGTCACCACCAGCGAAACTCGTTCCGCTGGCAACAATCAACGCCAAGAGCACCCAAGGTACGCCCTTGAGCGCGCGAACACCAATATTCTTCATAGCGCGGCTCCAAGTGTTTCAACGTAGTAGTGCGGCGGTGTGCCGGCGCTTGACTAGTCTCTTATAGCATAGACGCACCAAGAAGGCAAGCCCTTCCAGCTTGCGGGCACTTTTTCACTTTTGTTGATTTTGGTCCGGTACCGGACCTGAACCATGCACATTTCCATAACGCAAACCCACTGAAGCCGGCATCTTGCATTTGATATCGAACAAAATCATAATAATGATTTACAATTCTGGATGAAACTCCTCACTCTCCATGGGAGACCGCAATCCGAAAATTCTAAAATGGCACGACAATTTCCGATGTTTATTACTGTTTGTTATGGATCAGCCGTCGCTTATGCAAATAAAAAGGGGGTACTCCGATCGGCGGCCCGCGCGGCCCGGTCACGCCCCGCCTGACGCCCGCACTCCTGTTCGCCCACCCGTCACCGCCGCGGCGGCGGCGGTGGATGCCGGGCGCATGGGACTGGCATGCAGTCCATGACAAGGGCTCTGTTGGTTCATGACGGCAAACCGATTGTCAAGGGTCTGCGGGATCTCGGACCCACATCAACGAAAGTGAAGCAGTGGGCAATCGCAAGATTGCGTTGAGGGACGGCTTGTATGGAGATCGAGACACCTTTTTGACACCATGGTGTCCCCGCCATGACTTTGTGGCGGGGCTCGGACCTGCTGGCGAAGCTGCAGCTCCGGCTGGCCCGGCGGCCGAAAGTAGCGTGCACGGCGGACGCGGAACCCGAAGCGGGGAGAGCCGCCCGCGTGGCCGACCTAGTGCACGGCCACTGGCGGCTCCTCCGGGTGTGAGAACAGCCTGCACTGGGTGCTGGACGCCACCTCCCGTGCGCGACATGGCGGTCCTGCGGCACATCGCATTGAACTTCCTGACCGTCATACAGCGATTTTTCAGGCCCAAAATGTCAATTCGTCCATTGCGCAAGATGGTGGCCCGGAATCCCGTCCGACGGGAGCCCATCATGGCCCTGTGACGACTTTGTCAACGCCCTGGGGCTTTCCCGGCTTACAAGAGGAGCAGGGAACACACGAACATGGACCGTAGGTAACCGGCCAAAGCCATGCGGGGCAGCGCCGTCTTGGTCGAGAATGGGAGAACCACAGGCCCATTCAGCTCCCTCCAGCTCCCGAGGTGTGCAGCAGGTGGGTTCAGCCCCACCTCAACGACACCAATACAATACCCGGCATACCAAGTCCACTGAAGCAGGCATACCATGGATTCAACGAACGGTTGACAGAGGGATACGAGCCATGGCACTGAATGCTGCCACCTAGAATTGAGTTTCCACGGTTGCTGGACCAGCATGAGGAGTTTCGGCAACAGGTGCACTAACGCACCCCGAATCTCGGACTGATTGAGCTGCCGGAGCGACTTGTCGTCTTCACCAGCCACATCGATAAGTTCATCAATGGGCAACGCGAAACCAACGCCCGCGTAGCGAATGCAACGGGAGGTGCACCTGCCATGAGCGACTACGAGCCCTTCGACCTCAAGAACATCTACGTCAGCGGGGCCACGCGCGATCATATCGAGACCATCCTAAGCCTGCTGGAGCTGGAGTTCGTCACCATTCCCAGCCCACGCGATTTGGTTGCCATGCTGCGCCAGGCCACCGACATTCCCACCGACCAACGACAAAGCCTCTGCCGAGCCTTCCTGGTACTGCGGGCCATGAAGGCCGACGGCATCACCCATTACGTAGCGACCGAGGCAGCGTATACAGCCGACCGGGGGGACGCCGATCGGACCCTACACACCGCGTTGTGCCCAACCCGGTGCACCGGCTGCCCGGCACACGCCGTCATCTCGAGCATAAAAAACGGCCCTGAGGTACTGGTGGATGCCGGCACAGTCCACTGGCTCCGGCTGACGCACAAGGATCTGAACCCGGATGGACGCGGTCCCGCCCTCCGGCCGGAACACACGTGACGTGACGGGCAACGACAGCATTGGGACCCGACAGCTTCCGCTGGCGCAACCCGGGACGCACAGTGCCCAAGGCGTATCGTCGACCATTGCATTCCCTTGTGTGAAGTCCGCGGTCCGGCAGCAGGTGGACATAGTGCGGCTGCCAAACCGGTGCCGGAGTCCAGATCGACACCAGTAACCCTGGACGCGGGCCGTCACGGCTGTCACGCATGGCAACCAGGCCCGCCTGACGGACAGCCAGTGGCGGTATCGGGATCCAACAATCGCCAATGACGAGCCCACACCAACATCAACAACCCTGAAACCACGCAATCTCCCAATCCGAACCTCCGTACCGCATGTACTTTGAGTACAATGGCAACGAAGGGGTTCAGTCACTGTCCGAGGAACTCTGCTGCGAGGTGTCCCATGCCAGTCCAAAGCCTCCGTATCACGAATGTCGGTCCGTTTGACGAAATCGAATTTGAATTTGATTCCCAAGTCAACGTCTTCACCGGACCCAACAACTCCGGAAAATCGTCCGCCCTGTGGGCACTGGGAGACACCATCGTCTATCCGTTTACTTTCCCTCGCAAATTGCTGCACCACGATCACGATTCAACTTTCCGATTGCAACTATCAGGAGTAGCAGGCGAATCGCTGGAAGGCCGGTTTCCAATTACATTGGATTCAGATTTTTGGGATGGCCAGAGATGGAAGGAATACGCGGCCAATCTCAGGCACATTGGTTTCAGCAAGTTCATACCGGCCTTGCGTAGAAACACAGACTTCAGGTCAACTGGACCTAGACCTGCACGGCAACGGAACCCAGATGACCGCGTTCGGCATCAGTTGAATGATCCAAACTCCCTCTCGAGCGTTGAGGCGGCCTTGAAGTATGACGTTGGCCATTCAATAATTCAACAGGCATCGGTTGGCAGTTCTGAACTCCGCAAACGGCGCGCCGTGACTTCGGCAGACGCTTCCTTGGTCAGCGATGAAGCCGTCATTCAGAAGATCATTGAACTGGATTACCGATCCTTTTTGAAAAGTCGGCCAGTATTCAGAAGCGTGGTGAACAAGATTAGCGAGACCGCTTCCGAAATTACCGAAGGGTACCCTGTTACATTCACCGGCGTAAGTGAAGATGATGAAGGATTCTATCCCGAGTTCGATACAATTGACGGGCCAGTGCCACTCAACACGTTGAGCCAAGGCACCCAGTCGATAATTCAGTGGCTGGCTCACCTGATCATCGGGTATGCGGAATACTATGATTATCCCGAGAATCTGGCGGACAAGCCCGGAATCCTGATTGTCGATGAAATTGACGCCCATCTGCATCCTTCCTGGCAACGCCGGATCATTCCCACCCTGATACGTCACTTCCCGCACCTGCAGATTTTCTGCTCAACCCATTCCCCTCTCATGTTGGCAGGCCTCAAGACCGGACAAGTACAGCTCCTGCAGCGAGGCGAAGACGGACGAGTAACGACATCAACCAACGAGGAAGATGTTGTGGGGTGGACATCGGATGAGATCCTGCGGCACTTCCTGGGGGTGCCGGATCCAACCGATTTCGAGACGGAAAGACGATTGACAAGGCTCCGGGACCTGCAATTGGCACAGCATCTCACCGACGCGGAGGCCGAAGAACTGGAAGAGTTGCGACAAAACGTGAGCCGGGATCTGGTGCAGGGTCCGTTGTCCAGCCAGTTGGACCATTTTGAAGACGTGTTGCGCCAAGTCATTGCCGATTCCCACTTGGATTCTGCAGACACGAAATAGGAGATGTTCTTGTCCGAATGCACTGGGTAGATCGTGGTCCAGCACCGGACGGTCTTGAGGCCATGCGAAAGGAGTATACCGCTGGCTGGATTCGCTGTTATCGAGACGGCAAAGGAACCCGACCACATGATTCCCACTGGCGAGGTTTCCACGAAGCGCTACACCGGATTTTTGGAGGTCTCTGTGCCTACTGTGAGGAACGGACCAAAGGGGAAGTTGATCACTTTCGACCAGTGAGCAGAGTTCCAGAGCAGGTGTATCAGTGGTCGAACTGGATCTTCTCCTATCCGGCCTGTAACCGGACCAAGTGGGCCAAGTGGCCAGTGCTGGGTTATGTGGATCCGTGTGCGGACTCCGAGGAAGAGCGGCCCGAGGCCTATTTCACGTTTGATACCTTGAATGGAATGATACGCCCTCGAGCAGGATTGAGCCCGGATCGTCACGCTAGGGCTGCCACGATGATCAGAGATCTTGCTTTGAATAGATATCACCACATGCAGAATAGAGTTGCCGCAGTGCAGCGATTGTCACAGATGGAAAGGATTTCTGTCTCTGGCCACCGCCTTTCCCAAGAGATTCTGGTAACAACCTTCTTGCGCCTGTCTTCGCGCCAGGAACCTTGGTCAAGTGTCATCAGAGTCTGGCTGCTCGAACAGGGATATGAACTGTTGGACTGAAGATGTAGGGCTGCGCCCTCTTAAACACCTGTTTCGCGCCAACCACCACAGTGGATTGCACGAGCTCGAACATGGCCCTGGAACTGGAAAACAAGCCTGCTCCTCAATCCCGGAACAACCCGATTGCGTCCGAGGTCGGCATCGCGAAACCGGTTTACGTCGATCAGCCACAGTCGGTTGTTGCCGCTGTCGACATTGAGGATCAATTCATCCAGGTTCGTCAGGCAAACCTTGTAGATGTGGGGCCGTGCCTGTTCCCCGAGCTGGTTCATTGTGTTCCGGTCAGGCGCGACCAGGGGCAGAAACGGCTGGCATCGACCCAGTCGGCGCCAGCGGTCAAGGGGGTGTGTATCCCGATGTGATCCGGATTCCACCAGGCACCAGGCCTCGGTTCCGTCCTCCCTGATCAACTTCACATCGGCAAACAGTCGTTGACCGGGAGCTGCAACCCCCACTTCGGCGTGGTATCCCAATCTGCGAGCCAAGGCTGCAAACAGGATGACCTGACCATGATGTTCCTTGGCCCGAGTTCCCCACCTGTCCCGCAGCCGTTCATATTCGGTGTGGACGGGAGGCAGTCGCATCTCCAACAGTCGCCTGCGTCCTGCGGGCGTAAGGTAGAGAACCAAGATGGTTCCGGCGGATCCGGCCGGCAACTGCTCGAAACCGATGAGGCCCAGACCGTGCAGTACCGCGAGCAGGGAACCGGGTTCAGGCCAGACTCCAAGCTCCGATCCAGACCAGGACTCGCTGTAGGAGACCAACGCGGACCAACCACGGGTGCCAATGCGGGTGAGAAGAGTTGTGTATTCCGAATACGCTTCAGACCCGAGGCAATTGGCAGCCGGTGCGGGTGATGGAAGTTCGGTAGGCCAACTCATGGTTGCGTGACACGGCCCAACTTTAGCCTTGCGTTTTCGAGTGCCGCCACGACCTCGCGGGGTGCAGCTGCGCCTTGTACTTCTCTGACGGCAGTTTCGGCCGCGGCGACGACCGCGGCACGGGCAGCGGCCGTAGACGGCTCGCCTTCCCGGTATCGAGCACGGAGTCGTTGTGCAACCAGCGTCACCTGGACCGAGTCGGCGGAGCCCTCCCGGAGCAGGCCGGCCAGGTGGGCCAGGTCCACAGCCAGGCCTTCCACTTCGCGCTGTACCGCCAACTTCGTCTGCAGGGCCTTCCAGCGCGCCGGAACCAGAACTTGGGGAGACTCCATCGGGGCGGTCACCGAGAAGCCAAGCAACCCGGTCAGGACACAGGCGCAGGACACGGCGGCCACCACGACATGACGAATTTGAACACGGACCAGGGACAGGTCAAACCGTATCTGCATGGGTCAGCCGTGCACCATGCGGACATCGGACCGGGCCGTCCGGACGATGCGAATCCGGGGGGACAGGGAGAAAAAGACCCTGGTGGCGACCACGCCCTGCACTTGCAGGGAACGGCACCCGTTGGAGCATGCAACGGACATCAGCACCGGACTGTGTCCCCCGGTCGCGAGACTGGACGTTTCCGAACCAAAGCGTTGACCTGCCGCTTGTTGGATGCAGGCGGACTTCAGCCTTGCCGTTCCCGTCTTGCTGAACCCCTCGAGGTCCAGACAGTCGTTGACCGCCTGCTGGGCAGAGGCATCGAGCGCGCCTTGCAGGAGCGTGGCCACCCTGAAGTATTCGGGAACATCGACGGACAGGCTGGCCAAGGGCAGGAAGATAGTGATGAACAGGACTGCCGACCACACCATGTCCGCCTTGCGGCCGATGACGAACTTGACCATTCCGCCCCTACCATCCCTCCTTGCGATGGGAGGCCGAGACGGTTCCGCTGAAATCACCCTGCGCGGATCCGCCCATCACTTGCAGGAAGCCGTCCATGTAACTGGGCACGGTCCAGGCCACAGTCACCGTGACCGTGCCCCCCGACGCGTCGGCTGCACTGACCGTCACCGAGTAGGTGCAGAAACAGTTGGCCATCAGGCGTTCGGCTTCCTGCCTGGCAGCCGATCCCGCACCGGACGCGGTCACCGCCCCCACCCGGGCACCGTGGTTGGCGGCATTCTGCGCGGAGTTCCGGGCATGTCCGACCAGGGCGAAGTTGATCAGGGCGAAGGTCACCAGCAGCAGCAGGGGCATGGTGACGGCCGCCTCAACCATGTCCCCCTGCGAGGAGGAGAACAGGCCGGACGGCCGTCCAAGCGCTTTGAATGCCGTCATGGCAACCGGCTTAGGAACCGGCGATCTGTGTGCTGATGGCCTCGATCTTGGTTTTGATGTTGCCGCCCAGCGTCGTCCACGCGGCCATGGCGGTGGCCACGATGGCCGCCAGGATCAAACCCCTTTCGACCATGTCGGCCTCGGTTCCGAACAGAAACTCCCTAAACATGACACATGCCTCCTGATGATGAGCATCAAATAGTATAGTACATGTGTTCGTAAATTAGTCAAGTGGTTCCTGCCGGGACAACGGATTGTGTCGACAAAGCCGGTAGGGCGAGGCAGGCACAAGGGTTCCTCAGGCCGGGATGAAGCTACGGGTGCCGGTCGTGACCCGGTCTCCGCAGCAGCATTCGGCCTCCACCCAGACCAGACTGGCCAGGTCTCGGCCGGAGCTGACATGCTTCCAACGAAATTGGACTTGTGCAGCAACATCCGCAGGCCCGAATCCCGCCCTACAGGGCGGTGATGACCTGTACGCGGTCCCCGGACGAGTTGCACCCGACGCATCCGAAGCCGGCCCCCCTACTCCGCCGGCGTCAGTCCGTGCCCCGCACTCTCATCCAAAGCCATGGTTCCGGTCGGGCACTAGTCCGGGGTCAGGTCCCGGTTCGTCAGCTGGAACCAGTGGACCTTGCCGGCATCCACCAGCGCCTGTACCTCATGGTCGTTCCTCACGCTGGCGACGACGGCATGCGCAGGGGCGTTGGTGCACCGTGTCAGCAAGTCCGCGTTGCGCAGGGCCCGGTCGATGTCCCGCCGATCGGCCGTGTAGGAAGCCTCAGCGGCCATGTAGTGCACAGTTCCGTCGTCGGCTTCGCACTGCATCACCAGGTCGGCCTGGTAGAAACTGTTTCTCCAGGTCCGCTCGATCTCGGGTGCCTTGGGTCTCAGCATGGCTATCAGATTCGACCTGGAAAGAATGGAGAGGGGATGCAGGTTCAGTACCTGTTCCACGATCCTCTCAGCATTGTCACGTGTGGCTCGGACCGCCACATTGCCCTTGAGCATGCCTATGTCGTCGGCGATGCCCTGCAAGCGTTTCTCCACGCGAGCGTTGGTTTCCCGCTGCTCGGCGTTGAATGCCCGCAACTCGGCGTTGGTTTCCCGCTGCTCGGCGTTGAATGCCCGCAACTCGGCATTGACTGTCCGTTGTTCGGTGATGAACTCGTCCACGCGACTGGCGAAGACGGCAAACCGCTCCGGCAACTCAATCAGCTCCTGGCTCAGGATGCGTTGGCGCACCTGCTGCCGAAACTCGGCATTCTCGTCCAACAACCGCAGGAACTCTTCCTGGGTGGCAGTGAACACTGCCATGGTTCGCACCCCCTGTTAACCGCCGCCGGCCATTGGGCAGCAGCATTTTCCCCGAGCCTGGGCATCGCCCCCTGGCCGGGACCGTCCTGGTTTCCAAGACACCCCAAGCTTCAGGCCATGTGTTAGGCATGGGGCTTCACTACGGCCACTCCATGTCACCCCGTGGCACCACACGATTGTACTACCTGTGATTCCACAGAACGGGCGAATGATTTCAGTGGGGCAGGTCTTGGGTGGGGACCCGTCGTTCCAGGCCCCTTCTACCTGGGACGCCTACCCTGACAGCACCCAGAAAGCCATCCAGGATGTGTTCCTTGACAGCATTGGCGACGGGTTTGAGGGAAACCCTGAGTACATTCCCAAAGGGGAATCAACCTGTTCGCGTAAAGCCGAACTACGCATCTTGCCTGCGTTCCGGGATGGGTTAGTCCCATACCTGACACCGACGAACAACGCCTTGGCCGTAGGCGTCGGGTGAGCGTGTGCCCGACAGCCTCGCCTACACCGTACTCCAGCACCCGTCCATGGAACACCGGGGGCAACGGGGCTGGGAGTCTGATTCACTGCTGGTCCGCGTCCAGTCCGCAGTTCCGGTCCAGCCCCGTTGAAGACGGAACACTGGTGGGGCAACCCCGCTGGACGGTGGGATGCCCTTTGTCAACTTTGCGAAATACGCCCCTCTCAATTGATGTTTTCCCAGTGTAGCGATGGGTTTTGGCCTCCCAACACGCCGAACCTGCCCACAAGCAGCACAACCCCAACTTGAATGCGATTGCCCTAATCCAGTCCCAGCCGTACCGCGGCACACCCGCGCCGGATCCGCTTGTCACGCCTTCAGGATCGGTTCCAGGGCATCCACTTGAGCCTGCCGGGTGGATACACCATTCCCTCAATGGCCCGCCGCGGTTCCCGGAACGCCTCCGGGCCATCCTCCACGGCACCGCCTGAACACAACCGCAACCGGGATGCGGCCGGGATCCCCGCATCCCCAACCTACCGCCCGCCTGGGCAGACAGGGGATCGCTTTAGTACAAAGTCCCGCCAAGGCCGCAACACGGTTCTGCAGCCGACGGTTCCCAACCTGCTACTTGAGCACCGTGAATTCAGTGACAATCAACGTGCCGGTGGTGACGTCCGTGGGGTTCAGGTAGTCCTGGAACCCGGTCGTGGCGGAAAGGTTGACCGTCCTTGCGAGCGGGTGCAGTTTGAGCGTTGCCACCGGACTGATGACTTCGTCGTCTTCGTTGACGGCCTAGGCCGTGATGGTGTAGGTCTCGTCACTCATCAACGTATCGACCGGAAAATCGCGATGCTCATCCGGCGGATGGGCGAACAGCTGACCCGGGTCTCGGTATTGGGATTCGCCATCGCCAGTCGTGCCGACCTTGACAATCGAAATCGAAGCCGGAGTCACCTTTCTGGTTGACTCCCGGACAAGAACGTTCTCAGGGAGGGCGTGTGCCCCCACGTTTATCCTGGCACCGTCCACGACGCGCATGTTGGTCAGGGTGATGCCACTGTCCCAGTGAGTGCCTGTCACGAATGTGAAATTCGTTGCGTGATCCAGGGCCGTTCCGTCCGCGTTCCTGATGATCGTGCCGGTGGCGGAGAAGGTCGGATAGTTCGGATACTGCATGTCGTGAACGAACAGCTTGTTGAGTGTCTCTTGTGTTTCATCACTCTGGCTGTTGCGTCCCAACCCGTAGTTTGACTCGATCGTCGCCATGTCGTCGCCTTCAGCCACCACATCGCCGTCAGCGTCAGCAATGCGAATGATGTAGGCATCGAAGTCAACGTCGTCACGCTCGCCATCGGTCTCGTTGGCGGAGTGGGCCAGACCGATTCTCAACCGCGGGGTCGCAGGCTTGTGCGTGTATACGGCCGTCCCCTTCCGGTAGTTCGCGAAGTTCTCGTTGTAGCCGACGTAGTACATCATGCCGCCGGCGATCTGTCTGGTGTCGTATTGATGTCCGGCTTGGTCCAGATCAACATCGTTTGTAACGTCATTCGATCCCGGTGTGCCTTCAACGAGTTGATGCCACCGGCCGCCGAAGGAGGGCTCCGTCAGGCTCTGGTTGACGCTCGTCTCCAGAATGTCGCTGACGACGTAGTCGCCATCCGACGTAGCAACCACGATCGCCAGCTGCACCGTCACCGCGGTACCGGTTTTGACCTCGTCGAAGGTGACCTTCCTCGAACCGAGAGACAGCGTCTGGGCCACAGGGTTACCGTGGTTGTCGTCGAGGATCGCCACGAGGGACGCGCTATAGGTGTTGGGGCCCAGACCCCAAGTCGCAGGATCGGTGATCGCCCACGCGACGTTGATTTCATCCGCCTCATCGGAGACGCGGGCTACTGTCAAGTCTGCAATCTGGCCGTCCCGCAAACGGGTGCCGACGGGACAGTCCGAGTAGTCGGCATCGAACAGGTCGCCACCTGCCCAGCTGCCTCCACTGATTACAGCCAATGCCAGAAGCGCCAGCAAGGCGCTCCCCAGCAAGCGGGATTCTTTGGTCACGGTGTATTTCCCCGTGTTGCAGTTCACATAGATGCGCTTCGACGCCTCTCTCTAAAACGTAGCGCGTTTGTGCCTCACTGCCAACTGAACCGGCGAAACAGTCGAATTCTGTTTTTAAGTCGAAGACAAGCAAAAAATGAATTAAGTGACCATGAGTGCAACAATCGGACACTGAATTCGATAACTAAACAAGCCAATCAGCCAACATCCTTCTGCACAGGATGCATCGCACAACGTCATAAATGCAGGTGATCGGCCCCATCGGGATAACAGAGAGAAACTCCCGAAACCGGTGCGGCGAGTGGGGCATCAGGCTCGATGGGGACCGGATACAGGCCCACGACGAGGGCCTGGCCGGGGGTGGGTGAGATGACACCAAGGAGGGGCCCTGCGGCCCTGCCCGGGCACAGACCCCAGGCCACGACAACGGCCGCAGGCTCGGCTCCGGGCTACCACGTACCATGCAGACAGGACTTCCAGCAGGCAGGCCCCGACTCTGCGCACACAGGCCCGGACGCGCTTGGCCGCAATGACCTCCGAGGGGATGTGTTCCCGGCTCCGAGGGCCAGTTCCGGCTTTTCGAAGACCTGTTCTGTACCCAGGTGCCACGCCTCCAGTCAGAATGGCGATTGCCCTGACTGAACCGGCGGGAGGGGAGATGAGCAAAGCGTCGCAATTCATCTTCGCCTTGCCCGCACCCTGGTGTGGCGCGCGGGGTACTTCACAACGGCGCGCTCCAGTGCCGACGGCGGATCTCCCGTCCCCCAACCTCCGCCCAGCCATCAAGGTTCCCGATTCCCGTCCGTTTCAGGCAAGACAACCCCGGAATTCAGCATTGCCCAGCGTCCTTCCCAACTGCTCGTCCTGCACTTGCGCTGCACCATAAGGCCAACAGCCTGCGTTACCACCTCGTGACTCGGGGTACCGATCGCCAACGGCCGGGAGCGGTATCGGGATCGCAACGTCGCGGAACGGGCCATCGACTGGCTGAAGCAGGACCGCCGCGTCGCCACGCGCTACGAGAGGCGTATGGCCAGCCACCAGGGGTTCGTCCTGTGCACCTCGGTCCGCACTGGCTGCACAACTCGTTCCAGATCCCAGGGCAATCGCAAGATTGCGTTACAGGGGAACTCATCCAGGATCGCGGCACCCTGTTGATACCATGAAGTTCCCGTCATGGCCCCTTGCCCGGCCTTGTCCCCGCGGATCTGTCCGGAGGCGTGTCCGAGCCCCCCGGTATCCAAGCGCGCAGACACCCACTCACGTCCATCCTCTGCCCGGCACCGAGCCGTCAGCAGCAGCACCGACACTCGGGGGGAGGTGGGCCATCGTGACTGGTTCGAGCAGTGACTGCATCTGCCGCATGGCATTCCCTCCCACGATACCTTTGGACAGGTCTTTGTTTCTTCTCGACCCGGAGCTGTTGGAGGCGGGGCTTGCGCACTGGGTACAGGCCCCACACGGCCTGGTGGCCAGTCGGGTAGTGGCCTTGAACGGCCAGACCATCCGGTATTCGCACCACCGAAGCCACGGCCCATCGGCCCTGCACACGGTCAGTGCCTACACCAGTGAGAGCCGGCCGGTGCCAGCGCAGCCGGCCTTGGACGGCCAGTCCAAGAAACCAACGGCCATTCCCGAGATACCGGCTCTGTTGAACCCGGCGATGCCACTGTCACCATCGATGCCCTCGGCTGCCTGAAGGAACCGGCCCAGCACATCCTGCCGCAGCAGGCCGACCATGTGCCGACCGTCAAGGAGAACCAGCCCACACTGCGGGCCGCCCTGGCGGGTATTTCCCCGGACTATGTGCCAGGGACTTGACTTTCAACGCAGTTGCCGTCAGCCGCGCATCCCCGGGGCCGGGTTTGTTAGGTCCCATCCCGATCGCCGCAGGCATCTGTCCCGAAGCAGTCCCGTTGGCACGGTAGCCGCGGGGATCGGGTCATGCCGAATGCTTCCCAACCACCATCCCGGCACCGTTGGTTTCGAAGTCGCAAGTTCCGCTGCATGGCCACTGAGCGATCAAGCCACATCCGGAGCCAATCACCGATCCCGGGACGGGACGCTGTGGAACCAACCGGCAACGGGCCACGGTGTGGCACACGGACAGGGCATGGAGCAGGCTCCGGCTCAACCCCGTCAATCTGATGCACCATGCGCCCCGTTGGCTGCCGGCGGCGCCAGTTCCCGGTACCGGACTTCATCCACGCCGGTAAGTTGCTCGATGACCTGCCAGTCCATCCCCTGGTCCAGCATCCTGGACACGATGGCATACTCGGATTGGTTGGTGCCCCGTTCGATGCCCTCGCGCCGGGCATCCTCCAAGGCATTTGTCAGCTTGGGGCCGAACTTCTGCTTGGCCCCATCGAGCAGGAACAGGTCGTAGGGATTCGTACCGTCGAGCAGGCTCAGGTCAATGTCCCCAACCGCCTGTTTGTATTCTTCCACCATGTCCTCCGTACCCGTCAAGTGGTGATAGTTGCCAACAAACCCGCGATAGTTGTCGGGAGCCTCCTGCGGGGGCAGCTGTTCCAGGAGCTGTCGCAACAGCGGCAGTGCTTCCCGCACATGCCAGCCGAAGGCTATGGCCAGGGATAGTTCCATGATCCGGCCCCGGTGCCCGCCCCGCACCTCGGCAGGGGAAATCCCCGCCTGATCCACCAGCACATGCGTGAATCTGGGTGTCGTTGCCCAACGACGCACCTGCTCCGGAAACAGGGTCTCGAAACTCGTCTCCGCACTCCACTTCCGCCTGCCCTGGTGAAATACGACCGGCACGATGGGCGTGAGGTTGCCTTCAGGCTGCCGATTGGCAGCCTCCCGCTCCCAGATGCGGAGACAGTACCGCAATATTCTCAACACCATCAGCCGCTGCACGTCCGTCTGGTGCTCCACGAGCACATAGAGCGACAGCCGTTCCTCGCCATTGTACTGAACATCGAACAGGGCATCCACGGAGCCGTACCGCAGTTCCTCGTCCACATAGGTCTCATTGCGGAAGGACAGCGTCGACCAGTCGATCCTGGATGCCAAGTCACTGGGAAGCCTGGCCTCTAGCCAAGCCGCGGCAGCCACCTTCACCTCCATGGTCTTCAGAAAGAGAGCGTCATGGAATGTAGCGATCTTGCGCGCGGGCGGCATGCAGGTTTCCTTGACAGCTTGCGATTTGGTTCCAGACACAGGAACGGCACCGACATGGACGGAACCACTACGGATGCCAAAGGACCTGCACTTCGCCAGAGGCGGACATAGTACACATAGGCGCAATTCCGGTGCCGTTCATGCACCATGATCCAGTCCCTGGGCGTCTTTCCCATGGCCGACAGCGCCCCCATGCCCCTGGTTTCGCTGCTCTCCGAGAGCGACGATCCGCGTCGGCCCCAGGCCCGGCTTAATACCTGAAGGACATTCTCCTGATCACGGCCGTCGTACACCTGCGGCTGGACACCGCACTCTCGACGACCGGGACAGCGAGGGCGCATCCCCGGTGCCAGGAGGCCCGCCAACCCTCACTGCGCTAACAGCTGGCCGATCCGCGTGCGCCGGTACGACGGCCAGCGCAAGTCCCTGGAATACGCTCCAACACGACGCTCCGGAGCCGGCCCGGCCAGCGTCCGAGCACCCATTGCCCTGCCCTGTACCTGCCCGCAGCGCCCGCCCCATACGATCATGGCCTGGTTCCTGCGATGCTGGCGAATCGAGGCTGCGTTCCAAGCCGTGTGCACCCACCTGGGCGGGGAGACGCAGCACCGGTGGTCGGTCCCGGCCATCGCCCGCACCGACCCCGCCCTGCCGGGACTCTTCAGTTGAGGCGCCGTGACCGCACACGTGCTGCTGCAGGGCCGGCACCTGCAGCAGCGCCGAACCGCCTGGCATGGAACCCTGCGCACCCACGGTCACGGATGCCCCCATCCCTCGTGCAGACCACCCTCCGGACCGGCGAATCCCCTTGTGCGCGGTCCCGCCCACTCCCGACATGCCAACACCGCCGCCGCTGTTCCCGGAACGCCTCCGGGCTCCACTGCACCGCGAGACCACTGCCAAGGGCGGTATCGCCGCCAAGCGCAAGCAGGCCGGCTGGAACGACGGATACCTGCTCAGGGTCCTGTCAAATTAGCATGCGATTGCCCTGCCCCAAGGACACGCTTTTCAGATTCATATTGGCCCCAGTGGCACACTCAGGCTTCGGACGCCCAGGGCCGCGTTCGGTCCTTGGCACATCTTCCACGAAATTGGGCAGCTCCCAGAGTGCCAGCCAGCCAAAGCCACCAGGCGTTCGGGACCGGAAGCGTCCTTGACAAAGGTATTTGCACAAGGTTTCGCACAATCAAAAGGCTTGTGTTGAACCCACACATCGTTCCTTATCGATGCCCTGTCTTGGGGCACGCCGAACCCGAAATGGCCGCCAACTGGGGCAGGACCGCTCCGGATCCCAAGACTGTCCGTGCTCACCCGACACGCCAAGAGGCCGTTGGACCTCCAATGAAGCCCATGGTATCGACACTTCCATATTTGAAAATATGTACTGATAAACTTGCCAAACCCCATCGTCGAATGGTACGATGATCTCATATTCCTCGGCTTATCAGGATAATAATCGGCCATGTCGCAATCACAGTCCAACCGGTGCACATCCGACGCGACGGCTCCCACCGCGGTGCCGCCCCCGGACCCGGCTTGTCCGAAGTGCGGGGGCCAGACACACCGGGAGGAGACTATCCGCACCACCGGCGACGACTGGAGCCGCTTCCTCGACATGCAACGTTTCCGGTTCCGCGCCCGCATCTGCGAACAGTGCGGATACACGGAACTGTACAGCCGGGAGAGCAACTGGGGGGACAATGCCTGGGATCTTCTGTTCGGGGGCTGAGATGGAACCCAACGATCAGCCGCCTGACCGCCCAGGCCTGCGAATTCTGCACGGGAGCGGGATCCTGGCAGCGGCCGCCACGGGCCTGGCCGCCGCGATGGTCTGGACGGACGGTTTCCTGCTGCTGGCGCCGCTGACCCTGGGCCTGCTGGCCTGCGCCGTCGTGCGCGCGCCGCGCAAGGGCCGGGCGCTGGGGTGGGTCGCCGCAGCCCTGGCCGCGGGTCCACTGGTGGCCTTGGGGACGTGGCTGGTGCAGGCCGTGGCGGAGATGCCGCTCGACCCCTAAACGACGGACGGTGTTGTGCCCGTCACGGCGGGACCAGCCGGCCAAACACCGGAACCAGGTCGTCGTACGCCCGGTCGAAGGGGTCCAGGAAGCAGCCGTCGGCGTTGACCGGACAGAGGGCGTGGGGTGGCAGAAACAGGACCAGCGGCTCGCCGCGTCCGGTCCTTGGTACATCTTCCACGAAATCGGGCAGTTCCCGGGGCACCAGCCGACCAAGGCCGCCAAGCGTTTGGGGTCGTGGGCGTCCAGCCGGCAGCCGGCTGCCGGCTGGCACAGCCGCCACCGCGCATGCAGCCGGGAACCGGTGGCCGAGATCGTGCCGCCCACCTCCGAGGTCCGGGACCTGGAGGACAAGCCGGCACGGTATGCGGCCCTGGGCATTGTCGAGTACCTGGCCTGCCATCCCGGGGACCTGCCCGACCCCGAGGCGGACGATCCCGGTTCGCCCGCGAAACTCCGGCTCTTCCGGCTGCAGCCGGACGGGACGTATCGACAGGCGATGGACGCGGCGGCCGGCTTCAGCCGCGTGTGCGGCACGCAGGTGCGCCTGTGGCAGCCGAATGTGCGGAGGATGGCGCACTTCCAGTGGTGGGACAAAGCCCGGGGCCGCTGGCGCGAAGCCGAGCACACGCGAGAGGTCGAACGGGACCGGCACGCGCGGGAACTGCAGGAAACCCGAACGGCAAGTCTGAAGGAAGGCGAGGCGAAGATGGCTGTGGCCGCACTGCACAGCCTCCTGCCCGCACTGCCCACACGGAATCGCGACCAGGTTGCCGCCCACTGGTACAGGCACGGTCCGCCGGCGGTCCCTGCCGATGCCGGATACACCCGTCGGGCCCGATGACAACGGCCGGTAGGCCACTGCATTCCGGAACCGCCGGGGCAACGCGGATCCGAACTGCCGCTTCGCAGAATGTCCGACCGGGACAGTCCGGGAGGACAGCCGGGTTTTGTGGCGCGTGCAGGAGGCCTGGACCACGAAGACCCGCTCCCGATCCGACGAAACCGTACCCCGCACGGGGCCGGAAGACACTTGCCGGAAACGGACGGCACAGCCTCGGCCCGAAACATCAATCGCCCGCGCGGGATCCTTCCTTGACCGCGGCAGACATACAGCGGCTGCCCACGCAGCCGACAAAGTGGGCAGTGTCCCCAATGGTGCGAACAGTTTTTGAGATATACGTTGGCAGAAGCGGTCGCTCCGGCGGGATTGGACCGGGGTCGCGGATGCCGGAAACGGGTGGGCCGCGGCGAATCAGGTAGGTTGGGGCTCGATGGGGCCGGTTCCGAGCAGGGCCAGCAGGGCCTCCGGGTATTTCTGCAGGGTCGGCGCAGCCCGGCCCAGGCCCAAAGCCGGTTCCACACCGGTTCCAGGAAGACTTGGAGGT
Source organism: Caldilineaceae bacterium bin34 (assembly GCA_002238555.1). Lineage (GTDB taxonomy): Bacteria > Chloroflexota > Anaerolineae > Caldilineales > Caldilineaceae > Bin34. The sequence continues at coordinate 132,985 of MPMO01000005.1, forward strand.
CGAACCTCATTCACGGGGTCATCTCGATATCCGTTGGTTCAGCCACCATACAGCGACTTGGCTATAAGGTCCAAGTTGTCCACTCCCATCCATATATTTGTCCCGCTTCCGAATCAGGCGGTCTCGTGGCACAGATGTTTTAAGTCGGTTCCTCTCAGCTTTCCACCAGCCCAGTACGCCATCAAGCAGACTCTTGCGCTGTTGTTTAAGCAACGGAAGATTGAGATTCAGAACATCATTGAGTTGACAATCGAATTCGGGATCGTTTCCAAGAATCGAGCCATCAACCGCATATCGAATGTGTGCTTCGACTTGATGCGCCGACTCAGCAGGGTTCAACCGCAGATCGCGGTTCCCCTTCCGAGTGTCGCAGTGCTGATGCCTGTCGCGCTGTCCTTCACCACCCTTGCAGGCACCGAGAAGGTTCCTGTATCTCAATTGCTCATCAGGATAGTTGGCTTGGCATCGCCAATGTTCGATTTTCATCGATTCACTCGATGGACGTATTCGACCCATGCAGTAGCAGCAAAGCCCTCGTTGCTCGGCAACCAGCGCTTCCCTCAAAAGATCCTTATCCTCGAAGTTGTCAAAGTTGCTGTGTTGCGCCTGTCGGTGCTGCAGCAGACTCACAGGTTCGCTTCCCTTCACGATCGACTTCATTCCGTATCCTCCAAGAAATCCAGGAGTGTCTGAATTCGAGTGACTTCAGGGTCGATCTCTCCCAACAAATCAGAGATGCTCACTACCAGGTCTCGAGCTTCATTGTAATTCTGCTTACCGATTGCAGAAGACACCTGCAAGAGCAAGTCCCGTACGTCTACTGTGCGTGACTCGGCATCCATAACCTCTTCGAGCAACCTGCTTGAATCCACGCCAAATGAATGTGTAGGCGAATAAACTCCTTCGTTGGTCATTATGTGGATGTGCTTATGGTCGACTTCGCCGATCACCTGAGGCGAATGTGTGGTGGCAATGAACTGACAGCGGGGAAACATGGATTCCAGATTGCTAACGATGGATCGTTGCCATGACGGATGTAGGTGCAGCTCGATCTCATCGATCAAAACCACGGCTTCCGCTTCTGCAGTTGGATCATCCATTTCGGGATTGGCCTGGACAAGACGTCGCGTTAGATCAAGCACAAGTGCCAAAATACCACGTTCGCCATCGGACATATGCCAGACCTTGACCGTGTTGTCTTCCCGGTCAATGAGCAGCTCTCTTCCTCCAATGTCTACACGGAGGTCAGTGTACCCTTCCAAAAATCGACGAACTGTGTTCTCCAACGTCACAAGCACCGTGGCGGCCGAAGGGTATTCAGACATTAGAGATCCCTGCGCACGCATCCAAGCCGCAATTTCCCCGAGGCGCAACTCCCGGCTGGAGAGCGCATCCCCAAATGCAGCACCCGGGCCTCCAGCTGCACTGCGCTTGCTCGGTGCTCGCCTTGAAGGGACAGCCCGATTGGTGGAGAACAGCACAGCGAGTGGACGGCCTTCGAGCTCATTACCCGTTGCCGCTTGAGGCCGATCCCCCCAAAATGCCGACTGCGAAAACGTGTCATACACTTGTTCGCGAGGCAATCCGTCCCGTTCCTGTTGTGGTACACTGGTTTCGCGGGGGATGTGGATCAAGTAGCGGTACTCCTTGAAACCGATCTGTGAAACACACTCCACGCTCAGAACATTCGCTCCGATCCGAATGTCGTCAGGGGAAAATCCACTTTTTTTCCGCACGCGCAACCCGTTCGCTTCCTTTACGTAAGCCGACAGGCATACGCTCAGTGCATCCAACACGCTGGACTTCCCGACTCCGTTTACTCCAACTATCAGGTTGAAACCGGGTTGAAATCTAAACACTGCCGAACTGATTGGACGGAGATTGGTGAGTTGCAAGGAGGAAACTTTCATGCATCCCTCCCCAAGTCTGCTTGCCCAGTGACAGCAACGAAAATGAGGGCGGAGCGACGCTCCTTGAGGAGAGCTATGCTCCTCTCGGTCGCGCTTTGCAGATGAGACAGCTTGCTGGTTTCGTATCGGATCTGAGCGACAATTTCCTCCTGTTCGTGTAGCGGTGGCACAGGAAGTGAAATCTCGAACAGACCTTCAGGGTAGAGCCGCAATCTTGACGACCATGCACCTTTGGAATACCGTTTAACCTCTTGGACAAAAGCAGGCATGCGCACCAGAGCATCTATGTAACCAGACAATAGACGCGGTCCGGGGATATAAACGTTATATGCCGGGCTCACCATGCCATCAACCGGAGACACACCCATTGCGCCCATCCATGCCCAAAGGGTGTTGACTACCAAATCACCTGAATGACATAGCTTGTATCTCATAGTCGTTGCCTCCTCAAACATGTTGACGTCACTATCAGAACGGGAAGTCACACCAGTAATGTGCGAGACCATTAGGAGTTCCTCATCTCCAGTCTCGGAGCGCTCCGCACGCTCAGACAATAGCCACTTCACGCGTTCAACCTTCCAGTGTGCAGGGATATTGCCGAGCCAAGAGACCTGGGAGGCGCGGAGCTGCGCGTCCGAATCAACGCCCCGCGTGACAGCGTAGGTGACGAGCGCCCGGTGTCGTTCAGCCAGTAAGTCAAGCACGCGCTCCTTGGCGACAACAAGCGCATCAAGCCGTGCTGTCTCGCGGTCGAGGTAGTCGCCGATGGCGCGCTGCTGTGGCAGAGGAGGCACACTTATTCGGATGTCTGCAAGGAAATCCCCATTTACGTGGAGAAGATACATTCCCTCAGTTTGCGCACGAACTCGGTCTTCCTGGCCTTTGCATGCCCAATAGAAGTAAGTGGAATCAACAGATCTCGGAGTGACCAGTGCCGAGGTAGAAGAAACAACACCCGGTTTAGCACGCAAGAACTCACCGGCATTCGCCCCGTCCCAAAGGAGCAGAATGGAGTCGTCGCCGGCCACGACTGATCTTTCGTTGAGAGGAACAAGAGTTGGTTCACTACTCTCTCCACGCAAATACTCCATGGTCAAATAAGGAACTCGCGCCATATCAAGGCGCGTATCGGTCACGGGCGATGGCAAGCAACCCTTTTGAACGTCTGCCAGATAGCGGAAGCGTACATCCACCCAATTATGTCTAGCTGCAATGTTTGCGATCATTCCACAACCATCCGCATTAGCCGCTCTATCTCGACCTCCACCTGCTTCAGTTCCGCGTCGATTGCCTCCAAAGTACGCGGTGGCGTATATTTGTAGAAATGTCGATTGAAGTTGATCTCGTAGCCGATTTTGTCCTTGGTCCGGTCCATCCACCCGTCCGGTACATAGGGATGGACCTCACGCTCGAAGTAGGCATCGATATCATCCTTGAGGGAAACGTTCTCAAAGTCGCGGAGGGCCGGGTCGGGTTCGTAGCTGCCGTCGTGGGCACCTGAGGAGACCGGCTCACCATTTGGGTCTTTCTGTGTGAAGACGCTGCGAAAGAGGCGTCGCTCCGCCGCTTTCCAGTACGACCCATTCGCACACAATACGTCTTCGATGTGCGCCCACACTGTGTTCCAGTCACGTATTGGGTCCCGTCCGAGTGCCTCGTCAATGGCTTGAACGTCGTCGAGCAGATGCGGGCACGCGTCGAGGAAGCGAGCTTTGTCATTGGTAGTCATCTGGTAGCGCAGGCGCAGCGGTCGTTCCACGGCCACGCGGGTAAATCCAAATTCAGCGTTGTCGAAGATCTTCGAGCGGTCGCTGTCCACAAATCGGACGTAAAGGCGCATGATCTCATCAATCTGCGAATCGGCGAGGTGGCGGCGCTTGCCACCCAAGCTACGCTTGTTCTCGGCGCTACTGCCAGCAGACCACACATCACGAGCGTCGACAAGTTGTATCTTGCCTTTGCGTCGCGCTTCCTTGCGATTGGTTACGATCCACACAAAGGTTCCAATGCCAGTGTTATAGAACATCTGCTCCGGCAATGCGACGACAGCTTCGAGCCAGTCGTTTTCGAGCAGCCACCGGCGAATGTTGCTCTCACCTGAGCCGGCACCACCTGTAAAAAGCGGCGAACCACTGAACACGATTGCAAGGCGGGAACCGTACTTGCGGTTCTTCGGCTGAACCGACTCGCGCTTGTGCCACATGTGCTGAAGAAAAAGTAGCGAACTGTCGTTCACGCGTGGCAACCCGGCGCCAAACCGCCCATCGAAACCGAGTTGGTCATGTTCTTGGCGGACCTCCTTTTGCTGCCCTTTCCAACTCACACCAAAGGATGGGTTGGTCAAGAAATAATCGAATGTCTCACCCACGAACTTATCCTCGGTCAAACTGTTGCCGTACCGGACATTGGTGTCCATGCCATTGTAGTCTACCTGCTTTATCAGCATGTCCAAGGCGGCAGTGGCAAAGGCGCGGAGGTTGTAGTCCTGGCCATAGACGAAAAGCCGTGCCGAGGGATGGTGTTCGCGCAGGTAGTTCTGCGCCTCCGCGAGCATCCCGCCAGTGCCGCAGGCGGGGTCCAGCAGCTTACGCACTGTGCCTGGAGCAGCGAGCAGCCTGTCGTCCTCAATGAACAAGAGGCTCACCATCAGGCGAATGATTTCGTGCGGTGTAAAGTGGTCGCCAGCGGTTTCGTTGGCCAGCTCGTTGAAGCGACGGATCAGATTCTCGAATATGAGCCCCATTTGCTCGTTCGGCACAGTCTCCGGGTACAGGTTCACTCCAGAGAATTGGGAGACGACCAAGTGGAGAATGTTCGACTCATTCATCCGCTCAATTTCAGTCCCGAATTCGAAGAAATCAAAGAGGTCGCGCACGTTCTCTGAGAATCCCTCGATGTAACTGACCAAGTGATGGTTGATGTTGTCAGGATCCCCCTTTAACCGCTCGAAATCCAGCCCTGAATGGTTGTGGAAGCGTTGGCCGGCTATTCGATTCAAGAGAGCATCCAGAGCTTCGCATCCCATACTGTCCTTGCGTCGCTCGTACTCTGCTTGAACCTCAGCCTTCGTCGGCGCGAGCACGCAGTCGAAACGTCGCAGCACGGTCATGGGCAACATAACACGTTCATACTGCCATGGCCGATACGGACCCCGGAGTAGATCGGCAATTTTCCAGATCAGGTTTGCGAAGGTGCTATGGTCAGGCATCGCGCATTTCTATAGCATTCTGCGCCTAGCATCAACGTGGGCAAATTCGAATCGATAGGCTTGCACCAATCCAGGTTGTACGTCACGTTGCTGGCGAAGACCGATCGACGCTCCAATGCAGTTCGAATGGTTACGCACCAATGATAGCGAAGTCTCTCGAAGAATGCAGCCTACCCGGCGCTTGCCATGATACGACACCCTAGAAGTCCAAACGAAAAGGGGGTATTGGGAAGCTTGCCCAGTGTTGCCAGGGACTCTTGGCTGGTCCGGTTGACGTCGGGCTGTGCTCACCGGCCGGCATCGGTTCAGCAGTCCGGGACGGTCGGCTGCGGACGTTTGGGAGCCGCGTGCAAGGCGCCGGCTCAGTGGGGACCTGATACCGGTCACCATGACCCCAAGCAGAGGGCCCTCCCTCTCAGGTGGCGGCCCATAGCAGGCTGCTGAAGAATAGGTTTGGGATGCCGTCGGTACTCCCAAAGGTGCGCGGACGCGGTGTATAGGCGGTCCGGGGGACCCTGAAACCCCCGGCGCGGCCCCACGCGCGGGCTTCGCGGGTCCCGCAGGCCCCGTGGCACCCCTGGAGGGCGCGCAGAGCCCACGGCGGGTCACCCGGGCGGCACGCCTGCGGTCTCCGGCTCCGGTGGCAGATTGGCCATGCGGACCAGGTTGTAGGCCGTGGCCACCAGGTAGCCGGCCAGGCCCGTGCGTGCCACGCCCCGGTAGCGGGTGCGCCGGAAACCGCCCACCGTCTTCATC
>MPMO01000051.1 GCA_002238555.1 Caldilineaceae bacterium bin34
CGACCAGGGAGGGAGCGCTCCTCGCCGTGCAGCTGCCCCAGTCCCGCGGGCCGAAACGGGTGTGGGCGGAAGTCCCGCCCGCACCAGGATGTTGAGCGCCGCATTGTGGTCGGCGTTCGCCTGGAACCCGCAGGTTCCGCAGCGAAATACCGTCTGCGACGGTCGGTTTGACTTGGCGGTGTGCCCGCAACGGCTGCAGGCTTGTGAAGTGTAGGCCGGGTCCACATACACAACCTGCCCGGCCTTGTACTCGAGCTTGCGCTCCAGCTGTCCCCAGCCCGACGCCAGGATGGCACGGTTGAGCCCTGCCTTCTGCTTCACGTTCCGGCCGGGGTTCTCGACCGTGCCCTGCGCACTCTTCGTCATGCCCTTCGTGTTCAGGTCTTCCATGACGACCGTGTGGGCGGTGTCCGCCATCTTGCGGCTGATTTGGTGTGTGGCCGTGTCCCGCCGACGGGCGCGCTTGCGCTGCAGTTTGCGTAGTTTCCCACCGGTCCCGCGGCGTCGATTGGAGCCCTTCTGCTGCCGGGCCATCCTGCGCTGGTACCGCTTGATCTTGGCGTCCTCAACGGAAGAGTCGGGAATTGCGTGGACGGCTCCGGTGCTGTCCGTGGCCTGCCCCACGTTGCGGTCGACACCGACCGCCCCGGACTCCGCGGGCCGGCATACGTCCGGGTGGTCGACCGGCACCTTGAACACGATGTAGGCGTACCACTTCGGTTGCTTGCCCTCCGACTCCTGCTTGACCCGTACCGTCAGCGGCTGGCCGTCGGCATACCGGGGGATGGGACCGAGACGCATCCAGCCTCTCTTCGGGATGTACAGGCGGCCGTCCTCAATGCGCACGCGGGACGGGATCGTGAAGGCGGGTTGTGTGTAGTGCTTGGCCTTGTACTGCGGACGTCCGTGGTCCGGACGGTCCGGGTCGAAGAAGGCGGCGTAGGCGTCCCCCATGTACTTGCAGGCGTACCGGACGATTTCGTAGCTGTAGTCCTGAAGCCACTCGTGGCCGGGTGCGTTCCGCAACTGCGTGAACCGCGTGCCCAGCGTGAAGAAGGTCGGACTGCCGGGACCCTCCCCCGGCTTGTCGAACGCCTTCCACATGCGGTAGTCGCGCTCGTGCCCGGCCAGCACATGATTCCATGCAAACCGGCAGGCTCCGGCCAGTTGTTCGAGGTACTGGCCGTTTGCGGCCGTGCCGGGATACAGACGCACGCGCAGCGTCCGTGTGACGGTCGGGGACTCTTGCGTTGTAGACTTGGGGGTGCTGGTCATGGTGTCATCTTCACCGTGTCCGGTCGAGGGCCCGGTTCGCAGTCGGATCCTCTCTTTCACAGGAATTGTAGCACAAGAGTTCGACTGTCAACTATTCGATATATGCCCCAGGGCAATCGCAAGATTGCGTTGCGAGACGGATTTGTCCAGGATCGAGGCTGCCTATTGACGCCCTGGAGGTTCCGCCATGGCCCCTTGCCTGGCCACGCCCCTGCGGAGCTGTCTGGAAGGCGTGTCGGATCTCCGCAGCGCCCATGCGCGCAGGCACCCGCTCACGTCCATTCTGTTCCTGGTGCTGACCCGCCGTCATCGGCGGCGCCGACACCCAGGTGGAGGTGGAGGAGTTCGGCCGGGACCACCGCGCCTGGTTTGAGCAATGGCTGTGCCTGCCGCATCGCCATCCCTCGACCATAGGACGGGCGGGAGCTCGCAGCGGTACGGACCCCCTTCGACCAGGCTGTCGACTGCGGTTCATGCGGGTGTATGGTGTCCAAGGCCGACGGTACAGCGGTCGCGCCCGGCCAAATCCAATTGGGTCGATATGACGGTGAAACAGCCCATTCCACCCAGCAGATGCCGAACGTTTGCTCCCTGGTCCGGTCCGTGTTCGAGCATGACGGCTCCGTCGCGCAAAAGGTGGCTTGGCAGGTCCTCCAGCAGTTCTCGGATGACGTCCAAGCCATCCGTATCGGCCAACAGTGCCAGTTCCGGTTCGTGGAGCCGAATCCCGTTGGGGAGATTCACCCACTCTGAGACCTTCACGTAGGGAAGGTTGGCCACTACCAGGTCGACTGGCTGTGGCAAGGGGTCCAACAGGTGGCCCGAAAGCAACGAGACCCGGCCGGCGGGTCGCAGCCGGGCGCGGTTGGCTTCAGCAACACACAGGGCTGCCGGGCTGAGGTCCACACCGAACACCGACACCCGGGCATGCCTGTGGGCCAGCGCCAAGGCAATGCAACCGCTGCCGGTCCCGACGTCCGCGACGGCGGGCGAGCGTTTGCGGCAGCGGTCGAGCCAGGCGCTGGCGAGTTCGACCAGCAGTTCCGTCTCGGGACGCGGGATCAGAACCCGTTCGTCCACCTGGAACTCCAAGCCCATGAATTCCTTGGTGCCGGTGATGTAGGCAAGAGGTTTGCCGCGTTCCCTTTCCGTCAGGCACTGGTGCCAGTGTGCCAGCACGGATGGATCCGGCACTCCCGCCGCCCGCGCGTAGAGACCGCTCCGGGAGGTGCCCAGACAGTGGGCCAGCAGCAGCTCGGCGTCCAGTGCCGGGCTTGGCGAGCCGGACCCGCGCAGGCGTTGCGCGCCTTCCCTGATCAGGTGCGGGAGGTCGGGTGTGTCAGCCGCCACCCGGATTCGAGCCCACGGCCGCCAGCTGCTCCGCCTGGTCGCGGGTGGCCAACTGTTCAAGGAAGCCGTCGATGTCGCCGTTCATCACGTCTTCCAGCTTGTAGAGCGTCAGGTTGATGCGGTGGTCCGTAACCCGACCCTGGGGAAAGTTGTAGGTGCGGATTTTCTCGCTGCGGTCGCCGCTGCCCACCTGCGAGCGCCGCGCCGCGCCCTGCTCGGCCTGCCGCCTCTGAAGTTCAAGGTCGTACAGACGGCTGCGCAGGATGCGCATGGCCTTGAGCCGGTTCTGCAGCTGGCTCTTTTCGTCCTGGCAGCTGACCACCAGGCCGCTGGGCAGATGGGTGATGCGCACGGCCGAGTCGGTCGTGTTCACGCTCTGGCCGCCGGGACCGCTGGAGCGCATGATGTCGATCCGGATGTCCTGGGCGTCAACCTCCACCTCGACTTCGTCCGCCTCCGGCAGGATGGCCACCGTGGCCGTGCTGGTGTGGATCCGCCCCTGGCTCTCGGTAACCGGAACCCGCTGGACGCGGTGCACTCCGGATTCGAACTTGAGCCGCGAGTAGATGCGCTCGCCCTTGACGGCGAAGACCACTTCCCGGATGCCGCCGATGCCGTTGGAACTGAGGCTCAATTCCTCGGTCTTCAATCGATGGTCCTCGGCCCACCGGGTGTACATGCGAAACAAATCGGCACAGAACAGGCCGGCTTCGTCGCCGCCGGCCCCGGCCCGGATCTCGACGATGACATCCTTGTCGTCCTGCGGGTCGCGCGGGAGCAGCAGAACCTTCAGGTCCGTCTCCTGCTGCGCAGCCTGTTCTGCCAGGACCGTTACTTCCTCGGCCGCCATGGCGGCCAGTTCCGGATCCTCGTCGTCGGCCGCCAGTTCCCGGTTCTCCTCCAGTTCCCGGAGCGTGCGCCGATGGAGGCGATAGGCGTCCACCACTTCCTCCAGGCGGTTGTGTTCCCGGGCCAGGACGGACAGGCGTCCGTAGTCCGCGGCTACCTCGGGGTCGGCCATTTGACGGGACAGATCCTCGAACCGTTTCTCGATCTGGCGCAGTTGGTCAAGCAGCATGGCGGATGGGATCGGGGTTGACGGGACGCGGGCGGAGTTCAGTCGGCATAGGGATTGCCGCGGTCGGCCAGGGGCAGGGCCAGGCGTGCACCGGACAGGTGCGACGCGTGGATGGCAACGGCCATTTCAAGCGCCCATCGGGCATCCTGCCCGGTACAGGCGCGGGTGACGGGTCGGTCGTGCAGGATCGCGGCCACCAGCTCCTCGACCATGATCAGGTTGCTCGCCGTGTTGCGCGCGTGGCCGTCGCGCACCGAGCCGTCGGCGTTTTTCTCCCACGAGTCCAACAGAACCCGCGTCCATGGTGCCTGTTCGCCCGGGGCCGCCATGCCGGTGGGACAGTGGTAGCAGAGGCCGCCCGGGGAGTTGCGCACGCTCAGGGCTCCCTTGGTGCCGTACACCTCGTAGCCAAACCATTGGGAGTGGGCCGCCCCGCTGTCCTGTGCCACTGCGTACGAGGTGAATGTGGCGGGCAGGCCGCACTCGAACATGAACAACCCCACAAGCGCGTCGCCGGCAATCGCGCCGATGCCCTCGTCTCCCTCACGGCGGTCCGCCTTGGTCACGGGGCAACCGTCTTGGGTTACGTGGCCGACCGCCCACTGGGGATCCGAACCGGCGATCCAGCGCATGCTGTCCAGGATGTGGGGACCCAGGACGGCCAGGTCCTGTCCTCCGGCCCTGTGGTCGCCCTTGCCGCGTCCGCGCAGTTCCACCAGGTCTCCAAGCTCGCCGTTGCGAACCATGTCGCGCGCATGCAATTCGTAGCCGCTGGCCTTGCGGTGGGCCACCACCAGGCGGGTTCCGCCGGCTTGGCAGGCCTCCAGGGCCCGGTCCGCCTCCGCCAGGGTCGCGGCCAGGGGCTTCTCGCAAAGGATGCCGGCCACCCCAGCCTCCGCGCAGCCCACGATCTGGTCAACATGATCCCGCACATCGCGGCACGCGATGCTGACGATGTCCGGCTGTTCGGCGGCCAGCAGTTCCCGCCAGTCCGCATAGCCGCGCCGGGCTTCGGTGCGTGCGACCGCCGCCTCCCGTCCCGCCGGATCCGGATCCGCGATCGATTCGATGCCGACATGCGGGTGCAGGTTGAGGCAAACGTCGTGCCCGTGTCCGTAGTCGCCGCGGCCCGTATGCCCGAAGACGGCTCCGGCCAGACTCGTTGTCGTCATGGAGCCCAATCTCCGGTCTCAACAGTGTGTTTCGGAGACATTGCGGGGCCTGCCGGAGTCAGGGACGGTCTTCCCGCGTGCGCTGGACAGGCCATGGCGGCGCGCCGGTCGGCAGGGATGCCGTGGCAAGGCGGAAAAAGTAGTTGCTACCGGGTGCAACTGCGTTGGCACTGTCACGTTGTGCGGTCGACACGTGCGCAATTGCTGGGCTGTGTTCGGCCCGTGCAGCCCGGCAGCGGTTTGGAGGAGACTGCACGTTAATTGTAGACGGGAATGTACAACCCTTTGTATCAAATGAACATTAAGGCCTAAGGTCCGGATGATCTTCGCGGCCGATCGGCGGCTATCCCTGTTCCAGATCCTCGCGCCGCATGAACAGCAGTGGAATGATGGCCAGGGCCGCGATGATGATACACATGGTGTACACGGCCTCGAGGCCGTAGGTGTCGGCCACGAGGCCCATGATCCAGTTGGCCAGGGCCCGACTGCCGACTCCCATGCTCATGAACGAGGCACTGGCCAGGGCCCGGTTGCGCGGGAAGCGGGTCAGCACAATGGTGAAAATGACGGGGGTGGTGGACAGCGAGAAGAACCCCACTGCCGGCAGCATCCAGTAGATGTATTCCGTCGGGACCTGGGTAAAGGCCCAGGCCAGGGGTGTGGCAAAGCAGAAGGCCGTCAGCAGGAGGACGCGGCGCGGCACATGGTCCGCCAGGTAGCCGGCCAGCAGGGCGCCGAGCACGCCGGCCCCTTCAAGAATGGAGAGGGTGATCGCGCCTTCGGTGAACGTGGTCATCCCGCGCACATCCCGCATGTAGAGCGGCAGGTAGGTGGTGAACGCTGTTTGCAGGAATGTGCGCCCCACCACCATCAGCGTCAGCAGGGCCATCATCGGCGCGGCCTGGGCCACGAACACCCGGAGGGAGTGGGGGGTGGCTCTTTGTTGGGACTTGGCGCCCACCATGTGCAGACGCCAGTACAGCACGGCGGTGGCCAGCCAGCCGACGATGCACAGTTGCCAAAGGCCTTGGACACCGATCCACGCGACGCCCACCGCCGCGACCAACGGTCCTATCGTGCGTCCCAGTTCCCCTGACCCCATGAAGAGGCTCATGCCCAGGCCCACCCGGCGCCCCGACACGTTGGAGATCATGGCCGGCGCCGGAGCGTGGAACGCGGCCACGCTCAGGCCCAACAGCAGGGCGGTGGCCAGGAGCAGGGGGTAGCTGGGCAGGATGCCCAGGGACACGACCAGCGTGGCCGTAATGCCGGGCGTGAAGATGACGAAGTTGCGGATGCTGAAGCGGTCTGCGAGCCATCCCAGGACCAGTGTGAGCAGAAACGGAATCTGCATCACTGCATTGACATGTCCAATCTGGCTGTAGGACAGGCCCAACTGGGTTTGGATGTGCGGCAGCAGGGGCGGAAAGAACGCACTGAAGGCGTCGTGAATCGTGTGTCCCCCGGTAATGGTCGCGATTTGTCCGATCTGGAAGTCGTCCTGTGGACGGGACGCGGACGAGGAAGCTTGGGACACGGTGGGGGATTCCGGTGACGCCGCGGTGGAATTGGCGGCGGGGACGCGGCGGGGGAAGCGGGAGGGTTCACCGCGTCGCCGATTCTAGAGCGTACCGGAAACCGTCTTGCAACCGCGACCCACAGGTGGTGCACCGGTGGGTCGGCGGGGGCCGAACAAACGCGAACCGGATCGTCAATCTTCCACATCCGGTACCGGCGTATAATGCCGGCTCCTTCCGCGGAGGCGGCATGGCGCCGACACCGATGTCGTCCGGCCGGTGCGATTGGCGTCTGTCCTCCGCTCCGCTCACACGCGCAGGTTCCCGTAGATGGACCGAACTTCCCTAGGCAATCTCAAGCTTCCCAGCAGCGTCATGGGTCTGGGTTCCGGCGGGCACAGCCGCCTGGGCCAGAGCTACGGCGCCGCGGCCGAGGAGTCCGAGGCCATCGTGGGACGCGCCCTGGAACTCGGGGTCAACCACATCGACACCGCCACCGGTTACGGTACGGAAGGCATTGTCGGGGCTGCCGTGCGCGGGTCCGGCGTGTCCCGCAGCGACCTGCTGATTGCCTCCAAGGTTTCCTGCCACAAGGACATGGTCCCCGTGCCGTGGGCGGACTACGAACGGGCCGTCCACGCCTCGCTCGAGGCCACCGGCTTGGACTATCTGGACATCTACTATGTGCACGGCCTGTACGCCGAACATGTCGGGCATGCCCTCGAGACCATCCTGCCGGGCCTCCAGGGCCTCAAGGAACAGGGCCTGATCAGGGCCGCCGCCATCTCCGAACATTTCAATACGGACCCGTCCCACCAGGTTCTGCTGGACGTCGTGCGGACCGCGCCCGAGCTGGTGGATGTGCTCATGGTGGGCTTCAACATCCTGAACCAGAGTGCGCGCCGGGAACTGCTGCCGCTCTGTCTGGAGCACGGTATCGGGGTGACCTGCATGTTCGCCGTGCGCAACGCCTTCAGCAATCCGGCCGTGCTGGCCCGCATCGTCCGCGACCTGATCGCGGCGGGCGAAGTGGATGCCGCCGAGGTCGATGTCGACCGGCCCCTGGACTTCGTCCTGCGGCAGGGCGATGCCGCAACCTTGACCGAAGCGGCCTACCGTTTCTGCCGTTGGGAACCGGGGATCGACGTGGTTCTGTCCGGAACCGGCCGGATGGAGCACCTGGAGGCCAATGCAGCCTGTCTGCGCCGACCCGCACTGCCGTCCGCCACCGCGGAGCGGCTGCGGCGGATCTTCCGCCGCGTGGACAGCGTGTCGGGGCAGGACCGACCCTACCGCAAGGGTTAAAATTCCGGTAGCCGGACTCGCCGACAGACGACAAGACATCAAGGATTGGCATGGACGAAGTCCGACAGGCGCAATTGGCCCACTACCGGAACAAACTGTCCCATGAAACTGATTCGTGGGATCTCTACGAGGCACTGCAGGGCGGCGAGGCGGTGGTGGTCGTCGATGGTCGTTCGCGCGAGGCGTTCGCGACGGAACACATCCCGGGGTCGGTGAGCCTCCCCCACCGGGAAATCTGCGCCGAAACGGTCGCGGCCCTGCCCACAGACAGCACTTGCGTGTGCTACTGCGACGGAATCGGCTGCAATGCCTCGACCAAGACGGCTCTCAAACTGCTGCAGCTGGGCTTTGACGTGCGCGAGTTGATCGGCGGCCTCGACTGGTGGAAACGCGACGGCTACGGCACCGCCGGCGAGGCGGGCCGGCCGGGCCGGGAGGTTCGGTGCGGTTGCTAGGGCCGACAGCGTGCCAGGACTGAAATCCACCGTCCACCCGCGTGGGCGGTGGCCGAACGACGGAAGGAGTCGAGAACCATGATTCAGACAGAGACCGGGGCCCTGCCCGCAGCCACAACGGATCCCGAACAGGCCCTGGCAGACCTTCACGTGCACGGCTTCACGCTGTTGGAGGGGGTGCTGAGTCCACAGGAAACCGGGATGCTGGCGGAAACCCTGCAGTCCGTGGCGGCCCGCGAACTGTCTGCGGGCGGGGCGGTCCAGGACGGGGGGCCCCGCCACGGATCGGGGGGCCTCCAGGGCGTGGCGGGGGCGGCGCGTTCCAGGACGGCGGTCCCCGCCAGCAATGGGGGGACTTCAAGGAGGTGGACGGCCTGACGGCGCGCGACAAGTTCCGGGCCGAGGCCGGCGGGGTCAACCAGCGGGTCTGGATGATCGTCAACAAGGGGCAGTGCTTTGTCGACCTCCTGTCCAAGGAACCCGTCCTGCACCTGGTGCGCGCCCTGCTGGGGGAGTGCTTCCAACTGTCCAGCCACGGTGCCAACATCGCACGCAAGGGCGGGGTGCCGATGCCCCTGCATACGGATCAATGGTGGATGCCGGCCCCCGTCGAGGCCGACGTCAACCCCATGCCGGTGGGGTCCATCCGGCGGGACGCCGCACCAGTGCCGCCCGCGGCCGAACCGGTCCTGATTGCGCCGTGCGCCTGTGTCAACGTGTTGTGGTACCTGCGGGATTTCAGCGAGAAGACCGGCAGCACGCGCGTGCTGCCGGGCAGCCACCTGTTCGGTTACCAGCCACCGGCGGACCATCCCGAAACGGCGACCGTGTCCGTGGCGGGCAAGGCCGGCACGGTCCTGGTGATCGACGGCCGCATCTGGCACGGCACCGGGGCCAACACCACCGACAACGATCGCCTGACCGTCCTGACCACCTTCTGCGGTCCGCAGTATCGTCCCCAGGAAAACTACTTCGTGGGGACCTCGCCCGCAGTCCTGGCCAACGCCGACGAGCACCTCCGGTCCATGTTGGGCTACCGCATCTGGCACGGCTACGGCCGGACCGAGAACCCGGTGGCCGAGTTTGTGGACGAAGACTGAAGCGCCCCCGGGTTCAGGGCTTCAGATTCTCTCCGAGATAGGTTACGGGCAGCACCACGCAGACGAGCTGGTTCAGGAACAGGATCAGCAACACGCCGATGCCGACGGGTGCCGTCGGTACCAGGTCTCCCGTGAGATAGGCGGTCAGGACCACGCCGGCCAGCAGTGCGTTGCAGGCAATCACGACCAGTGAGGATCGCCCCCGGATTACCGGTTGGGCGGCCAGGTCCAGGAACAGGAGGCCCGTGCCGGCCAGGCCGGCGCCGCCCAGCCGCACCGGCCACAGGGTCTGCCGGGGCATGGGCCAGCCCAGCAGGTCGGTCGCCCAGTGCGGTTGTCCCAGGAGGAGCAGGCCCAGGCCCAGACCGCACAGCAGGGCGTTGGCGCGCAGCACGTAGCGGTACAGGCGGTAGGGATCGTTGAGGGAGTAGGCCATGGAGCGTCCTAGTCGGCCGGGAAGCCGGGGTGCTGCGGCCGGCGGTTGGGGTCCGCGCGCATATGTCGAGGGGTTGTTGTTGTATGCTGACTCCGGCTGCGGTAAAATCCGCGCTCCCCTTGCTGTCCGGTGCCGTTTCGGCCTGTTTCTTGCGCGCGCATGAGTCTTGCACCCCCCAACTTCCCGGACCTGAAGACAGATCAGGTTGAATCCTATCTGCACCCTTCGGTTTCCGTGCCCGAGGGACTGAACAACAACGTCCTGGTGACCACGATCGACCGGCTCTACAACTGGAGTCGGCGGTCCAGCATGTGGCCCCTGCTGTTCGGGCTGGCCTGCTGTGCCATCGAGATGATCGCCACCGCCTCCAGCCGCTTCGACCTGTCCCGCTTCGGGATGGAGGTCATGCGGCCCAGCCCGCGCCAGAGCGACCTGATGATTGTCTCCGGCACGGTGACCAAGAAGATGGTGCCGGCCATCGTACGCATCTACAACCAGATGGCCGAGCCGCGCTACGTGATCGCCATGGGGGCCTGTGCGACCGGCGGCGGTCCCTTCAAGGAGGGCTACAACGTGGTCAGCGGCATCGACAAGTACGTCCCGGTGGACGTCTACATCCCCGGTTGCCCGCCGACCCCCGAGGCCCTGATGTTCGGCCTCATGAAGATGCACCAGAAAGTGGACACGCAGAGCGTGACCACGGCGGACTGGTACAAGCGGGAAGGTTCGGCCTTCGTGCCCGTGCCCCATTTGGGACCCGACATCTTCGACCCCCGGCAGGCGGACCTGATCCGGGCCGAGACGATGTCCGGCGAGGCCGTGGCGGCCGACACCGGCGGCGACCGTGCCGAAGGCGGCGTGCCCGGCGGCCTGCGCAACTTGGGGGAGAAGGCCAAGGCCCGCATCGCCCAGGCCAAGGAACGGGCCGCGGCCCGATTGGCGGGTTGAGGTTGCCCGTGTCCGACATCGTCGCCCCGTCCACCACCGTGGCCGGTCCCCTGGACGTGGCCGGCACCCTGGCCCTCGTGCAGGAGGCCCTGCCCGACGCCAAGCCGGTGTCCGCCGGTCCCACCGACTACCTGGAGGTGGCTCCGGATCAACTGATTGAAGCCCTGCAGGTTCTGCGCGACCAGGGCGGCTGCGACCTGCTGTCGAGCATCACCTGCACGGACTACCTGAGCTACCAGGGCCGGGCGCGGGCCAAGGACGGTCCCCGGTTCGAGGTTGTCTACCACCTGTACAGCACCGCCCAGGGCGGGGACTGTGTTGTCCTGCACGTACCGGTGGACGACGGCGAATCCCTGCCCACGGCGACGCCGGTGTATCCCGGCGCCAATCTGCAGGAACGGGAGGTTTGGGACCTGTACGGCCTGGTCTTCGATGGCCACCCCAATCTGCGCCGCATCCTGCTCTGGGAGGGTTTCGAAGGCCACCCCATGCGCAAGGACTGGCACGAGGCCTACTACGAGGAGGACCAGAAACCCTTCCGCAGCCGCCATCCGCGGGCCGACTTCGCCCGCAGCGAGGACAAGGTTCCCTGGGGCAAGAACACCCGCTACCCGGCCGACTGGGATCCGGACGACTGGCAGGAGCCCGTCACCTATGTTCCGGTCAGCCAGGATCCGCGGTCCCGGAACGGTGCCGGCGATCACCTGAGCACGGAGAGCGTGGTGGTCAACCTGGGGCCGCACCATCCCAGCACCCACGGCGTGTTCCGCATGATCGTGCGCATCGAGGGCGAGACCGTGATCGCCCTCGAACCGGACATGGGCTACCTGCACCGCAACCACGAGAAGATCGGCGAGCGCAACACCTGGCTGATGAACATGCCGTTCACGGACAGGCTCGACTACATCAACTCGATGAGCAACAACTGGGGCTACGCCCTGGCGGTGGAAAAGCTCATGGGGCTGGAGGTGCCGGAACGGGCCGAGTACCTCCGGGTCATCATGGCGGAGCTGTCCCGCATCGTGAACCACCTGTGGTCGATCGGGTTCATCCTCAACGACCTGGGCGCCCTGCAGACCCCGGCCCTGTACGCCATCGAGGAGCGGGAGATGATCCTGGACCTCTTCGAGTCGGTCAGCGGCGCCCGCATGATGTGCAACTACCTCCGCTTCGGCGGCGTGCACCGCGACCTGCCGGCCGGATGGGCGGAACGGGCCCGGTACGTGGTCCATGAACGGCTGCCGCGGGCGCTGGACCAGCTGGACGACCTGTTGTCCGGCAACGAAATCGTCAACACGCGCGGGCGCGGCGTGGGCTACCTGAGCGCCGAGCAACTGATCAGCCTCAGTGTGACCGGTCCCATGATCCGGGCCGCCGGCGTGCCGTACGACATCCGGCGTTGCGAGCCCTACGGGGTCTACGACCGGTTCGACTTCGACATCCCGACGCTGCCCCACAGCGACGTCTACGATCGGTACTACATCCGCCTGCTGGAAGCCCGCGAGAGCGTCCGCATTGTCCAGCAGGCCCTGGCCGGACTCCCGGAGGGCGACATCCTGGCCGGCAAGGGCGGCTACGTGTTCCGCCCGCCGGAGGGCGAGGCCTACGGACGGGTCGAGGGCCCCAAGGGCGAACTCGGCTTCTACCTCGTCAGCGACGGCAAGCCCAACCCCTACCGCTACCACATCCGCGCACCCAGCTACATCAACCTCAACGCGCTGGCGCCCATGACCGTGGGCTACAAGGTGGCGGACGCCATCGTCATCCTGGGGGCGATTGACATCGTCCTCGGGGAAGTGGATCGCTGATTCGGCCAGAGGAGAGACGGAGCCATGTTCGGAACGGGACTGCTCAAGGGGCTTGGAATCACCTTCAAGCACCTGGTGGACACCTACAAGGACGATATACAGTCGACCCCGGCCCGCTATCAGGGCAGCGACGACCGCGGCAAGGGCCTCAAGGTCATTGATCAGCCGGTGGATCAGGAGGGCCTGCTCACGATCCAGTATCCGGAGGAGCGCCGCCTGCTGCCGGAGCGGTTCCGCTACATCCCGATGCTGATTTGGGACACGGAGACCGACGAGGAGCGCTGTACGGCCTGCGGCATCTGTGCCAAGGTCTGTCCGCCCCAGTGCATCTGGATCACGCGCGCCACGGACGAGGCCGGCAAGCCGGTCACGCGCCCGCAGGATTTCTTCATCGACGCCACGATTTGCATGAGCTGCAACTATTGCGTCGAGTTCTGCCCGTTCGATGCCATCAAGATGGATCACGATGCCGAACTGGCATCGTTCGAGCGGTTCCCCCACCTGGTCTACGACAAGGGCGAACTCACGGTTCCGCTCGACTACTACGCCGCCCTGTGGCCGACCCAGTACGCCGAGGAGCAGGAACGAAGGGCCCAGGAGGCCGCCGAAGCCCGGGCCAAGGAAGAGGCCAAGGCCGCGCGGGCGGCCGTCAAGAAGGAGGAGGAAGAGGCTCCGGCCCCCGAGGCCAAGCTGTCCCGGGCGGAGGAGTTGAAACAAAAGGCCATGGAACGGGCCCGCCAGCGGCGGGAAGCGCAGAGTTGATGCCCTGTCCCGGCATCCTCGCTCCGGGCAAACGAGGTGCCGCGGCCGCAGGCCGGAGCACAGGAGCATGTATTAGACTGCAGATTCAGAACAATACGTCTGTTTGTGCTATAATTAGGACATGGGCATCCATCGGACCAGGGCGTTCGCGCCCAGGATCGGAGTCCACAAGAACACGGTGAAGACTTGGAACCTGAACGGCAAGCTGCCGGCCGGGCACCGGTACGACACGGACGGGGATGTGGATTGCTTATCGGGCGTGAAGCACCCCGCAGGCCCCGCCACGGACGGTGGTCTGTTGCCGCGTCTCTTGCCACGCGCAACAGGACGATCTGCGGACGCAGCAGCAGGCCATGGAGATGTACTGCTTGGAGGCCGGCATCCCGGTGGACGCGCGGCTGGTCGAGGTGGGCGCAGCCTGCACTGCAAGCACCCCGTGTTCCGGTCGTTGATGAAACGGGTCGACCAGCGGGAGCTCAGGTGGCTGCCGCTGGTCCACCAGGATTGTCTGTGCCGGTTCGGCTTCGACTGGTTCGTGTACTTCGCCGAAACCCACGGCTGCGAAATCCGAGTGGTCAATCAGTCCAGGTTGTCGCCGCAGGCTGAGCTGGTCGAGGACCTGATGTCTGTCATTCACACTTTCTCCGATAGGCTGTCCGGGTTGCGCCGGTACCGGAAGCAAATCCAACAAGCCGCTATCGATGGCTGAGAAGGTTACACGCATTCTGCGCAGCGCAGGGCTGAACCGGACCAAGTACAACCACCTGGCAGACATGGCTGCGCGGTGCGGGCGTGTCCGGGCGGATGCCTGGCAACGGTGCAGCGGAGTGTCCGCCGCGCCCCTGTCCGCCTACGACATCCGCGATGCCTGGATGGCGGAGGGCTACGCCTGGCACGGGCTGCCGGCGCGGCTGGGCAAGGCGACGCTGGCCGATGCCCTGGGCGACATCGATGCGGCGCGGGAGGCGGCCAAGGTGCCGGTCAAACGCGCCGTGCGGCACCGCACCAAGGGCGACAACGCCGAACGCCAGCGTCTGCATTCCCTGCTCAAGCAGAACCGCTGGACCGAAGACCCGTTCCTGCACCGGCAGATGCGCAAGTCCTGGCGCGGCGGCCAGTCCCGCGTGACCAACCAGATCGTGGCCGACGCGGGCTCCTATACCACCAAGATCTGGCACGGACGGGCCTGGATCCACCTGCAGTGCCTGGAGCGCGGCCGACGCATCGCCATTCCGCTCAAGGGCACACATCTGCCTTCCGGCACCCTCCGCATCCTCCTGCAGGCCAACGGCCAGGTGGAAATCCACCATGCCGTGGACGAGGAAGCGGTGTGCAGCACGCGTCCCTGCGGGGATGCCACGGTGGGTGTGGACAAGGGCTACACGGAAGCCTACACCGACAGCGACGGGGAGCGCCACGGCGAAGGCTTGGGTGATCTGCTGTCCGCGGAGAGTGACCACCGCAAGGTCAAGGGCACGCGGCGCAACCAGCTGCGGGCGGTCGAGCAGAAGCACCGGGCCAAGGGTAATACCGGCAAGGCCGACAACATCCGGCAGCACAACCTCGGCAACCAAAAGTGGAACCGGCGGAGGACGCTGCACCACCAACAGGTGCGCGACCATCTCTGCCAGGCCGCCCACGCCGTCGTGGACAAGGCCGGCACCCTCGCCTGCGAGGACCTGTCCCTGCCCATGAAGTCCGCCCAGTACCGCCACAAGGACACCAGCCGTCGCCTGAACGGCTGGGTCAAGGGCGTGATGGCGGACACCCTCACTTCGATATCTCGACGCAGAGGTTCTGCGTTGGTCTTGGTCAATCCGGCCTACACATCGCAAATCGACTCCCGCACAGGCCTGTTGCAGGGCACGCGTCGATGGGATCGGTTTTACTGTACCGACGGGGTTGTGCTGGACGCGGACACCAATGCCGCCTGCAACATTCTGGCGAGGCTGTACGACGCGGAGATAACGTTGTACATGCCCTACAGGGAGGTCAAGGCCCTGCTCGCGGAACGAACCAGGACAACGGTGGGGACTGCTCCACCCGGACTCGAGTTGCGGGGGCTTGCAACAAGGCTCCCATCAACCGAGAGCGAATTACCCGCATCGGTACCGAAGGGTGCCGGTTAAAGGAACAGTTTGAGATGGACGTCAAGGTCACCTTTCTCGGTCACGCGACCTTTCTGGTGGAGGCCGGCGAGGACCGCATCCTGATTGATCCCCATCTGGCGCCGGACAACCCGGCCTGCCCGGTCACGGTTGACAACTTTGTCGGTTCGGTCGACGCTGCCGGGGATCTGGGCGGGCGGCCCACGTCCGCCGAGCCAGACTACATCCTCGTTACCCACGGGCACTTCGACCATGTTTCCGGGTTGAAGGAATTGGCCGCGCGCACCCGGGCTACGGTGGTGGCCGGATACGAGATTTGCGAGTGGCTCTCCGAAGTTCCGGACGACCGCAAGGTCAGGATGCAGCCGGGCGGCGGCAAGCTCTTCTCGTTCGGCCAACTGTACATGACGACGGCACTACACAGCAGCATGCTGCCGGACGGCAGCTACGGCGGCGTCGCGGCCGGACTGTTGATCCGGTTCAACAACGGCAAAGTGCTCTACCATGCAGGCGATACCGGCCTGACCTACGACATGCGCATGATTGGCGAACGGAACGAAGTGGACCTGGCCCTGCTTCCCATCGGCGATCTGCTGACCATGGGACCTGAAGATGCCGTCGTGGCCGCCCAGTTCGTCAACGCCAAGGGCGTGGTCCCGATGCACTACAACACCTTTCCCGGAATCGAACAGGATCCGAACCGTTTCGCCGACCTGCTCAAGGCGGAGGGCATCGACTGCCAGATTCTCGAGGCCGGAGGCGAAACAATCCTCTAGATCGGTGGCCGGGCGGGACCGGGCATCCGGTTCCGCGCCCCTGTCGTACGCAACTGCCGTCGGCTCCGCGGCTGGCGGCCGCTGCCAAGCGGGCCCCACCCGCCGCAATCCACAGTCCCGTTACTGCCAGCACCTGACCCGCCACCCGGAGGGGCGCGCGCCCCCAAGGCGCCCCCACCCCGCCGCAATCCACAGTCCAGTTACTGCCAGCACCTGACCAGCAACCAGGAGGGGCGCGTGTACCACCCGACGGCCGATTTGCTGTTCCCCCATGGCCTCATTGGCGAACTGCGCGATTTGCGCGGGCCCGCCTGGGCCGACCTCGTGGACCATGTCCTGTCGCTGGACGAGGCGGAGCCGGACAGCTTGGCCTTCCTGCTGATGATGGTGGAGTTGGGGGAGTGCCTCAAGTGCTCCAGCGAAAGCTACAAGTTCATGCAGGGGTGTGCGGTGTGCGGTTCGCGCACGATTCGATGCTTCAAGGGCAGTGACGAGGATCTTCTGCTGCGGTTCGAGCAGGCGCGGCGGCGCATTCAGGAAGAATATCCGACAGTGGCGCCGCTGTATCCTCCGAGCCCTCCCTCTGCGAGCCGCATCGAGTTCACACATCCCGTCTCGTAAAGGCCGTCGGCGGCCAGTCCGGCCCGGTCGGCTTCGACACCGGACCAAAGGGTTTGTGTCCACACCGGAGCGCGGCGTCCGGCCGATTTCCCGCAGACAGCCGTCGCTGCCGTGCGCGTTCTGATTGCAGGCGCCGGACCAGCCGGTCTGGCGGCGGCGGCCTCGCTGCAGCAGGCCGGGATCCCCGGATCGGAGATTGCGGTTCTGGAGGCGGGTCCGCGGGCCGGGGGACTTGCCTCCGGATTTCGGGGTGCGGAGACGTGGGAATGGGCCATCGAACGCTACTACCACCACCTGTTCACCAACGACACCGACATCCTGGCGTTCACCCGCGAACTGGACCTGCAGGACATGGTGGAAATCCACAGTCCGGTCACCGCCTACTGGCATCGGGGCCGGCCGCTGCGGCTGGACAGTCCGGCCAGCCTGCTGGCGGTGCCCGGCCTGTCCCTGCCGGACAAGGTGCGGATGGGCATGGCGCTGGCCTGGCTGCGCTGGCATCCGCGACCGCCCTGGCATCGGCACGACACCGTGACCGCCCACGCGTGGCTGGAGCGCTGGATGGGGCGCAGGGCCTACGAGGCCCTGTGGCGGTCGCTGCTGGAGGGCAAGTTCGGCCGGCGGTATCGCGACGTTTCGCTGGCCTGGTTTGCCGCCCGCATCTACAAGCGGACCTCCCGGCTGGGTTATTTCAGAGGCGGCTTCCAGGCGTGGACCGACGCGGTCAGGGAGAGGGTTGAGCAGGGCGGCACCGAAGTCGGCTTCAACACTCCGCTTACCCTGGTGGAGCCGCAGGGAGGAACCTTGGCGGTCCGCTCCGGCCAACGATCCTGGGAGGGGGTGCAGGCGGTGCTCTACACCGGACCGCCGAATCTGCTGGGCCGCATTGCCCCCGCCCTGCCGGCAACCTATCGCGCCCGCCTTGCCGGGGAAGCACACATGGGAGCCGTGGTGCTGACCGCGGCGCTGGACCGGTCGCTGCTCAACGGCGTCTACTGGCTGAGCATCCCGGCCGATGCCGGCCTGCCGTTTCTGGCCCTGGTGGAACACACCGCCATGATTCCGAAGGAACGGTACGGCGGACACCACATTCTCTACTTGGGAACGTACGTCGAACAGGATCATCCGTGGCTGTCCCTGCCGGAGCAGGAGGTGGCCGAGGCATTGCTGGCGGGCCTGCCGCGCATCCACCCCGGGTTCGACGGTTCCTGGGTGCGCGGGCGCTGGCTGAACCGCACGGCCTGGGCCCAGCCCATTCCGGTGCCGGGTTCCGGGCGCACGCGCCTGCCGTTGCACACGCCCCTGTCCGGTCTGTATCTGGCGACGATGAGTCAGGTCTGGCCCTGGGATCGGGGCACCAACTACGCAGTTCGGATTGGCAAGCAGGCCGCCCGGCGGATTCTGGTTGATTTAAGGGGCTAATTCCGGCAAGGTTCCCGGCAGGCACAGGGACGGCGCGAATTGACCCTGTCCATGCCACTGTGCCTTAATGACGCCCCGCACCCGCGGCATCCAAAGTTGAGACCCATGCCTGATCCTGCAATTTCCAGCCTGACTGTCGAATCCGTGACCTTGGCCTTGGCCAACGTCATTGAACCGGAGCTTAAAAAGGATCTCGTGTCCCTGGACATGGTCAAGGACATCAGGATTGAGAACGGGGGCGTGGCCTTCAAGGTCGAGCTGACAACGCCGGCCTGCCCGATGCAGGCCCAGATCGAGCGCGATTGCCTGGCCGCGGTCAAGGAGGCCTTTCCCGACGCCGACCCGGTCGAGCTCGAGTTCACGCATCAGGTGGTGCGCGATCCAAGGGTGTCCCAGAAGCTGAATGTGGACATTCGCACCGTGCTGGCCGTCAGCAGCGGCAAGGGCGGGGTCGGCAAGACGACGTTCAGCGTGAACATGGCGGTCAGCCTGGCCCTGGAGGGGGCTCGTGTCGGCATCATGGACACCGATGTCTACGGTCCCAACGTGCCCATCATGATGGGCCTGGAGGGCCCGCTGTCGGTCCGGGACGGCAAGATGATGCCGCACGAGGCTTACGGCGTGCAGGTCATGTCGATGGGGTTCCTCATGCCGGAGGGGGAGGCGGTCGTGTGGCGCGGTCCCATGCTGCACAGTGCCATTCGGCAGTTCCTGACCGACGTGCACTGGGGTCCTCTGGACTACCTGATTGTGGATCTGCCGCCGGGTACGGGCGACGCCCAGTTGACGCTGGCCCAAAGTGTTCCCATTACCGGCGGGATCATCGTGACCACGCCCCAGGCGGTGTCGGTGAGCGATGCCCGGCGCGGCGCCGGCGCCTTTGTCAAGCTGGACGTGCCGGTCCTGGGAGTCATTGAAAACATGACCGGCGATGTGTTCGGCGAGGGGGGCGGCCAACAGGCGGCGCGCGATCTTGGGGTCGACTTCATCGGCCGGGTGCCGCTGGACGGCCTGATTCGGGCGGGCAGCGACGCGGGCCAGCCGATCGTGGCGGAACAACCCGACCACCCGGCCGCCCAGGCCATTCGCCAGATTTCAAGGGTGACGGCCGGCCTGCTCAGCCTGGCCGCCATTGCCAGACCCGCCACCGAAATCGATTTGGAGTAGGAGGCTTACGGGCCGGCAAGGGGGCGGCAAGGGGCCTTGTGCTATATTCGGGGCGACCCAGCCTGCCGGGTTTGACCCTCGTTACAGACTTCTGCGAAAACCGGAGGCCGTTTGGACATGTCGCGTCTGCACACGTTGCTGCCTGTTGTCCTATGCCTATTGCTCGTCGGTGCCTGTACCCGCGATCGGGGGGAGGGCATTGGCCTGACCGTGGAGGCCGATCCGGTGGATCCGGCCGAGTTGGTTGGCCCCGATCCCGATGCGGCTGCCGCGGCTGCCGCATACCTCACCTATGTTGTCAAGGTTGGCGACGCCCTGGCCACCGTGGCCGCGCAACACGGCACGACGGTGGAGGTGATTCGGGAGCTGAATCCCCAGTTGACGAGCGACAACCTGCTGCCGGGCGATGAGATTCGCATTCCGGCCGGACTGGCACCCTTGGAACAGCCGGGCCAACCGCTCTACTACGTGCTTCAGCAGGGCGACTTGGTCATCGATCTGGCTGAGCGATTCGATGTCACGCTGGAGCAGATCAGGGAAGCCAATCCCCTGGTGGACCTGGACCAGGTGCCGGTTGGCCTGCGGCTCGTGATCCCGGTGCCGGCGGGCACGGAGGCCGATCCGGTGCTCGTGTATGAGGGATTGGCCTATTCGGTCCAGCCCGGCGACACCCTCAACGCCATAGCGCTGCGCTACAGCGTGGATCCGGACGAGTTGGTACTGCTCAACGAGCTGGCCTCCGCGGACGATTTGCAGATTGGCCAGATTCTGCGGCTGCCGGACCACGCCGCCGTATCCAGCGCGGCCATGCAACAGCCGGAGCCCCAGGGCGAAGGCGTGGTACATGTGGTGCAGGCCGGGGAAACCCTGTCGGGGATTGCGCTCTTCTATCAGGTCAGCACGGCTTCGCTGATGGCGGCCAACGGCCTGAGCGATGCCGACAGGCTGGCCGTGGGCGTGGAACTGCTGGTGCCCGGGGTGTCGCCACCCGAGCCGACATCAATCCCGGAGCCGACATCAACCCCGGAGCCGACGTCAACACCGGAGCCAACGGCCACCCCCGAACCGACTGCGGAGGAGACCCCCGCAGACGAGGATGCACCGACAGCATCCGACTCCGCGGCGCCCGAGGATGCGGCCACTCCGACGGCAGAGACCGCCCAGGAAGGGGAGCAGGAACAGTCTGTCGCCACAGAGGAGCCCGAACCCACGGCCACACCCACCCTTGTCACCCATACGGTGCAGGCCGGCGATACGCTCTTTGCCCTCGCGTTGCGTTATGGCACAACGATTGATGCCATTCAGGCGGCCAACAACATGGGCAGTTCCGTCACCCTGAGCATTGGCCAGGAGCTGGTCATCCCCGTTCCGGAGTAATGGCGGGCGGCTGCCTGCCGTGCCGGGCCGCGGCGCGCGGGCCGGCGGTCACACCGGCATGGTGCGTCCGGCGTGGGCGCGCACGGTTGCCGCAATGTCCTTGTGGGTGTCCGACGACGCAAAGATCACCACCCCTTCGTCGAACCGGTCGCAGGCGTTTTCGGCACTGAACTGCCCTTCGAAGAACGGCACGCCGTGGGCCGCCAGGGAATCCTTGACGCGGTTGCGCGCCGCCCACATCTCCGGCGGGTAGGGCGGGTCGTGGGCATCCAGGTGCCCGAACGAGAGACCCATGTCGCCGGGGCCCCATTCCGCAAAGGACAGGCCGGGCACGGCCGCCGAGGCTTCGGCATTGGCCAGGGCGGCCTGGTTTTCGATTTTGATGCCCAGCAGCAGCTGGCCGTCCGGGTTCAGGGGCCAGGGATCGGCCTGCTCGATGTACTCCGGACCCGACACGCCCCACCGCGCGCCCGCGCCGGCCTGTGCGCCCGCGCCCCGCGTGCCCATTTTCAGACCCGCGCCGACGCCCTGCTTGTGGTAGGAATAGCGGCAGCATTCGATGTAGGCGGCCACCGCCTCCGGCACCTCGGCGTGGCACAGCAGGAGGGCATGTACGCCGCGCGCCAGAATTTGCTGGAACTGCCAGGCATTGGCGTAGACGGCGTCGGCACTGTGGCCCAGCACCGGCAGTTCGACCATGATGGCCGGGGTCAGGTGGCCCGAGGCCGTGGGGCCGGCATCCAGCAACCCCTGCATGAATTCATCAAGGGCCCGGATGTCGAACAGGCCGTGCTCCATGTTGATGCGAATCATGTCGGCCCAGGTGCCGGCCGCGGCCTGGCCGCTGGCGTAGGAGAGTTCCGACACGCCCGTGCAGAAAACGGGCTGTCCGGCTTTGAGCAGGTCAACGGCCTTGTTGATGGTCATGGGGTCGGGTGGGGGAATGTGGGCGGAAGGCGCGGAACCCGCTGTCCGCCTCAACGGACGCGGTAGCCGCGCTTCATTGTAAAGCGGCAGGGGATCCCCCGACCATGCCACTCATTGGACAAGGGATGGACGGCGGAGATCCATCTCCTGGCGCAAACGGAGTGTTGAGCACCGCAGGCACGGGCTGCGTCCTCGAAATCCGCCCTCGGAAGCACGGCTGCGTAGTGGATGTCTTCGGTGTTGGCGAGCGCCATGGCCACGAACCGCGTCAATTCGACAATAAAGTCGCGGGTACGCAAGCCGCCACGCCCGGGTGCAACGATGTAGTGGGAATTCGATATGGAATGCCACGCGACGTACGCGGCTTCCGCTCCATACTCGATCCGGTCAAGGAGTTTCGAGGCCGGACCGGAGTGGGGACGTTGGTCGAGCGCGATGTCGACAAGCACGTCGGTGCCCGGGGGATGGGCGGGGTGGCGGACCTTGCAATACCCGTGCTCGATCCCGATGCCGCTCCAAGGCGTCCGTATAGCAAACACAGTGTTCACAGCCCCGGTCCCATGCTGCGACCACAGACATTGGTTCCTGTTGCCGTACGAAGTGTCTGCTTGGCGGTCGGATCAGCGGATCGACCCTTTATCATGAGCCTGTCCACTCCGGTTGCACCCTCCCTCCCGCGGCGGACGACCGACGGTTCCATACTTGCCGCGCGCAGACGACAGATGTCCGTTGGCCTTCGACAGCGGGTTCCTGATCAGCCCACCGCGCACCGCCTGATGCGGTGCAAGCCACCAGAGTCCGCACCGGATCCGGCAACCAACCACTGACCGTGTCCATGCATCTGCGTCGCTTGGCGCGCCTCCATCCATGAATCGCAACCGCCTCGCCCGTGTGATCATGGTTCAGGGAACCTCGTCCCACGCCGGCAAGTCACTGCTTGTCACCGCGCTGTGTCGGATCTTCCGGCAGGACGGATTTCGGACGGCGCCCTTCAAGGCGCAAAACATGTCGCTGAATTCCTGCCCCACTCCGGACGGGCTTGAAATTGGGCGTTCGCAGGCCACCCAGGCGGCCGCGGCCGGGATCCCGGCCCGGGTGGAGATGAACCCTGTCCTGCTCAAGCCGGAGACGGAGGGCCGCACGCAGGTTGTGGTGATGGGCAGGCCCGTATCGGCGACCGCAACAGATGCCCATCAGCCCCGCGGCCCCCAGTTGTGGAACGTGGTCGTCAGGGCCCTGGATCGCCTCCGTCGCGAGTTTGACATCGTGGTGATTGAAGGGGCGGGAAGCCCGGTCGAACTCAACATCAAGGAGCGCGACATCGCCAACATGCGCGTGGCCCGCCATGCCGATGCCCCGGTCCTGTTGGTTGGCGACATCGATCTCGGCGGGGTTTTTGCACAGATGGTCGGTACGCTGGCGTTGCTTGAACCTGCTGAACACAGGTTGGTCAAGGGTCTGGTGGTCAACAAGTTTCGCGGCGACCTGGCGCAATTCGAGACTGGGGTCGACCTGCTGGAGGCGCACACGGGCGTGCCAGTTGCCGGTGTCCTGCCATTCCTGCCCGATGTCCAGATTCCCGAAGAAGACGGAGTTGGGTTGCCCGCCGATGGCCTGGGCGTCTCCCAGGCGGGGTTGGACGTTGCCGTGATGCGCGTGCCGCACATCGCCAACTTCGACGACTTCGATCCTCTCGGCCGCGAACCCGGGGTGCGGGTTCGCTTTGTCGGTTCCGCGGCTGAATTCGGAGAACCGGATCTGTTGATACTGCCGGGCAGCAAGACGACCGTGGCCGACCTCGACTGACTGCGGGTCCAGGGTCTGGCCGAGCGGATCCGCACCGCCCGGTCCTCCGGCACTGCCGTGATCGGCATTTGTGCCGGTTTCCAAATGCTGGGGACCCGCCTGCTGGATCCGGACGGTGTGGAATCGCGCATCAGGGAAGCCGAGGGTCTCGGTCTTGTGTCCACCACCACGACATTCCTGCCGGAGAAGAAAACCCATCAAGTCACGGCCGTGGTTGAGACGGGACGCGGTCTGCTCGCCGGCTGCTCCGGCATGCGGATCTCCGGTTACGAGAGCCACAAGGGCGACACCACCGGAGATCTGGAAGCGTGCCCCATCTCCGTCCGTACCCGGTCGGGCCGCCCGGTACACCTGCTGGACGGCAGGTTGGATGAAGACGGTCTCACGTTGGGTACCTATCTGCACGGGCTGTTCCACAACCATGACCTGCGCCGCAGGTTGCTGGAAAACCTTGCGCGTCGCAAGGGCGTCACGCTGCCGGACGGACTGCGCGAGTTCGATCCCGACTACGAATACGACCGGCTGGCGGTGCATGTGCGCCGCCACCTCGACATGGACCTTGTGTACCGGATGATGGAAGATCGCCGGCCCGCGCCCGGCCCGGCGCACGCGGACCGGGCCGAGGCCTAGAACTCGATGCCCGGCTGCGCCTTGATGCCCTGATCCGTGTAGGGGTGCTTGACTTCCCGCATTTCCGTGACCAGGTCGGCACAGTCGATCAGTTCCTGCGGTGCATTGCGGCCGGTGACGATCACGTGCATGGCTGGCGGTCTCTGTGCCAGAGCCTGCACCACATCGGCGACCGGCACCCAACCATAGGACATGGCATAGGTGAATTCGTCGAGGACGACGATATCCTCGGTGCCGGTCCGCAGCACTTCCCGGCACCGCTCCCACTGCTCCACCGCCAGCGCGGCGGTTCGCTCCAGGTCCTTGGACAGCCACGTGAATCCGTCGCCCATGGCTTCAATGCGGATGCCCAGGCGTTTCGCCGCCTTGTGCTCGCCATAGTTGGAAGTGCTGCTTTTGATGAACTGGAACATGCGCACACGGTAGTCGCGACCCCACGCCCGAAATAGCACACCCAGGGCCGCGGTGGTCTTGCCCTTGCCGTCTCCGGTGTTGACAATCACCAGACCGCGCTGGCGGCGGCGCCGACGAGTTTCCCGGGTGGACGCGTCCGATGTCCGGGCACTTTCTTCATTCGACATGCGCTTCACCTTCCGGGAATTGGGCATTGCTCGGCTCCTCGCCGACAGGGCCGATGGGACTGACGACCGGGGATCCGGTCACCGGATCCGAGTAGACCCGGGCCCGGATGCCGAAGGCGGCGGCAAGTACCTCGGGCAACAGCACTGCCGACGGCTCCCCTTCGGCCAGGACCCGGCCCCGCGACAGCACCACCAGCCGATCACAGTAACGGGCAGCCAGATTCAGATCGTGGATGGCGGCCACGGCGGTCAGGCCCTCGTCGACAAGCCGGCGCACCAGATCCAGGATCTTGAGTTGGTGCAGGATGTCGAGGTTCGCCGTGGGCTCGTCGAGCAGCAGGACGCGCGAATGCTGTGCCACGGCGCGGGCCAGGAAGACCCGTTGGCGCTCGCCTCCCGACAGTGTCTCAAGCGTCCGGTCGGCGAAGGCGCCGGTCTCCGTCTGGTTCATCGCGGCCATGGCCGCGGATGTATCCGCGGCTCCTTCCACGGCGAAGGGTCCGAGGTGCGGATAGCGGCCCATCAACACCAGCTCGAAGGCATGGAAGCCCTGCGTGTAGGGAGCCGCCTGTGGGACCAGCGCGAGGAAGGCGGCGACTTCGCGGGCCGACAAGGCATCGAGATCCCGCCCCCCCAGCCGGACGGTGCCCCCCGTCCGCTGCAGAATCCGCGCGAGCGTCCGCAGGAGCGTTGACTTGCCGGCTCCGTTGGGACCGATCAGCCCGACGAACTGGCCCTTGTCCGCGCACAGGTCCACATTGTCGAGCAGGGGGCGCGTTTCGGCGGCACAGGCGAGGCCCTGTGCGTCGATCTCGGGGCTACGGCAGTGGGACACGTCCGTCATTCGGCGCGGCTAAAACCTTCAGGTGGCAGGTTCGGGAAGTCTTCGGGCCAGAGAATGCGGGCCAACTCCTCCGCCCCGCGGATATTCCAGAAGGAGAGTGTCGTGAAGAGCTTGCTGTCCACGATGTGGATACGGCCCGCCTTGACTGCGGGTACCTCCGCCAGCGCCGCGTCGTCGAGCAGGTCCTGCCTGAATTCCTCGGCGCCGTAGGCGATCGGCTGCGCGATGACGATCGTCTCGGGGGCCATCACAATGACTCCCTCGAGGCTGATCGTCTGGTTGCCGGAGATGCCCGCGGCCACCGCGGCATTGACGCCGCCCGCAGCCTCGATCACGGAACCCTCGGTGGACCCTTCGCCGGCGACCCAGATCTGATCCGAATACCGCGTCAGCGCCAGCACGGCAGGCCGTGGATTCTTGGTGTCGGTGATGGCCACCAGATCATCGTAGCGCTGCTGCACCTCCGCTGTGAATTCGGCGGCCCGTTGCTCCTCGCCGAAGATGTATCCCATGAGCAGGATGGCGTCGAGGCGGGCCTCGGGATCGTGCTGGAGCGCGGTCTGCACAACCGGGATGCCGACGCGTTCGAGGGCGTCAACGCCCTCGCCGGGAAAGTAGGGACTGGTGACGAGCACATCGGGCTCCTGGGCGATGATGGTCTCGGGATCGCGGGAGATCTCCGGCTTGTCGGCCAGCAGCCCGGCGACGTTGGAATAGGTTGGGTCCTTGGAGACCGCCCCCACCGCCACCAGCCGTTCCAAAGGCACCAGGGCGACTGCCATTTCGTCGTGACCAATCGAAGCCGTGATGATGCGCGCCGGTTGCCCGGGGATGTCCACGGCCCCGTTCAATCCCTCTACGCCGCGGGGCCAGCCGGTGTTGTCCGGATCCACGATCCCCGGTACGTCGCGCAGTTCGGGCCGCGGCGCGGCCCGGTTGTCGGACTGGATGTCCTCCGTTGGCGGAATCGGTACCGTGCAGGCCGCCAGGATCAGACTCAGGCCGAGGGTCGCAGCCAGGCCCAAGGCTCGCAGTTTCTTCGGGATCATGGAATTTCATTCTCCTTGCGACGGCTCCGCCCTACAGCGTGTAGACCTGCCGCTTGTTCTTGATTAAGAGGAATACAAAGAACGGTGCGCCCACAAAGGCAGTCAGGACACCGACGCGGAATTCGGCCGGTTGGATCACGGTCCGGGCCGCCATGTCCGCCAGCATTACGAAGAGCGCGCCGCCGAGGGCGCTCATGGGCATCAGGACGCGGTGGTCAGGTCCCAGCACCAGGCGCAGTACGTGGGGGGTGACAAGACCGACGAAGGCGATGCTGCCGCTGACCGCCACGGCGGAACCGGTGACCAAGGCCGACGCGGCCAGCAGCACGGTCCGCGTCGCGCCCGTCCGCACGCCCAGGGAACGGGCCTCGTCGTCGCCCAAGGCCAACAGGTTGAGGTCGCGCGCCGTCAGGGCCAGCGCGGCGGCGCCGACGGCAATGGGCGGGAGGGCAATCCGAACATGGTCCCAGGAACGCGAGTCGAGTCCGCCGGCCAGCCAGTAGAGGATTTCGCGCAACGGCCCTTCGCTGGGGAGCAGGTAGATGATGGCGGAGACCACGGCCCCGAGGAAGGCGTTGACGGCCACGCCGGCCAGGAGCAGCGTGGCCATCGATATGCGCCCGCCCACGGCCGCGATGCCGTAGACCAGCAACAAGGCCAAGGCCGCGCCGACGAAGGCAAATGCGGGCAGTGCCAGCCAGAACAGGTCGACCAACCCGATGGCGATGGCGGTGACCGCGCCCACGGCGCCCCCGGCGGAGACGCCGATGATGCCGGGATCGGCCATGGGATTGCGAAACAACCCCTGCATGGCCGTGCCCGAGAGGCCGAGCGCCATGCCGACCGCAGCTCCCACGATGATGCGCGGCAGCCGGATTTGTTCGATCACCAACTGCGCGGTGCGGTCGACGGAAGGTCCGTCGATGCCCAAGGCTGACAGCGCGGCCCAAACCACGTCCAGGGTGTTGATCGGCACCGGCCCCAGACGCAGGGAGACCAGTCCCGTCGCCAACACCAACACGGACAGAACCGGAAGGCCGATGGCCAGCCGGGAACCAACGCCCAACCGGCGGAAGGAATGCAGTGTGTACTGTCCATCCAAAAGACAAAACCTCCAGCGCTACTCCGCCGGAGGCATGACTCGCAGGACCGGGCACGTGCCCGGACACCGAGTGATCTCTCTGGTGCGGAGAGTCGTCACCTGATCGTCCAGGCAGGTCTCCTGGCTTGCGGGCGGATTCAGCCAAGCCCTTCCCATCGGCGTGCCGACAGTGGGCTTCGGCTCCGTCTCCCGCTTACAGTGGCGCCACCGCGGCGGATTTGCACCGCCTTCCCTATTCTCCCGGGATGGGCACCTGGACGAGGGTCTGGCGCAAGGTAACACGCCCCTCCAAGGCCTGTCAATATGGATGGGAGCCGTTGCCGAACCAGCCAGAGGCAGAAAAAATTTCCCGGCCCGACCGGAGCTGGTGACGATGCGAGGCGGGGCTTGGTTGCTTGCGCCAACCGCTGCCTCAACACCAGATATCCAAGGGTTGTTCCGCCAAGTGCGGAAGAAGGAAGTACACCGCAGGGCGAACATGCATGTTCTGCCAAGCAGGTCAATGCGAGCGCCGTGCCGTCGTTCGCGGAACATGTAATCCCGAGCCAAAACCTGTCGGCGGTGGAAAGGGAGGATTGGGACTGGCTCCTACAATAGGGGCGACGGTTTGCAGAACCGACGGGATTCCAACTCCATTCAA
Organism: Caldilineaceae bacterium bin34; assembly: GCA_002238555.1. Taxonomy (GTDB): domain Bacteria; phylum Chloroflexota; class Anaerolineae; order Caldilineales; family Caldilineaceae; genus Bin34. The sequence goes on from MPMO01000051.1 coordinate 28,257, forward strand.
CGGGCTGACCATGCTGACAATCGGTGTCTCGGTAGATTTCCACACTTTGGGCCGGAGCGTGGTGGAACCGGTGGAACGAGCTCTGGCCGCCGCTCCGGGACATATTCAATACCGCTGGTTTGAGGCCACAGGCGAGGACGCTGCCGGGCCATACGTGACCGCCAACGACGTCGCGGGCCTGGACGGCGCAGTACTGCTGGCCTATCGCTTTGCCGAATCATCCTTGACGGAGGAATCCACCCTGGCCGTCATCGGCCGGTGGGGGGTGGGCTACGACCGGCTGGACGTGCCAACGCTCACGCGTCACGGGTGTTTGTTGGCAATCACCCCGGATGGTGTGCGCCGGCCGGTGGCGGAAGCCATCGTGACGCTGCTGCTGGCCTTGGCCAAGCAGCTCATGCCCCGCGCAGCCGTGGTCGCGTCCGGAGACTGGAACCTGCGCAACGCCACACTGTCCTACGGTCTGGAAGGCAAGGTGGTCGGTTCCGTGGGCATGGGCAACATCGGGGCCGATCTATTCCGTCTGCTGGCACCGTTCGGCTTCGCCCGGATGCTGGCCCACGACCCCTACGTGCAACCGGAGCTGGCCGCGGAACTCGGCGTGGAGCTGGTAGGCCTGGACGAACTGTTGGCGGAGTCGGACTTCGTTGCCCTCAACTGTCCGCTCAACGCGGAGACCCACCACCTGATGAACCGGGAGCGGTTCGCCCGGATGAAGCCCACCGCCTATCTGATTAACACCGCCCGGGGCCCGGTGGTGGACCAGGAGGCGTTGGTGGAGGCGCTGCAGCGGGGCGGGATTGCCGGCGCCGGTCTCGATGTCCAGGACCCGGAACCGCTGCCCTTGTCCCATCCACTGACTGAACTGGACAACGTCATCCTGACACCCCATACGCTGGCCTGGACCGATCAGCTGTACGAACTCAACGGTGCCGGCGCGGTCGAGAACGTGCTGGCGGTCTTGCGCGGCGACATACCCGCACCCACCGTCAATCGGGATGTTCTGGATTCATCCCGGTTTCAGGCGAGTCTGGCCCGGTTCGGGGCCGCGGCGGCCTGATCGTAGGGACAAACCGTTTCGCCATGCCTTCGGTGCCGGTAGGATTGCAGGGCCTCGCCTGCCTGCCGTAAGATTCGGGAATTGCCGCAGGTGTTGCCGACTTGGCTGTCCGCCATCCCGTCCGCTGTCAAACGCGGGCGCGCGGGCCGGATTCCCTTCTCCCAACCAGCAAGCGAAACAGGAAGCGAACCATGAGCGTGTTCACGCAGGCCGAACTGAATGCCTGGGAAAGGGATGGCTACATCGTTCTGAAGGAGGCGGTGCCGAAGGACCGGTGCGACGCCGTGGTGGATGCCATATGGGAGTTCCTGGAAATGGATCCCGACGAGCCCTCGACGTGGTACAGCCTGCCGCCGTGGCACGCCCGGACGGGCATGGTCGAGATGTACCACCACCAGTCCATGTGGGACAACCGGCAGACACCCCGCATTCATGCGGCCTTCAGCCAGCTGTTCGGCACGGAGAAGCTGCTTCTGAGGGTGGTGGACCGGGTCAACATGAACCCCCCGGTGCGGGAAGAGCATGTCTACGAGGGATTCATTCACTGGGACTTCGAGCCCCATACCTGGCCCATCCCGCTCATGGTGCAAGGGGTGCTCCTGCTCCGCGATACGAGTGCCGAGCAGGGGGGATTCCAATGCGTGCCGGGTTCCCATCTGCAGGTGGACAAGATTCTGGCAGCGCAGAAGGAAGGGACCGACCACAGGCACCCCGACCTTGGGGATCTGGAAGTGCAGTCCATCCCGGGCAAGACCGGGGATCTGGTGATTTGGCACACTGCCCTGCTGCACGGCAACGGCCCCAATCGGACGGACAAGCCCCGGCTGGCCCAGTACATTGCGATGCGCAGCGCGGAACCGGACGATCCGAAGCACCGAGAGAAATTGGTCCGGACCTGGCGCAGGCGGGCACCCATGGATTTCCGGAGCCCGCGGGCCTTTCCGGCTGATCCGCGCCATCTGGACGAACATCAGCCCGAACCGGCACACTTAACGTCCCTGGGCCGGCGTCTGGTCGGCCTCGACGACTGGGACTGACCTGTTTCCGATGCGCGAATCAAGATACAAGGCCGCCATCATTGGCACCGGCGGCATCTCAAGGGCGCATGCCGGCGCCCTGGCGGCCCATGCCGATCGGGTGGAACTGGTCGCCGCGGTCGACATCGATGGGGACCGGGCCCGGGACTTTGCCGACCGGCACGGCGTCCCCCAAGCTTTCACCGACCCCGAGGCAATGCTGACACGCGTTCAGCCGGACATTGTGCATGTCTGTACCCCGCCCGGCCTCCATGCCGAACAGAGCGTGGCCGCCATGGAAGCCGGGGCCTGGGTCCTGTGTGAAAAGCCCCTCTGCGCGTCGCTGGCCGAAATGGACCGCATCGAGGCCGGGGAGGCGGCCACGGGCAACTATACGAGCAGCGTCTTCCAGTGGCGCTTCGGTTCCGGCGGCCGCCATCTCAAGGAATTGATTCGGAAGGAGGCCATGGGCCGGCTGCTGGTCGCCAACGTGCTGACCACCTGGTACCGCGGCGATCCGTACTTCGCGGTGCGCTGGCGGTCCACCTGGAAGGCGGCCGTGGGCGGCTGCACGGTTGTGCACGGCATCCACATCATGGACTTTGCCCTGTGGCTGATCGGCGAGTGGCAAGAAATCCGGGCCATGATGGCCACGTTGGCCCACGACATTGAGGTGGAGAACGTCTCCATGGCGAGCGTGCGGTTTGAGGACGGTGCGATGGCCAGCTTCTCCAACAGCATCCTCTCCCCGCGCCAGGAAAGCGTGCTGCGCCTGGACTTCGCCGACGCCACGGTCGAGATGACACGCAACATCTACACCTATGGCAACCAGGACTGGAGCTATTCCACCTGGGAGGGATCGCCCCATGCGGACGCGGTCAAGGAATGGGGCAGCCTGCCGCCGGACGTGCCGGCGTCCCATGTCACACAGGTGGGGTCCTTCCTGGACAGCCGGGACCGCAACGAGCGGCCCGAGGTCAGTGGAGCCGACATCCGGGGCACCATCGAATTCCTGACGGCCTTCTACAAGTCCGCGGTTGAGGGCCGCCCGGTGCACCGGGGCGAGATCCGGCCCGGCGATCCCTGGTACCGGCTCATGAACGGACAGTTTCAACTTCTGGACGAGGCCGCGGCCTAATCGTTCCGGCCGGTTCCGTGCAGCTTGCACGGGCCTTTTTGTTCCGGCACCCGAGGATGCATGCCATGCCAGACCTTCATGCGACTGCACGCGGCGATCATTTGGTCGATGTCTGGCATGGCCGACACCGCCTCTGCCGCTACAACACGCGGCCCCTGATGGAGGAGATACAGGGGCGCCGGCCCTACCTGCATCCCGTCTCAACCCTTGGTGGCACCGTCGTGACCGAGGAAAAGCACTACGACCACGAGTGGCACAACGGCATCTCGATGACCTGTCCCTGGCTCTCCGGCTTCAACTTCTGGGGTGGTCCCACCTACGTGCGGGGCGAGGGCTACCAACGACTGGACAACCTTGGGCAGCAGCGGCAGACGGCCATCGCCAAGGTCGCGCCCGGTGACGGGCAATTGGCCTGGCGGCAGTCCCTGGACTGGCTCACCCCTGATCGGGAAGAGCCCCTGTTGACGGAGGAACGGGCCCTGACCGTCGGCGACGTCGACCCCGACACGGGAAGCTGGGCCTTGGACTTCGACATCGCACTCCTGAATACCAGCGAGGCCGGCTTGCTGTTCGGCTCCCCGACCACCGAGGGGCGGGAGATGGCCGGCTACGGCGGGGTGTTCTGGCGCGGACCGCTGGCCATGTTGCACGGCACCGTGCGGACTGCCGAAGGTCGGGGCGGCGATGATCAGATGGGGGTGCACAGCCCCTGGCTGGCCTACACCGCGGTGCATGCCACCACGGGCCGGACGGCCACGCTGGTGTTCCTGGACCATCCGGAGAATGTCCGGTTTCCATTGCGCTGGTTCGCGCGCACGCAACCCTTTCCGTTGGCCAGCTTTGCCTTTGCGTTCGACGAATACCTGCCCCTGGATCCCGGCCGGTCCCTGCAGCGCCGGCACCGCATCCTGGTGTGCGACGGCGAGCCGTCCGAGGACCGGATCGTGGCGTGGTATGCACGGTGGCTTGGCCGGACGTGACCATTCCGGTTGGGATCGGCGTGGTGGGATGCGGCGTCATCGGCACGCAACACGTCCGCGTGGCCTCCGCACTCCCCTGCGCCCGTCCACGGGCCGTCCTGGATCTGAAGCGCGACCGGGCCGAGGCCCTGGCAGCAGCCCACGGGGTGCCCCGGGTGTGCGCCGATCTGGAGGAGATGCTGGCCCTGTCCGAGGTCGAGGCCGTGGTCATGGCCGTGCCGGCCGCCTTCCGCATGTCGATGTCCAGACAGATCCTGGCGGCGGGACGCCACCTTCTGCTCGAAAAGCCCGTGGCGATGAATGCCGACGAAGTAAGACGGCTCGTGTCGTGGCGCGGTCCGAACCAGGTGGTGGCCTGCTGTACGGCCCGGTTCCGCTGCCTCGATTCCTTTGGTCCGGTGCGGAACACGCTTGCGGGCGGGAAGCTGGGAGTGCCGCAGGGCGCGGTCTTCCGGGCGCTGACACCGGCCCCGCCGCGACCTAAGGTCCTGCCGCCGGCCTGGCGGCTGCAGTCCTGCCTGAACGGCGGCGGCGTGCTCATGAACTGGGGCTGCTACGACCTGGACTACCTGCTGGGCATGTGGCCGGAGCCGCTGGTGCCGTGCACGGTGAGTGCACGGATGTGGGGCCTGGGTCCGGACTTTCGGGACTTCGTGGTTCCGGATTCCGACGGGGAAACCCATGTCACGGCCTGGATCGAGTGCGCGGACGGTTTTCGGATTTCCTACGAAAGGGGCGAGTATTATCCAGGGCCGCGCCGTGCGGAAATCCAGGTGTTCGGCGACCGCGGCACCCTGGATTTGACCATGGTGCCGAACCGGGACCAGGTTGATACCCTCTGGCGCAGCGACGATGCGGCGGGATGTGTGTCCGAGACGGTGCAGTGCCATCCCGACGGGGCGGCCGACCTGCACAGCGGCGTGGTGGAGGACTTTTGCCGGGCCGTGCGATCCGGTTGCGAGCCGGCGGCCGGGCTGGAATTTTCGTTTCGGGTCCAGGCCACCTTGGACGCAATGTACCGTTCGGCCCGGACTGGCTGTCCCGTGGAAGTTGAGCAGGGCCTCTGAACATCCTGCCCTGCGTGCCGACGAGGGCATGCACGGCAGGACGGATTGGCGGCAAACACAAGGAGATTCGGACAATGCGAGTGGTGGTGACCGGCGCGGCCGGCAAGATTGCAGGACAGGTTCTGCCCGCCCTGCGGGAGCGCTACGACCTGGTGCTGATCGACGTGCGGGAGATCAACCGGGAGGGCGAACGGGTGGAGGGCATCCGGATTGCCGACCTGGTTGACCGCAACCGGGATTCCTACCGGCATCTCTTCCGCGGGGCCGATCGGGTGGTCCACTTCGGCTTCGTGCGGCCGCCGGAGGGCGACAATGCGGCCGATGCCAACTACTGGGCGGAACAGGCCAACGTCCAGATGGCCTACAACGTCATGCAGACCGCCTGGGAAGAGGGCGTCGGCCGCGTGGTCATGGCTTCCTCGAACCATGCCGCGGACTACTTCGAGGATCTAATCCTCGACGGTGTCTGGGACGGCGTAAATCCCGCGGACAAGGCCCTGTCGGACAACTACTACGGCTGGGCCAAGGAAGTGTACGAGCACCTGGGCTTTGTCTTTGCTTGCGGCCGCATGAACGGCACGCCGCTGGAGAACGTTCAAATCCGGATTGGCGGCCCGCGCGAGGACGACGTGGAACGCGTGGAACCGGGCGACCTGCGGCGCATGCACCGCGCCTTGGCCGTGTACATCAGCGACCGGGACATGCAGCAGCTGTTCGTAAAGAGCCTCGAGCACGAGGATATTCGCAACGAACAGGGGATTCCGTTTCAGATCTTCTACGGGATCAGCGGGAACACGCATGCCTTCTGGAGCATTGTCAATGCCCGCAAGGTCATCGGGTACGCACCCCAGGACAACAGCGAACTGCGGTTTGCATCGCAGATTGCCGAACACCTGAAGGCCCGCGCCGCGCGCGCCAGCGGCACCGAAAGCTAGCCGCCGGCCCCTTCCATCCGGGTGTCCGCCCGGAATTGCCGCGCGCATGGCGTGGCCTTAACTCAGTAGTCAACGGTCATAACCCAATGCGCTATTCCTTTATGAGCTTTTCCTGCCCTGAACTGTCACTCCAGGCCATGCTGGATACGGCGGCGGGCCTGGGCTACGCCGGCATCGAACCGCGCGTGGACGCCAACCACGCGCACGGCGTCGAAACGTCCCTGAGCCCGGCGCAACGGCGGGACGTGCGCGCCCGGGTGGCGGACAGCGCGGCCGACATCTGCTGCATTGCCTCCTCGTCGCGCTACTCGGAGCCGGCCACGCTCAAGGAGAACCTGGCGCAAACGCGGCGGGAGATTGGCCTGGCGGGAGACCTGGGGGTTCCGGTCCTGCGGGTGTTTGGCGGGCAGATTGCGGAGGGCATCGACCGGGACGCCGCCATCGACAACCTGTCCGCGGCCCTGATCCGGGTGGCGGACGAGGCCGGCCAGGCCGGGGTGACGGTCTGTGTGGAGACGCACGATGCCTGGTGCAACCCCCACCATGTGGCCGCGGTGCTGGCGAACGTCAACCATCCCGCCATCGCTGCCAATTGGGACGTCCTCCATCCCGTGCGGGCCGAGGGCATGTCGGTGGCCGAGTCGCTTGCGGTGCTGGAACCGTGGATTCGGCATGTGCACATGCACGATGCCACGCTGGAGCCGGGCCGCATCCGGTATGTGCCGATGGGCACGGGCGCCATCGACCACCGCGAGGTGATCCGGGGCCTGCGCGAAAGCGACTACAACGGTTGCCTGAGCGGCGAGTGGATCGGCTACAGTCCCTGGCAGGAACATCTCCCGCACGAAATCGGGCAGCTGCGCAGTTACGAAGCCGACCTTGCCTGAACCCGTCCATCAAACAATGCAGGTATCGCCATGAGTGTGAGGGTCGTCGACCACGCCCTGTGGGTCAGGGACATCCGGACGCGCATGCCGTTTCGCTACGGCATCGCAGCCATGACGCGGGTTCCGCACCTGGTCGTGGAACTTGAACTCGAGGCGAACGGCCGCCGGGCGCGCGGCCTGGCTGCCGAAAGCCTGGTGCCCAAGTGGTTCACCAAGGATCCGGATTCGCCCTATGCGGACGACATTCGGGACATGCTGGCCCAGATTGAGGGGGCCGCCGTGGCTGCCCGGGAGGCGGGCGGGCAAGACTCCGCGTTTGCGCTGTGGCGCCGCGTCTACGAGGCCCGGGCCGAGGAGGCCGGCAGCCGCGGAACACCCGGACTGCTGGCCAATCTGGGCACAAGCCTGGTGGAACGGGCCTTGCTGGACGGGGTATGCCGCAGTCGCGGCCAGGCCCTGGCCGACGCCCTGCGGGGAGACGGGCTCGGGTTCGAGGCGGACTATTTCCACGCCTCGCTGCGCGGGGCCGCACCGGACCGGATTCCGGCCCGCCGCACTGTGGGGTTGGGGGAGCCTCTGACGGAAGTCGACATTCCGGAGGAGGAAAGGCTGGGCGATGGCCTGCCCCAGTCCCTGGAAGCGGTTGTGCGGGTGTACGGGGTGCGGTGGTTCAAGATCAAGATCGGCGACCAGGC
>MPMO01000052.1 GCA_002238555.1 Caldilineaceae bacterium bin34
ACGGCGGCGGTTCGTCGAACATGTCGTCGCGGTCTTCCGGTTCCTGGGGCATGTCCAGAGGGATCGCGGGCAATTCGGTGCCCAAGTCCAGTTCCGCAGCGGCCGGAGGCGGTTCGGGAGTCACCGCAGTCTCTCCATCCACGATGACCACCAAGTCTAGGTCACCATCGTTGTCCAGGTCGACCATCATCATGTCGCGGACGCAGGCGGTCAGCACCATGGCGGCAATCAATAGGCATACAAGGAAAGACAGTAGGTTTCTCATGGTTCGGATGGGCTTAGTGACCCGATGCAACGGTGTTGGATGGGCAGTGGCCGGGCCAACCCGACGATGCGGGGACGGACAGACCCACCCTTCGCACCGCCGGGTGGACAAATCAGCCCTCAGGCGTCGGCCGGTTGCTCGAAGACCTCGACGCTGTTGATCAGGTCTCCCGGCACGCGGCTGCGTTGCGGGTCGCGGATCGATATGGAGTTGACCACGTCCATGCCGGCCACAATCTCGCCGAAGATCGTGTGCTTGTGATCCAGCCAGTTGCACGGCACGAACGTGATGAAGAACTGGCTGCCGTTGGTCCGGGGCCCCGCATTGGCCATGGCCAGCAGACCCGGACGGTCGAAGACCAGCGAGTCGTGAAACTCGTCCTTGAAGCGATAGCCGGGGCCTCCGGTGCCGGTGCCGGTCGGATCACCGCCTTGGGCCATGAAGTCGGCGATGACACGGTGGAACATGGTCCCGTCGTAGAAGCCGGAACGGGACAGATGGATGAAATTGTTGACGGTGACCGGCGCCTCCGCCGCAAACATCCGGATCACGATGTCGCCCTTGGCCGTCTTGAGAACGCAGTGGTAGAGGGCCGAGGCGTCAATGGCCAGTTCGGGTTCGGCCCTGAAGTGATTCTGCCTGGCCCGGGGGCTGGCGGGAACACCGGTGTCGAGTGCGGGCAGCAAGGTGCCATAGTCTGATGGGGTAGTCACAAAATCTCCTTGTACTTGATTCGGCAGCAAACGGGAAAAACAATTTTGGTGATCGACCGGCATCAACAGCCGGCCGGTTGCGCATGGACCGCATGCGTCTTGGCAAGGTAGTCGTCGAGCTCCCGGTGGGCCTCCGCCTGCGCATTTTGATTGCGGCTGCGGCCACAGTCGGGCACCAGCACCACCTGTTCGCGGGCCCGCGTCAGACCAACATACAGGAGCCGCAGCCGTTCCGACACATAGGCCGCGCAGTTGTCGACGGTGGCGACCCCGGGCATGAACCCATCCAGGCGTTGGTCCAGGCCGTGGTCGACCACGGCCATCAGCTCGGCCGGCAGATCCCAATGGTCCTTGACGTAGTACAACCTTGACATGAACTGGTCGGTTTCGGGGTCCGCGGGGAAGGCGTAGTTGTTGAGGCCGAGCAGGAACACCCGATCCCACTCAAGGCCCTTGGCTCCATGCATGGTACACACGGTGACCGTCCCCGATTCCGCCTTGTAGGTGCCGCCCTCGTCCGGCAGTTCAATCCTCTCCGCGCCGGAGGCAACCCGCCTCAACAGGGCTGAACAACTCGCGAAATCGTGATGGCGCTCGCGGGCCATGTGCTCGCCAAGGTACCCGGCCAGGCAGTAGCAGATGGCCAGCTCAAACGGGGTTCCGAACAAATCCTGTGCCGCCAACAGCACGAATTCGTCCGGTGGCAGCGATACCGAGTCCAGCCATCTGCGGACCGCGGCCTGCAAGTCCCGGACTGCCTGGCCGTCCTCAGGCGACGCGTCGAACTCCTCGGGCTCCAATGAAAGCCAGGCATCGAATGCGGTGGGACCTTCCCCGGCCTTGTCGATGCCCGGAACCTCCTTCGGCTCGGCCACAGCCTCCGTTTCCGCCAGCTCCGGTTCCGGTGCGTAGGCGGCCTGCCACACGGCTTCCAATGCCGCCAGGTTCGGGCTGACCACCAAGTCCAGGCTGTGCACCACCGTTTCGATGAGTATGCGGCGCGCATCGGAAATCCGAACCAGGGAATCATCCACGGGCACCGCGCGGGCACGGAGCGCCTCGACCACCTGGTTGGCCTGCCGCTGCGTCGGCACGAGGACGGCCCAGGAGTACGTGTCCGCTCCCGGACGCCGCAAACGCTCCCGGATCAGGTCCGCCATCCGGTCGCAGGTATCGTCCCAAACCGCGGGTTGTCGGCCCACCGGCAGATAGCTGCAGACCTGCGGTGCATAGCCCCGGGGATTCGGCTGGGGATCATCCGCATCGGTCGGTGCGATCAGCGGCGGCTCCAGGGGATCCACTTCGGCGAAATGGCGGTAGAACTCGCGGGACCAGGTGATCAAATGATTGGCGGCGTCCAAAATCGGAAGCGCACACCGGCCGGACTGGGGGAGTTCGTAACGCCGGGTTTCCGCCCGCGCCAGGAAGGCGGGCAGCAGTTTGGCGTCGGCACCGGTAAAGGTCGTGCTAATCGACTGGTTGGGATCCCCGACCCGGACCCAGTTGCCCTGCCCGCGCGTCAAGCAATCGATGATGCGCTCCTGCAGGCGATTGCTGTCCTGTGCCTCGTCCTCCAGGACAAACGGCCATTTTTGCTCGAGGCGGCTGCACAGCTCGGCATCCTGCTCCAGGGCCTCCACTGCCAAACGCAGGAGATCCGTGTAGTCCACGGCGTCCAGATCCCGCAACTGGCGCTGGTAGGCGTCATACAGGTCCAGCATCAAGGACCAGACCACCTGGTCGCCGCGGTCCCGCAACACCGAGGCCAGCCGGTCCGGTGTCAAGGAACGCAGCTTGAATTCCCGGAAGAGCGTGTAGATCCAACCTTCAAGGTCGCGCCGGAACCGGCCGAACAACTTGGCATTGTCGACACTGCGCGGCTGTTCGAACAGCACGGCGGCCAGTTCCTTCGCACGCTGCGCCTCGTCCCCGATGAACGAGGCGATGAACCGTCGGGTTTCAGACTCGTCCAACACCCGAAAGTCGGCACCCAGTCCCACGGTGCCCGGCCGGTTGCGCACAATGCGGTTGGCCAGGGAATGCAGCGTGCACACGGTATAGCCCAGGCCGGGGGTCCGGCTGCCCATGGCCGCCCGGTACTCCCGAATGCGCTGCCGAATGTTGGCCGCGGCGGACCGGGCGAACGTCACGACCAGCACCTCGGCGGAACCGGCGTCGGGATCGCGCGCCAAGTCTCCAATCAGCTTGCAGGCCAGCAGGCTCAGCGTGAAGGTCTTGCCGCTGCCGGGCACGGCACTGATGCCGGCCGGCCCGCCGGCATAGCGCAGGACCGCTTTTTGTCCTGCGCGCAACCGGACGCCGTCGGGCGGTATGAAATCCAGGACTGCCTCGTGCAGGTGCGATGGCGGACGGCCCGCGCCCGCGGGATGGCGGCGGGTTAGGACTGCCCGTCCCGGAAGTCCCCCAACACGCGCAGGACTCCCGCCAGCTTGCCCTCGGCATCCAGACAGGCATGCTGGTAGATCACATCGGCCTCCCGGCCGTCTTCCAGGTGCAGGCGCATCACCCGATGCCGCTCAAGTTCCACAAAGGACTTGCCGGTATTCAGCCGATGCGTGCGGTAGCTGATCCGGATGGGATCTTCGTCGTAGGTCTTGAACACCGAGATCCGTGTTTCGTCCAGGGTCGCAATCTCCGCATCGTTCAGGTAGAGGATTCCTTTCAAGCGTGTGCTCCCGGATGGCGTGAACGGCAGGTTTCAACAGGAGGCGATTCTAGCAAAGGGAGGGGGTCTGGCCGGTCGCGGGACGCAGACGCACCAGATCACCCAGTGGGACTCCGAGGCGGGCCACCCGTGCCATCAGTCCCAGGCGATGGGCCCGCAAATCGGCATCCTCGGCCATGACCATCACCTCGTCGAAGAACATCGCAACCGGTTCGGTCAAACCGCACATGGCGGCTCGAAATCCGGCCACCGAAGGCGGCCGGCTGGCCAGAGTGGCCTCGGCTCCGATCAGGGCCTCCAACAGCAACCGGTCGGCGGCTGCGGCCGCCGCGGGTTCGGGACCCGCGGCGACGATCGTCTCCACAGCATCAGGAGGCTCGACCGTCCATGGGGGCAGACCCGCCGGTTCAGCCGACCAATCCTCGTCCTTGGGCAGGATCCGGACACAGCGGCCGTACGCCTCCAACTCCCTGTGCCAGGCGGCATCCGCCGCCGCGGCCGCCAATTCCTGCGCCGTGCAGAACCGGAACCTCGGATCCGGCCAGGGACTCGCCATCACCGCGTCCACCACATCCGTCGGCAGGCCGTGTTCCTGCATCGCCACACGGAGGCGCCGCTGGATAAACTGGAGAACATCCGCCGCCAGTCCCTCCGGAACATCAATTGGCAGGCGGGAACAGGCCAGTTCGACCGCGCCCGCCAGATCCAGGCTCAGGCGTCGTTCCAGCAGAATGCTCACTAGGCCGATTGCAAGCCGGCGCAGGCCGAAGGGATCGGCGCTGCCGCGGGGCACCACCCCCGCCGCCATCAGCCCCGTCAGGGAATCGAGTCGATCGGCCACCGCCAGCGCGACCCCGGGTGCGCTTTCCGGCACCGCGTCGTCGGCCTGCCTGGGCAGATGGTGTTCCCGGATGGCAGTGCATACCGCATCCGGTTCGCCCGATGCACCGGCGTAGATTTCGCCCATGGTCCCCTGCAGGCTCGTCATTTCAATCACCATGCTGGTGACCAGGTCACTCTTGCACAGGCCTGCCGCCCGTTCGGCATGGCGCAACTCTTCCGCGTCAAGCTCCAGCAGCCGGCCGATGTCCAGTACCAGCCCCCGCAGCCGCTCCACCTTCTCCAGCATGGAACCGAGGCGGGCGTGGAACACAAGGGAACCGAGTCGGGGGGTTCGTTCCGCCAGGGGCGTGGCCAAGTCCCTCTCCACAAAGAAGGCGGCATCGCTGAATCGGGCGTTGATGACACTTTCGTTGCCTGTCCGCACCAAGTCCGGATCCTTGAGCGCAACGCCGTTCGCCACGGTCACGAATCGGGGCAGCAACGTGTCGGGCCGGTCGGCAGCATACAGTGGGAAATACCGCTGGTGCTTGCGCATCACGGTAATCAGGACGGGCACCGGCAGGTCCAGGAATTCCTCCGGGAATGCCCCCGAGACGGCCTGTGGCGCCTCCACCAGGTCCGTCACCTCGTCCAGCAGGTCGTCATCCGCCTCCAGGCGTCCGCCGCAGGCCGCGGCCGCGGCCTGGACCTGGCGCAGCACCTCGGCGCGGCGTTGCTCCCGATCCAGCACAATCCCACTGGCTGTCAGGCGGTCCTGCCAATCCCGCTGGCTGGTCGCGGGCTCCATGCGGACCGCACCCGGGGTTTCCGCATCCCCCAGTTCCTGCCAGCGCGGCACCCGCGTTTCGGTGACCGCGGTCAGTTCGCCCCAGGTGAACGGTACCGGGGAGTCGCCCAACAACGCCAGCAGCCACCGCACCGGGCGGATGAACTCCTTGCCGGATCCGTCCCACCGCATGGCGCGGCCCCAACCAAATCCGTCCAACACGGCACCCAGGATGTCCGGCAGGACCTCGCCGGCCCGTTGGCCCGCCTCCGTGCGCGCGGCATAGACATGCTCACCCCGGACTTCCAGCCGCGACACCGACAGGCCCTGGCCGCGGGCAAACCCGACCGCCGCGCGCGTGGGGGCACCGTCGGAATCGAAGGCAATCTTGACCGACGGACCGCGTCGTTCCGTGGTTTGGGATGCCTGAACCGGAGCCAGATTCCGAACTTTGGCCACAAGCCTCCGTACGGTACCCGACACCTCCACGCCTCCGTGTGCCAGGCGCGCGGCCGCCAGTTGTTCGGCCAGCAGGGCCTCGAGCTGGGCAATGCCGGAAGGCACAGCAGCCGCCGGCATCTCCTCCAACCCAATCTCGAAGAGCAGGTCGGCCGGTTCCTCCGGGAAACCGGTTGCGGCCCGGCTGGCAGCCTGGACGGCGGCGCGTCCGTTCCCGTCCTCTCCGGGTGCCAGAAACGGGTACTCGTCCTGGAGCCGCTGTGCCGCATACAGTTCGGCCACGCTGCGTGCCTGTCTGCGCATGCCGGCGAAGTACTGGGCCCGTTCCGTGACGCCGATGGCCCCCCGACTGTCCAGCAGATTGAAGGTGTGGCTCTGCCGAATTACCCAGTCGTGGGCCGGATGCACCAGGCCCTGCTCAAGGCACCGGTCCGCCTCCGCCCGGTACAGGGCATTCATCTGGTGCAGGCGGTCGATGTCGGCGATGTCGAAGTTGTAGCGGCTGTGCTCAACCTCGTGTGTACGGTACAGGTCCGCATAGCTGTGCCGGCCGTCCACATCGATGCTCCAGACCTCGCGGCGGCCCTGGAGGTACATGGTGATCCGCTCCAACCCGTAGGTGATTTCCACGCTCACGGGATCCAGAACCTGGCCGCCGGCCTGCTGGAAGTAGGTGAACTGGGTGATTTCCTGTCCGTCCAGCCACACCTCCCAGCCGAGGCCCCAGGCCCCCAGGGCCGGAGATTCCCAGTTGTCCTCGACGAAGCGGATGTCGTGTCGGGCCAGGTCCAGGCCCAGGGCCGCCAGGCTGGCCAGATATAGCTCCTGCGGATTGCCCGGATCGGGCTTCAGGATGACCTGGTATTGGGTATGCATCTGCATCCGGTTCGGATTCTCGGCATACCGGCCGTCGTCGGAGCGGAACGAGGGTTCCACATAGCCGACCCGCCATGGCTCGGGTCCCAGCACCCGCAGAAACGTTGCCGGGTTCATCGTGCCGGCCCCGACCTTTTCGCTGTGGGGATGCCCGATGGTGCATCCCTGGCCGGCCCAGAACGTGTGCAGGCTCTGAATGACTGCCTGCAAGGAAAAGGCGTTGCTCACCAATCACTCCAATGGAAACGCGCTGTAGGCCCGGTCAAAACACGAAGGTGCGCAGGGGCACCGGCACGAATGTCAAGACAAACACAAGCAGTACCGCATATCCAATCCAGCGCCGTCTGTCGTCCAGTTCCGTGACCATGTCCAGCGTGACGGCATGCGACGGTCCCATGACCATGATGATCAGCCACAGCCAAACCAGCCAGCCGGTGTAGCCGATGTGTTCCAACACCGGCAGGTAGGCCTGCAGCTGGTCAAATCCGGCGATGCCCAGGACAGCCAGCAACAGGAGCGTCCCGCGGAAAAAGTAGCGTGCGTGCCCGCCGAACAGCGAAAACACCACGTGGCCGCCGTCCAGATTGCCCACCGGAAGCAGGTTGAGCCCGGTGGCCAGCAGGCCAATCCAGGCCGCCATGGCCATCGGCCCCACGTGTACGTCCAGACCGGTTGCGAAGTCCGGCAGCCACTCGTTGAACACCAGGTACTTGGCGCCCCAGTACAGGAGGCTGTTGCCCTCCAGCATGACCTGGCCGGATATGGTGGTCAGTTCGCTTGCCTGCAAGCCGGCGAACAGCAGCGGCAGGGCCACGGCCAGGCCTGCCAGGGGACCGGCCACACCGACGTCGAACAGCTGTCTCCGGTCGTCGATGGGCCCCCGCAGGCGAATGAACGCGCCGAGCGTGCCGAAGGCGAAGGGAACCGGAAGGAAATACGGCAGGCTGACCGGGATGCCGTGGTGCCGGGCGGCGAAGAAATGGCCCAGTTCATGGATGCCGAGAATGGCCAGCAACGTGAGCGCAAACGGCCAACCCTGAATCAGGTTGGCCGGATTCAAGAGGTCGGTCATCCCGGTCGCCCGGACATCGGGGCTGTACAGGCTCCCAACGAAGAAAGTCGTAAGGATGGTCAGAATGAACAGGACCAGGTTGATGGTCGCATTCCCCGGCTTTGGTCCGGGCGGGGCAGCCACCAGCCTCAGCAGGACGGCCCCGGGCAGGGCTGCGACCCGATCCGGCACCAGGAAGGGCAGCAGCTTCATGCGGCCGAAGGATTCCCGCCAGCCGCCGAAGACTTCGTGGCTGGGACGGCGCAGGCGACCCCGGATTTCAATCCCGGTGTCCGGGGTGCGGGGTGTCTGAACCGAGTGCACCTCCATGTCAATCTCGACCACGCGCCGGGTTTGGGCCAGGTTGATTTCATCCTGGGTCCGGTCGAAGTCGTCGAACTCCGACGCGTCGCGGTAGCTGCGCGGCCGCGAATCGTCGGAGCGGGGAGGCAGGGGATCCGACATGGTTCAAGGATCAGCTGCGGCCACCGGCCGCAGCCCGGTCAGGCAGCCGCCACCAGGCGTTGGACCAGCGCACGCGCCTCCGCCCTGAACACGCCCAGTTGCACCACGATCTCCAGGAGCGTGTCCTGCCAGCCATCCCTGTTGTTCAGGGACACGTAGATGCCTTCCCGGCCCACGCGCCAGGGACGGTAGGTAAGGTCGACCGCGGTCAAGTCCGCATTGACGACCCGATTCAGCATCGACTGGATGCGATGCCGGGCGTCCTCGAACCCGGTCCGGGGCTTGATCAGGATCTCCAGATCGCGGGTGGAAATGGACTCGATGTCGGCCTCCTCGGCAGCGCGCTTCAGCCGGATTTGATACAGCAGGTTCTCGATCTCCTCCGGCACGGCATCCACCCGTTGGCTGACGGAACCGAAGCGGTCAATCAACTCCTGCCGGAATTCGTTCTCGGCCTCGACGCTGGCCAGGCCCGCCACCCGGTGGTACAGCTGGTACCGGGTGGCACCGTCCTCAATGTACCAGTCCGGGATATGGGCGGCCAAGGGCAGCAACAGGGTAACAGGGTCGGCCAGGGGATCCTTGACGGACGGCTCCGTGCCGTTCAGGGAAGCGCCCGTGTCCGCATCCGGATCGGCCGATCCGGTGATGCGCAGGTTCTCGATGGCATTGGCCAGCAGGCGCGAGTACAGGTCCAGGCCAATGGTGCCCATGCTGCCGCTTTGCCGGGCCCCGAGGATTTCGCCGGCACCGCGCAGTTGCAGGTCGCTCATGGCAATCCGGAATCCCGCCCCCAGCTCGTTGCTGGATTCGACGATGTGGCGCAGCCGGGTGGCGGCGTTGAAATTGAGGTCCTCCCGCTCCGCGAAGAGGAGATAGCAGTGGCCGCGGCGATGGGAACGTCCGACCCGGCCCCGCAACTGGTAGAGCTGGGCCATGCCGAAGCGGTCCGCATGGTTGACAATCATCGTGTTGGCGTTGGGAATGTCCAGGCCGTTCTCGATGATGGTGGTGCAGACCAGCACGTCGGTCTCCCCGCGGGAGAAGTGGAGCATGGCGTCCTCCAACTCATCCCCCTTCATGCTGCCGTGCGCCATGTCAATGACCGCCCCGGGCAGCAGGCGTGCGATCTCGTCCGCCAACTCCGTCAGGCCGCGGATGCGGTCCGTAACCACAAACGCCTGGCCGTCCCGCTTCAGCTCCCGTTCCAGGGCCCGCTGCACCAGCGTACTGTCGTACGGGGCCATGATGGTATGCACCGGCAGCCGTTCCTCCGGTGGCGACGTGATGTAACTGATGTCCCTGATACCGCTCAGCCCCATGTTCATTGTGCGCGGGATCGGCGTTGCCGACATGGTCAGGACGTTGACGGTGGGCTTGAGCTGCTTGATTTTTTCCTTCTGACGAACCCCGAACCGCTGTTCCTCGTCGATGATCAGGAGGCCCAGATCGCGGAACTTCACGTCCTTGGCCAGCAGGGCATGGGTGCCGACCACAATGTCCACGGTCCCGGCCGCCAGTTCGGCCTTGACCCGGCGCCGTTCGGCGGGGGAACGCAAGCGGCTCAGGACCTCGACCCGGACCGGCATGTCGCGCATCCGGTCGGTGAAGGTGACATGGTGCTGGTGGGCCAGGACCGTGGTCGGCACCAGCACCGCCACCTGGCGGCTGTCCATCACCGCCTTGAAGGCCCCGCGCAGGGCCACTTCGGTCTTGCCGAACCCCACGTCGCCGACGATGAGGCGATCCATGTGGCGTTCGGATTCAAGATCCGCCTTGACATCGACCACGGCCTGCAACTGATCGGGGGTCTCGTCGAAGGGAAAGGCCATCTCCAGGGCGGCCTGCATCGACTCGTCGGGTCCGGCCGCCCGGCCGGTGGCGGTCTCCCGGTGGGCGTAGACCGCCAGCAGTTCCTCGGCAATCTCCTGAACTTCCTTGCGCACCTTGTCCCGCGCGGTGGACCACCGGCTGGACCCCAGCCGCGACAACACCGGATCCTCCGGACCGACATACCGGCTGACGCGATCGGCCTGGTGCACCGGCACCAACACCTTGTCCCCGGCCTGGTATTCGACATGGATGTACTCCTGATGCACACCGCGCACAGTGCGGCTGGACAGACCGGCATAGGACCCGATGCCGAAGTCCACGTGCACCACCGGATCCCCCGGGCCCACTTCGGCAAAGAAGCGTTCGGGAGTGTAGCCCTGGTGCCTGACCTGATGCCGCCGCCGATAGACCTTTTGCACGTCGAACAGTTCGGTGTCCGTCATCACCAGCAGCACGGGCGCTGCCCGATCGGGGTGGTGGAGGCAGAATCCGCCCTGCAATGAACCTTCCATAATCCGGACCAACCCCGGCACGGGTTCCCGGTCCAGGCGGACCACCGGCTCCGCCATCAGATCCGCGGCCTCGAGCATGTCCTGCACCTTGCCTCCCATCTGGGACACAATCAGGACGGCGGCATCCTCTTCCGCCAGGGTGCGAATGGTCTGGGGCCGCGCAGCCTGGGGATCCTGCTGGAGGTCCAGGGACCGGCAACACCGGCCCACCCCCTGAACCGCGCTGTCGCGCACGCCCTGCAGGTCCCCGTAGCCAAGCAGCAGGGGCCGGTGAACCTCCAGGCGTTCCAGCATGTCGTCGTAGGAGAACCGGCTGGAAGCAAACCCGACCGGCACATCCCCGCTTTGGAGAAGTTCGGAGCGCAATTCCGCCTGCTCGCGCTCCAGGGCCGCGACCGCCTGCTCGCAGGCAGCCCCGTCGTCAAGGACCAGCAGTCCCCCCGAATCCAGGTAGTCCAGCAGACAGGCGGGTTCCGCGTACAGGTAGGGCAGGTACCACTCGATGCCATCGAAGGTTTCCAGCTCGGCCAGTTTCCGGACCTCGGCGGCGATTTCCTCCTGGACGAACAGGGAGAGGGATGAATCCTGCAACGGGCCGCGCTGCGACGGCGGTACATCCATCAGCGCCGCCGCGTTGACGGTGCCGTCCGGCAACCCAACACGCTCCAGAAGCTCGCGCCCGTACCGCGCCAGCGCCTCGCTGGCCGGTCCGACCACCACCGTGTCCAGCTGCTCCGTGCTGCGCTGGCTCTGGGGATCGAACGCCCTGATGGTTTCGATTTCGTCCCCGAAAAAATCCAGCCGCACAGGGGCCAGCAGGTTCGCCGGCCAGATGTCCAGGATGCTGCCGCGCTGCGCAAACGTACCCGCGCCGTCCACCATGTTGACTTTCGTGTAGCCCGCGTCCACCCAGCGGCGCGCCGTGGCCGTTACGGGATGCGAGTCTCCAACGCGGTAGGTGTGCAGCGAATTCGACAGGTCTTCCGGCGGCAGCGTGACCTGCATGAGGGCTTCCACACTGCAGGTCACCAGGCAGCCCCTGTCGCCGCGGCCCAACAACGCGGACAGGGCGGTCAGCCGGCCCTGCCGCGTCTGGCCTGTCCAGGGAATCCGTTCGTAGGGGCGGGCATCCGGCTTGGGCAGGTAGAGAATCCGGTTGGGCCAGTCGTTGCCGGAACCCAGCAGGGTCAGAATCTCCTGGCACAGCTGATGGGCCCGGTCGTCGTCGGGCGCGACCACCAGCAGGGGCCTCGACAGGCGCTGCGCGCACAGGGCCAGGGCCAGGGAGCGGGCTGTTTCGGGAACGCCCTGCGGAGCCCCGGGAGCGCGCCAAGAGCCCGACTTGCAGTCGGGCAGGAGTGTATCGAGCCCCGGCCAGAACTCCGACCGGGAATTCGGTTGCGTCTCGGTCATGGCACTCCGTTGTACCTGTTCATGGCCTGCTCAAGGCCGTACCGGAACCAGTATACGATCGCCTCCCCCACAAGGCTGCGCAACGGGACCACCGCTTCCTGTTCCGCGCCGGGGTTCCAGGGACGCAGCACGTAGGCCGTGGCGTCCATGCGACCGGGCGGACGTCCCACGCCGACGCTGAGCCGATGGAACTCCCGCGTGCCCAGCTGTGCAATCACGGACTCGACACCCCGGTTGCCGCCGGAACCACCGCGCGCCCGCAATCGAATCCTGCCCAGCGGCAAGTCGAGATGGTCGTGCACCACGAGCAGTTGCGACGGCTTGACCCGTTCCGCCTGCATGAGCCGCTGCACGCTGAATCCGTTCAGGTTCATGTAAACCTGCGGTGTGGCGAGCAGGACGCTGGCCGAGTGCGGGACGTCCCCCTCCCCGGCCGACGGGGACCTGTGGGTGCGCCAGACGCCCCAGACGGCCTTGTACGTCCGTTTGCGCCGGGGCACCTGGAGGTCGGCTGCCAACTGCGCAACGCTCTCCAGGCCTATGCTGTGGGGGGTCCGGGCGTACTTGCGCCCGGGATTGCCCAGGCCGAACACCAGCCAGCGGCCGGCATCGGTCCGGACTGCCGGCCCGCGTCCGGAAGTCATGGTTTCCGGCTGCCCAGCAACCAGACGGCGACGGACTTGACACCGAAATAGGCGAGGACGATCAAGGCCACGGTCAGGCCAAACCGCATGCCGCGCGCCAAATAGGCGGCCAGCGCGGCAGGCCGGGCCCGGGCGGCCAACTGGTCCAGCGACTGCCTCAGGGTTTGATCCTCCGCGGGTAGGGCCGCGGCCGTCTCCGGTTCCCGTTCCGTCGTCTCCACGGCGTCCGCCAGCGTAAACCGCACAATCGTCCCGGTCGGATCCCTGCCCTCGAACTGGGCCTCCAGCCGAATCTCGTACTCGCCCGGCGGGTTGTCCCCTGCCCGCCATACCCCGAGCACCGATGCGTTCACTTCCTCCTGTCCGCCGCTGAAATAGATCTCGCGATCGTCTCCCGCCGCCCGCCAATAGAGGGCATAGCTTTGCAGGCCCGCCCCCTGGACCGTGCCCCTGACCTGCAAGTCGCCGGCTACGGTCTGGCCTTCACCGGGCGAGGTAATCGACACGGTGGCGTCCGCCTGCGCGTGCACGCGATTGCCGACCGCAAGCAGATGCACCATGACCAGAAGAATGGCGACCGCAAACCGACAACAGGCGGCGGAGTGCAGTCTGTGCATACACGCGACCGGAGGATGGGAGGTCACGAACCAACGCCTCCCGTCAACGTTGCAGTTCCGTCTTCAACCAGGCTGCCAGTATGGCCAAGTCTTCGTCGGAGACGAGGTTCGGGCCGAACTCGGGCATCAGATTGCCGGTCTGGTTGTCCGGATCGTCCTGGGCGACGCCGGCACGCACCAGCGTCCGCAGCTCCTGCTCCGACATGGCGGCCACCTTCTCGGAATCCAGCAAGGGCGGAGTCAAACCGGTGATGCCTTCGCCCCGTCCGCCATGGCAGGCGGCGCAATTGTCGGCAAACAGTACGGCCCCGGACACGGATACCCCTGCGCCGGCGGGAATGGGCTGCATCGGTGTCGCGGGCACGATCGGTGCCGTCGCCCGGGACGCAACCTCCGCAGCCGACTGTTGACTGCGCAGCATCAGAAACGCCGCCACGGCGATCAGGACCAAGCCGCCGAACACCGCCGCACTCCGGGGATCGAAGGCCAGTCGCACGGGGTCGCCGTCGTCGGTCCCGGCTCCGTTGAGGTAGAGCACCATGCAGATGGCGATCAGCATGAAAGCCATCAGGGAAAGCATCGGGATGGTCACGATGCCAAACCAGTCGATATAGGGAATGGCGCAGGAGGGCCCCGTACCGCACGTGGTGGCGGACGAGAACCAGGAGGTTTTTTGCAGCAGGACGTGGTAGGCCGCCACCGCCTGTCCGACCACCGCCGCCCCCAATACGAGCCAGGCCATGACGGACACCCGGGTGATCAAGGCAAACCCCATGATCACGGCCAGCGGGTACATGAGAATCCGCTGGTACCAACAGAGCAGGCATGGCTCGAAGTGGCGGATTTCACTGAAGTACAGGCTGCCCGCCATCGCCGTCCCCGCCACCCCACCCCCCCCCCGGCCCGGCCCCGGCCCCCGCCCGCCCCCCGCGCCCGCCACGGCCACCGCACAGCCGCCCAGGAGCGGCCAGGGCCACGCCCGGCCGCGTCGGCTCTCGGCACTGTTGGGGGCCATGGCAGGTTCCGTCTGTTCCATTGTATTGACTGCTTTTCCGTTGCGCCGGCTCTCGGCACTGTTGGGGGCCATGGCAGGGGTGCGACGCTCCGGCCCGGCGTATCCTCAAACCCGGAGGGGGCTATTCGACGGCAACAAGGGCGGCATTGACGGCGGCGCGAATCGCATCGTAGTTGGCCGCATTGCCGGCAAACACTTCGTCGTTGATCAGGATGTGCGGGGTGCCCTGGGCCCCGTCGGACACGCCGGCCCGAACCGACTGGTCCACCTTGTCCTGCGTTGCCACCGAGCCGAAACACTCGACGAAATCCCGCTCGTTGACACCCGCGTCGCGAGCCAGGGCGGTCAGGTTTTCAACTTCGTAACGGGAAGCACCCCGTTCCCCGAAGAACAGGGTGTCGTGGTATTGCCAGAACCCGTTGGGATCGTCGGACAGGTCGATGATGCACTGGCCGGCCCGCGCCGCGTTGTACGAGGCCGGGGCAAAGATGTCAAGCGGGAAGAACATGTAGACGAGGCGCAGGTCGCCGGCCTCGATGAAGTCCGCGATCAGCCGGGCCTTCGCATTCCGGTTGAACTCGCCGCAATGGGGACACAGGAAGTCCTCGTAGGCCACCATGACCACCGGGGCGTCGGGACTCCCCAGTTCGTTGCCGTTGATCCACTCCGTCGGAATGTTGGCGTGTGCCTCGGACGATACCGGCGTGCGGCCGGTGACCACCACCAACACGATGATGCCGACCACCACGATCGAAGCCACACCGATGATCCACAGACCAATGCGGTTCTTTCCCTTCATTGCGGATTCCGTTCCTGCCAGGTTCCCAGTTGTGTAGGGCTCGACGCCACCTAGGACATATTGTGCAGGAAAAGGGTCCCGGACACCGGAATTGACATCCTTTGGTCGTTGCATTGCCATCTGCGCGGCCGGGCAGGCCGCACCCGGTTCCCGAAGCTGTCCGGGATGGTTAAGCCGCCATCCGCCGTATGGCGCGGGACTCGGAACACCCGATCGGCGGGTCTGCCCGCAGTGCCAGACCCTTAACCTGGCGGGCGGGCGGATGGGGCAGATGCAGTCTGCGCATGGAAGGAATGCGAACCGAAGCAGCATGGTCAACCCCCGGTGCCGTTATGGGGTCGCCGCCACCATGCCTTGGTTGCGCACTTGACCGTTGTTCACCCCCGGTTTGGCTCCACCTACCCTGGTCAGGGTACCCGGGGCGGGTTTCCACAACCGGCAGCCGGTCCGTCGGACTTTGCACAGCAGGCCAAACAAAATGGTTGTACGATTGGGCAACTCCGTTACCAAGTCAAAGAGCGAAAGGCACAATGCAGAAGCTGGGCGGATCGGTTGTCGTTGTCACGGGCGCCAGCCGCGGGGTGGGGGCGGCCGTGGCGGAGGCATTTGCGGCCAGCGGATGCCACGTGGTCCTGGCAGCCCGCACGCAGGAAGACATCGAAGCACTGGCGGCACAGCTCGCGGCGGACCATGCCGTGGAGACCATGGCCGTGGTCGCCGATGTGACCAAAACCGACCAGGTCGATGAGTTGATGCGGTCGGCGGCCGAACGCCTTGGCGGAATCGACATCCTCGTGAACAACGCCGGCCTCGGTTCGTATACGTCCCTGGCCGACACGTCGGACGACGACATGTTCCATGTGATGGACGTCAACCTGTTCGGTGCCATACGCTGCCTGCGCGCCGCCGTGCCCTACATGCGGCGACGGGGCGGCGGCCACATCGTGAACATCGGCAGCATCGTCTCGTACATGGCGGTGCCCAGATACCGCAACATCTTTGCGGCCTCCCCGATCTACTGTGCATCCAAGTTTGCGCTGCGGGCCGCCACGATTGCGGCCCGGGCGGAACTGCACAGCGACAACATCCACGTGATGCTGGCCGTGTTGGGGCCCACCCGGACGAACTTTTTTCGGGCCGGGGCGGGGCAGGCGCCCCCCGATGCCCTCAACGCCGAGGATCGGGGCCGCCTGTCCTTCCTCGACTCCTCGCCCGAACAAGTGGCCCGGCAACTGGTGCACTCGGTCCAAAAGCAGGACCGGGAGGTGTACTTCACCCCGTTGAACTTCATCCTGGTCAAGCTGGCGGTGTGGGCGCCCCACCTGTACGACCTGTTGCTGCGCCTCTGCTTTCTCTTGCTGGGACGACCCGAGGAAGCGCCGACGGCCAAGCGCGCTCCCTGGCAGGGAGCCCACTACCGGGAGTGGCTTCCCTTTGCCGGACTGGTGGTGCTGGGCGGCTGGTGCCGTCGCCGGCTCAAGCGGCTGTGGAAGTAGGCCAGCCGCTGCCGGGCTGTCAATCCGACTGCCCGGCCCGCGCGTAAATCGCCTCGACCAGCAAGGCCAGGTCGCCGTTCCCGGACTGGTCCGCGGCGGGCGGAGGCCCAAGCCGATAGGCCGGTGCCACGGCGTCGTCCCTGTTCTCCACATGCCTGCGCAGCGACCGAATGGCGCGCATGTCGCCCCAGAACTCGTCGTGGAAGTCCGCTTCGCGCCCGGACTGCGCAACCGTGCCTCCCGCATGCCTGCGTCCGGACTGCGCCTGTTGGAGATGGGCCATGAGCCCGGTCAGGTCGTCCTGGTGAAGTCCCCGCAACCGAAACAGGACCAGGGGATCCTGTTCCAGCAGCCATCCCGTTTCGACCAGCACCGCCATGCACCAGGGGCAGGGGATCTGCTCCGAATGCGGAGCCACGTTGAGTTGAAGCTCCTCCATGCCCGAGGGCCAGAGCCCCCTCCCGCTGTCCGCCAGGAGGCTCAGGACATCCGCCGACATCCGTTGCCCGCCACGCTGGCCGGCTTCCAGAATGCGGTCCGCGTCCGCGTGCAGCGATTGGTACCAGTCCGCCACCGGGTATCGGGGCAATCCTGCCGTGACCGTAATCCGTCGCTGGGACTGGTGCCGCACCGTGGCCACAATCCGGTTTCCCTTGATGTCCAGGGACATGATTTCGACCGTGGCCGCGCATTGCCGGGCGAAGTCGCGCAGGCGCGGGTTGTCGGCAAACAGGGCGCCGTCCCACCGCTCGTACCATCCCGCCGGACCACCGGACACCGGATCCCGGACCGTTTCGAGGGGATCCGCGTTCATGGCAGGGCCGGCGGGTCCGGATGACGCAAGGTCAGCAGTTCGTACAGCTGGTCGTTGGACAGTTCGGTCAACCACTCCGTGCCTGCGCCCAGAATGTCGCGCGCCAGCTGTCCCTTCTGCCGAATCAAGTGGTCCACATGTTCCTCGACAGTCCCGGCCATGATGTACCTGAACACCTGTACGCGCCTGGTTTGTCCAATCCGGTGGGCGCGGTCGGTCGCCTGGTCCTCGACCGCGGGATTCCACCACCGATCGAAGTGGTACACCTGATTGGCTGCCGTCAGGTTGATGCCCACGCCCCCGGTCCTCACACTCAGGACGAGCACGGGAAAGTCCTGACCGCCCTCCTGGAAGCGATCCACCATCTGCTGCCGTGTTCCGTGCGGCACGCGGCCGCTGATGAACTCGGGCGTAAAGCCCAGGCGCCGCGCGATGTGGGCCTGAAGGATTTGCCCCATGCGAACGAAGGTGGTGAACACCAGCACCTTGTTCCGGCCGTCCAGTGACTCCGTCAGCATTTCCGTAAAGCGATCCAACTTGCCGCTGCGCCCCCCGTACTCCGGATTGTCCGACAGGGTCTCGTCCTCGTCCAGCAGGGCCGGATGGTTGGCGATTTTGCGCAGTTGCGTCATGAGGGCCAGGATCGAACCCCGCCTGCGCATGCCGTCCAGTTCACGGATGTGTGGCAGGGAGGCCTCCACGGCCTGGGCGTACTGGTCCGTCTGCTCGGACGACAAGTCGCAGATCACGTCGATCTCCTGTTTCTCGGGCAGGTCGGAAATCACCTCGGGATCCGACTTCAGCCGACGCAGGACGAACGGCTGGACAATCCGCTGCAGTTGCTTCAGTTTTTCCCCGTTGCTCTCGCCCTCGATGGGCTGAATGAAACGACGCTTGAAGTCTTGTTGGGATCCCAAAAAGGCTCCGTTCAGGAAATCCAGGATGCTCCAAACTTCCAACAGGCGATTTTCGATCGGCGTGCCCGTCAGGGCAAACCGGTGCCGGCAGCGCAGGCTGCGCACGGCCATGGTCTGCTTGGCGGACGGATTCTTGATGTTCTGGGCCTCGTCGAGCACCACGGTATGCCAATGGATGCGGCCCAGCACCGCCTGGTCCACGCGCGCCGTGCCGTAGCTGGTCAGCACCACATCCGTTTCCCGCACCCTTGCGTACAGGTCCGTCTGCCGGGCGCGGCCGCCGCCATGGTGGAGCATGACCCGCAGGTCCGGGGCAAAGCGTTGCAGTTCCCGCTTCCAGTTGCGCAGAACACTGGTCGGACAGATGAGCAGCCGCGGCCTGCGGCCTTCCGGCGACGGAGTCCGTTCCTGCTCCAGAAACAACGCGATGGCCTGGATGGTCTTGCCCAGCCCCATGTCGTCGGCCAGGCAGGCGCCCAGTCCGATTTGGTGCAGATACCACAACCAGGCAAGACCGCGCCGCTGATAGGGACGCAGCGTGCCCACGAAACCCGGCGGTTCGCACCGTTCCTCTTCCCGCGCCACGGACCGGATGCGCTGCCAAATGGTGCGCAACCGGTCCGGCGCCGTTACCCCCGAGACCTCCAGGGCCTGCAACTCCCGGAAACCGCTTCCAAAACGGGCATAACGGCTCGTGTTCCGTGTCTCCCCATGCTCGTCGTCGGCTTGCTCCTGCATGATTTGCAGGGCCTGCAAAAGGCCCACGCGGCGGGATGCCCCCCGCGTGGCCAGAAGATGCCGCGCCGCCCTGATCTGACCCTGATTGACCTGCAGCCATTGTTCGTTCATGTACACCAGGGGTGAACCGGCCATGGCAATTTGGCTCAGGCCGACCTCGTCCAGCGGATCGCCGTCCACAGTCAAGGCATATTCGATTTCGTATTCTCCGAATGCCGCCTGTGCGGATGCTTCCTGTTCCTCGTCGGCCTCCCGCACATCCAGGTGAATCTGAAGACGGCTCCGCTCGGCGTCGGTCCACCAAACCGGCAGGTGGACCTGGAAGCCCGCGCCCATCAGAGCAGGCGCATCCTTGGTCAAAAACCGGTAGGCCTCTTCCCGACTCAGTTCAATCGCCTGGAGGCCGGGTTGCCGCACCAGGGGCTGAACGCAGGGACTGTGCCGACTGGCTGCCCGCAACCCCGCAATCAAACGGGCTCCCATCAGCGGATCGGGATCCGCGCCGGTCGCATGGGCGCGGTGTCCGCCTTGGGGACCAATGCCGCCGTTGAGCCGGTCGGCGGCAATCCCGTTCCGGCCTCCCACCAGGCCGTCGGGCCAGGCATGGGAAGAACCCAACATGTCGTCCGCGGCCAATGCGACCTGCAACTGCCACGGCCCGTCCCCGTCCGCCTGGCCCGTAGCCTGCGGGTCCAGGAGTTCAAAGGCCAATGCGATGTCGCCGGCTTGACTGCCGAACGCCCTGGACATCCACTCCTGCCACTCCCCCTGCATTTGGCGTCGCTGTTCCGGTTCGGCTTCCACGACCCCGTTGACCAACAGCCGACACCACTGATCCTGCGCGGCCACCGATCCCGACCCGGGAGGACCGGACACATGCCGGAACCTGTCGTCCGAGCCCATGGCCGTCGCCACCGCCGCCATGCGGTCATGCACCACGGCATTGACAAAATCGTTCAAAAGCGATGCCGCATCCCGGTCCTCGGCCAAATTGTCGGCAAAGGACAGGTTTACCCCCGGCATGCACCTGGCGAACTCCTGGAATCCCAGGTCCGGTTCGCGGCCGTACTGCCACGGGTTCCATCGCACCTGCCACCCGCCTTGGACCGCCTGCAGGAACGGCACTGCCCGCCCGGCCCGAACCAGGGCCAAGGCGTACTCTGCGGCCTGCCCCCAATAGCGCAGATCCGGCCCGGGCACGAAGTACCGGTTGAGGGCCGCGCCGGCCTGCTCCGTGTCGGGCCCACCGGAGGACGAACCGGAGGCGAAGCCAAGAAGCCCGTTCAGAACCCTGAGCGCCGGGCCAATGGCCAGGTTCAGGCCCAGGACGCGGAATTCCTGCATACCCAGGGCATGCAGGTTGTGTTGAGACCGGACGCCAAGGTCCGGTACAGGCAGGCGCGCGGTCCTCTTGGCCAAGGGCAAGTCACCCTGCGCAATGTCGGTCAGAAGGCTGCGGAGCCTATGACGCAACACAGCGGGCGCCACCAGCCCCGGATGGACCGGAACCCGGGAACCCCGGTGGTGGCTCTTGCGCGTCGGGGCGCGGGAACGCCGGTCCGGTTGGTTGGATTCCTGACTACCGGCGGGGGGAGATTCGGCCCACAAAAACAGGCACGCCGACTCGCCCGGCGAAGCGGCAATCCACGTGGCATGAAGAGTGGAGGGCATGGAGACCGCGACCGATGTCTGACGCTGCTGACCGGCCGCACCGGGTCACCCAACAGACAAGTCCACCCTCGGTCATGGTCCGAGGGCAAACGCGCAGTATAGCACCGCCCCGGCTCCGAACCCTTACCCGACCAGACCGGAAAGGCCCCGGACCGGCTTCCCGCGGCCAGGGCGCGGCAGGCTTCGGTGCATGTCCGCCAACCTGTGGTTTGCAACCCGCGGAAGTGTGCCAACACCATTCGCCGCGTCCGCCGGTTCCAAGGCCGTACGCTGGATCCGGATTCCTCACCGGCGAACATCAAGTGCTCGGCGATGCCCGGACGCGCATGCCGACATCGCGTGCCTCCCGGGTTCTGGTGCCGACTGCCCGGCGAGGTGATCGCCGCCGCCAGGGCCGACCGGGACACCAACCGGGCCGCTCCTCCGTACTTGCAACGCGCAACCGGAATCCATCATCGGAAAGCCGCTCGCATTCCGGCGCGTATTGGTCCCCGGCCGGAATCTCTCTATAATGCCCGGTTTCATGTCCAGCGGTCCCATGACAACCGGGGAACTTCCCATGTACAAGACACACACCTGCGGAGAGTTGCGCCTCTCCCACTGCGATCAGACAGTGGTTCTGGCAGGCTGGGTCAATGTGCGCCGGGACCACGGCGGACTGATTTTCCTGGACCTGCGCGATCGCTTCGGCATCACCCAGGTGGTGGTCGACGCGGACAAGCACCCGGACGCCCATGCCGTGGCCAGCCAGGCACGGTCGGAGTTTGTCATCAAGGTGGCCGGCACCGTCCGCGAGCGCCCGGAAGGCTCGGCCAACCCAACCTTCGCCACCGGCGAAGTCGAACTGGCCGCCCGGGAGGTGGCGATTCTCAACCGCTCCGAGACTCCGCCGTTCTACATCAGCGACGAAGCGGACGAAACCGACGAGACCCTGCGCCTGCAATACCGCTACCTGGACCTGCGACGGCCCAGGATGCTGCGGAACCTCCGTCTGCGGCACGCCATCATCAGCGACATCAGGGCCTACCTGGCGGAGCGGGACTTCATCGAAGTCGAAACCCCCCACCTGCTCAAGAGCACGCCGGAGGGCGCGCGCGACTTCGTGGTCCCGAGCCGGCTGCAGCAGGGCAGCTTCTATGCCCTGCCCCAGTCCCCGCAGCAACTGAAGCAGCTGCTGATGGTGGCTGGACTGGACCGGTACTTCCAAATCGCCCGGTGTTTCCGCGACGAGGATCTGCGCGCCGACCGCCAACCCGAATTCACGCAGCTCGACCTGGAAATGAGCTTTGTGGAGCCGGAGGACCTCCGCAGCCTGATGGAACCGCTCCTCATCCAGCTGGCACAGGACCACCAGTCCTGCCGGATTCAGGAGACGCCGTTCCCGGTCCTCACCTACCGGGAATGCATGGACCGCTTCGGCACGGACCGGCCGGACCTGAGGTTCGGCGTGGAGCTGTTCGACGCGACCGCGATCCTGCGGGAGAGCGGGTTCAAGGTCTTTTCCGGAGCCGTTGCCCGCGGCGGCGTGGTCAAGGGCGTGGTCCATCCGGGCGGCGCCGGCCTGAGCCGCCGCGAAATCGATCGGTTGACGGAACTGGCCCGGCAGGGCGGTGCCCGCGGCCTGGCCTGGCTGGGCCTGGAGCACGATGTTGCGGAGGCCGCCGACATCGGGGACGGCACCTTCCGGTCGCCCATCGCGCGGCATTTGGATCCGCAGGCACTGGCCGGGCTGGTCGCGGCCGGCGGGGCCCGGGCGGGCGACATGATCCTGCTCGTCGCCGATGACGAGCAGGTCGCGGCCGCAAGCCTCCACCTGCTCCGGAGCGACATCGGCAGCACCGCGGGCCTGATTGATCCGGATCTCTTCGCCTTCTGCTGGGTCACGGACTTCCCGCTGCTCGAGCTGGATGCCGAAGCCGGCCGCTGGGCGGCGGTGCACCATCCCTTCACATCCGCCCGCGACCAGGATTGGGACCGGCTGGAGGACGATCCCGGCTCGGTCCTGGCCAAGGCCTACGACGTTGTCCTGAACGGCTGGGAAATCGGGGGCGGCAGCATCCGCATCCACGACCCGGCGCGCCAGCAACAGCTGTTCCGCGCGCTCAGCCTGCCGGACGAGGAAATCCAGCGGGATTTCGGGCATCTGCTGAAGGCATTCCGCTATGGCGCCCCGCCCCACGGCGGCATCGCCATGGGCCTGGACCGGATGGTGGCCCTGTGGGCCGGCGCCTCCAACATCAGGGACGTGATCGCCTTTCCCAAGACCGCTACCGGTTCCGACCTGCTCTTCGACTGTCCTGCGCCCATCGACGCCGAACAGTTGCTGGAACTGGGCATCGACGTGACCGTCTGAACGGACCGGGATTCGGCAACGGGAGGTTGAGAAACCGGCGGAAATGTCTATAATTCTCCCTGCCCTGCTTTGCGCGTGATCGAACCGGCATTTGTTAACCAACGGCAGCAAAGTGGAACGTCGTGATGCGGCGTGAATGCTTCGCCACAGGCTGGTGTCGCAGCAGCGTCCAGCGTGTTCCCACCTGAGTCTCATCAGGTTAAACAATCCGTTCACACGGCAGAAGTAGGGTTTTTTCTTGGCTTTGTGCAACGGGACACCGGACCAGGTTCCCACGACGGCAACCGGGGCGGATGCCCGGTCCGGTCCCGTGCCCATCGAACAACAACCGTGAAGCGCGTCCGGTAGCGCCGCCCATGACCATCAAACGGATCCGTGCCTCCGACGAAACCTGGGCCTTCACCAGCGCCATGTACGCGCGCGTCAACGCGGGCCTGGTGGTCACCCGCGAAGGCGGCATCCTGATCGACACGCTGCTGTTCCCGGTGGAAACCCGCCAGTTGGTCAACTACACCAACAGACTGTGCGAAGCCGGCATCAAGTACGTGATCAATACCCAGGCCGCGATGGACCACTCGCTGGGGTCCTTCCTGTTTCCCGACGCCGAGCTGCTGGCACACCGCGAGACCCGGCAGTACCTGGCCAGCAGCGGTGCGCGCAACCTGCGCAATGCGAAGAAGAACAGCCCGGAACTCAACGATGCCAAGGTCAGGCTGCCGCGCGTGGTGTTCGACGACAGCTTGGTGTTGCGGCTGGACAGCAAGTCCGTGCATGTCATACATGCGCCGGGACCGGTCAACGACACCTGCATGGTCTATGTGCCCGAGGAAAAGGTCCTGTTCGCCAGCGACCTGATGATGCACATCCCTCTGATCACGCATCAGCGCTGCGACATCGAAGCCTACAAGCAGTCGTTGCGTCGCATGCACGACTTCAACCTGGAAGTGATCGTGCAGGGCCACGGCGAGATCCTGCTGCGGGGCGAGGTCACCAGCAGCATCGACAAGGCCATCAACTACCTGAACGACGTGGACCAGATGGTGGACGAGGTCCTGGTCCGGGGCGGCAAGGTTGAGGACGCGTTTGCCAACGGGCCGGAGAAATTCGGGATATCCACCCTCCCCATGAACGGGCTGATTACCAATTTCCACCGGCAGAATGTCCACCACCTGTGGAAGCGCAAGGACCCGCGACTGCAGCGCAAGCGGGTCGCCCGGGCCGGCTAGGACGCCAATCCTGGCAGCCGGGCCACCCGGGCCGGCCGTGGGAACGGATCCAATGGCAGGAGAGCCGTTTGAATTCAACCAGGCAAGACTGGCCGCGTTTCGCCGGTGCCACCGCCGGTTCTTCCTGAAGTACAGGTCCGACAGGCCGTTGTTGGAACGTGCCTTTACGCTGGCGGACCGCGACTGGGACGCGGCGCGCCAAGGCCAACGGTTTCACCTGTGCATGGAACGGCTGGCCAGGGGGCTGCCGATGCAGTCGGTCGTCAACGCCCTGCCGACGGAGCAGGCCGCAAGCCTGACCAAGGCCTGGGACTACCGATGCTCCCTGCGCGCCGACCAATTCCTGACCGAATACGAACTCACCGTCCCCTTCGACCACTGGCTGTTGACCGCCCGCGCGGACCTGCTCGCACGATCCAGCGACGGGACCGTCACCATCGTTGACTGGAAAACCGGCGCCAACACCAACGCAGACAGGCTGAGACGTTCGGACCAGGCCCGCATCCTGCCCTATGTTGTGCTGGAGGCTTCCGCCCGCCTGGGCTGGAACACCGTGACGGCATCGGGCATCACGCTGGTCTTCTGGTTCGCACAGGACCCGAACCATCCCCTGCAACTGCCGTACTCGCAGCGCCAGCACGAACAGAACCAGTCCCATCTGGCATCCATCATGGGCATGATTGACGGCCTCGCAGGAGAGGAGGCCTTTGCACGCGTCCCCGATGATCCGGCCACGGTCGATACAGTCTGCCGTCCGTGCGAGTACATCCACTACTGTGAACGCAACCCCACGTCCGCCGGACCCGTCCAACCCATCGACTATGAGGAAGAAGATCTCGAAGCCGTCTGGGAGGCGTTCGATTTCTCCCTCGACTAGGGTGTGCGGCCCCATGCGCATCGGACTTTCCGACCTTAGCCACCCGGCAGGAACCGCGCAGTGAACTGGCAGCTAATTCCTCCTGCGGCCCCGCCGGCCGAGTTGCTGACTGTCTGTCAGGGACCGCTTCTGGCGCGGCTCCTGGCACAACGGGGCATTGTTGATACGGAGGCCGCCAAGGGCTTCCTGAACCCGGACCACTACGCGCCCGCACCGGCCAGCGACATGGTGGGCGTCGTGCGGGCAGCCCGCATGCTGAGGCAATGCCTGGACCGGAGGCTGCCGGTCCTGGTGTGGGGGGACTTCGACGCGGACGGCCAAACCAGTACCGCCCTCCTGGTGTCGGCCCTGAGCGAATTGGCGGACGATCCCGCGCTCGTGCACTGGCACATCCCCCACCGCGTCAGGGACAACCATGGAGTCCAGGCCGGGGTGTTGACGGATCTACTCTCGCAACTCTCTCCCCGGCCCGCCCTAATCATCACGTGCGACACCGGCATCGACGCCGTGGAGGGCCTCAAGGCCGCGCGGCAGGCGGGACTGGACGTCATCGTTACGGACCACCACGCCCTGCCACCGGAATTCGACGACCATGAACCAGGCACGGATCCGTGTCTGCCGCTCAGCGACGACGATGCCGACCTGGAACGCTGGGGGGTTCGGTGCCTGGCCGGCGCCATCGTCAACCCGCAGTTGATGCCCCCAAAACATCCCCAGGCCCATCTGCCGGGAGTGGGCGTGGCCTTCCTGGTCGTGCAGCAGTTGATTAGCGAACTGGAACCCATGGCCACGGCCGACCGGTTTCTCGATTTGGTTGCCGTGGGCATCGTGGCGGACATGGCCGATCAGAAAGCGGACACGCGCTACTGGCTGCAGCGGGGGCTGGTACAACTGGCCCGAACCGAAAGAATCGGCCTCGAGGCCCTGTTGGACGAGAGTCTGCCGCGTGTGCAGTGGCGCAAGACCGGGGTGCGCGCCGAACACATCGCCTTCCAGGTGGCCCCCCGTCTCAATGCCGCAAGCCGACTGGAAAGTGCCAAGATCGCGGTCGATCTGCTCTTGGCCCGGGATCGGATCCAGGCCGAAGAGATTGCCCGCAACCTCACCTTGTTGAACGAACGGCGCAAGGACGAGTCCGCGCGCATCGCCGCAACCACGCGGAACCTCCTGGCCGCACGCCCCGAACACGATGCCCTCCACTGCCTTGTGATTGCCCACCGGGGCTGGCATCCGGGATTGCTGGGAATCGCCGCCAGCCGGATCGTGGAAGAGACCGGCAAGCCGTCCATTGTGCTCACGATTACGGAGGAAGGCGTGGCCCGGGGCAGCGCACGCAGTGTGGACGGAATCGACATCGGCCGCGCGATTGGCCGGTGCAGCGACCTGCTCCTGTCGCACGGAGGACACGCGGGCGCCGCCGGCGTGCGCCTTGAAGTCGATCGCCTTGAGGAGTTCCGGCGCAGGGTCAGCGAGGAAGTGGCGGCCCTGCACGGCGATGGCCCTGCGCCGCGCCGCGCGGACCTGGAACTTCGCCTGGAAGAACTGCATCCGGACACCCACCATCAGCTGGAGGCGCTGGAACCAACCGGTGCCGGCAACCCGCAGCCCGTCCTGTTGTCGCGGGAGCTGGCGGCCGAACGGCCCGTGCGGTCCCGCGATGGCAAACACCTGTTCTTCAGCGTACGCCAGGCCGGCCACCGGTTTGCCTCCCAGGCCAAGTGGTTCAACGCGCCTCCGGGGACGGAACAGGTGCTGGAGGGACCGATCAACCTGCTGTACCACCTGGCCCTGGACACCTACCGGCGGCGCCGGAGCTTTTTTCTGCTGGTCAGAGACTGCGAGCCGGTTGACCAACACCGCACCATGGCACCGGAGCCCCCGGTCCAGACCATGCCTTTCACCATCGAGGATCTCCGCGCATCCCCGTTGGCCGAGCTGCCAAACGACGCGCGGGAAACCACCGCCTGGTACGCCGCCGGAGCAACGTTGCCGGAAGCGTGGATCAGCGTGCCACCCGCCTTGAAAGGGATGGATGATCGCGACTCCCTCACAATTTGGACGGCTCCCCCCTCCCGCAAGCACCTCAAGGAATTGCTGCAGGCACGCGCCTGGTCGTCCGTTGCCGTCCGGGCGGCGGAACCGCAAGGGACACCCCTGGAGATTGACCATGTAGTGGATTTGTTCAAGGAACGCTACAAACGCGCGTGGGCTTCGGACTCGCCGGCGACAAACGACAATCACCGGCAAGATGGTGCATCCCCGTCGGCCACCGGCACCCCCTCGGCGATGGATGCCTCCGGAATCCCCGACTTGATCCAGGAACGGTGGGCCGCCGAATGGGGCCTGACCAGGGAAGTCATGCAGATCACCCGCGCCCTGTTGCAGGCAAACGAATTCCTGCATGTAGCGGGAGACTTGGCGTTGCCCGGACCGGACCGCGCCCAAGGCGCCCGCAACGACGACTGGCATCGCCGCAAATCAATACCCCTGCTGGCTCAGTTGCGTACAGCCCTCCATGAAATCAAGGCGTTCCACGCACTGCTGCACAGGGAGGATTTGGCCCGTCACCTGGCCGCGGTGCACAACCCGCGAACCTAATCCGGCATCGCCAGGGCAAACACAAAGTCGTGTTCAGGGCAGGGCGGCGGCCAGGATCCAGGACTGGCGTCCAATCCGGTCGCGCAACAGCCCGATGGGCCAGGCCTCAATGGCGGCACCGACCGTTTCGTGGCGGTCGTCCTCTTCGGCCAGCTCAACGAGGTGTAGCTGTGCACCTTCCCGGCTCTGCCGTATGGGATCCCCTGGCACGACACGCCGGGAGTGCCTGTATCACCAGCGACGGGGCTGTATGCCCGTGTCTCGCACCTGCGTCAATACCACCACCACAAGGCCTCCACGGCAATGGCCAAACGTGGCGGCACAATGCAGGTCGAAACGCTGAACATCGCGGGCATGGACAGGAATTCATCCATGCTCAAGTACAAAGTGCGGGTGGAACAGCATCAGGTTCGTCAAGGTGGACCGCTGGTACCCGTCAAGGCGTCGCTGTTGCTGTCGGAACGGACCTAACGCTGCCCCGTGTGTGGGTGGAACACCGCCCGGGATCTGAACACCGCCCGGAATATCCAGGCGTTCACGGCGGACAGGTCGTCCGTCGCACGCATGGAGACCGGTAGGACGGGCCCTGCCCACACGGCGAAGTGCGAACCTGGTAGCCGTTCTGCCATGATTACTGCAGATCGTGGCGGAACAGTGTAGGTACTGGAGACCGGAAGCAATGCCGATGCCCAATGCGCAACCCTGGCCTGTGGCTGCACTTCAAACGGCGGTCGCGCTGTTGGGGGTCGCGCTGTTGGGGGCGGTACTGATAGCCGTGCTGGGCTACAACCCGTGGGCAGCCTTCGCTGGGCTGGCGGAAGGTTCCTTGGGCACGGAGCGCGGACTCGCCGCCACAGTCCGCAAGACGGCACCGTTCGTTCTGACCGGCCTGTCCGTGGCCCTGGCCTTGAAAGCCGGCCTGTTCAACTTCGGGGCCGCCGGCCAGTTTCTGATGGGATCGGTGGGAGCCGTCTGGGTGGGCATACAGTTCCAAGGATTGCCTGTTTGGTTCCACCTGCCCCTGGCCTTGGCCGTGGGCATCGGCTCCGGCAGCGCATGGGGCACCATCCCGGGGTGGCTCAAGGTGTCAACCGGGGCCCACGAAGGCATCACCACCATCATGCTGAACTACGTGGCCGCTCTGTTCGCGGGATGGAGCGTGTTTGCCGGCAGTTCCCTGTCGACGACCCGGCCCGGCCCATTGTGGGATCCAACGTCCGGTCCTGTTTCCGCGTCGCCGGACGTGCTTGTGTCCGCTCGCATCCCCTGGATCCTCGGTCCCCCGCTCAGAATCCACTGGGGCATCGCCCTGGCGTTGCTAACCGCCCTGCTGATGTGGTGGCTGCTGGAACGAACCCGATTCGGTTTTGAACTGAAGACCGTTGGGGCCAAACCCTTGGCGGCGCGGTACGCCGGCATGCGTTCCGGATGGACGACCGTACTGGCCATGACATGGGCCGGCGGCCTGGCCGGATTGGCGGGAGCCATCGAAACCCTTGGCGTTAACCACAAGTTTGCACCGGAGTTCGGGGGAGGGATGGGCTTCGAAGGCATCACCATCGCCTTGCTGGGCCAAGGGCATCCATTGGGAATTGTGCTGGCGGCACTGCTGTTTGCGGTACTGGATGCCGGTGCATCGAAGATGCAGTTCAATTCCGGGGTCCCATCCGACATCATTCAAGTGGTCCAGGCCCTCATCCTGATCTTCGTGGCCGCGCCCGCGCTCGCAACCTGGCTGCTGGACCGTGTGTCCCGCACACAACGCGCATCCGCAGCGGCGGCCGGCCTCCGCGCCTGACCGCCGCCTTGCCCATGGCCGCCTTCACCCAATCCACCGCCCGGTTCGCGGCAGGCCTTCCCCTCCTGCTTCTGGCAGGGGCCTTCCTGGTCGAGTACGCGCCGTTCGCCGATATCCAGCCAATCCGGATGTTGTTCGGTGCCAGCATCCTCAATTTCGCCCTGCGCGCCACCGTGCCCCTTATTTTGGGAGCGCTTGGAGGCATTCTGTGCGAACGCTCGGGGATCGTTAACATTGGCATTGAAGGCATGATGCTGGCCGGGGCGTTCGCCGCCTTTGTGGCCAAGACCGCCACCAATCACTGGGCCTTGGGCCCCAGCCTGCTCCTCGGCACATGTGCAACCCTCTTGACAGGAGCCGCCATGGGCTTGCTGCATGCCCTCTTCTGTCTGCGGTTCGGCATGCACCAAATCATCTCCGGCACAGCCCTGATCCTGCTGTCGATGGGGATCTCCGCCACCTTCTTCGACAGGGATGCCGTGGCTGTGGGCAAGTTCGCGCCGTGGCCGGTGCCACTGTTGTCGGAGTGGCCGGTAATAGGACCCTTGTTGTTCAACAAACCTCCGATTACCTATGCGGCATTGCTGATAGTCGCGGTGGTGGGATTCGCGTTGGCGCACACGCGGTGGGGGTTGCGCACCCGGGCGATTGGCGAACACCCCCGGGCGGCGGACACTGCAGGTGTGGCCGTGTTGCGCCTTCGGTACCTGAACACCGCCTTGGGCGGGGCCCTGGCCGGACTGGGTGGCGGCTACCTGGTCCTCGAGGCCGTTGGCCAATTCCAGGAAGGAATGACCGCGGGACGGGGATTCATCGCCCTGGCCGCAATGATTTTCGGAAACTGGCATCCCGTGGGTGCCCTGGGCGCATCGCTTCTCTTTGGCTACGCCCAGGCAGTCCAGAATGAACTGTTGTTGGCCCAAGTTACCGTCCTGCCGCGTCATTTTGTCGCGATGATTCCCTACTTGGTGACGGTGATTGCGGTATCCGGTTTGGTGGGCCGGGTGCGCGCGCCCGGCTCACTGGGTCAGCCCTATCGACGCGAGACGGAAACGTGAACTCCGCGCCTGTGACCGGACGGGTTGGCCTGCGGCACCAGTCTGCGGGCATCCGCCGGAACATGCCCCAGCCCGTCCTTGAAGTGCGAGGGATCACCAAACACTTCCCGGGGGTTGTGGCCAACCGGAACATCGACCTGGACCTGTCCCCGGGTGAAATCCTGGCGGTCCTGGGCGAGAACGGGGCCGGAAAGTCCACGCTGATGAACATCATCTACGGGCTCCATCCCCCCACCTCGGGCTCCATTCGCGTCGGTGGCCGCCGCCTGGAATGCCGATCGCCCCGAGACGCCATCGCGGCCGGTATCGCGATGGTGCACCAGGACTTCCAGCTGGTACCCACCATGACCGTTCTGGAAAACATTGTCCTGGGTGTGGAAACCACGCGTCGCGGCGTGCTCGACCCGGCAACCGCCGAACGGGATGTGGACGAACTCTGCCAACGCTTCGGCGGTCAGTTGGACATCAATCTCCAGGCCGTGATTGACGACTTGCCGGTGGGCATGCGACAGCGCGTGGAGATTGTCAAGGCCCTGTACAGGGGCGCGCGCATTCTGATCCTGGACGAGCCGACCGCCGTGTTGACACCGCAGGAGACGGGCAGCCTGTTCCAAATCATGCGCGGACTGCGCAATCAGGGAACCGGCATCATCTTCATCACCCACAAGCTGAAGGAAGTACCGGACGTAGCCGATCGCATCGTAGTGCTGCGGCAGGGAGCGGTGGTCGGCCACGCAAGGCCCGGCGCCACCACGGAACAGGCGTTGGCCACCATGATGGTGGGTCGTGTCCCTTCCCTGACCGTGCCCAAGACGACAGTCGTGCCCGGACCACCGATGCTTGAGGTCGACAACCTGACCGTACACCGGGACGACGGGACGATCGCCGTGGACCGGATTTCGTTCGAGGTGAACCAGGGGGAAATCCTGGGATTGGCCGGCGTGCAGGGCAATGGCCAAACCGAACTGATCGGGGCGTTGACAGGTCTTCGTCCCGTGTCATCCGGCACCGTCCGGTTGAACGGGCGCGACACCACACAGGTCTCCGCCCGGCGCGTTGGCCGGGCGGGAGGCACCGGCCACATTCCGGAGGACCGGCACACCCATGGCACGGTCGAGAGTTTTTCGGTTGCCCAAAATCTGGTCCTGAACCTTTGCAACCGACCGCCCTTTGCGCGTTGGGGCCTGCTGCGGCTTGAAGCCATCCGGGCCCACGCCAGACGCAAGGTGGCTGACTTCGACATCCGGACCACCAGCCTGGAGCAACCGTTGGGCAGTCTGTCCGGAGGCAACCAGCAGAAGCTGGTGGTGGCCCGCGAAATGCGGGACGGGCTGCAACTGCTGATTGCCAGCCAGCCGACCCGCGGGGTGGACATGGGCTCGGTGGAGTTCATCCACCACCAAATCGTGCAGCAGCGGAATACCGGACGGGCAGTCCTCCTGGCAAGCTACGATATGGACGAGATCCTGGCCTTGGCGGACCGCATTGCGGTCATGTTCGAGGGCCGTTTGATCGGCCTGTTCCCCGCCGCGCAGGTTGACCGCAACCGCCTGGGCCTGCTCATGTCGGGAATTCCGGCCTAGTGGGTCAACTTCACTCAAAAGTAGGGTACAGGTGCAGGAGTTTGATGCGGGCATCCTCGGTCGTGAACTGCCAGTGCACGGGCGTGCCCAGGGCATTGCGGGCCTGCACCCAGGCCGCGATCTCGGCCCGCAGCACGGCCTCGCTTGCGATGCGCCGGTCCAGGCACTGCGCGGCCAGGGCCGCGAACTCGATTTCGGCGATGTTGAGCCAACTGCCATGCTTGGGTGTGTAGTGCCATTCCAGCCGCGATGCGCCGCGCCTCGGCCGGGGGAAGGTCTCGCAGGGCACGCTGGGGTGGTGCGTGTTGAGGTTGTCGCAGACCAGAACCACCTTCTTGGCCTGCGGGAAATGCACGTCCACCAGGTCGCGCAGGACCGCGGCGAAATCCCGCTTCGTGCGCCGGGCCGTGACCTTGACCGTGCGCCAGCCCTGCTTGGGGGTCGCCAGCATAAACAGGTTGCAGACCCCGTGGCGCCGGTACTCGTAGTCGTAGCGGACCGGCTGGCCGGGTGCCGGCGGCTGCGGTACGCGCGTTTCCGCGACCAGCTGCTTGCTGGTCTCGTCCACGCAGACCACCGGGCAGCGGTCGTCCGGGGAACGCCGGTAGACTTCCAGCACGTCCTCTCTGTTGTGTACGAAGGCGGCATTGGCCTGCGGGGGGATGCACCGGCACTTCTTCTGCCACGGCTTCAGCGCGTTTTTTTGAGTGCCCGGCGCACCGTTTCGGGCGCGATCGAGTCCACCACCTCCAAGGCCACCAGTTCGGCCGCCAGCCGCTTCAGCGTCCCGCGGGCGCGGCTTGCGCTGCAGGGCCGCCTCCATCCCCCCGGGACCAGGGCCTGGCGCGCCCGGGACACGGTCATGGCGGTCACGGCCACGGCCTCCGCCGTCCGCGCGTCGGTCCAGGCCGGTCCGGCACTGTTTCAATCTCGTTGATATTGGTTCCAGGCCGTCCTCGGCCTGTTCCGTGCGCGGGCAGCAGGTTTGATTTGCTGGTCTCAGGCCATGTCATGTGCCATCAACTGAGGCGGGGGTAGGCAGGGGACGGAACACGGGAAGGTGCCGATGCAGCGACCTGAGCAAAATCAACGAAACTGAAACAGTGCCGGCCGGTCCCTCCGGTCCCTGGTCGCAGAGCAGCCAGATTTGGGCCCGGCGCCGGGCCTGGGTCTTGGGCGAGCCGCAGGCGACCCGCTGCTTCCAATACACTCGTTCCTCGGGAGTCAGTTCCACCAGGAAGCGCTTGTGGGACATGGGGAGCTCTCGGCGACAAGGGATGACAAAGATCGTGGCCGGTACCGGCACCGGTGGGCCACCCATCCATGCTACACCCCACATTGACACAAAGTTAGCCCACTAGAATGCCGGCATCCAGCTGTCCAGCGCCAGATAACGGTAGAGGGTGGGGCGGCTGACGCCCACGGCCCGCCAGATGTAGTTGAGGGACAACGAGGGGTCCTGTCTGATGGTCCGCGCCGTCATCACTCGCGGCCGGCTTCCTGTTCCGTGCCGGACTCCTCGCATACGGGCATGGCTGGGCATTGGCAGATAGAGACCAGGGACGGGGGGATACAGCCCGTAAGTTGATTCGGATAGAGCCACAAGGTGCGCAGCTGGGGCAATGCCGCCAATTCCGGGGGGATAGGTCCCGTCAACTGGTTGACATGCAGATACAGCTCCCACAGCTTGGTGAGCTGGCCCATTTCTGCCGGGATGCCTCCCGTCAAGTGGTTGCCTTGCAGAGCCAGGCTGCGCAGTGACCGCAGCTGGCCGAGTTCCACCGGGATGGGGCCGGTCAGGTAGTTGCTGTGTAGCAATAGATAACACAAGTGGCTGAGCTGGCCGAGTTCCGGGGGGATAGCCCCCGTTAACCGGTTGTGGTGCAACTCCAGTCTATCCAGTTGGCGCAGTTGGCCGAGTTCCGCCGGGATGGTCCCCGTCAACTGGTTGTAGGACAAATTCAGCGTACTCAGGCCAGCGAGCTGGCCGAGTTCCGCCGGGATGGTCCCCATCAACTGGTTGTAGGACAAATTCAGCGTACTCAGGCCAGCGAGCTGGCCGAGGGCAGGGGGGATAGGGCCCATCAGCTGGTTGCGGCTCAGATTCAGAGACCGCAGTCGGGGGAAGGGACCCAGGACTGCCGGCACGGTCAACCGGTTGTAGGACAAATCCAACCACCGCAACTGCGGGAGTTGGCCCAGAGCGGTGGGCAGGGGGCCGGTCAGCTGGTTGTGACCCAAAGACAGCCACTGCAGCTGCGTGAGCTGGCCCAGGGCCGGCGGAATGGGACCCGTCAGCTGGTTGTGACCCAAATACAGCCGTTGCAGCTGCGGGAGTTGGCCCAACTCCGGGGGGATGGCACCCGTCAGCTGGTTGTGACTCAAAGACAGCCACTGCAGCTGCGTGAGCTGGCCCAGGGCCGGCGGAATGGGACCCGTCAGCTGGTTGTGACTCAAAGCCAGCCACTGCAGCTGCGTGAGCTGGCCCAGGGCCGGCGGAATGGGACCCGTCAGCTGGTTGTCACCCAAAGACAGCCACTGCAGCTGAGCGAGTTGGCCCAACTCCGGGGGGATGGCACCCGTCAGCTGGCTGTCTTCCATACGCAGATTCTGCAATTGCGTGAGTTGGCCCAACTCCGGGGGGATGGCACCCGTCAGCTGGTTGTCACCCAAAGACAGCCACTGCAGCTGCGTGAGCTGGCCCAGGGCCGGCGGAATGGGACCC
The DNA here is from genome assembly GCA_002238555.1 of Caldilineaceae bacterium bin34. Taxonomy (GTDB): domain Bacteria; phylum Chloroflexota; class Anaerolineae; order Caldilineales; family Caldilineaceae; genus Bin34. The sequence continues at coordinate 34,812 of MPMO01000052.1, forward strand.
GTCAGCTGGTTGTCTTCCAAAAACAGCCGTTGCAACTGCGTGAGTTGGCCCAGGAATAGGGGGATAGGACCCGTCAGTTGGTTGTGACCCAAAGCCAGCAACTGCAGTTGCGTGAGCTGGCCCAGGGCCGGCGGAATGGGACCCGTCAGCTGGTTGTTCCATAACCGCAGCCTTTGGAGCTGGGCGAGTTGGCCCAAGGCCGGCGGAATGGGACCCGTCAACTGATTTAACCGCAGATCCAGGACCTCCAACTGCGCCAGTTGGCCCAGTTCCGGAGGCAGGGAACCCGTCAATTGGTTGCCTACCAAGTCCAGGGCCTGCAGTTGGCTCAGTTGGCCCAACCGCGGCGGCAGGGATCCAGCCAGACGCTTCTCCCGGATTTCCAAAGCCACCACCCGCCCCGGATCCCCGGCCACACGGACCCCGATAAAATCCTCAATCCGGTTTTCGCGGTGCCAGCTGAGGAGGAGCTCCGTATTGGCACCCTGTAGCGTGTCCCGGACCGCCAGCAGCACTTCCTTGTCACAGTGCAGGCTGGGGGATGGGCCTGTCGCGGGACACGGCGGCTTCCCGCTGGCCGGATCAACGCAGCCCCCGGCCAGCACCAGCAGACACAGACTGATCAAGTAGCGGCTCATTTCTTGGGGCAGCATGGTCCAGTTTCAGGGAGCAACAAAGGCGAGGGGCAGGAGGCACCAGCCTTCAAGATACCACCGTGGGAGGTGAGAGGTGTA
>MPMO01000053.1 GCA_002238555.1 Caldilineaceae bacterium bin34
TGAATCGGCGGCGAATCCCCCCGGATTCGCCGCGGCCTGCCTGTTGCAAGCGTCCGCCACCCCGGTCCAACCCCGCCGGAGCGACCACCCCTGCCAACGTATATCTCAAAAACTGTTCACACCATTGCCACCGTAAACTCGACGAAAATCGACGCCAGCCGCGAGGCGGGATTGACAACCGAGGAAATGCCGGTCACCTCTCCCGTCCAGCTGCCCATGCGTCCCGCCAACCTTGCCGTACGCCTGACGGCCGGCTCCAGGTAGGCCAGATCGCGGGGTTCGATCGGAACCCTCACCTGCAGCGCGCCCGGTTGGTACACAGTTCCCAAGCGCGTGGCCAGGTCGGAATCCTCCGGATTCACCCATTCGCCGACGGCGGCATCCGTGCTCACCACCCGCACGTCGTAGGGAAGGGAAATGTGGGCGCGCGCCAACTGCAACTCCGCCAGTGCCAGCGTGGCCTGAGTCTGCTTCAGTTCCGCTTGGGCCAGGGCCAGCTGCGGCAAGCGCCGGACCCACGCGGACGGTTCCTCTTCAGGATTGGCAAGTTCGAATTCGCGCTCGTTCTCCGCGCCCAATTCCTCTTCCAGCCACACCAATGCCTCGGCGGCTTCGACGGCGGCTTGCGCCTTGGCCACCTCCAGTTCAAACACAGCCGGGTCGATCCGCGCCAACGTCTCACCCGCGGCGATGAATCCGCCACTGTCGAAGCTCGGCGACACCCAGACGATCCGTCCGGGCACCTCGGACCGGACCGTGGTCCGCTCCTGCAGGGAGACCGTGCCGGTCAAGTGAATGGTCAAAGCCTGGGCTGTGGGCCGGGGCCGAACGACTTCCACTTCGGGTACAGCCACACCGGCGGGCTCCAGTACGACGTCGTCCGGGAAAAGCGCGACACGCGGAGCCCTGGCGAAATACCACGCCACCGCCAGCCCGAGCACGATCAAGGCAATCTGCGCGCAGCCTCGCCATGTGGCCTGAGCTGGGCCGTCCCCGGCAACCTTGTTATTGTCCTGCATTGGGGCGTGTGGACACAAGGTATCCAGTGGTCTCAGGACCTGCGGATTATCATCGCGATTCGGTTTGCCCACTTCACGGACTCTCTGCCATGGCCCGCCACACGCTGCGCAACGTCGAATTCCAGGCCATGTGTCGCCACTTGCGCCGGGATCCCCGGGTCCGCGTCGGCCATCCCGGCGATCTCCGGCGCTTCCTGCACGGGGTCGTGTACCTGGTGCGCACGGGCATCCCCTGGCGGGACCTGCCGCCCCGCTTCGGTCACTGGAACAGTGTCTTTCGCCGCTTCCGCCGTTGGTGCCGGAACGGGGTCTGGGCGCGCCTGCTGGCGGCCGTGGCCGACGCCCGGGCCAACCTCCGCCGGGTGCATCCGGACTCCTCCCACGTGCGTTCCCATGTCAGTGCGGCCGGGGTGCCGGGCGGCCCGGAGAAACAGGCCCAGGGCCGCAGCCGGGGCGGCTACGGCACCCAGCTGCATGTCCTGGTGGACACGGCCGGTCGGCTGTTGCGCGTGCGCCTGACCCCGGGCCAGGCCGGCGACGCACCGCAGGCCGAGCCGCTGCTGGCGGGACTGCGCCCCGGCTACGTGCTGGCGGACCGGGCTGACGACGCCGACGACCTGCGCCGCTTCATCGTCGCGCAGGGAGCGCAACCGGTGATTCCGGGTCGGCGCAACCGCACGGTACCCATCGACTATGACCGGGAGCTGTACCGGGAGCGCAACATCGTGGAACGCAGCATCGGCTGGTTCAAGCAGTGCCGTCGCCTCGCCACGCGCTTCGAGAAGTCCGCGTCCAGCTACCAGGGCCTTGTGATGTTCGTCGCCGTGCACCATTGGCTGCAAAACCCCTTTGCCGCTAATGTCCACACGCCCATTGGTCTTTCCTCCGCATTCGGGTGCCTGAGCGGTCGCCGGCCAGGGGCCCAGATTACCTGCGCATGCCCACTACCACTATTTTAATCCGCTGGGAAATCACTGCTTCCTGATGCGAGGCACTGTGAGATCATCGGAACTGTTGCAATGTGCGGAGGATTCGGTTTGGCGGTGCGCAAGGGGTTGGATGCCCGTGGCTCGCTGACTGTGCGATTCCGCGAGCCCAGGCTGTCAGGCGCGCACGTGGGTGACCCCAAACAATTCCCACGTCCATTGCAACAAGGACGATGGCGGACTGCCGAACGTCAAGGCCAAGTTCCGCGGCACGGACGGATGCACCTATCCCCGATGGTGCGCAGCAATCAAAGACGGTACCGCCCCGGTGCGGGGACATCCCGCCGGACCGCCCCCCATTCATCCGGAAAATACCCCTGTCAAGGGCGGGATGCTTCTCGAATGTTCCTTGTTTGAGAGGCAATTGTCGGTTGGGTGACGACGGCTACAGGGTGCCCGATGGTCTGCGGGGGGTGTCGCGGTCGGAGACTTGGGTGTCTTGGTTGTCCGATTCCTCGGCCGGCAGCAGGGACCGCCACGCGTTGGGGGTTTCGTGCACCGCCATGAGGCGTTCGGCCACATCCTCCGGTGTCCCCAGTTCCAGCCAGCGTGCCTCGATCAGGGCGCGGTCCCGCTCGGGCAGATCGGGCAGCACGGTGTCCAGGAACTTGAGGGCATTCGTCGCCTCCCCCAAGCGAACCAGCTTTTGCTCGTGATCCTGTTCATAGTCCCGCCAGGTTTCGGTGTTGGAATCCCACCACTGGAAGCGCGGCGGCGAACGGTCCTCCTCCGGCACTCCGTGCCGGAACTCGTCGTGTTCCTGTTCGGCCGGCATGATGCGCACGGAAGTCTCAAACACGTGGCTCTGGTATTCGCCGGCGACCGGAGCGGGTACTGGCTGGTACCTCCCTCACTTCAGCCGGTACATCAGGAGTTCCCTCGGCGAATCCGTCCAACGCTTGCCGCCGAGGTCGTACACCAGGTACTCCGAAATCCCTGCCGCGGCATACAGGTGCTTCTTAAAATGAAAATCCCGCTTGGCCGACCCTTCGGATACCACTTCCAGCACCAGCGGCGGAACGGGGGCGCCCAGGTCCAGGCGCAGAACTCCTTCGGGCATGAACCGTTCCCGATCCGATGCGGACATGACGGCCCGCACCAACAGGTCCGGACGCACGCCTTTCCCAATGGGATGGTTTTCGCCGGAGGTTTGGTTGGCACGCATGATGGTCTCGGGACGAAACCGGATCAACCGCTCGTAGTCTCCCTCCAGATCAGTGCCGGCAAGTATGTCTGATGCCGTGTCGGCCCCGCGTTTCTGGACTTCCCGCGCCCGTTTTTCCAGAGGGCTCACAATGCCGTCCTCGTCGTCTTCAAGGAAGTGAACCCCTTCTACGTCGTAGTCCGGATCGGTGGTGGATTCCTGGTCGTATTCATGGGCCGGGTCATAGATAAATGCAGGATCGAAGTTGGACATGGCCTCCAGTTCGGCACGCCATTCGTCCGGATGCGTCCGGCGCCAGGCAGCCCGCGCCTGGCGGGCTGCCCGCGTCATGTACGGATCGGCAATGTCAATCGTTGGAGCCGTGTCCCAACCGTGGGTTCCCGCCACGGCGGGCGGACGTTCCTGCTCCGCAACCACAGCCATGTCCATCCCCCCGTCGATTCTCTGTTCAGCCTCCATTCTACCCGGCCGGCACCGCCCGACCTGGTAGGGCTGGAAACCGGGCACTGTTTCAGTTTCGTTGATTTTGCTCAGGTCGCTGTATCGGCACCTTCCCGTGTTCCGTCCCCTGCCTACCCCCGCCTCAGCTGATGGCACATGACATGGCCTGAGACCGGCGAATCAAACCTGCGGCCCGCGCACGGAACATGCCGAGGACGGCCTGGAACCAATATCAACGAGATTGAAACAGTGCCCTGATGCGATGCACCTGCCCCCTCCCGAACCTGGAACGTCCCCCTGTCCCATGGGTGCCAGTGCAAAATGATTCCCCACGGGCCCGTGTCGGGCACGCCATCCGGTCCGCTGTCCCCATCAATTGACACCTCGCCAATGTCGGCCAGGCCACGGTGGTTGGGCAGCCTAACGAATCGATTTCCACTCGCCGCCTCCGCGCAGGGTTGCACCTGGAAGACGCATGGTGACGATGCAGGTCCCGGGGTGCCTAAGGAATGCCGCCCGGTCTGTTGCCGAACGAAGCGGCCGGAACCTGCCGGCCACGGACATCGATCCTGCCACCGAGGGCGCCTGTGCCGGCCTTGGTCAATCCGGCCCCCACATGGCAACCGGTCTCCCGCATCCCTGGCACATCCGGCCTATGGCGGAACCATTGCGGCCGGGACAGAATTCACGGTGTGAAAGGGGTATGTGGACTGCGGCCGTCAATGCCGCGTGCCATGTGGTCCGTGTACGGTGCCATGACCGGGAGACAACGCCATGGCGGTCCCGTTCGCAGGCACGCGGTCATGTTCGGCAAACGGGCCAAGACGGCGGCGGGGTCGCCTCTCAGCCTCGCATTTCAGGGAGAGGCGCACCGGCTCCCATCCACGGAGAGCCAAACAATCGGAACCACCCGTTCCTTTGCAAAAACCGGACCTGGTCGATCGGCATCCGACCAGCCCGAACCAAACTCAGCCGGTGTCGGGCTGCCAGCGATTGGGCTCCTGCGAACCAACCCGGTCCACCGGGATGTCGGCCCGCCACGTTGAGTCGGCGATGATCTTGGCCGGATCACAGCGGTCGGCGTAGCGCCGGGCAACCTCAATCACCTCCTCCAGGAGGCCTTCGCTGAGCGTGACCGGGGCCAGACCCAGGTCCAGGAACTGGCGGTTCTCCACCCTGAGGTCGTTCTCAAGCGCCTCGTTGCGCGGGTTCGTGTAGTACCTGACCTCCGCATCGGTCAGCTGCCCCACCAGCCGGGCAAGGTCCCGGACCCTGTGGGTTTCGGTCACCTGATTGAAAATCTTGACCCGTTCGCCGCGTTCGGGCGGATTGTCGATTGCCAGGTTCACGCACCGCGCGGTATCGCGGATGTGGATGAAGGCGCGGGTCTGGCCGCCGGTGCCGTAGACCGTGATGGGATGGCCGACCACGCTCTGCATCAGGAAGCGGTTGAGGACCGTTCCATAGTCCCCCTCGTAGTCGAACCGGTTGATGAGGCGTTCGTCGGCCAGGGTGTCGGCCGTGTTCGTGCCCCAGACAATGCCCTGGTGGAGATCGGTAATGCGCACCTGATCGTTCTTGTTGTAATAGAAGAACATCAGCGCATCCAGCGTCTTGGTCATGTGATAGACGCTGCCGGGATTGGGCGGATAGATGATGTCCATCTCGTGCCGGACCCCTTCCGCCTCCACCTGCACGGGCAGATAGCCCTCGGGGATTTTGAGTCCGGCCGTGCCGTAGCCGTAGACACCCATGGTTCCCAGGTGGACCACGTGTATGTCCAACCCGGTCTCGACAATGCCGCACAGGAGATTGTGCGTGGCGTTGATGTTGTTGTCGATCGTGTAGCGCTTGTGGCGCGGCGACTTCATCGAATAGGGCGCCGCCCGCTGTTCGCCGAAGTGCACGACGGCCTGCGGCTGCAGATCGCGCAGGAGCGCCACCAGGCTGGCGTAGTCTTCTGCGATATCGATGTCGACGTGACAGAGATCCTGTCCCGTGACTTCCTGCCAGGCAGCCAGACGCGTGTCGATGGGGGAAATCGGTGTCAGCGACTTCGTGCCCAGTTCCACATCGGTCTTTCGCCGGACCAGGTTGTCTACAATCGTGACATTGAATCCCTGGCGGGACAGCCGCAGGCTGGTGGGCCATCCGCAGAAGCCGTCGCCGCCGAGTACCACAACATTGCTTGCTCGATTCGCACTCATGAATCCCTTCTTGCTACGTACTCGATTCCGGGAAGGGGGCTGCGAGGCGGAAAGGGCAGTCTCATCATCCGGGCAGGTTGGCTCATGCCCTGCGCCGCGCGGGTCCGGCAAGGCGGACCGGACACTCCCCGCAGGACAGGCTACACCTCGTTGAGGCAGTCGGCATGGTAGCACACAGAAGTCCCTCTGATTCCCAGCCGGACCAACCGCAGCGCTTGCGGATCGGACTCTTTACCGAAACGTTTCTGCCCAAGATCGACGGGGTGGTCAACATCCTGCAGCTGCTCCTCCGATACCTGGCTTCCGAGGGACACGAAGCCATCCTGTTTGCGCCTTCCGGCGGTCCCAGCGAGTTCGCCGGCTTTCGGGTGGTGCCGGTCAACGGCATCACCGCCCCGTACTACACGGAGCTGAAGTTCAACTTTCCGCGGTCGGACTCGTTCCGAACGTTGCACCGGTTCCAGCCCGACCTGGTGCATGTCCTGCACCCGTTCGTGCTGGGACCGTTCGGCATGCGCATGGCACGCCGGCTGGGAGTCCCGGTGTTGGCCTCCTATCACACGGACATTGCGCGGTATGCGGCTTTTTACGGCCAGGGTTTCCTGACCGGGTTCCTGAGGCGATACGCAACCTATCTGCACAACCAAGCCACCTTGACGGTCTGCCCTTCCAGCGTCCTGCGCGACGACCTAAGGCGACAGGGCATCCGCCGGGTCCGCTGGTGGCGACGCGGCATCGATACCGACCTGTTCAGCGCCGGCCCGGTCGATCCGAAAGTACGCGAGGAACTGACGCAGGGACATCCCGACGACTTTCTGGTCCTCAACGTGGGCCGCCACGCGCCCGAGAAAGGCCTGTTCGGGCTGCGCGACCGGCTGTTTCCGATGGAGGGCTTGCGCCTGGCATTCGTCGGCGACGGTCCCAGCCATGCCGAACTCAGGGCCTGGTACGCGGGAACCCCCACCGCCTTCACCGGCTACCGCTACGGCGAGGACCTGGTTGCAGCCTATCGCGCCGCGGACCTGTTTGTCTTTCCGTCCACAACCGAAACGTTCGGCCTTGTGGCCCTGGAAGCGATGGCCTGCCGCCTGCCCGTGATCGCCGCCCGCAGGGGTGGGATCACCGACACGGTCGCGCACAACCGCAACGGACTGCTGTTCGACCCGGAGAACCCGGGCGAAATACGCGAACAGGTCCGGCAGATGAGGGACAACCGCTCCCTCCTGCAGTCCTTTGCCGAAGCCGGCTGGCAACACGCCTTGCGCCAGGACTGGCGCAGCACGATGGATCAACTGGTGGGCTTCTACCGGATGGCGTTGCGACAGCACGGAATCTTCGGATAACCCACGTGCGCTTGCTGCGCGCTGCCCGTTTCGGGGCCTGTGGCGACGTCCTGAATTAGAATCCGCCCGGAGATCGGATGCCTGTGGGAGGCACCGGCCGACACCATTTGCGGAGACATGATTATGAAACTGGGCATCCTGACAGGCGGCGGCGACGTTCCCGGTCTGAATCCGTGCATCAAGTCCATCGTGGCACGGATGACGGAAGCGGGACACGAAGTGGTTGGGTTCCGTCGCGGATGGGCCGGGCCTCTGGAGATCAATCCAGACGATCCGGAGTCGGTCGCCTACCACGCCTACAGCCTCGACGCCGAGGCCGTCCGCACGATCGACCGCACCGGCGGCACGTTCCTGCATTCCAGCCGGACCAATCCGGGCAAGGTCAAGGCCGGCGCGATCCCGGAGCACCTGTCGGCGGGCGATGCCGCCGACAACGGTGACGGCACCTACGACTTCACCCCCACGGTGATCAGAAACCTGGACGCGCTGGGCGTGGAAACCCTGGTCCCGATCGGGGGTGACGACACTCTGGGCTACGGCGGGCGATTGCACGCCGAAGGTGTCCAGATTGTGGCTTGTCCCAAGACCATGGACAACGATGTCTATGGCACCGACTACTGCATGGGCTTCAGCACCGCGGTCACGCGCAGCGCCGAGTTCATTACCAACCTGCGCACCAGCGCCGGCTCCCACGAACGCGTCGCCGTGATCGAGCTCTTCGGCCGCAACTCGGGCGAGACGGCCCTGATCAGCAGCTACGTGGCGGATGCCGACCGCGCCCTGATCTGCGAAGTTCCCTTCAACCCGGACCGGCTCATGGCGCTCGTCACCGAGGACTGGAACCGCAACCCCAGCAACTACGCCATGGTGGTGATCAGCGAGGGCGCCACGGTGGAGGGCGGCGAGATCATCGAGTCGGGCCAGGCCGACGCCTTCGGCCACCGCAAACTGGGCGGCATTGGAGAGATGGTGGGAGCCATGATCGAGGAACACACGGGGTTCGGAATCATCAACCAGAAGCTGGCCTACCTGATGCGCACGGGGGCACCGGATGCCTTGGACCTGCTGGTTTCGCGAACCTACGGCCACATGGCCGCGGATCTGCTGCTCCAGGGTCAAAGCGGAAGAATGGTGGCCCTCCGCGACGGCCGGTTCACCCACATCGACATGGGCGAAGTGACCAAGGGAACGCGGTGCGTCGATGTCGACCGGCTCTACAACGTGGAGACCTACAGGCCGGAGATGAAGAATCCATTCGGTCTGCCCATGTTCCTGTATTAGATCGCCGGCTGCGGCATCGGCGTCGGAACCCCCGGAATCAAGGATCGCTCCCGCTTGGGAGCGATCCTACTTCATGCTATGGGCCGGAAGGGCTCATAGGGCTGCTTCGCGCATGCCTGCCCAATGGGTGCGGGTGTTCGGCTGAACACGCCGCCCCAGAGCGATCAGGACGGAACCCAGCCAGGCCCGGAAGGGCGAGGCCGTTGGCCGCACCTCCTCCTGGGCGAGTTCCCGATACACGAACACTCCCCCGCCCAAGACCTTGCTCATCATTCCCAGCGCCAAAGCTGTCGTCAATTCGGACATGTGACTTCCCCTGTGTGACTTGACCGTCAAGGGAAGTGTCTGTCCCGGGCGTGCAGGAACCGTGTCAGGCCTGTGCCAGATTTGTGTCAGAACCGTCCGCACGGTCCGGCGATGTCCGGGTTCGCAGCGCGGCCGGCCGCCCCCTTCCTGCCGGCGCCGGATTCCCGGTCTCGGCGCTGGTGTACAATCCCGCCGCCAGCCTCCTTAGCTCAGCTGGATAGAGCAGCTGCCTTCTAAGCAGCGGGTCGTGGGTTCGAGTCCTACAGGAGGTGCCAAACCGGTTGCAGCGTCAGGTCCAAGACCGCGAACCCGTCGGCGTTGCCGACGGGTTTTCCGTTGGTTCCGGGATCAGCCGACGCGCACCCGCTCGTCCGAGACCGCGCCGATGGGTTCAAGGGATTCCCGCTCGTTGATGGCCACCGGCCGCGTGGAGCCCTTCTGCGAGTAGGGGTAGTCCGGTCCCGCCACGGGTGTTGCCCAACGCACCGCGTTGGCCAACACCCGGTGGATTTCCGGCTGGGTGTAGATCGGGAAAGTCTCGTGTCCGGGACGGAAGTAGAAGATCTTGCCGTTCCCGCGGTGGAAACAGCAACCACTGCGGAATACATTCCCGCCCTCAAACCAGCTGACAAACACCAGTTCGTCCGGCTGCGGGATGTCGAACAGTTCCCCGTACATCTCGCACTGGGGAATTTCGAAGTAGGGCGGCAGGCCCTGGGCAATGGGATGGCCGGGCCGCACAACCCAGATCCGCTCCCGCTCGCTGGCCTCGCGCCAGCGCAAACTGCACGAAGTTCCCATCAGCTTGCGGAAGATCTTCGAGAAATGCCCGGAGTGGAGCACGATCAGTCCCATTCCTTCGAGCACCCGCTTCTGCACCTTGTCGACAATGCCGTCGTCGACCTCGTGGTGGGCCATGTGGCCCCACCAAAGCATGACGTCCGTGGCCTCCAGGACCTCGTCCGTCAACCCGTGTTCCGGCTCGTCCAATGTCGCCGTGCCCACATCGGTGATGCCGTGGGCGGCCAAGCCATCCTTGATGGCGCCGTGCATCCCGTCGGGATAGAGGGCCGCAATCTCCGCGTGCACCTTTTCGTGACGGAATTCGTTCCAGATGGTGATTCTCATTGTGACCAGCCTCCATGGAGCCGTGATCGAAGGAAAAACGGGGGTGGGAACGTCAACAAGGGACCACCTGGCCATTCCGGGCGGCTGATTCCTTGATGGCATCCCAAAGTCTCAGCATCCGCAAGCCGACTTCGGGAGGCGACGGATTCTCGATGCGGCCGGCCCGCACGTCCAGGAACCGGTGCCAAGCCGTCCGCATGGCCGGCAGTTCCACACGCCGGAAGTCCTCGTCACCGTCCTCCTGGACTTCCACCCAGCGTCCCCACATGCACGCCTTGAGGTGTGCCTTCTCGGCGAAGACGTGGATTGTGGAACTGCAGCTCTTGACTGCGTTGCCGCACCCGTGGATGGTCACGAAGGTTCCGGACTGCAAACGGCCCATGGCCGCCGCCATGATGTCGACGGCCATGTCGTCGTTGTTGAGCCAGGCGGCCACCTCCACGAAGTCCTCGCCGGCCAGATCGGCAATCGTGTTCATCAGGTGGGCGCCGGTGTCGAACATGAACCCGCCGCCGGACACGTGCGGATCAAGGCGCCAGCGGCCATCCGCCAGCCCTTTCCAGCTCTGCCACACGGTGCCGCTGATGGCCAGCACCCGGCCGTAGGGCCCATCGTGCAGCTGTTCGGAAGCCCAGCGGATTTGCGGCGACAGGCTGCCCTGGAAGGCCACGGTCACCAATTTGCCGGTTTCGTCCCGCTTGGCAATGACACGTTCGGCTTCCTCCTTGCTCACCACCATGGGTTTTTCGACCAGGACGTCCAACCCGGCGTCGAGACTGGCGACGACGTGGTCGTGGTGCATGGCATGGGGGGTGACGATGAAGACGGCATCCAGATCCGCTGCGTGCCCTTCCAGCAAGGCATCCAGGTCCGGCACGTTCTCGGGGACCGCGACCCCGGCTTCCTCAAACAACTCACAGGTCAACTCGTAATTCTCGGCCATGGGTTCGCACACGACGCCGACATGCGTGCCCCGGGGATCTGCCAGCATGGAACGGAGGTGGTTGCGGGCCATGCCTCCGCAACCGATGATGGCCGTGCGCGTGACCGCTTCCTGGGCGGCAGAAGTAGACGCCATGTGTTGAGGACCCTGGTGTTGGGGGAAATCCGAACCGCCGCAAATTTGGCCCGGACATGCAGCCTCAAAGGCGATTGAGGCCCCTCAATTGTACTTTGTGCCTGCGGGCGGTGCACGATTCACGTACCCGCATCCCAGCTTGTTCCCGGCGGCGGCCGCCGTGTCCGCCAACCGGCGCCCAATCCCATGGAAACACCCCCTATGACTTCGGACACCCCCTCCCGGAACGGAACCCTGATCCTTGCTTCGGCGAGTCCTCGGCGACAGGCGTTTCTCAGGGCATTGGGACTTCCGATCCGCCTCCACCCGGCGGATGTGGACGAATCGCCCCTGCCCAACGAAACCCCGGAATGCATGACCCGGCGGCTGGCGTCCCTGAAGGCGGAAACGGCCCGGACCGACCTGCCAAGCGATCTGTTGGCCGAGCCGGCCCTGCTACTGGGCCTGGACACCACCGTGGCACATGCGGGCGACATTCTGGGGAAGCCGAAAGACGACCTTGAGGCGGTATCGTTTCTGCGCCGGCTGCGCACTGGACCGCACGAAGTTTGCACAGGCTACTGCCTGATCAACCTCCCAACCGGAAGACGGCGGACGGGGGTGCACGTATCCCGACTGACCATGCGCAACTACACGGACGCGGACATCGACCGGTACGTCCGGACCGGCGATCCGTTCGACAAAGCCGGGGGCTATGCCCTGCAGGACCAGGACTTCGATCCCGTGGCGCAGGTGGACGGCTGTGCGGCCAGCGTCATGGGCATGCCGATACACCATCTGCTGCACCTGCTGCGCGACGAACTGGGCTGGCCAGTCCCAGCGGACTTTACCTCGGTCTGTGTCAGACTCACCGGGCGCCCCTGCTGTCAAACACCTTGATTTGCCGTGACCCCTCATCCACTGCTCGCCAAGCTGAACACCACCCAGCAAGAAGCGGTCTCGCTGCCCATCGGACCGGCCCAGATCATGGCCGGTCCGGGCTCGGGCAAGACCCGGGTCCTGACCCATCGGATTGCCTGGCTGGTTCGGGAACTGGACGTCGCCCGCAACCGCATCCTGGCCGTCACCTTCACCAACAAGGCTGCCGGCGAGATGCGGCAGCGCGCACTCGAGTTGCTCGAGTCCCTGGACCAGGATGAGCGCGGTTTCGGATGGCGGCGTCCCATGGCCATCGGCACGTTCCATTCCATCTGTGCCCGCATCCTGCGCGTGGAGTATGAACACACACCGTACGAGCGCAACTGGATCATCGTCGATGCCGACGACCAGAAATCGGTCATCAAGGAAATCCTCGCCTCCAGGCCCGCCTCGGACAACAACCAATTCGCCGTGTTGGCCGACATCAGCAGAGCCAAGGACCGGGGACTGACCGCATCGGAGTTCGCGGCCCAGGCCTCCTCCGTCCTCGACATCCGCCTGGCCCCGATCTATGCGGACTATGAAAAGGCCCTGAGGACCAACAACGCCCTGGACTTCGACGATCTCCTGCTGCACGCGCTGCGGCTGTTCCGCAGCAACCAGGATGTGCTGGACCGGTACCGCGCCCGTTGGCCGCACGTTCTGGTCGACGAATTCCAGGACACCAACGGGACCCAGTACGAACTGGTGAAGCTGCTGGCCGCCCATCCGGATTCGCTCCAAAGCCTGTTTGTGGTGGGCGACGAGGATCAGTCGATCTACGCGTTCCGGGGCGCCAATCGCCGCAACCTCGCCCGGTTGCGACGGGACTTCCCGGCGATCCGGACAGTCGTCCTGGAGGAAAACTACCGCAGCACGCAGCAAATCCTGGACGTGGCCAACAGCCTGATCCGGCACAATCGCGGACGCACCCACAAGGAACTGTTCACAGGCAATCCCGACGGCCAGCAGGTAGTGTTGGTGGACGCCGCCGGCGGCGACTCGGAAGCCGACTGGATCGCCCGCAGTGCCGCCAGCCTGCTGCGCGAGGGAACGTTCGGGCATGAGGACATCGCGGTGATGTACCGCATGCATGCGCTCAGCCGGGCCCTGGAGGAAGCATTCCTGAACCATCGCATCGCCTATCGCCTGATTGGCGCCATGCGGTTCTACGACCGGGCCGAGATCAAGGACGCCCTGGCGTTCCTGCGTTTTTTGGTCAACCCGCTGGATGCCCTGTCGCTGGCGCGCATCATCAACAAGCCGGCGCGCGGCATCGGGGCGAAAACCCTGGCCCGGCTGATCGAGTGCCGGGACCGGTGGGGGCTCTCCGTCTCCGACGCCCTGACGGTGGCTTGCCGCGGGCCCGAAGCAGTGGCGCACATGGCTCGGGACGCCTGGGAACGGCACCCGTCGCCGTTCACGGGTCGTGCCCTGCGCAGCCTGCAGGCATTCGAGAGTCTGGCTGCCGAGTGGCGGGAACGGCTGTACACCGAGGACCTCACCATCGATGCCGGCCTTTTTCTGGCCGACGTCCTCGAATCGTCAGGGTACCGCGCGCGCCTGATTGCATCCGGCGAGCAGGATGAACACCGTCTCGAAAACCTGGACGAACTGGTGGGCCTGGCCTCGGAGTTCGAACCGGAGAGCGATGCGGAGGAGCTGGCCCTCAACCCGGTGGAGCTGTTCCTGGAGCATGTCAGCCTGATTTCCGCGGCGGACGAACGGGACGACGACGAGCCGAAGATCACGCTCATGACCCTGCACAACGCCAAGGGGCTCGAATACCCGGTGGTCTACACCCCGGGGGGGGGTTGTCCGGAGCCTGGCCCGCCGGTTTGCGGCGGGGGAGGAAGGGGACGGGGGGGAGCCGAAGATCACGCTCATGACCCTGCACAACGCCAAGGGGCTCGAATACCCGGTGGTCTACATCCCGGGCGTGGACGAGGACCTGTTGCCTCACTTCCGCGCCCGCGACACCGGTGACCGGGAAGACATCGAAGAGGAACGACGGCTCCTCTACGTCGGAGTTACCCGGGCCGAACGGCTGCTGTTTCTGACCCGGGCCGATCAGCGCTTTGTCCGCGGACGCACCATGCGCTACCGGGAGAGCCGGTTCCTGAACGAGATCGACCCCGGTCTCCTGATTCGCGAAACGTGGCCCCAGTGGCGCGCGGTGGGACAGGGTTCGTCCCTGGGCGGGCGACAGGCCGACGCCTACAGGCTTCGCCCGTCACGCCATGACTGGTCGTCGGTCGAGGCCGATGCAGACCCGACTCCGGCCGCGCCGGCTGTGGCGCAGTTCAAGGCGGGCATGAACGTTCGCCACCAGATCTTCGGCACGGGCAAGGTGATTGGCTCCAAACTGCTCGCCGACGGGGACGAGGAGGTGACGGTTGCGTTCCGCCAGCACGGCCTCAAGACCGTGCTGAATTCGATCGCCGGTCTCGAACCGGCCTGAGTCACCCAATCCCCAACCGTGGACGAACGACACGCCCCGGAGCCAACCCAACCCGCCCGCGAAGTACGCTGGTCGGCCAACACCAAGCTGCTGGCCTCCCTCCTGTTCCTGGCAGCCGTGGCCTGGACGTTCTGGCGCTTCGCCAACCTGATCCAGCCACTAGTTCTGGCCGTGGTTCTGGCCTACCTCCTGCATCCGGCGATCACCGCCATCTCCCGCCACACCTTCCTGAACCGGGCCGCGGCCGCCGTACTGGTCCTGGCCGGCCTGCTGGTGGTGGGCTTCACGACCGCGTTCTGGCTCATTGCGGAGTCGATCCAGCAGTTCAATCTGCTGTACAACGCCCTGCCTTCCATCCTGGCGCGGCTGCAAACAACCCTTCAATCACTGGCCGCGCCGGCCGCCGGAGCCGTCGAAGCCCTGATGCAGCGTCCGGGCTTCGGCTTCGTGGAACAGTTCTCCCTCCAATGGCTGGAACCGATTTCACCGGACGGCTCGCAACTGGAGTGGAATCTGGGAGCCATCGGCGACCAGGCCCTGCAGTGGCTGAACCCGCTGCTGCAGCAAAGCCTGGTGACCGCATCGGGGTTCGCCAAGGGCACGTTCAACGTCCTGGCCGTCACGCTGCTGGTCCTGATCCTGTCGCTGTACATCATCATCGACATACCGAAGGTCGGCAGCTACATCGACAGCCTGGCGCCGGTACGGAGCATCCAGCAGGACCTGCAAGCGCTTTGGCGGCGGTTCAGCGAGATTTGGAAAGCCTACCTGCGGGGCCAGATCCTGATTTCGCTCCTGTTGTTTGCGGTCTACACGGTCCTGCTGCCCCTGCTCCGCGTCAGCAACGCCTTTGGCTTGGCGCTCGCCGCCGGCGCCCTGGAATTCCTGCCGGTCATCGGGCCGGTCGCCAGTTCGGTGCTGATCATTCTTGTGGCCCTGTTCCAGGACTCGACGGCCTTCGGTCTCACCACGGTGCAATACGGGCTGCTGGTCACCCTGTGCGTGGTTGCGGTCCAGCAAATTGAAAGCAACCTCATCGTGCCGCGCATCATCGGCAATTCACTGCGTCTGCATCCCGTCGTGGTGCTGCTCAGCGTGTTGATGGGCACGTCGCTGGCCGGGGTTCTGGGTGCGGTGCTCGCCGCACCGGTCATGGCCTCGGCCAAGCTGGTCGTGACCTACGCCTGGTACCGGGTCCTGGACCAACCCCTGACATTCCTGGAAGAGGTCGAGCAGGAAGACCCCAAGCCTCAAAGGCGATGGTTGGGCGGACCAGCCCTCCGGCGCGCAGAACAGGAGGACGCCACGGACGAGGACATCAAAGACGAGGACGCAACGGTTTCCGAGCCCCGGGTTCCCGGCGGAGAAACGACGTGAGTTCCCCCCGGCAGCTTGATCATCCGTTGTGCTTCGTCCCCCAAGTGCGGGATGCAGTGTGGGGGGGACACAGACTCGCTCAACAACTGCCGTGGGTTCCGGCCGGCGCGCGCCTGGCTGAGGCGTGGCTTGTGTCGGGCCACCCGGCAGCCGAGACACCGGTGGCGCACGGCCCGTTGGCGGGTCGGCGGCTGTCCCGGTTGTTCAGGGACTTCGGAACCAATCTGGTGGGCGCGCGGCATGCCGACACGGTCGCCCATGGCCGCTTTCCGATCCTGCTGAAGTTGCTGGATGTCGACGAGTGGCTGTCCGTGCAGGTACATCCGGCCCGAGGCGACGGCCGGCGCGAAACCTTCGGCAAGACCGAAATGTGGATCATCCTGGCCGCCGAGCCGGACGCCGAACTGATACTCGGTCTCAAGCCGGGCACAACGCGCGAGGATATTCAACAGGCCGGCCCTTCCCGAGCCCTGACCCATTGGCTGCAGCGCCATCCAGTCCGTGCCGGGGACACGTTTTTCGTGCCGGCCGGACAGGTGCATGCACTGGGACCCGGGATTACGGTCCTGGAAGTGCAGGAAACCAGCGACACCACCTGGCGCATGTACGACTGGGATCGGCCATCCCGGCCGGAACAGCCGAGACCGTTGCACTGGCGCGAATCCCTGGCATGTTTGGACACGGCCGGGCCCGTGTCCAATCCGGTAGTTCCCCGACCGGAAACCTGGCAGGGGCTGGCCGCCAGCCGATTGATTACGTGCCCGCAGTTTGCGGTGGACCTCGCGACTGTCGCAACCGGCGAGACCGTGGTCGCGGAAGGGGATCCGGCAACCTGCCGGATCGTGGTGGTTCTGGAGGGCTCCCTTGAAATCGCCGCGGCCGGCGGCTCTGCGGAGTTGGGTCCGCTGGACTGCTGCCTCCTGCCTGCCGCCCTTGAATCCTTTACAATAACCGGCCTTGAACACAGCCGGGCGGCCTGGGTCCACCTTCCCTGAGCGGCCGCATCCCACTCCGACACGAGTTCTCCAAGGAGACGATCTTGTCCAGTCTCGACAGCCAGAAGCGCGCGGACACCGCCTACCCCATCCACGAACACCTCGCGGCCCGGTGGAGTCCACGGGCCTTCCGACAAGCATCCCTGGACCGCGAGCAAATTGGCAGCCTGTTCGAGGCTGCGCGCTGGTCCGCCTCTTCATTCAACGCGCAGCCATGGCGGTTTGTTTACGCAGAGCGCTCGGCCGACCCCGAGGGCTTCGAGCGGATCCTGGGCACGCTGATGGACATGAATCAGGCCTGGGCACGCAACGCCAGTCTCCTGATGATCGCCTCCGCCAACACCGTAGCCCGGGGAGGGACCAACCGCAAGGCGGTGTACGACACGGGCCAGGCGGTGGCCAACCTCATAACCCAGGCCACGGCCCTGGGGCTCCATGCACACCAAATGGGCGGCTTTTCGGGCGATGCCGCGCGCAAGGTCCTCGATCTGCCCGACGAATGGGAACCCGTGGTCGCAGTCGCGATCGGGTACCGTGACGAACCGGACACCCTGGCGGAACCGATGGCGGAACGCGAAGTGTCGGCACGCGAGCGCGAGCCACTGTCCACAATCGTCTTCACCGGCACGGCCAACTCGCCGGCCGAACTGGGGTGAAAGCCGCCACGCCGCGCGCCGACGCGGGCGCCGGGTTCGGCGATCGGTACAACCATCCTGACCGAGGCCGCACCCGCCCGCCCAAGACGGCCTTCCGGCCAATTCGGACCTGAACCTGCCGACTCCGCGTCAAGGCGTTGCCATGGAAGCCCTGCGCGGCTTGGCCACTTCTCCACTCTTGCCGCCGCTGCTACTGCTTGCGGGCCCGGTGGCACTGTCCTTTGCCCATCCCACGCGCAGTCGGCCGGACCGCCTGCTGGCATGGGCCCTGATCCTGCTCGGCGCCTCGTTCGCAGCCCTGGTCAGCCAGGTGTTCCAGCGCGGGCTGCCGCTGTTTGCCCTCACTTGGCAACCATCCCTCCAGGACAGCTTTCAATTTGTGTGGCTGCACGTGGGCTGGAACTGGAACATCTCGCTCCTGGCGGGGATTTTGGGCGCGGCCGGCCTGCTCTGTTCCGCACAGCGGCTGTCCGATCCGGAAGCGATGTCCGCGGAAGACAGGTTCTTCTTCACGAGGTTCCTGGCCCTGAATCTGGCGACGTTGGCCTGTGTGTGGCTGCTGGTCAACAGCGGCAACATACTGACCACAGTCTTCACCTGGGTCCTGCTGGACGTGATGCTGGTCTTCCGCCACACGCAGGTGATGAACCAGCACGCGGTGGTACAGGAGGAATGGTCCGTGGTATACCACCGCGCCTTGGGCATGGGCATGCTGGGCACGCTGGTACTGTTGATCGGATTGTTTCCGGCAGGGGTCAACGGCCCCAATCAAATGCTGATTGGATCGTCCTTGCCCATCGAGACCTTGTACGCCCTGTTTATTGCCGGCGCCGTACGCGGGGGAGCCTACCCCCTGCACCTTTGGCTGCTGCCCAGCAGCCACCTGAACCTCAGCGTATCCGAACGGATTTTCAGTCAGGTCCTGCCAGCCCTGTCGGGGCTCTGGCTGTTGGGCCTAACGCTCGAGCTGGCCCAGCGACAGCCCGAAATCCGGGCCCTGGTGCTGCCTGCAATCGCGCTCATGTGCCTGATCAGCGCCGTTGCCTGCCTGCACCGGGGAAGCCGCTCGCTGCGCCGCAAGTCCGTCATCGTGACATCGGTGTCGCTGACCGGATTGGCCGCCATGCTGGGATTCGGCCAGGGGCCCATGGCGACCCTTTCCTGGGTCGCAGCCTGCTGCCTGTCGGGGGCGCTGTGGCTGGTGGCGCAACGACTTCCCCCCACGCGGGTCGGCCTGGCATTGCACCTGCTGGGGATCCTGGGCCTCCTGGGGATGCCCCTGACACCGGGTTTCATCGCACTTGCCCGTTGGCTGCAACCCGGCGCCCTGCCCCCGGCAAGCGTCGTGAGTGCCACCTTCCTGCTGGCCGTCCTCCTGTTCAGTGCCTCCCTCTGGCGTCCATGGCTGGACGCCCTCCGCCGGATGCAGGCCGGAATCCCTCTGCACCGAGATCCCCAACTGGGTGCGGCATGTCTGCTGGCCGTGTCGAACCTGCTCCTTGGGATCGTTCCGGGCTGGATTTGGCTGCATGCCGGCGGTGCGGAATTGCCGTCCCTGTGGGCAAGCCTCGGGCAATTGCGTTCCCCCATGGTTCTGGCCTACACGGCGGTCGCCACGGGCGGAGGCCTGTCGGTCGGCTGGATGCTGACCCGGGTTCGCGAGCCGGCCTCCCGACTGCTGCGCAAGATCACCCTGGGCCTGTCGCTTGAATGGGTATCGGTAGGCATCCAGTTCGGCGCCGCCCGGATCAGCGTGTTGTGGTCCAACACGCTGAATGTGATTGAAGGGTCCGGCCTCGTGGGCTGGTCCGTGGCCTTGCTGGTCCTGCTGCGGGCCATTCTGCGCTGAAGGCCATCGTGAACCAATTCGACTGGACACTGCTGGCCGGAACCCTGCTCCTGCTGTTCGCCAGCTGGGATCTCCGCGCCACGGGCCCGCTGTTGACCGTGGCCATCCTGCAGGTCGTGCGCATGCTGATCCAGGTCGGGGGGGATCCAACGGAAGTGGTCGTTGGCATCGGCCTGGTACCCCTGACGGCCGCGGTCGCCGTAACGCTGGGCAGCCTGCTCAGCCAGCCCGGCGGATGGGGCCGGGAACGGCCCGCGCTTCTGATGCGCTTGCTGGGTGCGATGGCCATGGTTCTCGCCGCACGCTGGGTGCCGGTAGACGATTTTGCGGCCTTCCTGCCCCCGGCCCTGCAGCAACCTTGGCTGTTGCGGTCGACCATCATGCTCACCCTGAGCGGATTCCTCTTCACGGGTCTGTCCGACAGCCCGGCGGACTTCGGCCTCGGAGGAGTGCTCGTCCTGCTGACCTTAAACCTGGTGGTCTATGTGACCTACAGCCAAACCGTGCCGTTGATTTTCCTCGTCAACGGGGCCGAACTCCTGGCGGTCCTTGTGTTTGCGCTCCAGGCCACCCGCGCCCGCCCCGCACCCGTTCCGGCATCGCTGCCATGATTGGTCCGGCCGGGTTCCTGCAGGCACAGGATCCGACGCCCTTGCTTGTGTTGCTGGCACTGCTGGCCGGCAGCGGTCTCTGTCGGGTGCTGCGCCGGAATGCGATCGTCGCCCAGGCCAGCGGCCTTGTCCTGGCCTGCATCATTGGGTTGCTGCTGACCGAACTGCAACAGCGCCGAAGACCTCTGGGCGTGGGGCAGATACCTGTCTGGGACTTTCCCCTCCTGGGTGTCGAATTGTCCCTCTCCAATGCGTCCCTGCCCGGCCTGCAGCTGGCGATCCTGGTGTTGGCCGGGGCCTGCCTGGTAATGCTGTTGACAGGCAGTTCGGCCGACTCCCTCCCGGGCCTGTTTCTGGCGTTCGCCGGGTTCGCGTTTGTGCTGACAACCTCGGCAACCCCCTTGGCCATGCCCTTGCTGCACCCGGTCCTGTTGCTTCCGATTACGGCCTGGACACCGTTGATGTTTTCCAGTTCCCTGCCTCGGCTGCGCCGTCTGTCGCTGGTCCCGATGATCGCGCTGATATGCTTCATCCTTGCCAACTGGGTGTTGGTTGCACTGATCCCCATTGACCCCCAAAACGCGGACCTGGTCCAACGCGCCCAGTTTCTTTTGTCGGCGGGCCTTTTCGTCCTGTGCATGCCTTTTCCGCTGCACCAGCTGCTGCGCGATCCCAACGAAGGCACCAACCCAATCCCAGGCGCGGCCGTTGATCTGATGTTGCAGTTTTGCATCCTGACCGTGCTGCACGGCACGTTGCTCAGGCATTCCATCCTGCAGAGCTACGAACCCCTATTCGCGTGGCTGGGCTGGGCGGGCATCCTGACGGTGGTCTGGGGCGGCCTGTCCGCCTTGGGCACGCAGGATCCTCGGCGCATTTGGTTCTACGCCTCGATGTTGAACTGGGGCATGATCCTGTTGGTGGTGACGCTGCCCGTAGGCCGCGTCTGGGGCACAATCCTGGGATTGTTCCTTGTCCGCATCGTCTGCACCATGTGCTGCCTGGCCGGCCTGACCCAACTGGACATCAGCCGCATCCGCGGCAACATTCAGTGGGCCGGTTTGGGCCACAGCCTGCCTTGGAACATGGGCCTGTTTCTGTTCGGCACGCTGGGACTGGTCGGCTTCCCCCTGACCAGTGGCTTCGGCCAATTCTGGATCACATGGCAGTTCATCGCCACCATCGACTGGCGGGTTGCGCTCGTGCTGGCACTGGGCACGGCCTTGGCCGCAGTGGGCCTAATCCGGGTTTTGCGCATACTCCTGCGTCCCGAGGCGGAAACCACCCATGCCCAGGAACCGATGGCGCTGCGCCTGCCCGCCGCCGGCATGCTCGGCCTGATGATTTGGATTTCGTTTGTGCCCCAAACCCTGCATCCATTCGTGCAGGCCCTGCAGCAACAATTTCCCTGAACGTCCCCGGCCGTGACCGTCCCTGAAACCCCGGCCCCCCTGTCCGGTCTGCACCGGTTGGACCCGGCCGCGCGACTGGACCTGCTTCAGCAACAACGCCGGTTGGACGAACGGGATCGCGCCGTCCTGGACGCCGGCCTGTCGCTTCCCGAAGCCGACGCCATGTCGGAAAACGTGGTGGGCCGCTACGCGTTGCCCTACGGCATCGCCACCAACTTCCTGGTCGACGGCGAGGAGCTGGCCGTGCCGATGGCGGTGGAAGAACCGTCCGTGGTGGCGGCCGCCAGCAAGGCGGCCAAGCTGGCCCGCCCCGGCGGCGGCTTCCGCACGGAAGCCACGCCCAACCTGATGGGCGGCCACATTCAGTTGGTGGACGTGCCGGACATCGCCGCGGCGCAACGGGCCCTGGCGGCCGCGGAACGCGAGCTCCTGGCGCACATCCCGATCCGCGGATCGTTGTTGGCACGCGGCGGAGGCCCCCGGAGTTTGACCACGCGCCACATTCCGCACTCGGAAGCAGGACCCATTCTGTTGGTGGAACTGACCATGGACGTGGCCGACGCCATGGGCGCGAACATCGTCAACACGGCCCTGGAGGCGCTGGCTCCCCTGGTGGCAGAACTGACCGGCGGCGCAGTCGTCCTGAGCATCCTGAGCAACCTGTGTGTTCAGCGCCTGGCAACCGCCGAGGTTTTGTACACCTGGAACGCGCTGGCGGACAGCCGGACGGAGGGTCGGCATCTCCAAAGACGCATTGTCCAGGCGGACGCGCTGGCACAGGCGGATCCCCACCGCGCCGCAACCCACAACAAGGGCATCCTCAACGGTGTGGAAGCGGTGGCCATGGCCACCGGCAACGATTGCCGCGCGGTGGCGGCCGCGGCCCACGCCTGGGCCGCAGGCGAAGGCCGCTATCGGGGTCTCACCCGCTGGACGGTTGTGCCGGGCGCCGACGCGCTGCCCCAGGACAGTCTGGTCCGCGCCCGGGATGGGGAGCCGTCAGGTCCCCTGCTGCACGGCCGCCTCACCTTGCCGCTGGCCCTGGGCGTGGCCGGGCACAGCACCAGGGCCCATCCCCTGGTGCCCGTTTCCCTGAAGCTGTTGGGCAACCCCGACGCGCGCCGGCTGGCCCGCATCGCCGCGGCGGTCGGGCTGGCGCAGAACCTGGCGGCCTTGCTGGCGCTGGTCGGCACCGGCATCCAAGCCGGGCACATGCGACTGCACGCGCGGCAGGTGGCGTTGGCAGCCGGGGTGCCGGCCGGGCAGGCCGCCCGGGTTGCGGCCGAGATGGTGGCATCGCGCCGGATATCCACGGAAGCGGCACTAAGCTTGCACTCCTCGCTTGCGGCATGATCGCGTGAATTCATGGAAGTTCTCCCACACACGCAGCACAACACGAACCGGAATGCCATCGGGCGTCCCGTTGGCATCATGGGCCACGGCGCCTACATTCCGCGGTATCGTTTGCCCGCCCGCGAAATCGCCCGGGTTTGGTCCGATCCGGATACGGTGCCGGTCGGACAGGAAAAGTCGGTGCCCGGGCAGGACGAAGACACCGCCACCATGTGCATGGAAGCCTCCGCCAACGCCCTAGGTCGGGCCGGGGTGTCGCCTTCCGCGATCGAGGCCGTGTGGATCGGCAGCGAGAGCCATCCGTATGCCGTCAAGCCCACCGGGACCATCGTGGCCGAAGCCATTGGCGCCACGCCCCTGACGCTGGCGGCCGATCTGGAATTCGCCTGCAAGGCCGGCACCGAAGCCCTGCAGGCCGGCATGGGTTTTGTCGGCAGCGGGCGCGGCACGTATGCGTTGGTGGCGGGCATGGACACGGCCCAGAGCCGCCCTGGCGACGCCCTTGAGTACACGGCCGCCGCCGGTGGCGCGGTCCTGATTCTGGGCCCGGCGGCGGAGGCGCCGGTTATCATCAATCACGCGCTGTCCTGGGTCACCGACACCCCTGATTTCTGGCGGCGCCCAAACCAGCCCTACCCCATGCATGCCGGTCGGTTCACCGGCGAGCCGGGTTATTTCCAGCATGTCCTGGCCGCCGGCCACAAACTCATGGAGGATTTGGACTCCCGGCCCTCCGACTACCGCCATGTGGTGGTCCACCAGCCCAACCTGAAGTTTGCGACGCGGGTGCTGACCGACATGGGCTTCCGACCCGACCAGTGGCGACAGGGTCTGCTCGTGGGCAAAATCGGCAACACCTACGCCGGTTCCACCCTGCTCGGCCTCAGCGCCATCCTGGACCACGCCCGCGCGGGCGACCGCATCCTGGCCGTGAGCTACGGGAGCGGCGGCGGGTCCGATGCCATCGACATGACCGTCACCCGCGATCCGGCTCCTTGGCGGAACCGGGCCCCGGAGACAGCGGACTACCTGGCGCGCAGGGTGGTGATCGACTACGCCACGTATGCCCGCATGCGCGACAAGATCCAGACCTGACGGCGCAGGTCGTTCCGCTTCCCCGTCCCGGTCCCCATCCCATGGTCCCGTTCCTGGAAGCCCTGCAGGCCGGCCCCATGCTGGCCGACGGCGGCATGGGTACGCTGTTGCTGGCCCATGGGGCGCGCGTGGACCAGAACCTGGAAGAACTTTGTCTTACCGATCCGGAGCGCGTCCGGGAACTCCAGCTGGCGTACGTCAGGGCCGGCGCCGACATCCTGTTGACCCATACCTTCGGCGCGCAGGCGCTGCGGCTGGCGGAACACGGGCTGGACGGCCAGGTGGTGGCCATCAACCGGGCTGCGGCCCGCATCGCGCGCGACGTGCGCGAAAGCAGCGGCCGGGACATCTTCATCGCCGGCGACATCGGCCCCCTGGGCCGCTTTCTGGCACCCCGCGGACCCGTGTCCGCAGAGCAGGCCCGGGCCGCATTCCGCGAACAGGCGGCAGCGCTCCTGGAGGGCGGAGTCGACCTCTTCTGCATCGAGACCATGACCGATGTGGCGGAACTGCGACAGGCCGTCCTGGCCATTCGGGAACTGTCGGACCTGCCCGTGCTGGCCAGCCTGACGTTCAGTGCGGACGGCGAGACTGCCTTCGGCCTTGACGCAGCCGCCGCCGCCGAGGCACTGACCGACCTGCCGATTGACGTGCTGGGCGCAAACTGTGCGGTGGGCCCGACCGCCCTGCTCGATGTCCTGGCGACCCTGCGGGCCGCCCGGCCGGGCATTTGGCTGTCCGCGATGCCCAACGCCGGCCTGCCCACGCGCGTGGACGGGCACTTCCAGTACGAGGCGGGCCCGGAATACTTCGCCGCCATGGTGCCGGAGTTTCTCGCCCGCGGCGCCAGGATTGTGGGCGGTTGCTGCGGCACCACGCCCGCGCACATCAGGGCCATGCGACAGGCACTGGACAGCGCCGACTCCGACCGCGAAGGCGATGCGGCGCACCACGATGCGGAGCCGGCCGTCGAGTGGGGGGTCCGGGTATCCGAAACCGGCGGCCCCCACGCATCGGACCCGGTTGCGGCATCCGGCCTGCTGGCCAAGATTCGGGCCGGCGAGTTTGTGGTCAGCGTGGAAGTGGATCCGCCGCGGGGCCTGAACCCGGACCGCCAGTTGGCCGGCGCCCGGCTGGCCAAGGAACGGGGGGCCGATGCCATCAATGTGGCGGACAGCCCCATGGCCCGGGTGCGCATGGGAGCCCTGGCCCTTTCCACGCTCATCGAAAATCGCGTCGGGATTGAGACCATCCTGCACTTCACGACTCGGGATCGGTCGCTGATGGGCCTGCAGGCCGACCTGCTGGGCGCCCACGCGCTGGGCCTGCGCAACATTCTCGCCCTGACCGGCGATCCCCCCAGTCTGGGGGAAAGCCAAAACAGTTCCCCGGTCTACGATACGGACAGCGTGGGCCTGGTGCAGATCCTGCAGCAGTTCAACCGGGGCCAGGACCTCCAGGGCAAGGAGATGGGCCAGCACAGCAGTTTCGCCATCGCCGTGGCCTGCGATCCGACCCGGCCCGACCTGGAACTGGAGGCGGAACGACTGACCCGCAAACTCCGGCACGGCGCCGACTTCATCATGACCCAGCCCATCTATGATCCCATGGTCTGGATCCGCTTCGCGGACCTGTACGCCGCCCGGTACGGGCCCATTCCGGCACCGGTGCTAATCGGCATCCTGCCTTTGCAAAGCTTTCGCCATGCCAGTTTCCTGCACCATGAAGTGCCGGGCATCACCTTGACTCCGACCGCGCTGAACTCCATGAAGGAAGCCGGCAAGCAGGGCCGCCAAGCCGGCGTGGCCATGGCCCAGGACCTGTTGTTGGGCCTGCTCGACGCCCCCCATGTCCAAGGGGTGTACCTGATGCCGAGTTTCGGACGCTACGAAACGGCCTGCCGCGTCCTGGACGTGCTTGATCGCACCCCGGCGAGGGACACCGCATGAACCCGTCCCCTGCGGCCGCGGAAGTCTGGGAGGGTCGGGCAACGCCCCTGTCCCAGGCGCAGATGGTCGCGGGCCTCCAGGCCATCGTGTCCCCGGAGCGCGTCCTGCACACGGCGGCCCAGCGCACACCGTTCGAATCCGACGGCCTGACCGCATTCCGGGAACGTCCGGGAGCCGTGGTGCTGGTTGATTCCACGGACGAAGTGGTGGCGGCCGTGCGCTGGTGCCACGAAACCGGAACACCGTGCATGGCCCGCGGTTCGGGCACCAGCCTGTCCGGCGGAGCCGTACCCATCCCCGGCGGCGTCGTACTCGCCCTGAACCGGCTGAACCGCGTCCTGGACATTCGGCCGGCCGACCGCATTTGCCGCGTGGAGCCGGGGGTCATCAACCTCGATGTTTCCAAGGCCGTGGCGGCCCACGGCCTCTATTACGCGCCGGATCCGTCCAGCCAGCCGATCTGCACCATCGGGGGCAACGTGGCCTTCAACTCCGGCGGCGCGCACTGTCTCAAGTACGGCATGACCAGCAACCATGTCCTGGGCATGAAGATTGTGCTGCCGGACGGCACCGTCGAGGAGTTGGGCCGGGACAGCCTGGAAGGCGTCGGACCGGATCTGCCGGGCCTGTTCGTGGGTTCCGAAGGCCGGTTCGGGATCGCGCTTGAGGTCGCCCTGCGCCTGTTGCCGCTGGTTCCCTCCTACCGCACGGTGCTGGCGGCCTACCATTCGCTGGGTGCCGCCGGCGAGGCGGTCGCCGCCATCGTCGCCAGCGGCCTGCTGCCCGGCGCCATCGAAATCATGGACAGCCTGTCCATCGAGGCCGCCGAAGTCAGTGTCCAGCCGGGCTACCCCAAGGCTGCCGCCATCCTGATTGTCGAGTTGGAGGGCGAACCCGTCCAGGTCGAGGCCGAGATGGTGCAACTGGAGGCCATACTCCGGGAGTCGGGTTCCCATGAAATCAGGCCGGCGCGCACGGAAGCCGAACGACAGTTGATTTGGAAGGGGCGCAAGAGCGCCTTTTCGGCCGTGGGCCGGCTCAGCCCCGACTTCATCGTGCAGGACGGTGTCGTGCCCCGCACGCGGTTGGGCGAAGCCCTCGAGTTCATCGACCGCCTGAGCACGCGCTACGGGATCCGGGTGGCCAATGTGTTCCATGCCGGCGACGGCAACCTGCACCCGTTGATTCTGTACGACGGCCGCGAGCCGGACGCCCTGCACCGCGCCGAGGAACTGGCGGGGGAAATCCTGACCATGTGCATCGACATGGGCGGATCCATCACCGGCGAACACGGCGTCGGGCGCGAGAAACTGGCCTACCTGCCGCACATGTACACGGGTGCCGATCTGGCCCTGCTCCACAATCTGCGCAAGGCCGTGGATCCGGGCATCCTGGCCAACCGGGGCAAGATGCTGACCGACGATCTGCCCTCGGGGCACTCCGGATCCGAGCCGGCGGAACCGCCGGAACAGTGGCCCGACGACATCCGGGCCCGGGTCCATGCGCTGCAGGAGAGCATCCGCAGCCACGACCGCGTGGCGGTGCGGGGAGCCGGCAGCAAGGCCGTCCATGCGCCGGACGGCCACACGGCAATCCTGGATGCCGGTGCGCTGGCCGGAGTCCTCGAGTACAACCCCGCGGAGTTCACGATTACGGCCCTTGCCGGCTCAAGGGTTGCGGATATCCAGGACCTGCTGGCCGCGGAAGGGCAGGCACTGCCCTTCGATCCTCCCCGGGAGGGCAATGCCACGCTGGGTGGCACCATTGCCTGCGCCTTGGGCGGCGAGGGCCGCTGGCGATACGGAGGGTTGCGGGATTTCATTCTTGGCCTGCGTTTCCTGGATGGCCGGGGCGCACTGCTGTATTCCGGCAGCCGGGTGGTCAAGAACGCCGCCGGATTCGATCTGCCGAAACTGATGGCCGGCAGCCTGGGCTCCCTGGCCTTGATTGTGGAGGCGACGTTCAAGGTCTTTCCCTGTCCGGAGGCTGCCGGAACCGTCTCCGTATCCGGCCCGTTGTCCGATCTGCTGGACACGATGGCCGCGCTGTCGTGCGGCCGCCACGAAATCGCCAGCCTGGTCTTGGACACAGCCGTCACCGAACCGGTCCTGCACATCCGCCAAACCGGCCGCGCCGACCAGTTGCCGGCGCGCCTGGAGGATCTCCAACACACCCTGGGCGGATCGGGCACGCTCCTTATGGAAGACCAGGCCCTGTGGTCCGGCATGTCGGAATGGTCCCGGGACCGATCCGAAACCGTAATCCGGGTACCGGTTTGCCCTTCCCGCCTCCAGGAACTGGCCCAGGGGCTGGCCCCTCTGGACATGGGAATGCGCTGGGGCAGTGGCGGCCATCTGCTGTGGCTGTCCGGCGACTGGCAGGACCGCATCGAGCAGCAGCTTGCACAGTGGGGGCTGACGGGGGTCGTGCTGCGCGGACCGCGTGCCCCCCGCCTGGTTGGTGCCTGGCGGGAACCCCGCCTCCTGAGCCGCGTCCGCTCCGTGTTGGATCCGGACGGCAAACTGGTGGGTGGCCTGCCCAACCTTAGGAATTGATGCCATGCACCATGCCATTGACCTGACCGAACTGCCGGCAGCCGGCCCCGAGATGGCGGAGGCCATCTCCAACTGCGTGCATTGCGGCTTTTGCCTGCCGGTGTGCCCGACCTACTCGGTGCTGGGGGAGGAAATGGATTCCCCCCGGGGCCGCATCTTCCTGATGAAGGAGGTGCTGGAAGGGCACCTGGACCATGGGTCGGTTCAACCCTATGTGGACCGGTGCCTCGGTTGCATGGCCTGCGTCACGGCCTGTCCGTCCGGTGTGGAGTACGGTGAACTCCTGTTCCCGTTCAGGGCCGAGGACGGCAGCCAGGAGGAATCCGACCGCTGGCAACGGCTACGCCAAAGGTTGGCCCTGAACGTGCTTCCGTTTCCGCGGCGACTGCGCCTGGCCTTGCGCCTGGGGCACTGGACCCGGTTCGCCCATCGACTGGCCCCGGCCGGCCTGCAGCCCCTGACGCGCATGATCCCGGAACGGTTGCCTCCCAGAATCCCCCAACCCGTCGTCGCGTCGCCGGCGGGCAAGCCGGTGGCGCGGGTGGCCCTGTTGCCCGGGTGTGCCCAAAGCGTTCTTGCCCCTCAAATCCATGCCGACACCGTGCGCCTCCTGACCGCCAACGGCGTGGAGGTTGTCCGACCGCAAGCCGCCGTTTGCTGCGGCTCCCTCGACCTGCATGCCGGAGAGGCCGATGCGGCTCGGACCCACGCGCGGCGTCTGCTGGCCGCCCTGCCGACCGACGTGGATGCCGTCATCACCAATGCCGCCGGCTGCGGTTCCGGCATTCACGAGTATCCCCTGCTGTTCAAGGGGACCGGCGACGAAGGGGCCATGACCGACTTGGCCCGCCGCTCCATGGACATTAGCAGTTTCCTGGCCCGGTTGCCCTCGCTGACGCCCATGCAACTGCCCCGACCGCTCCGGGTGGCCTACCACGACGCCTGTCATCTGCAACACGCCCTCAAGGTTGTATCGGAACCGCGGACGCTGTTGGGGCAGGTGGAAAACCTCGAACTGGTCGAAATTGGCGGCGACGGTTTCTGTTGCGGCTCCGCCGGTATCTACAATATCGATCATCCGGAGACGGCCGACCGGCTGGGAGAGGCCAAGGCCGCCGCGGCGGCGGACACCGGCGCCGACTGCCTGGCAACGGGCAACATCGGATGCCTCAACCAACTGCAGCTCCATCTGGCCGCCCGCGGCCTGGACATTCCCGTCCGCCATACGGTCTCCGTGCTGGCGGACGCGCTCCCCCCTTCCAACGGACCCGCATGACCATGGACTCGCTTACCATCACCTTCACCGGAAAGTCCCAGCTGGAACTCAGGAACCTGCCGGTCGACGAACCCGGTCCGGGCGAGGTTCTCGTCGCGACACAGGCCAGCCTGATCAGCACGGGTACCGAGCTCATCTGCTACCTGCGCAATTTTGAAGAGGGCACCCACTGGAACATGTGGGTCCAGTACCCGTTCTTCCCCGGCTACAGCAACGCTGGCATCGTGACGGCACGCGGCCAGGGCGCCGACCGGTTCGAAGAAGGCCAGTTGGTGGCCTACCGCGCCGGCCATCGCCAATATGCGGTCGTCCCCGAGAGTGCACTGCTGGCGGTGCCGCCCGGGGTGACCGCGCGGGAAGCCAGCTGGATTGCCCTGGCCAAGATCGTGCAGAACGGCGTGCGCCGGGCCGAACATGTCATGGGAGACGACGTGGCCGTAGTGGGGCAGGGCATTTTGGGCCAACTGGCCGTGCAGTACGCGCGGTTGATGGGAGCCCGCAACATCATCGCCATCGACCTGGCGGCACCGCGGCTGGAGTACTCCGCCGAAATTTCGGGCGCGACCCACACACTCCAAATGCCCGTGGACGAGGCGCTGCCCAAGGTTGCCAGTCTGACAAACAACGCCATGCCGGACGTGGTCTATGACGTTACCGGTTTTCCAGCCGTCTTTGCCTCGGCCCTCAAGCTGCCGCGCAAGTTCGGGACGCTGGTGCTGCTGGGCGACACGGGCACCCCTTCCGGCCAGCAGCTGTCGTCGGATGTCATCATCAAGGGCCTCACGATCGTGGGAGCACACGACTCCCATCCACCGAACGAGCCTTCGGACTGGAACCACTGGACCAACCAAAGGATTTCCGAGCTCTTCTTCACCTACCTGGCGCGCGGGCAGATGAACGTCAAGGACCTGATCACGCACACCTACAGGCCCCGGCAGGCACAAGAGGCGTATGACATGCTGGCCACAGACCGCACCAGTGCCTTGGGCGTCGTCTTCGACTGGACGTAGCCTTGTCCGGCGGTTCGGGACGGCAGGCATGAGCAAGGATTGGTTCGCCTCCTTCGGCCTGGCTCTGTTGATTGCTTCGGCCGGTGCCTCCGGCAACGCGTTCTTCGCCTGGTGTCAGCGCAAGGCGATACTCGGCACCATGCCCCTGGTCTTTGTGGCAATGGTGGCAGCCACCTTCCTGTTTGGCGCCATCGTCACGGTTGCCATCCTGGCGCGCCTAACCCCTGGGGAGGTAACGGTGGCCGGCTGGCCATGGGCCATGGGCGGCGGACTTGGTCTCTATATCACAGTGTTGTGCTTCTACTTTCTGTACACTCGCTTCGGCACCGCCTATTACGCGCTGTATGCCGTCCTCTCCATCCTGACCACGACCCTCTTCGTTGGACAGGTGGTGCTGAGGGAACCGATCAACAGGTTCCACCTCGTCTCGATTGCCCTTGCGATCGGCGCCGTCGTCACCTTTTCCCTGGCGTCCAACCGCCCAACGCAATGACTCCAGCCCCATGCACCACCCGGAAGGACACACGTCAAGGCTGACCCTGCACGTTGACAGGCTGGTCCGGAACGCCCGCGCAGTGTCAGCCTGCCTGTCCCCGAGAACCCGGTTGCTGGCAGTGGTCAAGGCCAATGCCTACGGACACGGCCTCGAGGCGGCCGCCAGAACTCTTGAACCCCTGGACGAGGTAACCGCGCTGGCCGTGTCGGCGTTGCGGGAAGCCACCGTTCTGCGAACACACGGCGTACGGAAGGGGATATTGATTTTGGGTCCGACTGCCAGTGACCACTACCCGCGCGCGGCGGCCGAGGGACTGTCACTGACGATTCACCAACCCCGGCAGATCGATGGGTTGACACGGTACGCGCACATGGCGCCTGCGGAGACACTGTCGGTTCACCTGAAAGTCGACACGGGCCTGCATCGACTGGGATTTGCCCCCGACGAAGTACCCGGATTGCTGGCGGATCTGGCCCCACTGCAGCCAGCCGTCAAGGTGTCGGGGTTGTACAGCCACTTCCACTCGGCCGATACCGAGGACCTGGCTTCGGCCAAGGCCCAGCTGAAGTGCTTCAGGGACCTCGTGGCGAACCTGGAACGACAGGATCTGCGGCCGTCCCTGTGCCATATCGCCAATACCGCCGGCACCTTGCGCATGCCCGAAGCGCACATGGACATGGTGCGCGTGGGTGGCGCGCTCTACGGATTGAACCCAAATCACGAACACTGCCGTCTACCCGAGACGATTCAGCCCGTTTTGTCCTGGCGCACGGAAGCGGTGCAGGTGCACGAAGTCCGCGCCGGAACGGCACTGGGCTATGGGCTCTGTTGGCAAGCGCGGCGACCCAGTCGGATCGCCGTGTTGCCGGTCGGGTACGCCGACGGATTGCCACGTACAGCGCCCGGAGTGGTAATGGTTCGGGATCAAACCGTGCCGCTGGTGGGCACCCGCAGCATGAACATGTCGTTTGTCGACGTCACCGGCATCGACAACCCTCCTGTCCAACCGGGAGAACGGATTACCCTCATCGGCCCCGACAGGGGGAGTACCTTGGACTGTAGCCGGATCGCGGACCTGGAGGGGACGATCGAATACGAGGTTACCGCCCGGATTCCGGAGAGCGTCCGCATTCTGCGCGCGATCGCGGGCGATTCGGCCGCTTGAATTTCCGGGCCCTTCGCAACCGGACCCGACCCGGTCAATCAACCGGGATGCCAACAGGGCCGGCCGCCGTCAGCTGGCCGACTGAATGGCCTGTAGCTGCCTGGCCAGCCGGGACTTCGTCCGGTCCGCGAGATTTGAATGCACGGCCCGGACCCGGGCAGCCCGATCCAAGGCACTGGACGCCGCCTGCACGCCTTCCACCGCCGCGTCGGCGTCTCCGGCCTCGAGCAGGGTCCGTGCCCTGCTGACGGCATTGCGGGCCTTGGCCCGATAGAAGCGGTTGGCGGAGCGGCGCTTCGGGTTCTGGCGGGCTCGCTTGGCGGCTGACTGAATGTTGGGCATGTAGGAAGCAATGGGGCTGGTTCGAACGCAACGGATGACCTGTCCAAGGTCAAACCGCCATTGTAGGCCGTGACTAGTGCCGGGTCAACAACAAGGTCACCGTACACCGCTTCACTGTCGTTGATTGTTGTCCGGATCTGTCACTGATTTGCCCTGCGTACGGACAAACCTTGCGCGTTGACTTCAGGCCATGGCGCGCGTCATAGCCCAAGTCAGCCACGGTGAGCAACCACGGGCGTGCTTGTTGCTGTGCAGGACGCGCGCCCCGCAGGGTCCGAAACCCTCGGCACCTTTGGTCGGATCCGCCCGCCGATGCCGGTAACGCATTCGGTGTCCAAGCATCGCGATTGCAGCCATGCCACTTGCCTTTTGCAATCCCCAAGCGGCTTTGTGAGCGAGGCGGTGCAGTGTTAGTTTCCCTGCCGTGTCACAGCCTTATGTACACACTGTCGCAGTTTGTCACATGATTGGCATCGTGCTCATCCGCAGTCTTCGGGAGCGGTTGCGGAATCAGGCACGGTACCTTAACGATGTGGATAGTCATCCACGCGCCGATCCCGACGCGTGTTGGAAGCCCACGCTCAGGTCGTAAACGGCCCGACACCCCGAACGGGCCAAAAGGGCGTTGGTCATCACGATCTTGTACGCGGCCTGTAGTACGGAGCCTGATTTACAGGTCGTACGCATTTGTCCGGCCACCGGCGGGGGACGTACCGTTCCTGGTTGAAAACCGAGACGCGCAGCCCGCGGGCAGTACCCGGGGCCAAATCCGTTTGTTCACAGGCAGCGTCCCTGACCGTCGCCTGACGGGAACGATTTCGTCTCCGCGAAGAGCTGCGGCACGGGCATGGAAGCCGTAGTGGACATCAGAGACCGAGCGGGCTGCATACAGTCCGTTGGTATGCCAAAGATCTGCAGTTGTAGTCTTAACCCATTTCCGGGGGTGGCCTGAAGCCCCCGTCCTCAAGACAGAATTCCAGACCCAACTCCTCCCACCACGGTTTCGACCCGGAAGTTGGCATGCCGAGGTTGGACCAGGCCGGGGGCAGACAGCCGGACCACGAGTTACCCATTAGCCTCAGTCCGTAATACATGTCCAGGGGCAAGGCTCCCAGTTCGGGGGGGATGGCTCCCCCAAACAGATTGTCCTCCAAGTTCAACCCCTTAAGGTTCGTGAGTCGGCCCAGTTCAGGTGGAACCTCATCCGTCAGCCGATTGGAAGACAGGGACAGGTACATCAGTGATGTGATTTGGCCCAGTTCAGCGGGGATTGGACCCTGCAACTGGTTGAGATCAAGATGCAGTCGTTCCAACCGCCTGAGCTGGGCCAGCTCAGGCGGAATTGTACCGCTCAACTGATTGTTGATTAGCCACAGTTCCTCCAGGGACGTAAGCTGGCCCAGTTCGAGCGGGATCGCACCACGCAATTGATTGTCTGAAAGAGCCAGATCTACCAAAACATCCAACTGGCCCAGTTCAGGCGGGATCGCACCTGAAAGCCGATTGAGCCCTAGGGACAAAATTCTCAGCGACGTGAGTTGGCCAAGTTCGGGAGGAATGGCACCGCTCAACCGGTTCGCGGCAAGAGACAGTTGTTCCAACCGAGCGAGTTCACCTAGGGCAGGAGGAATGTTCCCTCCCAACTGGTTGCGCCCCAAATACAGGGTGTCTAGGGCCGTGAGCTGTCCCAGTTCGGGCGGGATCACTCCGTCAAGGTCGTTATTCGCCAAATCCAGTCGTTGCAGTGCAGCGAGTTGGCCCAAGGTTGAGGGAATCGGACCCTGTAAGCCATAATAATCGGTTGTTTGTGCAGGTGAAATATCGATGTAGGCATCATCGCTGAGATCCAGGATTTCCAGCTGCGCCAGTTGGCCAGGGCAAACGCAAAGTCGGATTTAGGGCAGGGCAGCGGCCAGAATCCAGGGTTGGCGTCCGATGCGGTCGCGCAACAGCCCGATGGACACATCCTTGCCGGAATGCTGCTGAAGCGTGCGCAGCA
>MPMO01000054.1 GCA_002238555.1 Caldilineaceae bacterium bin34
CCGCCCGCACCCGTTTCGGCCCGCGGGACTGGGGCTGCTGCACGGCGAGGAGCGCTCCCTCCCTGGTCGACCGCAAGGCCGACCACAGGGACTCCCGCGACCCGTGAACCGGATATGCGTGGTGTCAACCATCGTATATAAGCCCCAAGGCCAATGGATGTGCATCAGCCTGGACCCTTTGAAGCTCGAGTGACTGCATGGATGCAGGTGTCGCTTGCGGGTTCCGCGAAATTCACAGGTCACCGCGCAGCGATCCACTTCACGCACGCGACTTAGGATCCAAGGCGAGTCCCACACCGCCGGCGCGGGTGGGTGCTCACCGACCTGCCACGATTGTACCGGCTTCGGTTGCACCGAAGCCGGAAGGCAACCACTGCGGCGATTCCGAACCACGGCATCGCCTCTTCGTCGCGTGCACCACAGCTGCACAAGGGGGATGCAACCGACTCAGGAGCGTCCAGACCACTGGAGCGGAGGAAATCCGCTCCAAAGCCGGGTTCGGGCATTGGAGCCTGACAGAACTCCGTTTGTGGCCCAGCTGGGCCATGCAGCAGTCTTTGGTACGCGGTGAAGGATTAGCGGGCGGCCTGCCAGACTTGGTCGGCAGCCACCGTCGGATGGGTCTCAACGAAGCCGTCCGGCCAGACGATGGTCACGGTGGCCTGCGGGGCGGAGCCCAGCCCGAAATGCAGCGACAGTTCGTTGCCGGCTCCCAGACTGGAACCGCTCTTGACTTCCTGCATCTGCACCGGTCCACCTTCCGTTGCCACCGTGACACGGGCCCCAATCGCATCGCGGTTCACCCCTTGCCCACCGATCAAGCGCACGGTCAGCCAGTGATGGCCGGTGCCTTCCGCGCCCTGATTGCGATAGAGTGTGAAACCTTCATTCCACTCCGTGACGATGAAATCCAGCCAGCCGTCCCGATCGTAGTCGGCGTAGGCCGCCCCCATGGTGGGACGGGGCTGCTCCTGCCAGGTTTCGGGCGTCACATCCTGGAAGGAACCGTCCTGCTGATTGTGATAGAGGTAGTTTTGTCGCTTGAACAACATGTCCATCAGGGCCCCAGGTTCCAAGGCTCTCGGCTTCACCGTGGTCGCCGCCAGGAACAGGTCGCGCCAGCCATCGTTGTCGTAATCGAAAAACAGGGCGCCCCAACCCGTCACACCGTTTTCGTGTACCCCGACGCCGGCCTTGTCTTCGGTATTCGCGAAGCCGCCGGTGCCGTCGTTGGTCAACAGGGTCATGGGCCGGACCATATTGGAGAAGTACATGTCCAAATCGCCGTCGTTGTCGTAGTCGTTGACGGCCAAACCCATGCCGCTGGTGACAATCCCGGCACCCGTCTCGGGACCGGCGTCGTGCCAGCACCAACCTTCACAACCGGGCCCGTCGTTGCGCCACAGGACATTGCCAATCGGATTGGCGTACTCGTCGTTGACAACATAGACATCCAGATCGCCGTCGTTGTCGTAATCCAGGAAACTGCCGGCAAAACCAGCCCCCAGCAACCGCTCGCGCGCCATCGTATTGGACAGGTCCGTGAAGGTACCGTCCCCGTTGTTCCTGTACAGGCGGTCCTGATGCGTCTCGAAATCCACGGGTTTGCAGTCCGGCAGGCAGGTCCAGTTGACAACATAGAGGTCCAACCAACCGTCATTGTCAAAATCGCCCCAGGCGGCCGACTGGCCCTTGGCGGTATCACCCACGCCTGCCTCCGCCGTGACATCGACGAAGCCCTGCCCCGCCAGATTGCGCATGAGGGTGTTGGCCTCCTTGTTCAGGATGTACAGGTCCAGCCAGCCGTCGTTGTCGTAATCGGCCCACACGGCCCCGCCACTCGCCTGTTCCGGAAACGCCAGCTGGTCGGACCACGGGGACACGGCGAAGCGGCCGTCCTGTTGATTGCGGTACAGCACGTTGGGCGCCAGGTTGCCGGTCACGAACAGGTCGACCCAACCGTCGTTGTCATAGTCGCCCCAAGCCTGTCCCACGCCCAGATAGCCCTCTACCCCGTCCATGGCGAATTCACCTCGGTGGACCGCCTCGATTCCCGCACTGCGGGTGGCATCCACAAAAGCACGGGAAGGAGGGCCGTGGACAATGCCAAACTCCGGCTCCGGTGCGGGCGGAATCACGCAGGCTGCCAGTACCAGCAGGGCGACTCCACCTGCCAGTAGATGCAGGAGACCTTTCATGCTATCTGTCCTTCCTTCGGGTCTTGGGGGCGGTACATGCGCGGGTGTGCCGGCACCGAGCCCTCGTAATGGGCCATCACCGCCTGCACGGCACGGCGCAGTTCGGGATTCCAACTTGCAGGCAGCGTCTGCGACTTCTCCACCATCTGCCGCCGAGTGGCTTCGGGCAGCGAAGGGAAGTCCGGCTGATACCACAGGGTAATGACCGTGCGCTCCTCGTCACTTTGGTTCCCGTGCGCCGCATGCAGCAAACGCGCATCCCCCAGCACCAGGTCTCCGGCCCGTACCGGCACGTCAATCTCGTCCGGCCGCGGCCGGAACTCCGGCCGATTGGCATCCTCCATGCGGTGCAGTTCCTCGGAGTGGGGCTGCCCAATCACCTCGTGCAAGGGATTGTGCCGGTAGTGCGAACCGGGAATCACGCGCAGACAGCCGTTGTGGCGCGAGGTGTCCGTCAGGTAGTACATGGCGAATACCTGCTGCGGCGCCGGCTGAAAATCCTCCGGCTCCACCCAGGTAAACCAGTCGTAGTGCCAAAACAGCTGCGGACTCTGCGGCGGCTTGCTGATCACGTACCCGTCGGTGAAGGTTACTTCCGTGTATCCCAACCGCCGCAAGCAATCAAATAGGCCAGGGTACAGCACCAACTCACCCCAGATTTCGTCCTCCACCCCCGCAAAGCCGAACATGCTGCCGGTGGACCGATGCCGGGCCCGGTCGGCCGCGGTCCTCGGTGCAATCAACCTGGCAGTGGCTGCGCGCAGGTCCTGGAGTGTTGCTGCATCCAGGACACCGGGAAAGATGCAGTAACCCTCCCGGTGCAGTTGGTCCCGCTTGTCCGGCGCCTGGATGTCCATGGGCAGTTGTCCTGTTTTGGTGGGAGGTGTACAAGTCCCGACAGCGGTGGTCTAGCCCTTGACCCCACTGATGACCACACCCTGGATGAAATAACGCTGAGCGAAGAAGAAGAGCAGGAGGCATGGGGCCATGGTCAACAGGGACACGACCATCAAATGAGCCCAGGTCCGCACAGGACCCCATCCGGCACCCGAAGCGGATTGCCGGTAGAACTGGATGGCTATGGCCAGCGTGTGTTTGTCGGGGGAATTCAGGTAAATGATCGGTGCTAGGAAATCGTTCCACTGCTCCAGGAAGGTGAAGATGGTCACGGTGGCCAGGGCAGGAATGGACAGGGGCAGGATCACCCGGGCAAAGATGCCGAAATGGCTGCAGCCGTCAATGCGGGCGGCATCGTTCATTTCCGACGGGATCGTCATGAAAAACTGGCGCAGCAGGAAGATGTAGAACGCACCCAGACCAAGCCAGTTGGGCACGATAAGAGGCAAAAATGTGTCAATCCAACCCAACTTCGTGAAAAGGATGTAGGTAGGAATCAGGGTCACGTGGTAGGGAATCATCAGCGTGGAAAGCACCAGCACGAACAAGGGCGTGCGCAGCCGAAAACGCATCCGGGCGAAGGCATAGGCCGCCAGCGAAGTACTCAGTAGCCGGCCGACGATTACGGATACAGTGATAAACAGCGTATTCAACAGCGCGCGGAAGAATGGAAAGCTCTCCAAGGCATGGGTGTAGTTCTCCCAGCGAATGCGCTCGGGTATCCAGGTCGTGGGGATGCTGAAAATTTCGTGCTCAGCCTTCACCGAACTCACCACCATCCACAGGAAGGGAACCATCAGCATGGTTCCGACCGTCGCCAGAATCAGATAATACAGCGTATGGGTTATTACCGTGTGCACACTGCGCCGCTGCCGCCAAGTGGGCAAGGATTGCAATTGAGTACTCACACAGCACCTAGATCAATTCTAGTTGAGAGGCAAGGAATGTCAGTTGAGGATTAGTCAGATGACGTCTCCCACCTTTGGGCGGCATCATGTGGATTGATCTGCTTGATCTGATTCATAATAGACCCAACCCGATGTCTTGAAGACGATGATAGTGAAAATCAGGATGATGAAAAAGAGCACCCAGGCCAAGGCGGATGCATATCCCATTTTGTGGTACTTCCAGCCCTGGCGGTACAGAAACAGGACATAAAACAGGGTTGCGTTGGCCGGACCACCGTTGGTTATCACGTAGGCGTTTGTGAACACCTGCCAAGAACCAATGATCCCAATGAGCAGGTTGAAGAAAATCACCGGGGTGGTCATGGGCAAAGTTACATGCCGGAAACGGTTCCAAGTGCCGCCTCCATCCAACTCACAGGCTTCATACAGGTGCGTGGGTACTCCCTGCATGCCAGCCAGATAGACGACCATGCCGCCACCGATTCCCCACAGGCTGGTGAGAATCAGAGTGGTCAGGGCCCAGTCAGGGTCCGTGAACCAAGCAGGACCTTCAATGCCAGCCAAGCGCAACAGATTGTTGACAATGCCGCCGTCTGGATCGAACACCCAAACCCACATCACTGCCACAGCTACGCCTGACACGACTGCCGGAAGGTAGAAGATGGTGCGCCAAACAGACAGCCCGCGCACTTTCTGGTTCAGCAACAGGGCGACCAGGTACCCCATGGTTACAATCAGCGGTACGCTGGCAAAGGTGTAGATTGCGGTAATGCGCAGAGACTTCAGGAACAGCGGATCGTCCGCGAACATCGTCTGGTAGTTGGCCAAGCCCACCAGTTTGGGAGGCTGGAGAATGTTGTAGTCGGCCACCGAGAAATAAAGG
Organism: Caldilineaceae bacterium bin34; assembly: GCA_002238555.1. GTDB lineage: Bacteria > Chloroflexota > Anaerolineae > Caldilineales > Caldilineaceae > Bin34. The sequence goes on from MPMO01000054.1 coordinate 4,887, forward strand.
GAGGCCGCCAACGGCCCTACCAAGAAGAGCAGGAAGCCAAGAATCCAGGGCAGGAGGAAGAGGTAGGCCTCCAGTTCCTCGCGCAAACGCATGCTCATGAGTTGCCCCTATGGGTGCAAAAACAGACACGCCACCGTCACCCGAAGACTTCCGGGCGACGGTGGCGGGAAATTGACTTGACCTTCCATTCAGCGTCCTAGCCCAACAATGCATCCGCCTGTGCCTTGACGTTGGCCATCGTTTCTTCCACGGACTGGTCACCATTGAAAATCAAGGCGACTTCTGCATTGAGAATATCCTCGATCTCGGTGCCGTGGGGACCCAAGGCATAGGCACGTGCCGCGCCATCCTCAAGGGCCGCCTCCTGACGGGCGATGATCAACTTCCACACATTGGACTGTGCTTCGCTTTCGGCTTCCGGAATAATCCCGTGGGGATTGTAGGCGGGAACGGTACCCACCGCCACGAACTGTTTCTGGCCTTCCAGTTTGGTAGCACCCCAACTGACGAATTCGTAACCTGCATCCTGGTGATCGGACGCCGCGTTGACAACCCAACTGTTGCCCCCGTATTTGTTGGCCCTACGTTCCTGGAAGGGGGGTGTAATGATTCCCCAGTCGAAATTTGCCTGTTTCATCACTCCATATATATTCCAATTCCAGGTAATGGCCACCTTGCCGCTGAGGTAGGAACCATCGGCCCCAATCACGGCTTCGTCGTCTGGGCGAGTGCCGACGTTGTACTTCAGTTCGAAGTCCACCAAGTATTGGAAGGCCTCAACGACTTCGGGCTCGGTAAAGAGGCTCTCCGTTGGTCTTTCGTGGGTGGTATCGTCAAAGAATTCACCGCCATTGGTCCAGACCATGTCCCGGTAGGAACTTGAGTGGAGGCGGCCTAGCGCTATGCCCCACTGCTCAAACGAACCGTCGTCCATACGCTTGGTTGTGGCCACCGCAGCTTCCACGAGATCGTCCCAGTTCCAGGTCATGAAGTCATCATGGCCCCATTCGGGCGTCTCGATTCCCGCTTCGCTCATGAGATCCTTGTTGACCCACAGGTTGGCGCTGTCCGGATGCCATTGCGGGAGCCCATAGGGCACACCTTCCCAGCCGGTGTCAAGGGCCGGCTCGATTGCCCACAAATCGGCATCAATGTCCGGATCGCCATTGAGGTATTCGGTGAGGTCCGCCCCCACGCCCTGAGGCAACAATTCCATGAACTGACCGGCATTCATGAACATGACATCGGCAGCTGTGCCGGCGGCCACCGTGGTGGGAATCTTGGTGTGGTAGCCATCCCACGGTGCGGGTTCGTTGGAGACATCATATTGCGGGTGCTGTTCAGCAAAGGCACTCATGGCATTGTCGAAGGCTTCACCCCACCAGTGGGCAATGCGGAGCGGTTCCGGCTCCATGGCAGTCTCACCTGCAGCCGGGGCTGTGGGTGAGACACAGGCAGCCAAGGCGCTGCCGGCGACAGTCAACCCCGTCAACGACAGGAATCGACGACGCGACACTTGAGACATGCTGGTCATACTGTTCTCCCTACAAGTCCGGCTTGTGTTGGAACTACAATTGAATTTGCCAAGCGGCAACCGCCAATATTATCACCTGATAGACACTGCCGACTCTGATGCAGATGACGGGCACTGTTTCAATTTCGTTGTTTTTTGTTGAATTTGGCCCGAGGCCACAGGCGACGGGTATGTCATGCCGAATGTCGTCCAAAACAGTCGGCGACGAACAGGGCGGAACACAGGGAACCAGACTGTCCACAGTGGGTGAAGGTCCGTAGCAGCGAAAATGAAGCTGTCCTCGGTGACCTCCAGGGCAATCGCAGGATTACGCCAGGACCCGGCCAGGTCCCCATGCAGGCAAGATTGTGTCCGGTCCTACGGTGCCGGATGGCCGCACCGGTCTTGACGGTGGTGTCCGGTCGGAGCAAATTGAGCGCCATGTGTCGCAGCAGACACGGGTTGCGGAAAGCGCGGCCCTTTCGGAGCCGACTCTCATCCTCCCGGAAGGCCACGGCCAAGTTGGGTGGTGTGGTTGTGGTGAAGCCGGTTGCCAAGCCACCGGTCTGTGCTTGCGGCCGGGGGTAGAATGGGCCGATGGAGAGCGGACCGGAACCAGTGGACACAGCCGTGAGGGGACGGACATGGATGCAGGATTCGTCCGGCGCGCGCGTGCCGAAGCCGGCCCCCGACGTCGAACCGCCCAGACTTGATCCCGAGGCGTCCGCCGTAGCGCCCACCGCCGCGGAACTGGAAACTCTGCGGCGAAGCTGGGACGACCTGCCGACCATGTCCGCGTGGGTGCGCAAGGCCTACGACGAGAACGTGCGCCTGCGCTGGGACACACACTCCAACGCCATCGAGGGCAATTCGCTGACCTATTCGGACACGATGCTGCTGCTCGTGTACGGCAGGACACGGGGCGAGCACCTGATCCGGGAGTACGAGGAAATCCAAGGCCACGATGCCGCCATCCTGCACCTGCAGGACCTAATCGCGGCCAAGACACCGCTGACCGAAACGGCCCTGCTGCACCTGCACCGGCTCATGCTGGTGCGCCCCTACACTGCCCGGAGCTTGACGTACAAGGGCGAGGAGATCTTCCGTACCATCGACATCGGGCTGTACAAGACCGAGCCCAACATGGTGGTGCGCCCGGACGGCAGCTTCCTCCCCTTTGCGCCGCCGGACGAAGTTCCCGCGCGCATGGCGCGCTTCCTGCAGGACTTCAATGCGGACTTGCACGCCCCGCAGGCCGACATCGCCGCGCTGCTGGCAGCCCAGCATCATGCCTTTGCGGCCATCCACCCATTCGACGACGGCAACGGGCGCATGGCACGCCTGCTGTTGAACTTCACGGTCCAGGCGCACGGGTTTCCGGCCCTGGTGATTGAGGAAGAGGCGCGGGAGGTCTACATGGACGCACTGCGCCTTGCCGACAGCAGCGACTTCGGGCCGTTGCGGGACTTGCTGGCAACGCGGTTGCAGCGCGCCCTGGCCTTCGGCATCGCCGTCAAGCGGCAGGAGTGTGAACCGGGCTGGCGCAACGCCACGGGCGATCCCGCGATGCCGCCCGCCGGTTCCGTATACGATGCGGAACGCAGCCATACCATCACCGGAACCTGACACGCAGGGGATGGCATGCCGGGCTGCCGGCCGCCCTGTCCCCTTTCGACAATCTGGACCAGGAATCCCTGAACATGGATAGAGCCGGACAATGCCGCCAACTGGCCGAGGACGGCTATACGCGACTGCCGAACATTCTCTCGCCCGAGATGCTGGAACAGGCCCGCCGGGTGTCGGACGAACTGCTGGCGGGCCAGGATGAGGAACACTTCGACCGGCAGCGTTCCACCGGCAGCATGATCGGTGTCCAGGCTCATCCCTGGTTCGCCGAACTGGTCGCCTGGCCGCCCGCTCTCCAAGCCCTGAAGGATCTGGGGTTCGCCGAGACCCGGTTCACGTCGGGCTATGTCATCAGCAAGCCCCCGCATTCCCCGCCGCTGTTCTGGCACCAGGACTGGGCGGGATGGGACGACCCCGGCAGTTATACCGAGCCGACCCTTCAGGTCTTCCTCATGTACTACCTGGTGGACACGACCCCCGAGAACGGCTGTCTGCGCGTGCTGCGCGGCTCCCATCGCCACCGGCACGCGATGCACGATCTGGTGTCCGTGGCCCATACGGAGGTCCTGCACCGGGCCACGGATCCCAGCCACCCGGCGTTCCAGCCGATTGAGGAGGACATCGCCGTGCCGGTCGCGGCCGGCGACCTGGTGGTGGGCGATGCCCGGCTGCTGCACGGGGCCTATGCCAACAACTCGGACCATCGCCGCACGGTGCTCACCCTCTGGTTCCACCGCTGGGACCGCTACTCGGAACCGCTCAAGGCCCACATGACGGGGACGCAGAGCACGGTCGGACAGTGGCCGGCGGACGCCCAGGCCCGAATCAAGTCCCTGATCCCGGACTACGCCGGCGATGCCGAGCCCATTGCCTGGAACCGGGTGCCCGGCCCCGATTTCCGTTGATTTGGGGCAGCAGACCTGGCCCGAACCCTTGCCCGGCCCTCGCACGCGTCCATCCAATAGCCAAAAGCAGGGAGCCGGCCGAAGCCGGCTCCCCTTGGGCAACCCGCGCAACGGGCCGCCGGACGGAGGTCTTGCGGCTAGGCGGCGCCCAACAGTTCGTTGGTCTCCGTGTTGAGGCCGACCAGAGCCTCCGTGATGTTCTCCTTGCCCTCGACAAAGATCGGATCCATCCACTTGCTCCACAGCGCGGCCCACTCCTGGTACTTGGTGAAGTACTGGTAGTAGGTCGGCTGCTCCAGGCCCAGTGTCAGGAGGGCATGCTTGGCATTGGGGATTTTTTCCTCCCAGCCCTTGGGCAGGCCGTACTCCGCCAGGCTGAGGCGCGGCGGATAGAGGCTGCCCTCGATGCCCAGCGTGGGCAGGATGTCCTCGTTGGACAGCACGTAGCGGGTCAGCTCGTAGGCCAGTTCCGGGAACTTGCTGCCGGCCGGAATCATCCACTGCGCTCCGCCCTCGTAGCCGAAGCGGCCGTTGGGGCCGGTCGGAATGGGGGCGATGCCCCACGGGAACTTGTCGCCGATGGCGCTGTCCAGCCGGGCCGCAATGTCGCTGATGCCCATGTGCATGCCAATGCGGCCGGAGGCGAACAGGAATTCGCCGCCCAAACCCATGGCCTGCTCGTCGCCGGGGGTCGGCGACGAGCCGTCGGTCCAGCGGAGGTCCCACAGATACTTGGCCGCCTCCTCGACGATGGGATCATCGAAGTTGCCGCGGGTGCGCTCCGTATCGAACAGGTCGGCGCCCCAGGTCATGGACACGGCCCACAGGGTCTTGTCGGAAATCGGGATGCGGCAGCCGTAGATCTTGTCCATGCCCTCGCCCGACGTGGCTTCCTTGGCAATCTCCCGCAGGTCCTGCCAGGTCCAGTCGTCGGGGAAGGGGTACTCCTGCACGGAGTCGGTGATGTCCCGGTTCACGAACAGGCCCCAGGTCACCCAGCCGTAGGGCAGCGAGTGCAGCTCGCCCTTGTAGGTGGACATCTCGATCATCTTCGGTTCCCAGTCGTCGGGCCAGCCGTCCGGCGGATGGGACTCGACATACTGCTGCATCGAATGGGACCATCCCTTGTCCGGGTAGACCCAGCCGCGGCTCTGGTGCTGCCAGGCCAGATCGGGCGGGTCGCCGCCGGCGATCTGCGTGGGCAGCTTGGTCCAATAGTCGCCCCAAGGGACGCCGGATTCGATCTCCACCTCCATGTTGGGGTAGCGCTCTTCGAAGAAGCCCTCGATAAAGGGGATGAACTTGTCGATCTCCCCCTCGCCCTCCCAGGAAATAATGCGGAAGGTTCCGCTGATGTCCGGGTCCACGAGGCCCGTGGTCCAGCGATCAACAAGAACCTCGGCATCCGCGGCCTCGTCGGCCGGTGCCGTCCCCGGAGGCGCGCAGGCCGCCAGGCCGGCCGCGAAGCCGGAAACCCCCATGAGGCGCAGCCAGTCCCTCCGGGTCATCTGCAAACCGGTTTTCCTTTCCTTCATCTCGACCAACTCCCTTGCTGGATTGACAGTGAACAAAAACCGAACTGGGTGGCGCGGGTCAGGCCGCGCCCTTCAGGCCCGAAGTCACGATGCCGCGCACGTAGTACTTCTGCCCGATGATGAAGATCAGGAGGATGGGCAGCACGCTGACGACAGCCAGGGCCATCACCAGGTGCCAGGGGGTGTTGAGCGCCACCCTCTGCTGGAAGCCGGCCAGGCCCAGCGGCAGCGTCTTGAGGTCCCGCGAGGAGATCACAATCAGGGGCCACAGGAAGTCGTTCCAGAAGCCCATGAAGGAGAAGATCGCCAGCGTGGCCAGGACCGGCTTGCACAGGGGCATGATGATCGTGCTGTAGATGCGGAAGTGGCCGCAGCCGTCGATCTCGGCCGCCTCCTCCAGTTCCTTGGGGATACCCATCATGAACTGCCGCATCAGGAACGTGCCCCAGGCACTGAAGAGACCGGGGACAATCAGGGCATACAGGGAATTGATCCAGCCCAGCATGCGCATCTGCACGAACAGCGGGATCATGATGACCGCAAACGGGATCATCATGGTGGAGAGATACAACAGGAAGATGGTGTTGCGCCCCGGGTAGTCGATGCGCGCGAAGGAATAGCCGCCCAGACTCGAGGTCAACAGCACCCCCAGCGTGGCGCTGATGGCCACGGTCGCGCTGTTGGAGAAGAACCGCGCCACGGGCACCTGGTCCCACACCTCCCCATAGTTGGAGAACAGGAACTGGCTGGGCAGGACTTGCGGCGGGAAGGTGTAGACCTCATCCAGGCTCTTGAACGACATCAACACCATCCACAGGAACGGCACCAGCATGACGATGCCGCCCAGGGAGAGCAGGCCCCAGGCACCGAGATTGCCCATCAGGCGCGAACGTTCCGTGCCCATCGGGCCGGCACCGGTGCCGATGCTGGCAGCGGGTTGGCTCTGGACGGCTTCGGTGGATATCGTATTCACAAACCTTCACGCCTCTCAGTTGTCCATGTCGAAGCCATAAACCCAGCGCCGGGCCACGCTCCACTGGAACAGCGTGATCCCCAGGATACACAGGAACAGGATGGCGGCCATGCTCGTGGCATAGCCCATCTTGAAGTAGGCAAAGCCGTTCTGGTAGATGTAGAGGACCAGCGGCGTGGTGGCGAAGGCCGGCCCGCCCCGGGTCATGATCATGAACTGGTCGAAGGCCTGGAACGCCCCGATGAACGAGGTGGTCAGGATGAAGAAGATCGTGGGGGTCAGGAGCGGAACCTTGACGTGGCGCAGCTTGCGCCAGCCGTTGGCTCCGTCGACGGTGGCGGCGTCGAGCAGTTCCGGCGGAATCCCTTGCAGGCCGGCCAGAAAGATCAGCATGGCGTAGCCAATCCCCTTCCAGTTGCTCATGATGATGATCGAGATCATGGCCCAGCGGCTGTCCGTGAGCCAGTAGGGGCCGTCGATGTTGATCTTGGACAGCGCCCAGTTGATCAGCCCGAACTCCGCCTGGAAGATCCAGGCCCAGATGATGGAGGCGGCCACGGTCAGGGTCACGTGGGGCAGGAAGTAGATGACCCGGAACGAAAGCACGCCCCGCATCTTGCGGTCCAGGAGCAGGGCCAGCCAGAATGCCAGGAAGACCGCCACGGGCACGGCCACGAAGGTGTAGTAGAAGGTGTTGCCCAGCGTCTTCCAGAACAGGGAATCCCCGGCCATCAGGATGAAGTTCTGGATTCCGTTGAAGACCGGGGTGTCCGACAGGTTCCATTCGTGGAACGTCAGATAGATGGTCGTGGCGATGGGGAACAGGCTGAAGGCGAGCACACCCAGCAGGTTCGGTATCAGGAAGGCGTAGCCGGCAATCAGGTTGCGCCGGCGGCGGCCGGTCATGCCACCCCGCGGCGCGGCGGGACCTTGTGGAAAGGCGGGAGCGGAAGCGGCCATGGCTGTGCGGAGGCTACCGGCCCCGGGCGTCGTCCCACGCCCGTTTCCAGCCGGAACGCCGTTGCCAGTCGTCCTCCGGCCGGGGCGGATCGGGAATGTCCTCTCCGGCCGGACGCGGCTGGTGTTGCCAGTAGCCCGACGAATCGCGTCCGCAGGCAATCACGCCCGTGCCTTCCGACACCGTGAAGTTGCGCACGTCCGGGGACGTGAAGCGCAGGGTCAGGCCACAACGGCGCCGGTCGGAGCGGTTGGCATCCGAGCCGTGCAGCAGCCAGTCGGTGTGCAGCGACATCTGGCCGGCCCGCATCTCGAGGTGCACGGGCGGCTCCGCGAAGGAGTCGATGTCCACAGTGGACTGGTCGAGAACGTTGCTCTCCCCTTCCTCCGAATGGATGAACGGCAGCTGGCCCAGCCGGTGGGTGCCCGGAATCACCTGCATGGCCGCATTGCCGCGGTCCGCGTCGTCGAAGGCCAGCCAGGCCGTGACGGTCTTGCTGGGGGTGAGGGGCCAGAAGGAAGCATCCTGGTGCCAGCTGACCTGCTTGCCGTCACCGGGCAGCTTGGTGAAGAAGTGGGTCGTCCAGCACACCAGGTTGGAACCCAGCAGATCGCGCACGGGACCCAGAATCCGCTCCTCGGTCACGAAATCGTGCAGGCCGCGGCAGTGGATGTGCCATCCGGCCTGCCCGTAGCTGTTCCAGCCCTTGGCCAAGGCCTTGGCCAACAGGTCGTCGAAGTAGGCGCGGTTGGCTTCGGCCTCGTCCGGCGTGAAGACATCAATCGGGCAGATGTAGCCCTTGTCGTTGAAGTCCTCGATCTGGGCCCCGGAAAGGTAGCAGGGCCGGTCCGTGCCCAGCGGCACGAACTCCTTGACCCGTTCTACTCCCGGATAGGCTTCCAGGATTGGCTGCGACATCGTCTTCGTGACGGTTCCCATTGGATTTGCGCGGACCAGAATTATACGCGGGCCGGCATGGGCACGCGATCTGGAGCGACGGGGCACCACCTCAGGCCAGAAGATTCTGGCGCGCGTGGTCAAGAAGGTTGAGAAACCCATCGATTTCCTGCCGTGTCGTCATGCGACTGATGGCCATCGTCGGCGCCTGCCGCTACGTGAGGAACTACATGCTGGCCGACTGCGAGCGTCGGTACGAACGCTGGAAGGAGATACGCGTACCTGCCGCCCGTGGGCCGGAGGTCCGGGAAGGCAAAACGCCGTGGGCCAAGGCGTTCCGCAAGCGCATGGGTCCCAAGCCGTCCGTCTCCGCCTTCACGTTGTACAAGCGGTTCACGGAACTGCGCCACGACCCGGACCATACCTGGCTGAAGGACTATCTGTTCAGCGTGGTCCGCTACAGTCTCAAGGACCTGGCGGATGCCTACCAGCGGTTTTGTCGGACCCCGTGAACGAGGGCAAGCCCCGCTTCAAGGCCCGGAACCGCACCGTTCCGGGCTTTACCGATCCCCGACAAGGTGCAGATCCGGGAGGGCCGCCTGCGCGTGCCCAAGGTCGGCTGGCTGCGGTTGGCGGACAGCGACCTGTACGCGGGCTGCCGGCCGTTGACCGTGCGGATACGCTTGGAGGGCCCGGAACCGCATCCGAAGTGGTACGCCTACGTCTGCTGCGAAGTGCCCGCGGAGCAGGCCACGGACAGCGACGGCACGGTGTACGCGATGCCCGACGCGGGCAAGCTGGATGCGCAGATTGCCTACAAGCAGCGTGAACTCAACCGCAAGCAGGACTGGGGACCGAAGGACCGGGGCAAGCGACGGTCCAACCGCGGGAGACGTGTAAACGGGCAGTTGAACAAGTTGCATCGCAAGCGCGACGATGCCACCCAACTCCATTACAGAATTGAACTCGCAAACCCTGGAATTTCCACTACGCTACCAGGCACAAAGAAAATCCTGGTGCTGCTGGCTGGGTCGGTGCTGGGTCCAAGAAGGGCCTTGGTTTTAATGTCCGGAGGCGTCAGACACCCTGCAGACCTGTCAGAACAACACCTTCCACGAAGTACCGCTGACAGAACAGAAAGAGGATCAGGGCTGGAATCGTTACCGCGGTCGCCGCAGCCATCAGCAATTCCCAATTGGTTGAGTACAGTCCCAAAAAGGTCGCAAGACCCAGGGCGATCGTTTTCTTGGAATCGGATTGCAGGTAAAGCAAAGGGCCGATAAAGTCGTTCCAGTTGGCCAGGAAAGTGAAGATGGCAACGGTGGCCAGCACAGGGCGGGAAAGCGGCAATATGATCCGCCAATAGATATACAGGTCGCCGCAGCCGTCCATACGGGCTGCATCCGACAGTTCGTTGGGGATCGTGCGGAAAAACTGGCGGAAGAGGAATACGTTGAAGGGTCCGCCACCCAGGATCGGGGGAATGATCAACGGCTTCAAGGTGTTGACCCAACCCAGATGCGTGAACATGACAAACACAGGAATCATGGTGACAATCGCGGGCAACATCAACACGCTGAGGAACACCATGAACAGGGTGTCCCTACCCGGAAACCGCATGCGCGCAAATCCGTATCCACACATGGAAGCCGTCAACAGAGTGCCCAGCAACACCGGTATGGTGATGCGCAAGGTGTTGAAAGTGTAGACATGGAAGGGCAGGCCGCTGAGAGCCTCAACATAGTTGTGCCACTGAACAGGGTCGGGTATCCAGTCGGGCGGGAACACCCACACCTGGCTGCGGGTCTTGAGGGAGGAACTTATCATCCACAGAAACGGCAGAATCATTGCAACCGCGCCACCGCACAGAATCACCCAGATCGCGATTCTGGTCGCGACGCGGCCTATTGCCTGCGTTGGCCGGACAGCGGGTGCAGGGCGGGTCGATGGAGTGGTTGCCGTCATGAATGCACACCGGGTATGGTTGACCCAATCCTGGTCCCGTGACTATCCTGCTTCGTAATGAACCGCTCTGCCCAAGGAACGGAAAATGAAGAGGGTCATGACCATGACAATCGCAAACAGGACCCAGGACAGGGAAGCCGCATAACCCATCTTCAACCATTCAAACGCGTTGCGGTAGGTGTAGAGGACATAGAAAAGAGTTGCGTTCTTGGGCCCGCCGGCGGTGAGCAGATAACCCGCCGTAAACACTTGGAAAGTATTAATTAGACCAATGACCAGGTTGAAAAGAATGACCGGGGAGAGTTGGGGAATGGTTACAGCCCAGAGCTTGCGCCAGGCATTGGCGCCATCCACTTCGGCTGCTTCATACAGGGTGCGCGGCACACCATGCAAGCCTGCCAGGAAAATGATCATCATGGGCCCAATGCTCCAGAGAGCCATGATCCAAAAGGAATACATGACCACGTCTGCGGAAATCAGCCATTCCACTTTCGGCAGTCCAACAAAATCCAGGATGTAGTTGAGCAGCCCGAACTCGGAATTGAATATCCAGCGCCACAGTACCACGGAGGCAACCGCGGGAGTCATGGCCGGAAGGTAGTAAATGGCCCGAAACCCGGAGATTCCGAGTAGGTTGAGGTCCAACAACAGTGCTGCGGCCAAAGCTGCAAACAGGGTGAGGGGTACGGCTACGAGGGTGTATCGGACCGTAACGTACAGAGACACCCAGAACAGCTTGTCATCGAGGAAGGCCGTCCGGAAATTTTCCAGACCAACAAAAACCGGGGGCGAGATGATGTCCCATTCGGTCAGGCTCAACCAGAAGGAGTAGATCAGGGGTCCGACCAGGAACAGGGCAATACCCAGTAGACCCGGGGAGATGAAGAAGTAGCCGGCCAGTGTCCGCTGGACGCGACGCCATCTCGCCGCATCCATTATGGAGGTTGCGATTGGCGCCATCACCCAACGATCAATCGACGGTTTCTAACCGTCGCGTTGCCAGGTCAGAGGCACATAGCGATCATCATTCAGGCAGTCGCCTACTTTCAAATCGGTGTAGTACTCCACTGGCAGCGTATCGAAGTTGCCGTTGTAGGTCAGCCCGTCGGGGAAAAAAGCCACCGTCATGGCCCGCCGCGGTTCCCGTGTCATGTTGGGTCCGGCGGAATGCGCAATCATGGAATTGTGCACCACAAGTCCCCCTGCCGGCACCGGCGCAGACCGGGCTTCCAGGCTCATCCATTCGGGATAGGCCTGAAAAACGTCCCTCATGTTCTCTGTGATGGGTACCAGATCATAGGTGGCCAGTTGATGGGTGCCCGGCAGGTACCAAAGACAACCGTTGTCCATGGTCGCGTCATCCAGCGGAATCCACATGCTCACCGACTGCCTGGTGTGAAAAGCCCAATAAGGAACATCCATGTGCCAAGTGGTCTGATTGCCGTAGGGTGGTTTGAACAGGGCCTGATCGTGCCAGATGCGGACGCCATCAACCCCCGCCAACGTGGCGGCCAGTTCACCCAGACGCGGATCCCGTATCAGCCGCGCCGTATCGGCATGGCTGTCAGCCAGGCGCAGGCACTGGGTAAACACATTGGCATAGAAGGTCTCCGGATCGTCCTGATTCTGCAGCTTCAGTTCGTCGGATCCGTACTTGGCATTGAAAGCCCGTTGCACTTCCGGATCCAGGGCCAATCGATCCTGTACGGCATCCATGATGACCGTGCGCCATTCCTCGAGTTCCCCTTCGTCCAGGAACTGATCCAGCACCAGAAAACCATCTGTCTGGAATCGCGAGATTTGGTCTGGACTCAGATCGGTGTTCACGGCATGTGCCTTTGGTGGGCGGAAGTTCTTGGGAATCGCACAAGAAACGGGGGCAGATGCCAGGTCGAGCCCCGACATCTGCCCCGGCGTTTCCGAGGCAAATCTACGAAGGTTTCCAGTTTGGATTCTCGGCCAGGAAGCCGTCAATTTCCGGCAGCACGGAATCCAATGCTTCCTGGGCGGTGGTTTCTCCTGTGTACACAGGCCCCAAGGCGGGTCCCAGCAGGCGGCCCTCAACCTCGCTGTGACCCAGTCGCAGGGGCATGCGGCGGGAATTGTAGACGGCTGGAATGCAGCCGGCCGTGATGTGATCCTGCGTGTGAACGCCTTCGGTCATCCACTTGGCACGGCCTTCCTCGGTCAAAAGCAAATCCTCCCTCTGCGGTTGCCAGAGACCGGTTCGACTCAAGGCCAGACTGCCTTCACCGAAAACCACCCACTTGTACAGGGCCCAGGCCGAATCGATGTCCGCAGTCTGCTCACTGACGCCAATTGCCTCGGAAGGAGCCCAAACCGTGTAGTGGGGTCCCATGATGGGCACCACTGCTTCACCGTAGTCAATGTCGGTATGGGACAGCGCTTCCAAACTCCAGTTCCCGGTCAGGAACATGGCTAGGCGGTCGTTTTCCATTAACTGGATGGAACTCATGCCCACCTGACCCAGGAATTCCGGGGATGCAGTCACTTTGTGCTGGATATAGGTGTCGGCGGTTTTCTGCAATACGTCGGCCGCAATGTCCCGATCCGGGAAAAAGGTGTTTTCATCCTCGGAATAGACCTCGGATCCTTGTTGCCAAAGCCCAGGCGAATACACACGCCAGGAACCTCCCCAGCGCGGCAGATCCACGCCGTAGGTCTGAATGTTTTCGGCATCGAATCCGGCATCCGAGGCGGTATTGCCATTCTCGTCGATGGTTACCTGCTTGGCAACGGCGATGAAGTCATCCCAGGTCCAGGCCTCCTCCACGGTTGCGGGAGGATGGTCAACCCCTCGATCATCGAAGATCTTGCGGTTGAAAAACATCATGTAGGGTTCGGTGCAGGCTCCCGTGCCAAAGACCCGATCGCCGATCGTGAAACGGTTTACCTCGACAATCTGTTCGATGGCGGCTTCAGGATCGGACGCATGCCGATCGGTCAGGTCCTTGATTACGGCCTTTTGCGCCCAAGCCACCAAGAACGGGGTTGGGAGATAGAACACGTCCGGCAGCGTATTGGCTGCGGCCCGCGCCTGCATATTGTTCATGTAGTCGCCAAACGGCACATGGTGCTTCTCGTTCGGAATGCCTGTTGCCTCCGTGAACGCATCCAGCATATTGACAACGGTGTCCTTCTCGAAGGGAGATCCCCACCACGCGAAGGTCATTACACTGGGTGCCACATCGCCTGCCATTGACTCCGTGTCGGAGGGTGCAGGTGTCGCTACGACACAAGCCGACAAGGCCAGGCCAGAGACCAGAAGACCCGAAGAGCGAAGAAACTCGCGCCTACTGAAGTTCGTTCCTTTCATGGGAGTTTCCTCCTTTTTTAGATAGCACACATCATGCTGGCGCACTGATTGCACCATGATAGCGCAAGAAAAAAGTCCCGCGAATTGGCCAGCCGGAGGCTGACCGGGCCCGCAATCCGGCGGCGGCGGCATCGGTGCCTGCCCTTGGTGACGGACATGGCCCAGGCCCAGGCCTGGTCGTACCGGCGCCGGCGCCACCAGGGTGGTGGCCCTGCACTGCCACTACCGGCGGCGGCAGGCCACCACCCTGTGAATTACCACTGTAGTTATTGGTGATCTGCGACGCTTTGATTCTCATGCACGATGGCTGAAGATCACCGGGTTCAGGTGGGTGGCGACCACCTCGCCCTCGCCGACCCCCGGCAGGAAGTGCTCTGCCTCGCTCGCATGGGACGGCCGCACGGACCGCTTGCGGATCCCGTCCTCCATCATGATGATCGTCATCACACCCCGCATCCGGTCGGTGTTGTTGGGGCCGGCCCGGTGAAAGACCCAGCCGCGGTGGAAACTGACGTCGCCCAGCTCGAACGCCGTCTCCACGACCGGATAGTCCTTGAGGGTGCGCCCGATCCGCTGCTCGCTCTCGTCGCTGATCGACAGGTCGCGGTGACGGTGGATGCGGTGGCTGCCGCGGCAGAAGGACAGCGGCCCCATCTCAACCGGCGTGTCCTGCAGGGGGATCCAGGCCGTAATCGTGTTGTCGTTGCCCAGGGGCCAGTAGTGCTGGTCCGCATGCCAGGGCGTGAAACCGCCGCCGGGCTCCTTGAACAGTGCCTGATCGTGATACATGCGTGTGCCCGCGACTCCCATCAGGTCGGCGGCAATGCGGCCCAGGCGGGGTGCCAGACACAGGGGTGCGATGCGCTCGTCGCGGCGCCATAGCTGGCCGATCTGCAAAAACGCCTGGCCGTAGGTGTTGCGCTCCGCCAAATCCGGCTGGGCACGGCCGTATTCCTCCACCACCGCATAGATCAGCGGGGTGAAATGGGCCAGGACCGCGTGCGAAAGCACCCCGGGCAGATGGATGAAGCCATCCGCCTCGAACCGGTCCCGCCGCTCCGCACTGACGAGGTACGCGGCGGCCAACTCCGCCCGAACTGCCGCATCCACACCGAACTCCTGAGTCAAAGGACCAACGATACCCCGTGATTTTAAACCTTGGACAGGCACGATTGCCCTGGACGCCTTGGGCGCATACCCGCGGCCCCCGGCAGATGCCGGTGATACAATCGCCCCATGCCTCGGCGAAACCGGATCAGTTTGCCTCGGCGGCGACCCCATGAGTGATTCCCGCAATACTTTCAACGGTGCCGGTCCGGACGGGCAGGGCAGGCCCGCGGACTCCGCCAACGGTGCCCGGCCTCCGCAGGATGCCGACCCCCAACCTGAGGATTTCGGCGGATCCCAAAGCACCAACGGCCGACGCGGACCCGGAGGTCGCCGCCGAGGCGGCCGCGGTGGAAGACCGGGCCGCGGCGGTCCGGGAGGACCGGGCGGCATGGGAGGTCCCGGCGGGCGGCCGGGCATGAACCTGCCGGCCCTCAAGCGGGCCCTCGGCTACTCCCTGCACTACAGCCACTTCATGATGCTGGCCCTGGGCAGCATGCTGATCGGTACGCTGGCCCAGCTGGCCGTGCCCCAGTTCATCCAGGACATCCTGGACAACGTCACGCTGGCCCTGGCCGCCAGCGGCATGGCGGGCCTGGACGCCGTCGGCCTGGACAGCCTGATGGCGGACAGCGGCTTCACCCTGGAGCAGTTGACCACAGCCGCCAACAACCCCCTGCAGCCGCTGGTCGTCTCCTCGGTCCTGATCCTCTTCTTCTCTATCGCCCGCGGCGTCTTCGCCTTCCTCCAGGCCTATATGGCCGAGAAGAACGGCCAGTACGCCGCCTACGACTTCCGCAACGAACTGTTCGCCAAGATCAGCAGCCTCAGCTTCTCGTACCACGACCGGCAGCGCACCGGCGAGCTGATGGTGCGGGCCACGGACGACGTGGAAAAGGTCCGCCAGTTCATCTCCCAGGGTCTGCTCATGGCCGGACAGGCCCTGGTCCTGATGGTGGCCTCCCTCTCGATCCTCTTCTACACCAACTGGCGGCTGGCCCTGGTGGTCGTGCCCATCCTCCCGGTCGCCATGCTGATGTTCATGTTCTTCGGGAACCGCGTGGGTCCGCTGTTCGCCATGATCCAGCAGCGGCTGTCCCACCTCAATTCAATCCTGCAGGAGAACGTGGCCGGCCTGCAGGTGGTCAAGTCCTACGTCCGGGAGAAGAGCGAACAGGCGCGCTTCGGCAAGGTGGCCGAGGAGCACATGCGCAACTCGATCCGCGTCTCGCGGTTCATGAGCGTCATGTTCCCCTTTGTCTTCCTGGTGGCCAACCTGGCCATCGTGGCGGTGACCTGGTACGGCGGGCGCCTGCTGATCTTCAACGAGCTGACCCTCGGCCAGTGGTCGAAGTTCATGCTCTACATCACCTACATCTTCTTCCCCATCGGCCAGTTCGGCTTCATCATCGCCATGGCCACCCAGGCCTCGGCCTCGGCGGCCCGCGTCTTCGAAATCCTGGACACCGACGTGGAGGTCCGCAACCGCCCCGGCGCGCGGACCCTGGACACCGTGCAGGGCATGGTGGAGTTCCGCAACGTCACCTTCCGCTATTTCGAAGGCAGCGAACCGGTGCTCAACGACGTCTCCTTCGGTGTCATGCCCGGCGAGACCATTGCCATCCTGGGCGCCACCGGCAGCGGCAAGTCCACCATCATCAACCTGCTGCCGCGCTTCTACGACGTGTCGGACGGCGCCATCCTGATCGACGGCCTGGACATCCGCGACGCGACGCTGGACTCCCTGCGCAGCCAGATCGGCATCGTACTCCAGGAGACCGTGCTGTTCAGCGGCACAATCCGCGACAACATCGCCTTCGGTCGCCCCGAGGCCACGGATGCCGAGGTGGAGGCCGTGGCCCGCGATGCCGCCATCCACGACTTCATCGCCAGCCAGCCCAACGGCTACAAGACCGATGTCGGCGAACGCGGTTCCACCCTGTCCGGCGGCCAAAAGCAGCGCGTGGCCATCGCCCGCGCCCTCCTGCTTCAGCCCCGCATCCTGATCCTGGATGACTCCACCAGCAGCGTCGACCTCCAGACCGAACAGCGCATCCAGCAGGCCCTCGACCGCCTGATGGAGCAGCGCACCAGCTTCGTGATCGCCCAGCGCATCAGCACCGTGCGCAACGCCGACCGCATCCTCGTCCTGGAACACGGACGTCTGGTCGCCACCGGCACGCACGAGACCCTGATGGAGTCCAACGAACTCTACGTCGATATCTTCTCCAGCCAGCTGGTGGACGACAGCGCCGCCCTGGCCGAGGCACAGGCGGGATGGGCATGAGGCGGCAGATGCGCGCCGGCAGGCAAGTGGTTGGCCATGTTTGACGGCGGCAGGTTCATGATGGGCCAGGAGGCATCCCGGGCCCAGTCCGTACCGCAGACCCTCAAGCGGCTGGGCGGCATGTTCGCCCCCTACTGGCCGTGGATGATCCTGGTGATGGTCCTGGTCCTGATGGTGGCCGGTTCCCAGGTCTACACGGCCGTCCTGTTGGGACAGGCCGTCGACTGCTATGTGAACCCGGCGCTGATCAGCGGTTCGGGGGCCGTGGGCGACGCCGCGGGCGCCAATTGCTGGTTTGAAAGGGCCGACACCCAGGGCTGGGGCGTGCCCGCGCTGCTCTCGGGCCTGACCCGCCTGATGCTTATCACGACCGCCATCTACATTGCCTCGGCCGCTTCGCGGTCCCTGTCCTTCTACATGATGTCCGCGGTCGGCAACCGCGTGGTGCGCCAAATCAGGGTTTCGCTGTTCAGGCGGATCCATTCGCTCACGCTCGGCTACTTCAACCGCCACGAAGCCGGCGATGTCATGAGTCGGCTCACCAACGACCTGGACACGCTGCAGCAAAGCATCAACTTCATGATGATCTCCGTGCTGCTGGCGGTGGTCACGGTGATCTGGATCCTCGTCCAGATGCTGATCACCAACTACGTCTACGGGTTGATTTCCATGGCCCTGATCCCGGTCATGTACCTGTTGACGAACTGGCTGTCCAGCCTGGCCCGACGCGAGTTCCGCAAGGCCCGCAGGGAAATCGGCAACATCAACGCCGACCTGCAGGAGAACATTTCCGGCGTGCGCGAGATGCAGGCCTTCGTGCGGGAGGGGGCCTCGTCGGAGTCCTTCCGGGAGGTGAATGCGGCCAACCGCGACGCCAACATCTCCGCCGTGAGCTACACCTCCGCGCTCAGCCCGACCCTGGAGGCCTTCGGCTTCCTGAGCCTGACCGTGGCCACCCTGGCCGGCGGCGTTCTCCTGCTCAACGGCGGCACGCTGGGCGGCCAGGCCGTGACCCTCGGCCTCGTCATCACCTACATCAACCTGGTGCAGCGCCTCAACCAGCCGATCGGCCAGATCGCGGTCATGTGGACCAATGTGCAGAGCGCCATCGCCGGGTCGGAGCGCATCTTCGAACTGCTGGACGAGGAGCCGGAGATTCAGGATCCGCCCAACCCCGTGGCTGTGGATCGTCTGCGGGGCCGGGTGGAGTTCCACC
Source organism: Caldilineaceae bacterium bin34 (assembly GCA_002238555.1). Lineage (GTDB taxonomy): Bacteria > Chloroflexota > Anaerolineae > Caldilineales > Caldilineaceae > Bin34. The sequence goes on from MPMO01000054.1 coordinate 23,206, forward strand.
ACGTCGGTTTCCACTACAACCCGAACGAACCCGTGCTGGACCGGATTTCCCTGATCGCCCGGCCGGGCGAGACCGTCGCGATTGTGGGCCCGACCGGAGCCGGCAAGACCACCATCCTCAACCTGATTCCCCGTTTCTACGACCCCATTTCCGGTTCCGTCAAGATCGACGGCGTCGATGTCCGGCAGATGCGCCGGTCCGATCTGCGCAGCCACATCGGCATGGTGCTGCAGGACACCTTCCTGTTCAACGACACCATCATGAACAACATCCGCTTCAGCCGGGAGGGCGCCACCGATGCGGAGGTGCGCGGCGTGGCGGAACTGTCCTACGCCGACGAATTCATCCGGCGCCTGGAGGACGGCTACGAGACGGTGCTGGGCGAGCGCGGCAGCGGCCTGAGCCAGGGCCAGCGCCAACTGCTCTCCATCACCCGGGCCATCCTGGCCGATCCCCGCATCCTGATCCTGGACGAGGCCACCTCCTCGGTGGACACCCGCACCGAGCTCCTGATTCAGGAGGCCCTGGAGGCGCTGATGCGCGGGCGCACCAGCTTCGTGGTGGCCCACCGCCTCTCCACCATCCGCAACGCGGACCAGGTCCTCATGATGCAGGACGGCCGCATTATCGAGAAGGGCACCCACACGGAACTGCTGGCCCAGGGCGGCGCCTACCATGCGCTGTACATGAGCCAGTACCAGGCGCTGGAGGACGAAGTTCCGGCCTGACGCACGGGCGCAATCCTCGTCTTGCGGAGTCGTTCGGCAACGACTCCGGACACGGGCCGGCCAAGTGCGGGGACATGGGTTGCCCCGATGGGTCGGTTGGCACTGGCCACCAGGCACCTGCATCATGAATTGGAGCCCAACTTGGCACACGGCTCCGCCATGACCCGCAGGCATTCCTCCCTCCGGACCCGCAGCGCCAAGGCCGGGTTGCGTCCCCGGCAGCCGGCTTGGGCAACGGTTGGCGCGGTATCCCACTTTGTGCCCTCTCCCGTCGGAACACGCGGCCTCGCCGGCCCGGCCGTCCTGAACAACCGCCAACGATCCCGCGACCGCTCCAGATTGTGTCCGTGGACGCGTCCCGAACCGGGCCACCGCCGGCTGTCGAACGCCCAGGGCGGAGCCGGGAAGCCTGACCGGTTGCTTCCGGGCCGCACATCCAGCCAATCAGCTCCCTTCCCCTTCGATCTGTGTACATTGCCGGTTCACAATTTCCTCACAATTCCTGCTTACAGTGGGGCCTTCACCCCTGGCTACCGGAGAAAACCCTATGACTGTGATGAGCCGAACCGCCAAAGTTGCGATTGGAACTCTTGCTCTTCTGTGGGTGCTCACCGGATGCACCTTCCCTCCGCCAGCGGAAGGGGCCCGGGAAACCACGCCCGCAGCAGCGGCGGCGCAACCTGTTGACGTTCCGGGTTTCGATCTTGTCAATCTCAATGACATGACCAGCCAGCAATTGCGGGCAACCATTCCCGATTTCGGCCTCCGCATGGTGCGTGAGTTTTTTGAATATCAACCCTACGTCAGCATTTCCCAGTTCAGGCGGGAAATCGGCAAGTATGTGGATGCGGAACAGGTGGCCTTCTATGAGCAATATGTCTTTGTACCCGTCGACTTCAACGAATCGGACCTGGAGACGGTAAAGCAGATTCCCGGAATCGATGACGCCGAGGCGGCTGCGCTGCTTGAATCACGGCCTTACGATTCCCGCGAGGCGTTTCTGGCCAAGATTGCCCAATATGTCACACCCGAGCAACTTGACCGGACCAGGCACTACCTGACCGATTAGCCGCTCCGCCTGCCTCCCCCGGACAGCCGGCAAGTCGCCGCCAGGCCGAAATCGGAGCCGGGTTTGACGGGTTCCGTTCGACTTGGTTCCGCCGCAGTCCGCTTGACAACGCCGGTCGGACTGCCTATGGCACCGACTTCACCTTCTTCCGCGCGGCCCGGCGCCGGCGGCAGTCAACCTCCCGGTACCGGCAGCTTCAGCGTACGGCATGGGCCTTGCCCGACACCCGGGCGGCCTGCACGGGGAAGGGCTCCCCGCGCGTGCGCTGCGAGACTGGACCGTGGCAACGTTCCCGGGCATCCAAGGGGCCGGTTCCATCCTGCCCCCGGTCGGGGGTTGGGTACAATGGCGGGCGGTGCCCCGTCTCTCCCGGGACACCCCGGCCGGACGCAGACTTGGATCTGCTGCCGCGCCGGCATCGGAGACAGGTTCCATCCGGACATTCAGAGTGCAGGGCGCACCCCATGCAGGACATTGTCAACACCCACATCCACCGGGAACTGCAATCCGCCTACCATTACCAAAATCTGTCCGCGCTGGCGGACATTGAGGATTTCCCCGGGTTTGCCCACTGGTTCGAAGTGCAGGGCCAGGAAGAACAGACGCATGCCCAGAAGCTGATCGAATTCCAGAAGTCCCGGCGGGCCTACATCGAGTTTGCGGATTTGGCGGCGGAAGCGCCCGCGGCACGCCACCCGCGGGACCTGATGGCCTCGGCGCTGGCCTACGAGGAGGCACTGCAGACCTTTATCCATGAACAGGCCCGGCAGGCGGACGAAATCCCCCTGGAACCCTACCGGGAGCTGCTGGACTGGTTCATTGCCGAACAGGTCGAGGAAGTGGAGCAGTGCAAGCGGATTCTGGCGGATATCCGCCGGATCGGCGAGGACTTCACCGGGCTCCTAATCCTGGACCGCGAATTGGGGCAACGGGCCGCGTAACGAGCGACCGGAACCGTCGGCACCCGGCCGTGCACGGGTGGGCCGCCAGGGAGAAAGGACCAACGGAGGTGCGGCTGGACAAGGCAGGTGTGCCGCCGGCAACGGATCAGCCGCGGTCGGCCTCATAGACGGGGAACACGCCGACCGGCTTCACGCTGACGGTTTGCCCGGGCAGGAACGGCTGGATGGCGTCCCTGCGGGCCAGCAGTTCCTCGCCGCTCTGCAGGCGGACGTTCAACACCTGGTCGTGGCCGTAGTACTCCACGTCCAGCACGCGCGCCATGAAGGACGCCTCGTCCTCCGGATAGGACACCTGGATCGACTCGGGCCGCAGCATCACGTGCACGGACCCGGTGCGCGCCTTCTGAACAGGGAGTCGGCCCAACACGCTGTCGACGACCAGCGATCCGTCCGCCGTGCCCGGCAGCAGATTGACGTCGCCGATGAAACGGGCCACATTCTCATTGCGGGGTGACCAGTACAGCTCCTGCGGAGTACCCACCTGCTGCACCTCCCCGTCCAGAATCAAGGCCAGCCGATCGCACATCGACAGGGCCTCGTCCTGATCGTGGGTCACCAGAATCGTGGTGATCCCCGTGGCCTGCAAAATACGCCGCACCTCCCGCCGCAAATCCTTGCGCAAGGACGCGTCGAGGCTGGAGAACGGTTCGTCCAGCAGTAGCAGATGAGGATTGGGGGCCAGGGACCGGGCCAGTGCGGTGCGCTGCTGCTCGCCCCCCGACAGTTCGGTGGGCCGGCGCTCGGCCAGGTGCGTCAGCCGGGTCAGCTCCATCATGGTTCGGGTGCGGTCCGCCGCCTCGGCGCTCCGGCCGTCCAACCCGAAGCGAATGTTGCCCTCCACCGTCAAATGGGGGAACAGGGCATAGTCCTGAAACACCATACCGACGTTGCGCCGCTCCGCCGGCACGTGCACGCCGGGGCCATCCAGGAGCCGGCCGGCCACGGCAATTGATCCGGTCTCCGGTGGCGACAGGCCAGCCACCATGCGCAGGGTCGTGGTCTTGCCGCAACCGGATGGTCCCAGCAGGGCCATGACTTCGCCTTCCATCACATCGAATTCCCCAATCCGGACCAGACTGGAGCCGTCGAATCCCTTGCGTACCTGTCTGATCGACAGGAATCCCGCGAACGGGGAATCGTCGGTTCCCGAACCAACAGCCCGGCCGGATGGGTCGCCGCTCACAACTCCTCTCCGGAGAAAATGGCCGCGATGCCGAGGGCGGACACCAAGAGCAGGATCAGGGTCGGTGCCGCGGCCCGCGCGTAGAAGGCTTCCTCGGTGGCGGACCAAATGCGGGTGGCCAGGGTGTTGAAACCGGTCGGCCCCAGAAGCAGGGTTACGGGAAGTTCCTTCATGGTGGACAGGAATACCAGGGCAGCGCCGGTCAACAGCCCCCCGCGCGCCGCCGGTGCCGTCACGCGCCAGAGCACCCGGATTTCGGAGAAACCGAGCAGGCGCCCAGCCTCCTCCATGCGGGGATTGATGCGGGACAGCTGCGTGCGCAGCGGACCCACCGCCAGGGACGCGTAGCGGACCATGTAACCCAAGAGCAACAGGTACACGGTCTGGTACACCCAGGGAGCATGGCGGGCCCCAAAGAAGACCAGGCTCAGGGCCACCGCAATGCCCGGCATTCCAAAGCCGATGTAGGCTGCCCGCGCCGGCAGGCGGGCGCTCAGCTTCCGGTAACGTTCCGCCAGATAGGCGGTAGGCACGGCAAACACCAGCACGGCCGTGACCGCGGCCAGCAGGCTCACCAGCAGGCTGTTGCCCATGGCCTGCCAGACCGGCTGCAGGACCGCGCCGGCGGCCAAGCCCTTCACAAGCCAAATCAGCGACACGATGATCGGGTTGCCCATGCCCATGAAGACTGTTCCGCCCAGCAGCAACCAAGCCGCATACTTCCACCGTCCCAACCGGACGGGGGTTACGGTCCGGCCTGCTCCGGCGTGGGTGCGGGCAATGTGAGCCCGGCCTCGCAGGACAAATTCCAGCCCCAACAGCACCATGGTCAGAATCACGAGCACGAGCATGAGCAGGGCGGCGGCGCTGGCATCCAGGCTGGACTGCCAATAGAGGTAGATGGCACTGGTGAAGGTTGTGTAGCGCAGCAGGGCGACGGCCCCGAAGTCGCTCAGGACATAGAGGCTCACCAGCACGGAGCCGGCCGCCAGCGCAGGTCTCAGCACGGGCAGCAGAAGGGTCCCGAGCGTCTTCCAACCACTCTGGCCCAACGTGCGTGCGGCATCCAGCCAGGACTGGTCCAACGACATCATGGCGGAGCGCAGGCCGAGGAACAGGTACGGATAGGTGAACAGTGTGATTGCGATCAGGGCTCCCGGATAGCCGTAGAGCGAAGGCAGGCGCTCAATACCCAGTGGCTCCAGCCACTGCTGGAGCAGGCCGCGCGGGCCATACATGGCGATCAGCACGTAGGCACCGATATAGCTGGGCACCACAAGGGGGGTCGCCGCCAGAACCGTCCAAAGCTTGCGGCCCGGCAGATCGCTGAAGACCACAAGCCAAGCCAGGGGCAGGGACAGCAGCCACACGCTGGCGTTGACACCGATTACCAGAAGCAAACTACGCCCCAGAATGCGGAGCGTCGACGGCGACCACAGGTCGCGCCAGACATGGGGCTCGACACCCGTGGCCCGGAACACCAGGTAGCCCAGGGGCAGAAGCAGCAGGCCGGCCACGAGCACCGACGGCAGCACCATGCTCGCCGGCAGTCTGACCTGGCCGGAGCGGCTCTGCGGCCGCAGCCACATGGGAACGAAAAGGGGCTTGCTCATGTCCGGCGTCCCATCGGGAGCCAAGGCAGGCCGGGCCGGCCTGCGACAGGGGTCCCGAGCCGCCAAGGCTTGGCGGCTCGGGACCCTCACGTTTCTTCAATAACTATAGGTCGGCAAGTACCGCAAACGACAAAACAGTGCAGGTGTCGCCGCCTGCGGCGGACCGGGAATCAGGCTACTCGAGCGCGCCTACCGCGCGGAGCAGCGCCAGAGTCCCTTCAAGGTCCTCCAAGTCGCTCAGGTCGATTTCCGGCAGGGCAACCGTGTCCAGCGGTACCGCCCCCGAGGGCAAATCCACCTGGCCGCCGACCACCGGGTACTCGTGTGTGGTTGACAGGAAGTAGTCCTGCGCTGCCTGCGACAGCAGATAGCGCACAAACGCTTCGGCCGCCTCGCAGTTGCTGCAGGAATCGACAATGCCGGCTCCGGCCACGTTCACCATGGAGCCCGGACCGGACTCGGCGAAGTGGTAGTTGGCGGCCGTGAACTCCGGATCCTCGGCCAGGAACCGCAACAGGTAGTAGTGGTTGACCAGGCCGACGGAAATTTCGCCCGCGCCGGTCGCCGCCACGATGGGCGTGTTCTTGGGATAGACCTGCACATCGTTGGCGATCATGGCCTCCAGCCAGGCCTGGGCCGCCTCTTCGCCTTCAATCACGCGCAAGGCGGTCACGAAGGCCTGGAAGCTGCCGTTGGTGGGCGCCCAGCCCACGCGGCCCCGCCATTGTTCGTCGGTCAAGTCATGGATGTTGGCCGGCAGATTCTCGGCGGTCAGCTCATCGGTGTTGTACACCAGCACGCGTGCACGCAGGCTGGTACCGATCCAGCTGCCGTCCGCAGCCACCCAGGCGGGATCCACCAGGGACTGAACGTCCTCGGGCAGAACCTGCAGGCGTCCGGCCTTGGCCAGCGCGCCCAGCGCACCGGCATCCTGGCCGTAGAAGACATCCGCGGGAGAGTTCGGCCCCTCCTCCAGGATGGTGGCCGCCATGGCGGAAGTGCCGCCGTAGCGGACTTCCACCCTGATGCCCGTCTCGGCCGTGAACGACTCGATGACCGGGGCCACAAGGTTTTCGTTCCGTCCCGAATAGACAACCAGGGCCTGGCTCTCGGGGACGGGCATGGTGCAGGCTGTCAGGCCTGCCGCCAGGAACAAGAAAAAGCCGCACAACAGGCGGCTTGCAACGGTTCCCCGCAGGGAACCATACAGAGTTTGTGAAAGGCGATTGTTCATTGGTGATGGGATTGAAACAGAGGGTTTCTTTGTGAGTTTGTTGTTTTTGGACGGGTCCACTGCACGGCCCGTGCGGGATGTATAGCGCAGGGCCTGCCGGGAGTCAACACAGGATTCGCGCCTGTCCCCGGCACTGGCAAATTCCGAGCCGCCGGACACGGACGGACGAGGGGCCAGAGGGGCGTCCGTGGATTGGATTCAGGGAAGCCGCACCACTTCGGACGATTGTCCCTACTCCATCAGACCAACCGGTGAAGGCAATGCTTCCGAGGACCGCAGACGATCCGGGTCAATCGAAAGGCCAACTTCGGGGATCCCTGCGCGACAACTACAACGGCTACCGGTTCAACCCGGACGGCGCCGGACCGGCGGTCTACAACTCCTGGTCCCTGTGCAATGCCCTGGCCGACCTGTTGGATCGACAGGAAAGAGTTCGGATACAGCAGCGAGGCTTCTCGGCCCACTGGTCGGATTCCAGCGTGTCCAAGGTCTTGGTGGACGCACGACGCCGACAACCGGCCGGAATCAACCCAACCCCGTTGGCGACCTCGACGAACTGGCTGGCGACTTCGACGGCGTCCTGCGTAATCACCTGAGCGACTACGTGCATGAACTGCAGAAGGTCGTGGTAGGGAATCCAGACTGGGAATGTGATCAGATCTACAAGAGCATGCGCAACCATCCATTGCAGAAGAGCGGAGTCGTTCAGCTCGACCGCTTTCAGCGCGGAGCCAACGGTCACTTCGAAGCGACCATCGGCGTATCTGAGAAGGTGGGCAGTAGCCGTCGTTGTTTGGAGGTCAACTCGGACACCACGATCGGAAACATGGGCGAGTTTCGTGGAGTGGACCAAGGTGGCACCACCTAAGGTGAGACAGCTCGTTGTGGATACCCTATCGGGGGGGCAAGGCCCAATACTGTCTATTTAGCATGCCGGAGCCAGGATCAAGGGGATCCAGGCATGGCGCCGGCGGTCCAGGGGCCCGGACCGCCGGATGGGGTAGTTGCTCATCTTGCGTTTCACGCCGCGGGGATGGCGCAGGCCCCGGCTGGACACCACCCGCTCTTCCAGGATTTCCCGGCACAGGTCCCGGACGCGGGCGATCCGCGACCGGCGGCGGGGGCCGGGATTCTGCAAGCGGCGGCGGACCACCCGCACGGCGTGCACGAAGGAGAGGTGGTCGGGGTCGAGGTCCTCGTCGCGGGCGGCCTCGGCCAGGAAGGCGCGCACGGCATGGTAGGCCAGCAGGAGACCCTCCACCTCCTGCCGGACCAGTTCGGGGGTCTTGCTGCGCAGGCTGGGCCGGGGGCCCA
>MPMO01000006.1 GCA_002238555.1 Caldilineaceae bacterium bin34
TTCGGCGGGCCGATGCGCGTACGGCGGGTCCCATGGACGACCAACCCCCCCCTGACTTAGGCCAGTCCGATCGCATACGCAAACGGCGCACCGGCAACGGTGCCGTTTGTGCGCGTCCGGAGATAGCGGCATGTCCCCCGCCGTCGTGATTTTGGCGGCGGGTGCCGGTACACGCATGCAGTCGCGGCTGGCCAAGTCGCTGCATCCGGTGTGCGGTCGCACGATGCTGGCCTGGGTGCTGGCGGCGGCCGAGCCGTTGTGCGAGGGCCGACCCGTTGTGGTTACGGCACCGGATGCCGATGATCTGCGGGCGGCTTGCGGCGATGCCGCCGACACCTGTGTCCAACCCGCGGCCCTGGGTACCGGCGATGCCGTGAGGCATGCCCGGGCGTTGGTGTCCACCGACACCGACACTACCCTGGTGCTGTGCGGCGACATGCCCCTGATCCGAAGCAGTCTGCTCCACAGGCTGGTGGATCGGCAACGCTCCGGTTCCGGCCCCGGCTTGGCGTTCGCATCGGTGGATCGCGCCGAGTCCCAAGGCTTTGGCCGCATCCTCCGGGATGCCGCCGGAACCGTGCGGGAGGTGGTGGAGGAACGGGACTGCACACCGGCCCAGCTCGAAGTCACAGAGTTGAACGCCGGTGTCTACGCGTTTCCCACGCCGTGGCTGTTCGCACGGGCGGACGATCTTCCGGTCCAGGCCAACGGCGAGCGCTATCTGACGGACTTGGTGGGAACGGCGGTCAGGGACGGTCTGTCCGTGCAGGCGGTCTCGGTGGATCCGGACGATGTATGGGGAGTCAACGATCGCGTACAGCTGGCCAGGGTGGCCCGCCTCATGCGGCAACGCATCAACCGCGGGCACATGTACAGGGGTGTCACACTCGTCGATCCGGACCACACCTACATAGATGCCGATGTTCGCATTGGCCGCGACACCCTGATTCTGCCGGGCACGTTGCTGACGGGCCACACCGACATCGGCGAGGGCTGCACGATTGGTCCCCATACTGAACTGGACCACACCCGGGTGGGCGAGGGGTCGGAGGTGCGGCACTCGGTGGTGGAAGAGGCGGACATTGGCCGGGAGTGCATGATTGGCCCCTTTGCCCGCATCCGCCGCGGTACGCGCACCGGTTCCCATTTGCACATGGGCAGTTTCGGCGAGATCAAGAACAGTTCGCTGGGTGCGGACATCCACATGGGGCACTTCAGCTACGTCGGCGACAGCGATGTGGGCGACGGCGTCAATGTCGGCGCGGGAACCATCACCTGCAATTTCGATGGCCGGGCGAAACACAGGACCGTGATTGAGGACGGCGTGTTTCTGGGCAGTGGCACCACGCTGGTGGCACCGGTGCGCGTATCCCGAGGGGCCATGACCGGTGCCGGTTCGGTTGTGACCAGGGATCTGCCGGCGGAGACCCTCGCGTACGGCGTGCCGGCGAAACCCCGGCGACCCGTGGGCGAGGGGCCTCGGCGGCAAGAACCCAACCGCGAGGATCCTCCGTCGTGACCGCGCTGTTCTGGCTGTATCCGGCCGTTCTGGTTGCCGTTGGTCTGTTGGCGTTGCTGAGCGCGACGGAAGCGGCCCTGGCCACCGCCAACCGCAGGGAAGTTGAGGCGTTGGCCGGCGGGCCCGATTCGGCGGCGCATCGGCAGCTTGAAGCCCTGCTGGATACACCGGCCAGGTTTCTGTATGCATTTCTGCTGGCCAGGCTGGTGTTGGTGACGGGCATTGGCGCCGCACTGACCCTGGTCTGGTCCGGTTCCGGCCTGGATTTGATTTCCAAGTTGGCCTTGGGGATTGGCACGCTGCTGTTGTTGGCGATTACCCGGGTGGTTGGCAGGGCCTGGGCCATGCGCAATGCGGAAGCCCGGGCCTTGAGGCTGGCTTCGTTGGCGCGTTGGTTGACGGTGGTCATGGCACCGGTTTCGGTTTCCCTGGACTGGCTGTCCAACCTTATTGTGGGCCGTCGGCAGCAATCCTCCCAGGAGGAAACCTTGTCGCTGACCGAGGAGGGCCTGCGTTTTCTGATTGGCCTCAACGACGAACTGCAGGACATTGACGAGGCGGAGCAGCAGATGATGGCGCGGGTCATGAACCTGCGGACCACCAACGCCTCCGAAGTCATGGTTCCCCGCGTGGACATCAAGGCCGTATCGATGGAAGCAACACTGCAGGAGGCCCTGGACGTGGTGGTTGATACCGGACACAGTCGCGTGCCGGTCTTTGAAGGGTCGATCGACAAAGTGGTGGGCGTGTTCTACGCCAAGGACTTCATCGCCAAGTATCGGGAGGACAGGCTGGCTGATTCGCTGTCCTTCTATACGCGGCCCGCCTACCAGATTCCCCCCTCCAAGAAACTGCCTACCCTGCTGCGGGAGTTTCAGGAGCGGGAGATTCACCTGGCGATTGTGGTGGACGAGTACGGCGGCACCGCCGGCCTTGTCACGATCGAGGACCTGGTGGAGGAGATATTCGGCGAAATCCGAGACGAGTTCGATGCAGGCGAGGCGCATCCCATCAGGGATCTGGAGGACGGAACCTTCGAGCTGCACGCGCGGTGTCCGCTGGACACGGCGGACGAACACCTGGATCTGGAGGTGCCGGATGATTCCGGCGTCAATTCGGTCGGAGGCCTGGTGTTCACCCGGCTGGGTCAAAACCCGGCGCGCGGGGACTGGATTGGGCAAGGTGCCTGGTGCCTGCAGATTGTGGAGATGGACGCCAACAACCGCATCACCAAAATCCTGGCGCGCAAGGCCTCGCCGATGGAATTGGAGGCCGGCACGAGCCGGCAACTGGATCAGGACGCAGTCCCCCGCACCGCCTAGTGCACCATCGCGTAGGTTCGTCGGAGGGGGCGGGGCCATCGTCCGGTTGAAGCCGTGTTGCCGCATCGCCTCCCGCTACGAGCAGACCCCGCCGGCTATCATCAGGACCGGTTATGTTTGCCCCCAGGCCACAGGGCCTGGTTTTCAGGGAGATGCAGGGCCTGGGGGCGGTGCTTCGTCGAAGAAAACCTGCGCCACCGACCGGATGGATTGTGTCGGCACCCAACTGGTTTGAGTACAGGAACCGCGGGGCGCAGAGAGACTCAGGCCAAGTCTTCCAGGGTGTCCCAGTTCTCCGACAAGGCCATCAGGCCGTCGGTGCGCAACACCTCGATTTCCTTGTAGCGGGAGTGGATTAGGCCCATGGCCTTGAGGCTGGCCAACTGGTTTGACACAGTCTCCCGATAGGTGCCCAGACGCTGTGCAAGGTCCGAGTGGGTCGTCTCGATGGCGTCCCGGCCGTTGTCGGACAACCGCAGCAGCAGGCGTGCCAGCCGCGTCCGGATGGTGTCGTGGGATTCGAGCTGTTCCGTGTAGAGGTCCTGCTGGAAGCGGATTTGGCTGTCCAGAATTGCTTCCAGAACTTCGGGACACCGTTCGCTGATCAGGTTCAGGTTGGAGACCAGTTCACAGACCGTGACCCGTGTGGCCGCCCGCAACCGGTAGTTGTCCCATCCCTCGAACAGGCCCGGACCGAGAACCGCACCGGGGGTGAATGGCAGGACAAACAATCGCTGGCGATCCTTGGCTCCGAATGCCCCGGGGGCATCGTTGGCTTCCGCATGCAGGGAGCCATCCAGGATTACGGTGTAGTTTTGCAACGGACGGGCCGAGTCGGCCACGACGGTACCGGCCTCCGCGGTCTGCAGGGAGGCGATCCGCGCAAAGTCACGGTCCATTTGCAGGCGTTCCCGGACATCGTCCAGAGTGAACTCAAAGGTGTTGTCGAAGGACGGGATGAGCATGGCAGCCCCTTTCCCTCAGGGGGTTGTGATTGTGTGGACAGTGTAGACCGAAATCATCCCCGGTTGCATTAGGGATTGGTTAACCGTCATCCGGAGAATGCTGTAGGGGTCAACAGCCAAGTCGGCGGACAATGGAGGAATATGGAGCTTCCAGGTTCAGCCACCGGGAATGGGGCGCGGGTGTCCAGTCCGGAAGCCCGTACGGGTCACAGTCTTCACCTTTGTCGACATCCGCGCGAGGCAGGACCGCACTGGACCCTTTCGCAGGCTCGGCATGCACCCGTTGAAATTTTTGCGCTACCGCACGGCTGTGGCGAACTGCCACCGTTCCCGTTGTTGGTCCGGCACGATGTCGTCCAAGGCGTGGGGACCAGCGCGCCTGCACGACTCCGAGTCCTTGGTCGCCAAGGTTGCCAGCCATGCTTCCGCAATGGCCAGGCCTTCAAGGTTCAGTTCCGGTCGCAGCCATGTGCCGCACAAAATGCCGTGATAGCCAAGCACGCGGGCGGTTTCGAACCCGGGGGCGCGGACCTCGGCCATGTGGGCCAGGTGCTGTTCGCTGGCCTGCTTGAGAACTTCGGCAAAGGCGTCGAGCAACTGCGGATTGCGCATTTGCGTTACGAGCTGGGCCGACCGTGCGAAGTAGTAGTCTCCTGTCAGGATGGCCGTCTGCTCCAGTGAATCCAGATCTGCCTCCGGATCAAGCAGCTGGTGATGGACTTCCAGGGCAATTCCGAGCAGTTCCAGGGCAACGGCGAGTTGGCAGCGGTCGACAAGGGCCCGGTGACAGTCCGGATGCGGCAGCCCGATGGCCAGAATGACCGGAGCGCAGACCAGTTTGCCACGAAGCCGCAAGGGTTTCGGCAGCAGATAGTGAAGACCGGCGTCGATCGACACCAACTCGCGATCCAGACCGGCACGCACGAATTCCAGTTCCTGCTCGATGGTGTGGCCATGGGCCGACGCGGACTTGGATCGGCCGTTGGGCATGATGGTTCGGAGGGCCAAGGGATGCGGGACCCAAGCACGGATTGGATCGCCTATTGTAGTTTGTTTGGAACCGGGGTACCTGCCCGTGAAGCGCGAAAGGCCTTGGAATTCCGTGACTCGGCGCGGACGAATGGACGCGGGTCTGTGGGATCCGTTCAGGCGGTTGGTGCGAAGAATTCGGCGATGTCCCGGTCCACGTCCGGCACATCGACGGGCAAGCCTCCGTGTCTCAGGGAATCGGTTGCACAGCAGCCGGCGGCTACGCTGTGGCGGGCTTCCACGGGAGATGTTCGCGGGACCGACTCACCGCGGACGAAGCCCAGGAATTCGTCAACAATGCGCGGATCGGCTCCGCCGTGTCCGCCGGACAGCGGTTGCAGGGGGATCTCGATGTCGCCGGCGGCATCGTATCCGTTCCGTCTCCGGTTCCAAACCTTGATCACGGTACCCTCTTCGCCGTTGCCGAAGTTCTCCATGCGGCCTTCGGTTCCGATCACCGTGTAGTTCCGCCAGTAGTCGGGCGTGAAGTGGCACTGCTGGTAACAGGCCAGGACTCCGTTGTCCAGCTCCATCTGCATCATGCTGATGTCTTCGATGTCCACGATTGGATGCAGTCCGGTCTGGGCCAGTGGTGGCCAGTTGTCCAGGCTGTGCCGGGGCCGCGGCCCCGGTTCCGACAGCCGGTTGCCGACCCGGCCGTAGACTGCCAACGAACCCATCGCATGCACGCGGCGGCTGTAGCCGGAGCACAGCCAGTGCAGAACGTCGATGTCGTGGGTGGCTTTTTGCAGCAACATGCCCGTGGACAACCGCCGATCCGCGTGCCAGTCCTTGAAGTAGAAATCGCCGCCGTGTCCGACGAAGTGGCGGCACCAGGCTGTCTGTACCTCACCGATGGCGCCATCGGTGATCAGTTTCTTCATTGTGGCCACGAAGTCCATGTGTCGCATGTTGTGGCCCAGGTACAGTTTCGTCTGTCCGTGTGCCGCCAGCCGGAGGATTTCGTCGCACTCGGCAATGGTGATGCCCATGGGCTTTTCCAGGTAGACCGCCACGCCCGCCTCCAGCGCGGCTCCGGCATGGCTGCGGTGCAGGTAGTCCGGCGAGCACACGAACACGGCATCCAGGTCCTGTTCCCACAGGGCGTTGGGACTGTCCGTGGTCAGAATGTCCTCTCCGTATGCGGTCCGACATTCCTGCAGAACCTCGGTGCGGATGTCGCATACGGCCGCGATGCGCGCTCCTTGGCCCGGTTTGTGGGCGTGGGCCGCCAGGCTGCCTCGGCCACCGGCTCCAATCACACCGATTCTCAGATCTGTCATGATGTCGCCCTCCGTTGGCGTCCGACACGATACGAATCAAGGTGCTGCGGCGGGCGTCGGTGTGGTGGGTACCAGGCCGTTGCCCCGTGGTGTGGGCCGCGATGATCCTGTCGGCGGTATCTGCGGCCCTGCCAGAACAGTTCCCTTATAATGGCAGGTTGCGCTGTCGCATCCAACAGGAGCTCCGGATACCGGGGCCGTGCCATGAACCTTGAGCTCATTCCCTTCGGCCTGACCTACGACGACGTTCTGCTGATCCCGCGCCGGTCGCGCATACGCTCCCGGCTGGACGTGGATCTCGGCACCCGTTTGACCCGGAACCGGGACATAAGGTTGCCGTTGGTGGCCGCCAACATGGACACTGTCTGTGAAAGCGCCATGGCGCGCGCCATGGCGGAGATGGGAGGGATTGGCATCATCCACCGCTTCATGACCTCCAAACATCAGGCCGATGAAATTGCCCGGGTCAAGGATTCCGGTCCGGACCTGCTGGTCGGCGCCGCGATCGGAACCGATCGGGACATGCTGGCGCGCATGGAGGCCTGTGTGCAGGCCGGCACCGATGTGATTGTGCTCGACATCGCGCACGGTCATTCGGAACATGCCATCGCGGGCGTGCAACAGTGCAAGGATCGCTTTCCCGAAGTGGATCTGATTGCCGGCAACGTGGCCACGGCCGAGGGAGCCCTGGACTTGGCCGATGCCGGCGCCGATGCCGTCAAGGTAGGGGTTGGACCCGGCGGTGTCTGCATCACCCGTCAGGTCACGGGTGTCGGCGTACCCCAGCTGACCGCCCTGCACAACGTCTTCCAAAGCGGCATCGACGTGCCCATCATCGCCGACGGCGGCATCCGGACTGCCGGCGACATTGCCAAGGCGCTGGCCACCGGGGCCGACACCGTGATGCTGGGCAGCCTGTTGGCCGGCACCAAGGAAAGTCCGGGCGAGGTGGAACAGTCCAGCCACGGTCTGGTCAAGCGCATCCGCGGCATGGCGTCCCGGGAAGCGGTGGAGGAGAGGGCGGAGCGGCTGCGCGAGCAGCTGGATGCGGAGTACTTCGAAATGCGTTCGCCCGAGGGTGTTGAGAGCACCGTGCCCTACAAGGGCCTGGTGGGCAAAATCATCGGCAATCTGATGGGCGGTGTGAAGAGTTCCTTCAGCTACCTGAATGCCGAAAACATCCGGGAGTTTCAGGAAAACGCGGCGTTCATTCGGGTATCGCCGGCCGGACTGCGGGAAGGCGAACCGCATATCGACGCCGTCTTCTAGCCCGGCCGGGTCGTCAGAATTCGTCGCTGCCGAGCAGTGACAGCAGGTGATTGAGGTCCGCATCGCTGTAGAAGCTGAAGGTGAGGCGGCCCCGGCCCGTGGGCGAGCGCTTGATGGCAACCCGGGTGCCGAAGCGTTCCTGGAGCCCGCGCTCAAGGCGGCGAACTTCCGCAAGGACCTCCTTGTCCTGCTCGGGCTCAACATCCTGGGGTTCCTCGGCGGACGGTGCATCCGGTTGGGTTAAGGCTCGGCACAGGTTTTCCGTCTCGCGTACGGTGAGATCGTCATCCATCACCTGTTGGAGCGCGCGGATGCATGCTTCTTCGTCGGTCACCATCAGCAGAGCCCGGCCGTGGCCGGCGGAAATCGCTCCTGTCTCGAGTGCTTCCCGCACAGGCTGCGGCAGGTTCAGCAGCCGCAGGGTGTTGGTCACGTGCGTGCGGTGGAAGCCGATGCGCTCGGCGATGTCGGCATGGGAGAGCCCGTGTTTGTCGGCCAGCAGCTTGAACCCGGCGGCCTGTTCCAGGGGCGACAGGTCCTCCCGGTGCAGGTTTTCGATGAGGGCCAGCAATATCCCTTCGTCGCGGTCGGCCGTGCGAATCAACACCGTGGCCGTCTTCAGGTCCGCCTGTTGCAACGCCCGCCACCGACGTTCGCCGGATATGAGCAGGTAGCAACCCCAGCGGTCCGGATCCGTGCGCACCACCAGGGGCTGCAACAGGCCATGGGTGCGGATGGAGTTCGCCAGGACACTCAGTTCCGCCTGGTCGAAGCGGACGCGCGGCTGCTCGGGATTGGGACGAATGCGGGTTACCGGCACGTCCAGTTGAATGGACACATCGTCGGGGGCCGCGTCGTCACGGTCGCCCGTGCGGTTGAAAAGGGCATCCAGGCCGCGGCCAAGGCCGGCCCCGGTACTGCGGAAACGTTGGCTCTCGGTCATGGGTGCACCGGTGCTGGCGGCGGGTTGGCGGTGTTGGCACCACGCTCAATGCGCGCCCGGAACTCCGCTGTCCATAGCTGGTAGGCCAGCGTGCCGCTGCTGACCGGGTCGTAGAGGACCGCGGGCAGGCCGTGGCTTGGCGCTTCGGCCAGGCGGACGGCGCGGGGAATTACGGTTTCGTAGGTGTCCTCGGGGAAATGCCGGCGCATCTCCTCCACCACTTCGCGGCTCAGGCGGGTCCGGGCATCAAAAAGTGTAAGCAGGAACCCGGCCAGCGCCAAGTCGGGATTCAGGGATTGACGCACTCTGCGCACGGAGTCGAGGATGGCCGCGACCCCCTCCAGGGCCAGGTACTCGCACTGGACCGGCACGACCAGCAGGTCGGCGGCCACCATGCCGCTGATGGCAAGCAGTCCCAGACTGGGGGGATTGTCAATCACGATGTAGTTGTAGCGTGCCTGGCAATCGGCCAGTTCCCGTGCCAGTCGCAGTTCCGCGTCGGCATCATGGCGGAGTTCGAACTCCAGGGCGGCCAGATTGGGGCTGGACGGCAACAGGTCCAGGTTGGGAATCATCGTGGGCCGGCAGGCCGACACGGCGTCGGTGCGGCCCGTCAGGACCTGGTAAAGGTCGTCGGCATCGTCCTTGGCCGAGGTGCCCAGGCTGCTGGTGGCGTTGCTCTGGGGATCGTTGTCCACCAGCAACACGGCGAGATTCTGCCGGGCCAGGAAACTGCCGAGGTTGACGGCCGTGGTGGTTTTGCCGACGCCGCCCTTTTGGTTGGTGATGCACACCCGATGCCTGATCATCGTTCGGGTTCCGTTGCGGGATTGGCCTCCAGCCAGGCCAGCACGGTCCGGCGGTCCGGAATGCGACTGGCGCCCACGCCTTCCACCCCCATGGACGCCGCGGCGTTGGCAAACCGCGCCGAACTCCACAAGGCGCCGGTTTCCGCGTAGCGGATCAGGAAGGCGGTGGCGAAGATGTCTCCGGCCCCGGTCGGGTCCATCTCGCGGGCGGGTCGCGGCGGCACGTGGCGGCACACAACCCGTCCCTGGCGGCGGATGAACAGATCGCTGCCTTGCCGGTGGTTGGACAGGAGGACGACGGGTACGCGGGCCAACAGGGGATCAAGGCGCGACAGGTCGTGATCCAGATCCTCGCGCGAGAGGATGAGAATGTCGAGATGGGAGAGGCTGTCATCCGCCTCGGGCCAGACACAGGCCTCGACGCGCCCGTCCGGCGCGATGTGGCGCAGCCAACCCTGGGCTCCGCCGGCCTTCAGGGTGCCGGCGGCAAACGAAGCCGGCAAGTCGCTGGCAATCTCCTGCATGATCGGACACAGAAACACGGCCTTGGCCCTGAGCTGACGGGGAGACAAATCCCGGCCGCCAATGGGTGCCGCCGGTTCAAAGCACAACTGGGTGCGCACCTCGCCGCGGTAATGGTTGACGAAGGTGGTCGTCGTGTTCGACGGCAGCACGGTCCAGTGTGCCAGGTCCGTCAAGTCCGACAGGTCCTCGTCGTGTGCCACCCTGGTCACGGCTTCCGCGGCCACCCCCAGGGCGTGGCTGGTATGGGCGGCATAGGTGACGGAACCGCCGTGAATGAAACGGCTTCGATCGGATTCGTCGAGATCGCGGGTGACATTCCCCACGAGCAACAGGCGCGGCGGCGCCTGCCTGTCCGGGGGCATGGCCGGCCGACTCATCGAACGCTGTGTCCGGCGGGACCGATCGGCGCCTACTTGAGCAGGACGACAACCCGGCGATCCGGCCCGGTGCCCTCGCTTTCGGTGTAGACGTCCGGGTGGTCCTTGAGGGCTACATGCACGACCCAGCGCTGGCGCTTGGTCATCGGTTCCATTTCCCAGGGCCGGCTCCGATCCACGACGTCGGCGGCGGTTTTGAGGGCTCGTTCCTGAAGCGCGGCATCCTGCTTGAGCTGGTAGCTGTCGATGTCCAGGTCCAGTTTCGGACAATCGCGCGCCAGCCTACGCATCATGGAAACCAGGGTCCAGTGCATGCTTTGCAACGTGGCGCCGCGGCGGCCGATCAGCCGTCCGAGGTGCCGGCCTTCGACGAACAGGGTCAACCGGTCGGCGCTCTCGCGGGCATCGGTGGTCCAGGTTCGTTTCACCTGGAAGTCCTCCACCCCCATGTACTCAAGCATGCGGGTGAGGGTCTCGACGGCAATGCGCTCGTTGTCCTCCTGGTCGGCCGGTGTCGGCACGGACTCGTCGTAGGCGTCGGTGCGCACTATTTCGCGGGCGTTGCGCTGGCTCCGGGTTTCCGGGTCCAGGGTCCGCCGGCCGCGATCGTTCCCGGAATCGCGCGGTGCCCGGTGTTCCTGGGACTGTTGTCGCCCCTTGCCGCGCCGGTTGCGTCTGCGCCGCGGGCGGCGGTCGGATCGGGTGCCGGTGTCCTGTTCCGTTGCAATAGGCGCCGCCTGCGGTTCGCGCAGCGGTGGTTCGTCCTCATCGTCCTCGGTGTCCCAGTCGTCCCATTCCTCGTCCGCCGCGGGTTCGGGCTGGCCGGCGACTTCCTGCTGGTCCTCGAAGTCCAGTTCTCCGGCCAAGTCGTCCAGGCGGCTAACCCGGACCAACGCTTCGACGCGTCCCAGGAACTTGCGCCTCGGATGTTGCAACACCTCGATGTCCGCTTCGGCGCGGGTTAGGCCCAGTACGTGCAGACCCTCGGCGATGGCGTCGTCAATGGTGCGTCCGCTGAACTCTCCGCTGTCACTCATCGCTGTTTATCCCCTCTTCTTTCTGCGCTTCTTGCGTCGTTTGCGTGTCAGGTTCCCGTTGGCATCGGCAGGAGCGGAAGCGGACTCTTCGGCCACGGGCGGATAGGCTTCCCGGTGGGAGTGGTTGCGGGACGCGGAGGCAGGGCGCGCCGCGGTTGCAGCCTGTCCGGAACCCGTGTTGACGGCTGGTGCGTCCGTCTTGGCTTGCATCTTCGCCATGACGTATTGCTGGACCAGCTGGATGATGTTGCCGGTGACCCAGTACAGGGAAAGACCGGCCGGTACCTGCAGTGAGAAAAAGCCAAACATGACCGTCATGATTGTACCCATGGATTTCATGGTGCCGGCCTGGGGGCTTGCGCTGCCGCCCATGGCCGGATTGGTCATCTTGCTCATGACGAACTGCGTGATCACCAGGAAGGCCGGCAGCGACATGTAGGCCAGCAGCTGCACGTAGTCGCCCTGCGAAAAGGCGGTCGTGATCCAGCCCAGGCCGCCCGTGAAGGCGGGGAAGCCCAGGTCGGGGATCCAATAGAAGGACGCATTGTCGAGCTCCGGTCCCAGGACCACCAGTGCCGAATAGAGGCCGAACAGGATGGGCATTTGCACGACCAGCAGCAGGATGGGCAGGCAGCCGCTCAGGGGGTTGATGCCTTCCTCCTCGTACAGCCGCCGCTGTTCCCGCATCAGGCGGTCGCGGTCCTTGCCGTATTTCTTCTGGAGTTCCTGCAGCTTGGGCTGTACGTCCTTCTGGCCTTGCATGCCCTTGATCTGCACGTAGGTCAAGGGCAGCAGCACCACCCGAATGCCGATCGTGAAGAGGATGATGGCGTAGCCCCACGGGTACTCGGACTGGTTGTCCCTGAGCCAGTCCGACAGGTTGATCAGAACCCGCGCCAGGGGCCAGACCACCGCGGTTTGCCAGAATCCGTCCGGCTCCACGACACGCACGTCCACACCCTCGCGGGCGACGCCGCAGCCGGCAACCAGGAACGCGGCCAGCACCAGCAGGGCGAGCAGCGGAATGTGTTTTCTGTTCATGGTGTTTCGAACCGTATCGATCAGGGTACCGGATCCTCGCCACCCTTGTTGAAGGGATGGCACCGCAGGATACGCCCCAATCCCATCCAGCCGCCGCGCCAAAGGCCGTGACGCTGGATTGCCTCGATCATGTAGTGGGAGCAAGTGGGGGAAAACCGGCAGGTGGGGCCCAGCAGCGGGGACACGAAGCGTTGGTACAAGCGAACCGAGAAGATGGCGAACCTGGCCATACCCGTCGGGGGTCAGCCGCTGTCCGAGGCGGCACTTGGCGCAGGGGTGTCGGCGAGTTGCAGGTGCAGGCGCCGGACCAGTTGCAGCGCGGCCTGTTCCAAATCCCAATAGCCGGCCCGTGCGGCTTGGGCGCGGCAGATCACCACGATGTCATAGCCTGCGTGCAGTCGGTTCAGGTTGAGACGGAAAATGGCTCGCAGCCGCCGCTTGAGGCGGTTGCGCACTACGGCGTTGCCCACGCGTTTGCTGACCACGAAGCCAAATCGGTTGTGGGGCAGGTGATTGGCCAGACAGCACAGAACCAGCAGCCGATTGCGGCGGCTGCGTCCCGCTCTGCGGACGCGCGCAAAGGACCGTTGGTCCCGCAGGCTGTACTTGCGTTTCATGGGGGTGCGAACTCCCGTAGAGGGGCGCGCACCGGCTAATGAATGGACTTGCGGTGGGTCAGCTGAACGGCCAGCCGCTTGCGGCCGCGCAGACGTCGCCGCTTGAGTATATTGCGTCCTCCCGGCGACATCATGCGCTTGCGGAAGCCATGTGTGCGCAGGCGCTTGCGTACTTTGGGTTGCCAGGTTCTTTTGGGCATGGCGAAGGGGTCGCGGAGTGGGCGGAAGGACCGTCGACACGGCCACTGTTTCCGAACAGACAAACCGAAAGTATAGGCCCGTACACGACCTCGGTCAAATCCAAACGGCCCCAGGACGGTGCACTGCGGTCCGGTGCGGTTGCATTGCGAGGCCCAATCTATATTCCGGCTCCGGTGCTAGACTGGCTGCCAACGGCCTTGTCCACCGGCGAACGGGGACAGATCGGACGGCGCAGCCGGGCACGGGGCTGGCGAACGGCACGGAACCATCAGCCGGACGCGGCAAGTCACAGTTATGGCTTCATCGAATGGGGCGTCGTGGGACGGCCAGGGACGTTTCGCGGAAGTAGCGGTCTTCGTGCCGGTCCGGCCGCACTGGCATCAAGGCGAGGCGGGGGCGCGCTCGGATGAACAGCCCCTTGCGGAGCGCTTGCAGCTGTTTCACTACGGCATCCCGGACGATTTGCGGTCGCGGCTGGCACCGGGCCATGTGGTGCGGGTTCCGTTTGGCCGCAGGACGGTCAAGGGGATGGTCATGCGGCGCACCGCAACCAGCCCGGTGGCCACGCGTCTCATCCTGGATCTGGTTCAGGACAAACCCGTGCTTGGCCAGCGCCAACTGGAGCTGGCCGGGTGGATGGTTGCCTTTTACGGAGCCCCACTCTCCTCCTGCCTGTCGCTGTTTGTGCCGCCGGGCCTGTTGGGCCGGAACCAGGACCGCAAGCCCATGGGACCTCGCATGGATTGGTACCTCCAGCTGGCCGTCGAGGACGAGGACCTCGTTCCGAGCCTGCTCCAAGCCGGACGGGCCACGCGCCTGGTTCGGCTGTTGGAGACGTTGGACAGCCTACGACAGGCAATCGGACGTACGGAACTGTCCCGTGCCGAACTGCTAGAGGCGGCCGGCAAGGGCTACGGTTCGGCGCTGAAGGTCCTTGCGGACAAGGGGCTGGTTGGCGTGGTTGACGGGACCGTGCACTTCACGCTGGATTCGGCTGCCGTCGTGCAGGCCCGGCTTGCCCTGCGCGGTTCGGGCCGCTGGCTGCCGTTCCTGCAGGCCTTGTCCGATATGGGCGGGGGGGCCTGGAAGTCCGATCTGCCCGGCGAATTCCGCGACCTCGAAACCTGGCGGCGCCTGCAGGGATACGGCCTGGTGTTCCTGGACTGCCGGCGCCGACCGCGGGATCCGTTGGCCGGGGCTGCCTATCCGCGGACGCGGGCCGTTCCGCTGACCGGCGAACAGGAAGCCGCGCTGCAGGCGGTACTGGCAGGCGGCAATGACGCGTCGCACCGTGCCTGGATGCTCCAGGGCGTGACCGGCAGCGGCAAGACCGAGGTGTATCTCCAAGTGCTCGAGGCGTGCCTTGACCGGGGGCGGCAGGCGATTGTCCTGGTGCCCGAGATTGCCCTGACCCCCCAGACCGTGAGCAGGTTTGCCGGACGGTTTCCGGGCCGGGTGTCCGTCATGCATTCGGGGTTGACGTCCGGACAGCGGTTCGATGTCTGGAACGATGTGCTGGACGGCAGGGTGGACATCCTGGTGGGCGCGCGCAGCGCCCTGTTTGCCCCGATGCCCAACCTGGGTCTGATCGTGGTGGACGAGGAGCATGACGACTCCTACAAGCAGAACGCCGAACTGTGGGGGGGCGCCACGGTGTTCTATGACGCCCGGCGGGTGGCCCTGCGGATGAGCGAGGCCCTCCCGGTCCGCCTGCTCATGGGATCCGCCACGCCGTCGCTGCAAACGCTGCACCGGGTGGCGCAGGGCACTGTCCGGCGGCTGCGGCTGCCGCACCGCATTCATGCCGCCGGCCGCGGCGTGGTCCGGGCCGAACTGCCGCCCATCGAACTGGTGGACATGCGCCAGGAACTGATGGCGGGCAACCTGTCGGTGTTCTCGCGTCTGCTGCAAGGCCAGTTGGCGGAGGCCCTGGCACGGCGCGAGCAGGCCATCCTGTTTATTAATCGGCGGGGCACGCGGACCTTTGTCATGTGCCGCATGTGCGGACATGTGATGGAGTGCACCGCCTGCACAAACGTCCTGACCTGGCACAGCGACATCGAGCGGTTGCAGTGCCACACCTGCGGCCGCGAGTTCCCCAACCCGTCGGCGTGTCCGGCCTGTGGCGACGGGCGCATTCGGTACTTCGGCAGTGGGACCCAGCGCATTGCAGCCGAACTGAGCAACCGGTTCCCGGGGGTGCGCGTCCTGCGCTGGGATGCGGACAGTGCCGGCGGGCAGGGCGGCCACACCCGCATCATGGAGAGTTTCCAGGCCCATGAGGCGGATGTTCTGGTCGGCACGCAGATGATTGCCAAGGGACTGGACCTGCCCAGGGTCACCGTGGTGGGGGCCGTGGCGGCCGACGTGGGGGTCAACCTGCCGGACTTCCGCGCGGCGGAACGGGCGTGCCAGCTGCTCATCCAGGTGGCCGGTCGTGCCGGGCGCAGCGAGCGGGGCGGCCGGGTCGTCATACAGACGTACAACCCGGATCATTACGCGATTCGGGCGGCCGCGCGCCATGACTACGATGCCTTCTGCCGGGCCGAACTGGCGTTCCGCCAACAAGTGAGGTACCCGCCCTACAGGCGCCTGGCCCGTCTGATTGTCTGGGACCGCAAACAGGAGCAGGCCCGCAGGCACGCCGCGACGATGATGACGGCGCTCGAGGACGCCCGGATGTCCCTGGATGCGGGGGAAGCGATTGAACTGATCGGTCCCGCACCTCCGTTCCATCCGCAACTGCAGTCCTGGTGGCGGATGCAGATTCTGGTGCTGGCGGAGGATCCGGTCCGGCTGATCGAGCGCGTGCCCGTGGGGCCGGCCTGGCGGGTGGACGTCGATCCGGTCTCGACGCTGTGACGCTCCCGCCCGAGGGGGAGGTCGAAACCATGGGTCGGACCCGGCTGCAGAGGCGTAGGGGCACTGCGCCCGTTTTGGTCAAGCCGAAGTCGGTATCCTAGAATCAGGGGTTTGAATTGCGGCGATGAGGCCGGATTAGGCCGCCCCAAGCCGTGTCCGCGAACGGAGAAGTAGCCGGCAGATGGAACTCAACGACTTCAGTCTGATTTGGGCCGCGCTGGGCATCGGCGTCCTCGGAATCATCTTTGTGCTGTTGAAGATGCGCCAGGTGTTGGCCTTTGACGCCGGCAATGCGACGATGCGCGAAATCGCTTCCGCGATCCAGGCCGGGGCCGCCGGGTTCCTCAGGGACGAGTATCGCATCCTGGCCATTTTCGTGGCCGTCGTGGCCGTTGCCATGTTCCTGCTGATACAGTGGCAGTCCGCGGCCAGTTTTGTGTTGGGCGCGGTGACCTCCGCCGGGGCCGGCTACCTGGGCATGTACGTGGCCGTGCGCGCCAACGTGCGTACCGCGGCTGCCAGCAGCCGGTCGCTCAACGCCGGCTTGCGCGTGGCCTTCGGCAGCGGTTCCATCATGGGCATGTCGGTGGTCAGCTTCAGCATTGTGGGCCTGACCCTTCTTTATATCCTGTTCGACGGCCAGATCGCCTATGTGACCAGCTTCGGCTTCGGCGCCAGCAGCATCGCCCTGTTCGCCAGGGTGGGCGGCGGCATCTTCACCAAGGCGGCCGATGTCGGGGCCGACCTGGTTGGCAAGGTGGAACAGGGCATCCCAGAGGACGATCCCCGCAATCCGGCGGTGATTGCCGACAACGTCGGCGACAACGTCGGCGATGTCGCCGGCATGGGTGCCGACCTGTTCGAAAGCTTCAGTGGTTCCATCATCGCCGCCACCACGCTGGGTTTGGTGGCCGTCAACCCCGAAACGGCCATCCTGCCCTTCATCGTGGCGGGCCTCGGCATCGTCGCCGCGTTCCTGGGCTCGCTGCTGGTGCGGACGCGGGAGGACGCGGACCAGGAGGCCCTGCTGGCCACACTGTCCCGGGCCATCTACGCCTCGTCCGGTCTGGTGGCCCTCTTTGTAGCCGGGGCGATCGTGGTCCTGAACGGCGTCATGGGCTGGGATATCGCCTGGCGGTACTGGTGGGTGGTGGTCATCGGCCTGGTGGCCGGGAACCTGATTGGCTGGTTCACCGAGTACTACACCAGCTATACCCGCAGGCCGACCCAGGGTATCGCCGAGGCCGGCAGCACGACCGCCACCCTGATTATCGAGGGATTGGCCGTGGGCATGAACAGTGCCGTGCTGCCGGTGGTGACGGTGGCGGTCGCCATCGTGGCCAGCCTCACCGTGGGCGGTCCGGAAGCGGGCATGTTCTCGGTGGCCCTGGCCGGGGTCGGCATGCTGAGCACGCTGGGCATTACGCTGGCGACCGATGCCTACGGACCCGTGGCCGACAACGCAGGCGGCATCGCGGAGATGAGCGGCCTGCCCGGCGAGGTGCGGGACCGAACCGACGCGCTCGACAGCCTGGGCAACACCACGGCCGCCACCGGCAAGGGCTTTGCCATTGGTTCGGCCGTTCTGACCGCACTGGCCCTGATGGCGGCCTACGTCAGTGAAACCGGCATCACCGAGTGGGACCTGCTCTCGCCGGTCCTGCTGCCGGGCCTGCTTGTGGGCGGCATGCTGCCGTTCTTCTTTGCCGCCCGCACCATGACCGCGGTGGGACGTTCGGCCCAGAGCATCGTTGAGGAAGTGCGTCGCCAGTTCCGGGAGATCCCCGGCATCATGGAGCGGGAGCAGAAGCCCGACTACAAGGCCTGTGTTGCCATCAGCACGCGCAGCTCCCTGCGCGAAATGATCCTGCCGTCCCTGATCGCCATTGCCGCCCCGCTGGTGGTGGGGTTCGTCATGGGGCCGGAGGCCTTGGCCGGCCTGCTGATGGGCGCGATCGTGTCCGGCTTCCTGCTGGCCGTGATGATGGCCAACGCGGGCGGTGCCTGGGACAACGCCAAGAAGTGGATTGAGACGGGGGAGTACGGCGGCAAGGGCTCCGACTACCACAAGGCGGCCGTGGTCGGCGACACCGTGGGGGATCCGTTCAAGGACACGAGCGGTCCCTCCCTCAACATCCTGATCAAGCTGATGACGATTGTCAGCCTGGTGTTTGCCGGCGCCATGGGCAGCGGACTGCTCAACCTCGGCTGATTGGTCGGACAACCCCACCGATTGCAGACCGTCCGAGGGTGCTCCCGGCCGGGAGCCGGCTGCGGATGGAAAGACGCCCCTGCCATGGATGCGCCAACGGCCCGGCCTACAGGGTTTCGATGAGTTCCTGAACCGCGGCGTCCACGGTGCCGCCCCAGGTTTGTTCCCGGTTGGCGTGGAGCGCGAAGCGCCCGATGTCCAGGACCGCTCGGGCTCCCGCCAGGGCCTGAACCAGCGCGAGACAGCCGGCGACGCTGTAGACCGCCTGCCAAATGCCGGCCTGCGCCGCGGTTTGCCACAGTTCCACTGTCCAAGATTGGAAGGCCTCGGCCAAGGCTTGGCGCTCCGGTTGCGGGGCCCGGGCAAGCGCCGCGGCCAAGTGCATGGCAAAGTCCCGCGTGCGCACGGCATGCTTCTGGCCCTTGATGCGCGACAGGGCCTTGGCGATGCCCGGAAGCATGTCAATCAACGCACTGTACTGACCGGCGGCCACCAGGTGCGGCATCATGCGCAGTTGGAAGATTGCGAGTGCCTCGCCTTCCAGCAACATGGGCGCGCGTACGGCCAGACTGCGGGCCCGGGCCCGGGCCTCGCCGGTGTTGCTCTGGTCCGATTCGGCAAGAAGGCACAGCAGCCGCACCCAATCCTCGCTGAGCAGCCACTCTTCGGGATCGCGGCGCTTTCGGGGCCAGAGGCGCTGCCAGAAACCGGGCCGATGGCGTTCCGCCAGAAGTATCCGTGCCTTGTCGGGATGTCCGGCGCGGGCGTACAGCTCGGCCAGGCGGCGCACGGTCAGCCGTTGCAGGTGTTCGTCTTTCAGGTTGGAGATCCAGGACCAGGCTTCCCGTACCTGTGCCGCGGCCTGTTCGCTCCTGCCGGCCGCCAGACATCCGTCGACGAGTTCGCAGACTGCATCGCTGCGGGCAATGTCGTCCGCGGGGATGCCGGCCACCACGTGTGCGGCTGCGTCCGTCTGGCCGATGTCCGTGAGGGCCGCGGTGGCGCTGGCAGCAGTCCACCCGTCGCTGTGCCGCGCCAGATCCACCAGGCGCTGTGCCAGATGCGCCACGTCGGGATGGCTGTGCAGTTCGGATGGCAGGGCCCGCAGTGCTTCCTGGAGCGTGAACACCTGGAAGTCCACATCCGTGTTGGCGCCGCTGCGCACCACATGTCTGAGGATGTTGTCGTCGGCGTCCCGGTGCGGCAGCCGCGTTTCGCTTTGGGCTTCCATCACGGCGGCCAGGGTGTCGATGGTTTCGGCCACCGTGCGGATGTCGCCGCCGCGTGCCAGAACAGCTGCAATGTAGCGCCGGGCCCCAAGATCCACCGCGATCGGGCCGCGCACGGCCTCAAGGCACAATTCCAGCATGCGCGCGTGGCCTGCCGGGCGCCCTTCGCCGGTGTCCAGCCGGTCGGCCACCTCCTTCAGAAACCGCGCACCATCCGATTGATCGTGCCAGACCAGGCCGCCCAGCACCAAGTTGCGCGTCAACGGGTGCACCGGCAGAGCCGCCACTGTTTGGGCCAGTAGCGGACGCAAGTCGGTGTCCTGCAGCAGGCGGCTCCACGTGCCGGACGTTTGATCCAGCTTCTCCAGGCAGGTGTAGGCCAGATTGGGCAGATGCAGCGTCGTGGCGGCCACCGCCGACATGATCAGGTTGCGGTCCATCCGTTCGCGAGCCCCGTCTTCGGTCATCAGTGTGACTGCGAGGTGCTGGTTCAGCCGTTCCCGCAGAAACTGGACGGTTTCGGCCCGCAGGTTCGGGACCCGCGCCAGGGCCAGAAACGTTTCGGCCACGGCCAGCGGCTGGCGCGGCGTCACCAACGATGCCAGAACCAGGGCGCTGTCGGCCTGGCCGGTCTCCGCCAGCGTCCGCCAGCATTGTTCCACCAGCCAGGAGTCGGGTTGCCGGATGCTTCGCTCTTCCTTGAGCAGCGCCTCCATCCCGCCCGGACTGGCCAGGGCATGGGTCAGGGTGCGCACGGCCAGGGCGGTCAGGGCCTCCTGGCTTGCCGTTGGAGCCGAGTCTGTGTCGTTCATGTGCGGGCCAGCCTCCAGGGACTGGAGGCATTCGGGAATGATGTTGTGGACAGTTGGGGTCAACCGTCCGCGATCTTAACCAAATCGGCGCTCAGGATTTGGGTTCGGACGGTTCCGGGGGCATGCCCCAACCGCCGCCCCCCGGGGTGGCGATGCGCAGTACATCGCCGGGCCGGCAGCGCACCGAGAATTTCCCCGGGAGGCGGACGGTTTGTCCGTCCGCCCGTTGCAGTTCGTTGCGGCCGGTGGCACCGGGATGTCCGCCTCCGAGGCCCCAGGGCGGTCGCGCGCGTCGTTCACTGAGCATGGTGGCCGTGCATTCCCGCAGCAGGCGATAGGCCCGCACAATGCCGTTCCCACCCGCAAAGCGACCGGATCCTCCGGAACCGCGCCGCACGGCGCAGGTTTCAACCTGTACGGGCCAGGTAAGCTCGATGGCCTCCACCGGCGTGTTGCGGGTGTTGGTCATGTGAACGTGCACGGCGTCCAGTCCGGGCCGATCCGGACCGCCTCCCATGCCGCCGGCCATGGTCTCGTAATAGCTCCAGGGCGTGCCGTCCGCCAGCAAGCCGCCCACAGTCAGGTTGTTCATGGTGCCCTGGCTGGCCGCCGGCAGCCGGTCGGGCATGGCCTGCGCAAACGCGCCCAGAACCAGGTCGGCAATCCGCTGCGATGTTTCGACATTGCCGCCGGCCACGGCGGAGGGCGACAGGGCATTGACCACCGTGCCGGGCGGGGCCGTGAAGCGGAACGGGCGGAAACAGCCGGAGTTGACGGCCGTGCCCTCCTCCAACAGGCACAGGACTGCGTAGTAGCTGGCGGACATTGTGATGGCGATGACTGCGTTGAGTGATCCCGCAAAGGTCGGCGCCGTGCCGCTGAAGTCCAGGTGCAGGTTGTCTTCCCGGACCTCAAGGGCCACCCTGAGCTTGATCAGATCGGTCTCCCCGCGTTCGTTGTCGGCGCCGTTCCACTCCAGGACGTCCTCGAACGTCCACCGTCCGTCGGGCCAACTCCGGATGGCGGCGCGCACGGCCGCCTCGCTGCGGTCCATCAGCAGGCCGGCACTGTGGCGGACCTGCTCCAGGCCGTGCCTGTCGCACAGGGCAATCAGCCTGCGCGTACCTACCCTGTGGGCAGCTGCCTGGGCATTGATGTCGCCCCTGCGCTCCTCCGGCGTCCGCACATTGCGCAGCACCAGATCCTGCAGATCGCGGTTCAGGTGGCCCTGTCGGTACAGGCGCACGGGGGGAATGATGATCCCTTCCTGGTGAATTTCCGTGGACAGCGGCATCGACCCGGGGGACATGCCGCCCACGTCGGCATGGTGGGCGCGGCTGGCGACGAAGAAGTCGGGCCGGTCGGCAGGACCGGTGCACACGGGGGATACCATGGTGATGTCCGGCAGGTGGTTGCCGCCCTTGAAAGGGTCGTTGACCATGACCAGGTCCCCGTCCCTCCAATCATTGAACAGGGGCAGGACCGTTTGGACGCTGGCCGGCATCGCGCCGAGATGGGCCGGGATGTGGGCGGCCTGGGCCACCATCTCTCCCTCCGGATTGAACACGGCGCAGGAATAGTCCAGCCGTTCCTTGATGTTGGGGGAGAACCCGGTGCGGCGCAGGGTTTCGCCCATTTCCTCGGCCACCCCCGACAGGCGGTGGCGCCACACATCGAGGTGCAGGTCGTCGATTGGATTCATGGCGTTGTCAAGGGTGCCATTTGCAGGTTGAGCCAGGAGTCCACCAGGGCCTGCCATCCCGGCCCCACCAGCGTGGTGCAGTCCGGTTGCAGGATCAGGGCGGGTCCGAGGATCCGGTGCCCCGGCGCCAGGGAGGTGCGCGCGTACCAGGGGACTGGTGTGGCGGCTTCCGGGGAGAACCAGGCAAGGGTCGTCCCGGTCGATTCCGGACCGGGAGTCTCCGCGGGGGCGGCGGTGGCTTGGACGGGGGATGGCGGCGGCGGGCAGGTGGCCATGACGCGCAGGTTCACGATTTCCACCCCGTTCTGGCGATCGGCAAAGCCAAATCGTTTCTCGTGGGCCAGGTGGAAGTTCTCCAGGGTTTGTTCGATCGTGTCCGGGGTGATCGGTGTCGGACAGGGAACCTGCAGCTCGTGGCTTTGGCCGCGGTAGCGCACATCGGCCGAGACCGCCACTGCAAAGTCGGTTTGGCCGTCCTCCTCCAGCAGGCGGCGAGCCTCCCCGGTCAGTTCCCGTACGGCCCGGGCCACGACGGCGGGGGCGTGCCTGGCCTCTTCGTCGGTCATCAGCACCGAACGGGAGGCAATGCGGGTGGTTTCCGCCAGCAGCAGGCCCTGGGCGCTGAGCACGCCCGGTGTTTCCGGTACCAGGATGCGACGCATGTCCAGACCCTGGGCCAGGTCGCAGGCGTGCAGGGCTCCGGCGCCCCCGAATGGCAACAGCGTGAATTCCGCCGGATTGTGTCCGGTCTCCACGGAGACCACACGCAGTGCCCGTTCCATGGCTGCATTGGCAATGTCCACAATGGCCAAGGCGGTTTCCACCGTGCCGCGTCCGCCCAGCGCGGCACCCAGGCGGGCCACGGCCTCCTCCGCCAGTTCCGGCTTCAGTGATACGCCGTCGGTCCCCCCGAGTGGCCAGTCGGGCAGGAGTCGCCCCAGTACCAGGTTCGCGTCGGTGACCGTGGCCTGGCGGCCCCCGCGCCCGTAACAGGCCGGACCGGGTTCGGCACCGGCGCTGCCGGGACCGACGCGCAGCGTTCCGGCACTGTCCACGCGGGCCAGGCTGCCGCCGCCCGCACCGACCGTGTGGATGTCGATCAGCGGCACGCGGATGGGCAGGCCGCCGATTTCCGATTCGGTGGTGATTGGTGTGCCGCCCTGGCACAGGGCCACGTCCGTGCTGGTGCCTCCCATGTCCAGCGTCATGATCTGCGGCGTGGCGGTGGCCATGGCGATGCGGGCCGTGTTCAAGGCGCCGACCACCCCTCCCGCCGGGCCGCTGACCAGCAGGTGCACCGGCAGTCGGCTGGCGCCCCGCAGCCCGGTGGTGCCGCCGTTGGACTGCATTACATCGAAGGAGCGGTGCGGCAGACCCCGGGCCAGGCGGGCCAGGTAGCGGCCCACGCCGGGCTGCAGCCAGGCATTGGTGGCCGTCGTGATCGTGCGTTCGAATTCCCGGTACTCCGGCAGAACGTCGACGCTCAGCGAGACGGGTATGTCCGGCAGTCGTTCGGCCAGTCGGCGGCCGACGGCCTGTTCATGTTCCGGGTACAGGAATGAAAACAGGAACACGACGCAGACGGCTTCTACGTCCATGGCCTTGATCCGGTCGATGACCCGATCGACATCCTCCAAGTCCAGCGGGGTCTGGACTTCCCCCGTCGCCGTTACCCGTTCCCGAACCTCAAAGCGCAGTTCGTCGGGAACCAGCAGGGCCGGACGGCTCTGGGACAAGGCGTACAGGGAAGGCCGGTTCTGCCGGCCCAGCACTAGCAGGTCCCGAAAGCCGGCGGTGGCAATCAGGGCGGTACGGGCGCCCTTGCGCTGCAGCACGGCATTGGTGGCGATCGTGGTGCCGTGCCGAATACGCGGGGCCTGTTCCGTCCGTCGACGGGCGGGATGTTGTGCCATCCAGGCGTCCACCCCCGACCGGACGGCCACGCCGGGATCGGGCACCGATGTGGGACGCTTCAGGACTTCCAGGCCGGTGTCCGTTTGGAAGACAAAATCGGTGAACGTGCCGCCTACGTCGACTCCGATCAGCGCCGGGGCATCCGTTTTGGGGCCCGTCACCGGCGGAACGTGATGGTCCTGACCCATTTGACCTGCTTGAGGGCGTTCTCTGTTTCGTAGGGAACAATCAGCCGCACGAAGCCCTGGGAGCGCGTCAACGGTTGGCAGTCGCGTTCAAGGGCCAGCAGCACCGGTTCGTTTCCGGCGGCCGCCTCCACTTCCGGACGCTTCAACAACGCGCCGAACCCGTCGCCGGCCGCCACGCGCACACGCGTCCAGTCCCGGACACCGCACAGCCGCGCCAGTTCCAGCAGGGCCGGTCCCCGGAACTCGAAGGGCCCGGACCGCCCGTGCCCCGTGCTGGTGATGTGGCATCCCGTTGTGGCAACCGCAGGCAGTGCCTGCAACTGTGCCGGGGTCAACGTGACTTCGGTTGCGTCGGCGCCCGACACCGTGATCGCGGCGTCGCCCGCCGGAGGGTCGGGGTTGGGCTCGTGGCTGTGAATCTCTTCGTCGTGATCGCGGCTGCGATGGTTGTCGGGGGACATGGTTGGGAGCTGCGGATTGGCTTCCGGGTTTCACGCTGGCCGGAGCGGGGGTCGGACAGTTGGATCATACCGGCATTCCCTGCCGGGATGGGACGTGGATTCGGGATGTTTGAGTGCCGGACCGGCATCGCCTATAATGCCTGCGAATCGCTTGATTCAATCAAAAACGCCCTGTTGAGCCGGACGGTTTCGGCTTTGCCCTTGCGCCTGCTTCCTGGGTTGCTCACTGCAGCCGCAAGACCGAAGAGTTCTGCCGGTGCATCCGGGTTCGTCACACAAGGAGCAATGCTGTGGCAAGTGTTACCTATGAGAATGTGTACAAGACTTGGGGTGAAGTCACCGCGGTCAACGACTTGTCCCTGGAGGCCGCCGACAAGGAGTTCCTGGTCTTGGTCGGTCCCTCCGGTTGTGGCAAGACCACGTCCCTGCGCCTGCTGGCCGGCCTCGAAGAGGTGACGGACGGCTCCATCATGATTGCCGACCGTGTCGTCAACGATGTGCAGCCCAAGGACCGCGACATCGCCATGGTGTTTCAGAGCTACGCGCTCTATCCCCACATGAGCGTGTTCGACAACATGGCCTTTGGCCTCAAGCTGCGCAAGACTCCCAAGGCGGAAATCCAGCAGCGGGTTCAGGCGGCTGCGGCCGACCTGGGCATCGAGGAGCTGCTCGACCGCAAGCCCAAGCAGTTGTCCGGTGGACAGCGTCAGCGTGTGGCAGTCGGCCGCGCCATTGTGCGCGATCCGGCCGTGTTCCTCTTTGACGAGCCCCTCTCCAACTTGGATGCCAAGCTGCGCGTGGAAACACGTGCCAACCTGACGCGCCTGCATGCCGATCTGGCCACCACCTTCATCTACGTGACGCACGACCAGGTGGAGGCCATGACCATGGCCAGCCGGATTGCCGTCATGCGCCTGGGCGTGCTCCAGCAGCTGGACACTCCCCAGAACCTGTACCAGCACCCGGCGAATGTGTTCGTGGCCGGCTTTATCGGCAGTCCGTCCATGAACTTCTATGACGCCACGCTGGTGGAGAAGGACGGCAAGGTGTTGGTGAACACGTCGGGCTTTGAGCTGGAAGTGCCGGAACCGAAGGCGACGGAATGGCGCCCGCACACAGGCAAGCCGCTCATTCTGGGCATCCGCCCCGAAGATATCCATGCCCGCGATTTCATTCCACCGGGAATTCTCGAGTCGGACATGGATGCCGAGGTTGACGTGGTCGAGCTCATGGGGCACGAGATTTTCCTCTATCTCAAGACGAGGGACGAGAAGTCCTTCATCGCCCGGGTGGATCCCCGGACCCGCCAGGTGCGCGGTGACCGGATCGAGCTCGCGGTCAACATGGCCAACGCACACATCTTCGATCCCGAGACCGAGGTTTCGCTGGCCGGCTGAGCAGGCCGACCACAAAAGGCAAGGCCGGGCTGTACAGCCCGGCCTTCTTGATTCGGGGGCTCCCGGCGTTCGGGATCGGGCACTGATTCCCAACGGCCCGGTCCGATGTCGGGATCGAGGCCGGCTGCCGCGGACCTATACTGCCTCGCGGGTCCGTGCCGGCAGGAGTGGCAACCGTCGGTTGCTGCACTTTACCGTCCGCATGGAGCACCTTTGTTCAGTCGAGGGATTCAAGATCGTGGATGCACGCAATCTCTATGCCGCCTTGGCCCAGCCGGGCGGCCGCATCGTGTTGCTGGTCATGGACGGCCTGGGAGGACTGCCTTCCCCGGACCATGGCGGGACCGAACTCGAATGTGCCGCGACTCCGAACATGGACCGGCTGGCCGCGGAGGGCATGACGGGCTTGAGCATTCCCGTCAGGGTTGGAGTCGAACCGGGCAGTGGACCGGCCCACCTGGCGCTCTTTGGCGTGGACCCGGTCGCGCATGAGATTGGCCGCGGCGTGTTGGAGGCGCTGGGGATCGACTTTCCCCTGAGTCCCCAGGATGTGGCGGCCCGGGGCAACTTCGCCACCGCGGCGCCCGACGGCACGATTCTCGATCGCAGGGCCGGTCGCATCCCGACATCCGAGTGCGAACGGTGTGTCGCGCTGTTGCAGGAGGCAACGCAGGATTGTTTGCCGGGCGTTGAGGTGTTCGTGCGGCCGGTCAAGGACTACCGCTTTGTGTTGGTTCTGCGCGGCCAGGGCTTGGGCGGCGAACTGACGGAGACTGATCCGGGCGTTGTTGGAAGGCCGCCGTTGCCGGTCGTCGATGCCGGTGGGACGGACACCGGGCAATACACGGCGGATCTGTTTAATCGCTGGCTGGCCGTGGCCCGGGAGACATTGCGCGGCGAGCCGGCCGCCAACAGTCTCAATTTACGGGGCCTGGCCAAGGATCCGGGTGTTCCGTCGCTGGCGGAGTCCTGGGGCCTGGAGGCGGGCGCGGTGGCGGTCTACCCCATGTATCGCGGGGTGGCGCGTCTGGTCGGCATGGAGCCCATCGAGTTCGAGGGCGAAGAACCGGCCGACGAAATCAGGGCCGTGGCCGACCACTGGGACCGCAAGGATTTCTTCTTCGTGCATGTCAAGAAGACGGACAGCCATGGCGAGGACGGCAATTTCGACGGCAAGGTGTCCGTGATTGAGGCCGTGGACGCCGCCATTCCGGACCTGATGGCACTGGAACCCGCCGCCGTGGCCATCACGGGGGATCACAGCACCCCGGCGGTCCTGCGCAGCCACAGCTGGCATCCGGTGCCAACCCTGCTGTGGGCCCGGAATGTCCGGCCCGACTCGGTGCGGGCGTTTGGCGAACAGGGATGCGCGGCGGGAAGCATGGGCCTGTTCCCGGCCACGGACCTGCTTCCACAGTTGATGGCGCATGCCGGCCGCCTGAAACGATTCGGTGCCTGACGGCGGCAACGGGCACTCCGGGTCCATGCATCCGGCCGGACCGGAAGGTGCCCTGATGGTCATCGCCCGCCGACTGGCGCGCGCCGACGCATCCGTTTGCCTGACGGGAGCCGGAGTCAGTGCGGAATCGGGGATCCCCACATTCAGGGATGCGGCGAAGGGTCTGTGGTCCCGCTTCGATCCGGAACAACTGGCATCGGCCGATGGGTTTCGGAACAACCCGGATCTGGTCTGGCGCTGGTACCGCGATCGGGTCAAGGCCGTCCAGGATGCACAGCCCAATCCGGGTCACGTGGCCCTTGCGCGCCTGGCGCGGAGCCTGGACGGGTTCACGACCATCACGCAAAACGTGGATGATCTGCACGAGCGCGCCGGATCGGCGGATGTTGTTCATCTACACGGACGGCTGACGGCTTATCGCTGCCTTGAGTGTGGAACACCGGTCCAATTGGACCTGGCGCAGCGGCTGGCGGCCGAACCTTCGGTGTGCGCGGCCTGTGCCGGGTTGATCAGGCCGGGGGTGGTCTGGTTCGGGGAACTGTTGGACGGAGGTCTCTGGCAACGAGCCTGCGCGGCCTGCCAACAGGCCCAAGTCATGCTGGTGGTCGGAACCAGCGGCCTGGTCTGGCCGGCGGCGGAGCTGCCGCTGCTGGCCCGCCGAGCCGGGGCGCACGTTGTGGAAGTCAATCCGGAGGATACCGAGTTGACCGGTTGGGCCGATACGTGTGTACGCGGGCGATCGGGGGAGGTTCTCCCGGTGCTGGCCGACCAGGTTGAGCGGATGGTGTCCTGAGGCGCAACGTGTCCAAGGCGGTGTCAACCGGCCCCTATAATGTCGGCGGGTTGGCATGTGTCCCGGTGGGCACCCTGGTCTTCAACACCAGTGGCAGGCAGTGCTGAGCTGGCTGCGGTGGGTTCGACTCCCATGCCAACTCGTGGTTTGACGACCGTGCCGCGACACTGGTATTGACGGTTTCCCGTTCGCTACCTGTGCCAGCCGGGCTGCCAGCGCGTCAGCCGTGTTCCGCCTGCCAACCGCAGGGGATGCCGCGGTTGGCCAAGAGCTGTTTGGCCCAGCGACAGCCAACCACCCGCGGGGATGGCCAGGGTTGTAACCCAGTGTCGGTCCAGGAACAGGCCTGCCGTGTTGCCCCAGGCTGCCACGACCGGTTCCGGTACCTCAAGCGCCGCCTTTACGAAATCCTGGTTGATGGCATCGTCCGAGCCGCCTGCCCGAAGCTGTAGCCTTGCCGCGAGTTCCCTTGAGTCGGGTTCAATCCAGCTGAACAGGTTGACGATCCGACAGCCACCGTAACCGTGGCGCTGCGAAAAACCGACGACACGGAGGATGGTCGGGTCGTTTCGCACGACATCGGCCCGGGAGGGGTTCAGCATCAGCCAGGTGATAGCGGGCCGCGACACGTCCCAGATGCGCAGCAGACGATATCGGCGCAGGCGATCGTTGCTGAAAGTTGCGGAGCTGTGAACGAATTCCATGGTCCGTTTCTCGTTCCCTGCTGCTCAAAATGCCAACATGGAACCTCGCCTACAATGGGCCAATGCCGATTGGCCATGGCCTCCAGCCGGCGTTCCGGCAGTGATTCGGCCGCTGGTGGGTCAACCGCTTCCGAAGGGCTGGACCATCGGTGCAGGTCCGGCCGATCGCTGTCTCAGATCGTCAAGTTTAAGGAACCTCCTTGTCATGCCCCGGTTGCTGGCGCCCGAGTTCACGGTGGTCGCAGAGTCGCCCGATCACCGCCACCATTACACCGGATCCCCCTGCCTCATCGCGGACGGTCCGGAGCGCCTGCTGTGCAGTTGGGAGTGGTTCCAGCCGCCACCGGTCACCGAGACCATTCCCAATCAGCTGCACATCGCGGCCAGCGAGGACCACGGCCGGACTTGGCGTGTGCTGTCCCGGCAGGACATGACCTGGCCTTCCCTGTTCAAGGTGGAGGATGCAGTCTACTTGCTGGGCAGCCGCCGCATGACCCGGGAAATCGTCATCCAGCGGTCACTTGACGGAGGGGCTTCCTGGACACCGGAATCGGTGTTGTTCGAGGGCCGCTATCACGGTGCCGCCACCAACATCCTGTATTACAACGGTCACGTGTACCGGGCCTACGAAACCTGTCCTCTGGAGCAATCCGGCGGCCGGGGCCGCAGCGACTGGCATTCGCTGGTGGTGGTCGGAGACATCGGCGGGGATCTCCTGTCCCCCGGCAGTTGGCGCATGTCCAACCATCTGCCGTTCCCTGGCGTGCCTGATGTTCTGCATGGACGGCACCGGGAACCCGACTACCCCAGGCGGGTCATGGAAGACTGCTGGATTGAGGGCAACATCGTGTGCGTCAACGGCGAGCTCCGCAACATTCTGCGAACCTGCATCGACGGCTACTCGACCGGCAGCATCGCCGCTGTCAACCGGGTGCACGACACCGGCACCACGCTGGTCTGCGAATTCATGCAGTACTCGGCCATGCCGGGTGCCCAGTGCAAATTCCAAATTGTCCACGACCCGCCCAGCAACCTGTTGTGGACCGCGGCCAACCTGCAAACCTGTTCGTGGCAGGACTGGAACACGTTCCAAGCGAGGACACAGGCCGGTCCGCCTGGCAACGAGCGTCGCATTCTGGCGTTGCTGTACAGCCTGGACGCCGTCAACTGGCTGCAGGCCGGGGTGGTGACCATGAGCCGCAAGCCGCTGGAGGCGTTCAGCTATGCCTCCATCCTCCCGCACGGGTCGGATCTGCTGATTCTGTCGCGCACGTCCTTGGGCGGCATCAACCAGCACGACACCAACCTGGTGACCCTGCACCGGGTGCCGCGTTTCCGGGAACTGGCGCTCGACCTCACCATGGACTTGACATAAATCTTCATTGTCCCAAGGAACGAAGACATGCCCAGACTCAACGGCGGACAAGCCCTCATTCAGTCCCTGGCGGCACTGGGTGCCGACATGGTCTTCGGCGTGCCCGGCTGGGGCCAATACGAAGCGGTGGATGCCCTCTGGAAGCACCCCGCGATCCGGTATGTATCGGTGCGGAACGAATTGGACACCACATTCCTGGCGGATGCCTATGCCCAGGTGTCGAACAAACCGGCGGTGGCCCTGGTGGTCCCGGGACCCGGCCTGCTCTATGCCGGCGCCGGCCTGGCGTCGGCCTTTGCCAATTCGTCGCCGGTGCTGGTGGTGACCAGCGCCAACACCCATCCCGTGCTGAACCGCCGGCAACTGGAACTGACCACGCTGCGCACCATGACCAAGTGGACGGGCATGGCCCAGGCCGTGGCCGACATCCCCGAACTGGTCGCGGAAGCCTGGTGCCAGTTGACGACCGGCCGGCCGCGGCCGGTCGGACTGGTGGTGCCCCACGAAGTGCTGGCCGGCCGCGGCGAAGTGGCGTTGCCGGCCGCCCCGCCGGAGTCGGCGCGTCCCGTTGCGCGCGGGGTGGCCACGGCCGCCGCACGCATCGCGGAGGCCCGTCGCCCCCTGCTGTGGGCCGGTTCGGGTGTTCGCCGGTCGGGGGCCGAGGAGATCCTGCGGACATTCGCCGAACGGTTGTGCATTCCGGTTACGACCACCCGCCGCGGCAAGGGACTGGTGGACGAGGCAGGGCCGTTGGGTCTCGGATACCCGGAGTTGCGCTACCGTCCCTTGAAGGAGTGGATCGACCAGCGGGATTTGGTGATTGCGGTCGGCGTTGGCCAGGACCTAAGCCATCTTTCGGTGCCTGTTGTGCAGCTCGATATCGACGATCTCAATCCGGACCGGTCTGCCGCCGATACCCTGTTCCTGCATGGGGACGCCAAGGCCACGCTGGAGGCCCTGGATACGCATACGCCCGGACTTGCGGACCGCTCCGACGACGCGGCCGCACGCGATCTCGAGGCGATACGCCAACTGAAGGCGGAGCGGTTCAAGCCGGACCGGCAGCTGGAACCCCAGCACTCGCTGATGCAGGCCATCCGGCGCGGAGCGCCGAACGAAGCCGTCATTATCCAGGGCATGACCCAGATGGGCTATTACAGCCGCAACTACCTGTCGGTGCCGGTTGAAGGGCAGTACTTGACCTCCTCGTCCCAAATCACGCTGGGAGCCGCCTATCTCTACTCCCTGGGCGCCAAGCTGGCCGCACCGGAACGCCCGGTGGTGGCTGTGTCCGGTGACGGAGGTTTTTTGTACGGCGCCCATGCCATGGCCACGGCCGTGCAGGAAGGCATTCACTCGGTGGTGCTGGTGTTCAACGACAACGCCTACGGCAACGTCCTGCGCGCCCAGCGGGAGGAGTTCGACGAGCGGGTGATCGGAACCCGCCTGCACAATCCGGACTTCCCGGCCATGGCCCGCAGCTTCGGTGCCCGGGGCCTGCGCGCCGAATCCCCGGAACAGCTGGAGCAGCTGCTGCGGGAGGCGGTTCAAACGGAAGCCCACACGGTGATCGAGATTCCGGTCGGTGAAATGGAAAGGGCCTACTGACCGATTTCTGTTGCTCCCCATTGTTTTCGGAGAGAATTTCATGCCCGTTGTCCTTGCGAGTCCCGTTTCACCTCCGACTTGGGCGCTGCTCCAGCGACAACTGTTGCGGGAGGCCAGTGAAGCATGCCGCGCGTTCCATGCCAAGTACTTCGACCAACGGGGATTCCTCGAGTGCGTGCCCCGTTGGGGCGGGGACGACGGACCGGACGATGCCGCCGAGAATCTGCTCAATTGGACGATGCTGCATGCCCTGGGCGCCCCGGACTGGCTCCTGGGACTGTACCGCCACGGCTGGGAAGGGCATTTGCGGCAGTACACGGAAGCGAGGACTTCCGAAGTTCCGTTTGCGCGCGACGGGATGTACTACAAGGAATTCCCGGTCATGTTCGACTGGTTCCACAACGGGGAGGGATACAGCGCGTTCTTTCTGGAAGGCCTCTGTGATCCCGACAATCGGGAGTTCAGGCGGCGGACCCGCCGTTTCGCCGGCTTCTACCTGGGGGACGAACCGGGCGCGGACAACTTCGATCCCGAACTGTGCCTGGTGCGCAGCATGTTCAACGGCAGCCGGGGGCCCCTGCTGCGCAAGGCCACGGCGTTGGACTGGGCCGGCGATCCCACTGAGATAGAGGGCAGGTTTCGGCCCGGCCACGGCGAAGCCAGCTATGCTCAGATGCTGGAGCACTTTGCCGAGTACAACGACGTTGACGGCGACAGTCCCCTCAATTTTGGGATTACGACGCCGATGCTGAACGCGTTCATGCTGGATGGGGAACCGCGCTACCGCGATTGGATCACCGCCTACATGGACAAGTGGGTCGAGCGCACGGACGCCAACGGCGGCATCATTCCCACGATTGTGGGCCCCGACGGCGTGGTGGGCTCCCCCTGTGGCGACCGCTGGTACGGGGGCGTCTACGGCTGGGGCTTTACGGTATCGGTCCCGGGAAGCGGCAGCAAGGCCCACCGACCGTTTTTCAGTCACCGTGCCCCGTACGGTTTCGGCAACGCCCTGTTGCTGACCGGCGACCGCCGCTACGTGGAAACCTGGCGCGGCGTCATCCAGGCGGTCAACGCCAACAGTCGACAGGGTTCGGACGGAGTCGAGTATCCGCGGATGTTCGGCGACGACGGGTGGTACGAGTACCGGGCCGACCCGTTTCAGGACGGGGCGGAGGAGATTCTTTACTGGTCCCACGACGCAACCGGATTGCCCGCGGCGACACGGTCCGAGTGGCATCGATTCCTGGCCGGGGACAATCCGGGCTGGCCCGAGGAGGCATTGCGGCGGGATCTGGATGAGGTTCGCAGCCGCATGGAGGGTGTGCGGGCGGATCCTTCAACCCCGGACACGCGTCTGTCCGACGACATGAACCATCTCAATCCGGCCTGCACCGAGGCTTTGACCCGCACCATGCTGGGCGGTCTGCCCACCGGACGCGTCGGGTATCCGCTGCACTGCCAGTTGCGCTACTTCGATCCGGAGGCGCGTCGGGCCGGCCTGCCGCCCGATGTGGGTTCGCTGGTGCACGCGATGGATGCCGAAGGGATCGAAGTGGAACTTGTGAACCTGAATGTTCGGGAATCCCGTACTGTCCAGGTGCAGCTGGGTGCCTATGGTGAACATGCCGTTGCGGACCTGCGGCTTGTGGACGGCAGGCAGGTTGATCGGGACACGCTGGGCGAACGGGACTCGGTGTTCGAAGTGGTGCTGGAACCGGGATGCGGAGGCCGACTGGCCCTGGGCTTGTCGCGGTACTGCCGGTGGCCCACATTGGCGTTTCCCTGGCGGCGGCACGGGTCGCGCGAGCGAACCGGGTCCCTTGCATGCTGAGCCGGAGGTGGCGTGCATGCGACACTCCGAACCGGCAAACATGGCTCGAACGTCATTGACGGAGCAGGACAACCGTGTCAATCACATCCTCACAACCATCCGACCTGAACACCGCGGGCCGCGGATGGGATTCCGACTTCAGGGCCTTTGAACAGGCTTCGCCGGCCAGGGTGGTGCACCGCATCCAGGATTTCGTCGGCATCCACTCCCCATCGGAATACCGGTCGTGGACTTCAACCGTGCCGCACCTGCAGCGCGAAGTTGGCGAGGTGGTGCGCTACGACGGTGCGGCCGGTGGTTACACGGCCGTGCTCGAATACCAGTTGCCGCTGGAGGCGCGCCGCATCGACGCAGTCTTCCTGTTGCACGACGGAGTGGCGGTCATTGAGCTCAAGGGCAAGGCGGCGGCCACGGCGGCGGATATCGACCAGGCCCATGCCTATGCTCGGGACCTGGCCAACTATCACAGGGACTGCCATCAACGCCGGGTTGTTCCCATTCTGGTGCCGACGGACATGCAAGGCCCTGTCCAACGCACCGGGCATGTCCACGTCTGCCCACCGCACAGGCTGGACGAATTGCTGGCCGCGGTGGATTCGAAATCCCGGCCGGACCGGATGGATCCCGAGCGCTTTCTGTCCGGGGACGCCTATCGCCCCCTACCGAGCCTGATTCAGGCGGCCCGGACTCTGTTTCACAGTCGCCGGATACCGAGGTTGTGGCGTTCCCTGGCCGATACGGACGCAGCCGTTGACGGCATCCACGACATCGTCCGGCAAGCGGCAGCCACGCGGACTCGCAGGTTGGTTCTGGTCACGGGTGTGCCCGGAGCCGGCAAGACGCTGGTGGGCCTGCGCATGGCCCATTCCGAGGAACCGGATCGGCTGGCCAGTCGGGATGCCCCGTCCTCGGCCATTTTTCTTTCCGGCAACGGTCCGCTGGTGCAGGTCTTGCAGTACCAACTGAAGAGCGCAGGTGGTGGTGGACGCGCGTTTGTCCGCAGTGTCAAGGACTACGTCAGGACCTATGGCCGCGCCGGCGGCAGCGTACCTGATCACCATGTGATCGTGTTTGACGAAGCGCAGCGTGCGTTTGACGCCCCCAAGGTGGCTGACACCCACAAACTACCTCTGGCG
This sequence comes from Caldilineaceae bacterium bin34, assembly GCA_002238555.1. Lineage (GTDB taxonomy): Bacteria > Chloroflexota > Anaerolineae > Caldilineales > Caldilineaceae > Bin34. Next base: position 34,624 of record MPMO01000006.1, read on the forward strand.
CAGGCGAAGTCCGAACCCCAGGCATTCGTCGCCATCGCGGAGCGGCTGCCCGATTGGTGTGTGGTGATTGGCCTGATTGGGTCGGGCCAGGAAATCCATGTCGGCGAGGAGGCGGGCATCGGACAGTGGGCGGATGCCGTCCGCGGGACCGGCGACGCGGGCTTATGGACGGTGCACGGACCGCCCGGAATCCAGTCCGAGTTCTCCGACCTGCAGTTCCGGGCCGATCAGAACCTTTCCCTGGACACTGCGCTGCGGGCGCACCTGGCCGCTGATCTTGACCTCTTCGTGGACGGTTTGGTCAACGCCGAAGAGCCTAAGGACGCGGCGCGGTTGTCACAGTTGGCCGGGAGACTGGAACAGAACGGGCATCATCTGCGCCTATGCCGCGATCTGCGTGTCGGCAAGGCCTATCTGCGGGACCGATATGCCGACCAACCGGACAAGCAGTTTGGCCTGATGACTTCCAGCCGGGACAAGGCCCTGAGCCGATCGGTGCCGGAGCATCAACGATTTGACGCCGACTTTCGGTGGCGGTCGCAGGCTCGGCTGTTGGCTCCGTGGTATGTCGAAGCCGAGGAACATCCCGGCTCCTGCCGGCATCTGCACCGCAGTATTACGGAATTCGAGGCTCAAGGCCTGGAACTGGACGGTGTGCTGCTGGGTTGGGGAACGGACTTTGTCAGGTCGGATGGAGCCTGGGACATGTCGCGCATGACGCGCTACCAGAAGGGCAGAGGGCAGGCCCGGGTTCGCCATCCCGGCCAACTCCGGGCCAATGCCTATCGGGTGTTGCTGACGCGCGCCCGCGACGTGACGGTGGTGTACGTGCCCGACCTGCCGGAGTCGGAGGCTACGGCGGCATTTCTTGAGCGAGTCGGTTTTCAGTCCCTGTAACGGTGGCGGTGGCCACACCAATCCCTGCGGCATACGGGCCCAAGGGACTACCAACCGATGGCGCGGGCGTACGGATGTCGGTACCCTTCGGAGCGGGCCGGGCCGCGGGGGCTGGTAAACTTCACGGGTTGCGATACCGCTGTGCGCAAAACCCGGAGGGCGGCCGTTGAGTACGATTTCGCTCGTCCAGCCGGACGAACCGTTGCGGATTCAGAAGATCCTGATTTTCCCCTACCCGGATTTGAAGCGGCTTTGGTTCCGCATGCAGTTGCAGGCACAGCCCGACCACAAGGCCAACATCGACATTGATGTCGCCGCGGTCGATGGACCGACCGGCAACAGTTTGGCGTTCGTGGCCTACGACGACACCTACCTGGATGCCACCATCCACCTGAGGGAGCCGCAGCCCGGCCGCCTTTATCAGTGCGTGGTCGACCTCTCCCTGGGGCTGCCGCCCGACATTGAGCATGTAGAGCAGGTCAGGTTCGAGTTTCCGCTGGAGTTTCGGGACGCCGAAGCCGGAGCCGACGGCTTCGGCTATGATTGCCCCGACTCGACCCCGGCCTAGTTGCAATTTTGCAGGACACGAGATGCCGCCAGTCAAACCTTCCTTGCAGCTCGCCGTTGCCGAAGAGTACCCGATTGTCGACGCCGAATCGCGGCAGCTGCAGGGGTACATCAACCAGTTTCCGGACCGGGATCCGATCGTGATCTACGAGGAGGAGACGGAGCGGGTCCTGAAGCCGGAACTGGCGGGTATTGCGACCCTGTTGGACATGGACTTCCACCCCGACGTGGAAAGCCTGGGGCAGGCGCTGGCCCGGCAACGGGCGGAAGTGGCCGACCTCCTCGACAAGGTCGGCTGCCGGATGGCCATCGCCGGCACCCACCCGGACAGCATGCCCCAAACCCGTACCCGGGTCTTCACCTGGTACAGCGAACTGGTCGGGGATGTCGCCGTCGTGGCCCGTCGCCTGCAGATATACGCCACCACCTTCCACATCACGATTGGGAATCCGGATCTGACCATCGGCGTGATGAACGGGATGCGCTACTTGATGCCGCATGTGCTCTGCCTGAGCACGAGTTCCCCGCTTTGGTCCGGCGAACTGACCGGTCTCAAGGGGTATCGACAGGTCCTCCGGGACTCGCTGCAGCGCACCAATTTCCCGCCCACGTTCGAGAGCCGGAATGCCTACCAGGAATTCCTGGATACGCTCATCCAGTCCAACAGCATCGGCTCGTCGGAGGCCATCCGCTGGGACGTGCGGGTGAACCGGGACTGCAGCTGCCTCGTCGTCAGCGTGTGCGATGCCGTAACCAAGCTGGATGACCTGTTGACCATCGGTGCCCTGCTCCAGGGCATTGCCGCGTTCATGGCATCACTGATTATGAACAACCAGCAGTTCCGAACCTACGACCGCATCCTGCTGATGGAGAACAAGTGGCGGGCCATGCGCTACGGCACCGAGGGCCGGCTCATCGATTTCGGCAAGGAGGCCGAAGTCCCGTTGAACCGGCTGATGTGGGAGCTTGGGGAGCTGGTCCTGCCGTTCGCCGAAACCCTCAACGGTACAAGGTACGTTGAGAAGGTGCACGCCTTGGTTGAGGGAGGCTCGTCCGCGGACCGGCAGATTGCGGTGTGGCAGTCCAGCGGGGAATCGATGAAGGCCGTAGTCGATCACATCGTCTCTGAATCCACGGATTTGTAGCCATGAAGCGACCTGAGCTGACCCTGGGGGTGGAGGAGGAATATCAGGTTGTGGATCCCGAGTCCCGGGAACTGCAGTCGGTAATCTCCCACTTCACCAACCGGAACGAAGCCACCATTTACCACCGCACCATTAGTTCCGAACTGCACCAGTCCATGGTGGAGTTGGGCACCGGTGTCTGCCGCACCCCGGACGAGGTGATGCAGGAGCTCAAGTCCCAGCGGGAATACATCCGGGATCTGGCGGCCGAGCGGGGCCTGCGGATTGTGGCCGGCAGCACACACCCGGTCAGCCGCTGGGAAGAACAGGAGATTTCCCCCTACGACCGGTATCAGTCGCTGACCTCGGAATACCAGATCGTGGCCCGCCGCATGCTGGTCTGGGGCATGCACGTCCATGTCGGCATCAGCGACAAGGCCTTCCTGATGGACGTGATGAACATTACCCGCTACTACCTGCCGCATGTGCTGGCCCTGACGGCCAGCAGTCCGTTTTGGGGCGGCCTCGATACCGGCATGAAGAGCTACCGGGCCTTCGTGGCCGACGATTTTCCCCGGAGCGGCATGCCGGATGTGTTCGGCAGCTGGCAGGAATACGAAGCCCTGGCCAATACGCTGATCAACACCAACTGCCTCGACGACACGTCCAAGATCTGGTGGAATGTGCGGCCTCACCATACCTATCCGACGCTGGAGTACCGGATCATGGACATCTGCCCGCGCATGGAGGACGGCGTGGCCATCGCCGCCCTGCTGCAGGCACTGGCTCTGTGGGTCTGGAAGCTGCGTTCCAAAAACCTGACGTTCCGGCTGTTCAGCAAGGACCTGATCGACGAAAACAAGTGGCGCGCCGCCCGCGAGGGCCTGGACTGCAAGCTGATCAATCTGGGTACCCGAGAGGAGATGCCGGCACGGACCGCCATTCGGGAACTGCTGAGCATGCTGTCCGAAGAGGTGACCGAACTTCAGATCGGCAGCCAAGTCGAAACCCTCCACCGCATCCTCGAGACCGGCTCCAGCGCGGACAAGCAGCGGGCCATCTACAGGGACACGGGCGACCTGTCCCAGGTGGTGGATTTCCTGATGGAGGAAACCCTGGTCGGCCTGGACTGACTGCGGCCTTCAGGCGGCCGGCAGCCGGGTCAGTTCATCCGCCGCGAATTCGGGCAGCGGCACGTCCCTGCCCCGGTGTCGGGCCGCGAGTCCCGTCTCCGGGGGGGTGACGCGGCCGACTTGCACCGATGGCCAGCCCAGGTCGCGCCAAGCATCCCTCAACGCGTTGGCGTCGCCGGGTTGACAGGTGCACAACAGGCTTCCGGACGCGATGCAGCCAAGCGGATCAAGGCCACAGTCGCGGCAGATGCGCGCTGCGAAGGCCGGCACCGGAATGCGGTCCAGGTCCACCTCCAGCCCCGTGTTTGAGGCCGCGGCCAGTTCGCGCATGGCAGTGGCCACGCCGCCTTCCGTGGGGTCGTGCATGGCGGTGGCCAGTCCGCTGCGGGCAGCCGCCAGGGCCGGTTCCCGGATGCTGATGCCCGGCTCGTAAAGGCATTGCGAAGCGTCATTGAGTTCGGCCGGCGTCCAACCTTGGGCCAAGAGCGGCCTGCGCATGGCGCGTGCCAGGATGCTGACGGCCTCCACGGGGCACCAGCCTGCCAGGAGCAGAACGTCACCGGGTTGCGCGCCGGCAGTGGCAACCAGGTGACATCGGTCCACCGTGCCGAGCATGGTTCCGCTGACGACGGGGCGGCGGACTGCGTCAGTGACCTCGGTGTGGCCTCCGACAACCGAGATCCCGGCCGCGGTGCATGCCTCTCCCAACCGCTGGAACAGGTGTTCCGTTGCGGGTACGGTGGCCTGGCCGACCGGCAGGAGGACCACCGGCAGGAACCAGCGGGGTTCCGCCCCGCACACCGCCAGATCGTTCATGCCCACGGTGAGGGCGTACAACCCGATGTCATCGGTTGTAAACGTAATGGGGTCGCTGGTGGCAACCAGCAATTCGGAGCCGCGGTCCGGCCAGGCCAGGACCGCGGCATCCTCGCCCTGACCCGGTCCGACGAGCAGGGTTTGATCCCGGGTCGGCAGCAGGTTCAGGACGCGGGCGAGCCGCTCCGGTGCCAGTTTGCCGGACGGCAGGAGGGTGGGGCTTGCGGCATCCACGGACAAACCGGAGCCAATGCCTTCAACGGGTTGTAAAAACCAGGTAGATCATCACCCCGGAGAGAAGGATCACACTCAAAATTTGGGCTTCGGTCATGGCGCTTCCGGCTCCTGCCTGCCGCGACGTGCAGGCGCAGAGTATAGGCAGTCGGCCGCGGCGTATCCTGACCGAATTCGGACCGCTTCCGGCTTGGCTGCCAACAGGTCCGGTCGGCAATGTCAGTTCTGCATCGTCTCGAACACGTCCATGTGGTCCTGGAATACCTTGGGGGCCACGGCGTGCAGCATGCGCAGGACTTCCTGGCCCATGGCCCGGATTTCCCACTGGGCCGCCTTGTCCACGGCCCGCAGCCACAGGAAGTGCGACCAGGCTGCAAAGTTCATTGTGGTCACGATGCGGGTCTCGGTGGCGTTGGGCAGCAGGAACCGCGCGTCCTCCTTGCGGATGCCCAGGCTGCGCAGGGCGCGGTAGGTCTCCTGCAGGCCATCCCACGACCGGTCGAGCAGTGCCCGGGCCTCTTCATTGTGTGCCACGCGCGGGGGAATGACGGCGTTCCAGCCGCCTTTGTTCAAGTCGACATAACGCTGCGATTCCTGGCTGAAACTGGCCAGGCGGTGCCGCACGAGCTGATGGGTGCAGGCCCGCGAGATGCCTTCGAACAGGAAGCAGGCGGATCCGTGGTCCAGCAGTACGGCCGGGTCGTCCAGGACCGGCTGCGTGTAACCCAGCAGCGTGACGCGCTGAGGGGGGGTGTGCACCGGTTGCAGGGCCGTCAGCAGCGCGTCCGTGGGAACCGGGCCGGTTGTCGGCCGATCAGCCGGGGGCTCCGGTTCACAGTCGAATTCGTCATAGACCTCGGGCACCAGGGCTTTGAGCAGCGGTACCGCTTCCAAGGCGCGGCCTTCGCGGAAGAAGTGGAGCCAGACCCTTGTGTTCCCCGACACGATCCATGTCCGGGGCGCAACGCGGCTTATCTCGCAGTGGCGGCTGGCCTCCCGCCACGCAGCCGGCTCGTCCGTGTCCGTCCAACGCAGCGTGACCACGACATGTTCGATGACATCCTCGTGACCCTCCCGCACCCGGGCCGAGATGAAGTTGGGGGACGTACCCATGCGGTGGGTGCTTCGGTAGCAGAGTCGGGCCGCGTACTCGATTAGATTGGCCGCGAACGTGCTTTGGCCCTGCCATATGGAAGCCACGTCGCTGGCATCCGCGCGGGCGGTGCCGTGCAACGCCGGGTTGGGTTGGGTACAGGCGAGCAGTTCGACCATGGAGAGCTGCCGGGGCAAGGAATTCCGATTGGGGGATTACAAGATTATGGCCGATTCCGGTGTTGGGAAGGGCACCGCAGGGGCCGGCCAAGGCAGTCAGGATGACTGGCGGAAGAATCACGGAGGGATTCTTCGGGAGGGGGCGTTGCCAAACCGGATGGCGATGGTGTCAACAACCTATCCCATGCAGTTATTCCGATACCAGGTAGGAAAGAACCGAGTCAAGGTCCACTGCCTCCGGGGGTGGCACTGCCTGATCGTCAAACACATGCCACCACGCCTGTAGCAGGTTTGTGAAGAACTGGGGCAGGTACCTCTGGAGCATACCGACTTCCAGCAACTCGTTCGGTTCCCGCCTGCGCCCCGTCTTTTCGTTGACAACATCCACACCAAAGGCGGATGCCAAACGCATGAACCCCTCAACACACGGCCGGCGTTCCTTGTTGCTCAGGTGGCCGTAGGCACCCATGAGAACCGTCACACTGCCTTCCAGGCGCGTTTGAGTCACCTCGTACGTGACCTGGGTGAACTTGTGCCACTTGGCGGCAGCGCGGCACGAGGTTGCTACATGATCCAGCATGTATAGCCACATCTCAACCGCCCTGGATTCCTTGCGGGGCCGTCCTTGGTATCGACTCATGGACTGTTCTCGGCTGGACTTTGTACAACGCGATCCCATCCGCCCAGGCGAGCGGCAGACTGGGGCTACAGTGATGTTCAGGCAGTGTAGCAGAGGAAGTCCCACAGGCGTTCCGGGGACAGCGGTGGTGGTTTTGTCGTGTCGGGGGCGGCTCAGCGGGGCTGCAGACGTCGTCCCTACGGCATCATGTGCGCGGTCACGGTGATCCAGTGTGAGATGGCTGTGGCTACGTGGGGCTTGCGCCACCGCAGGCCACCGTTTGCAGGCGAGGGCAAAGTCGGATGTCCGACGCACAGGTTCCTCAACTTGCTGTGCTGGGGTGTCAAGTTTCTTAATGGCAGGCAGGGTCGCGCACAATCAGGTCGGCAGTTTTGCATGCCTGCCACCCACAACCAGGAGACGAGACATGGAATACACGACACTCGGGCGGACAGGGGTTCAGGTGTCCCGGCTGTGCTTTGGGACGATGAGTTTCGGCGACATTGCGGATGCCGACATGTCGGGCCGGATGTTCGACCGCTGTCGGGACATCGGCATCAACTTCTTCGACTGTGCCAACACGTATGCCGGCGGCCGCTCCGAGGAGATTCTGGGGGCGCTCATCAAGCCGGTGCGCGACGAGATTGTCCTGACGACCAAGGTCTGCTCGCCCGTATCCGATGGGCCCAACGACAAGGGATTGTCCCGTCGCCACATCCTCATGCAGGTGGAGAATTCCCTGCGGCGGCTGGACACGGACCGCATCGACCTCTACTTCGTTCACCACTTCGACCCGTTCACGCCGATTCACGAAGTTCTGCGCTCGCTGGACCTGCTCGTGCAACAGGGAAAGATTCGCTATGCCGGCGTGAGCAACTGGGCTGCCTGGCAGATTGCCCTTTCCCTGGGGGAGAGTGCCCGGCTGGACCTGACGCGCTTCGAGTGCATCCAGCCCATGTACAGCCTGCTCAAGCGGCAGGCCGAAGTCGAAATCCTGCCGTTGGCACAGGATCAGGGTCTGGGAGTCATCCCCTACAGTCCCATGGCCGGCGGCATTCTTTCGGGCAAGTACCGGTGGGACGAGCGGCCCGCCGAATCGCGTCTGGCGGTCAACACGATGTACCAAGCCCGGTACGGCGAGGAGCACTACTTCGACACCGCCACCCAGTTTGTGGCCCTGGCCGGGGAACTGGGCGTGTCGGCGCCGGCGCTGGCGGTGGCCTGGGTCGGCCACCATTCCGGCGTGACCGCACCCATCATCGGCGCCCGCAACCTGGAGCAGCTCAATTCATCCCTGGAAGCACTTGAGATCGAGATGACGGACGAGATATGGCAACGGGTTGCTGTGTTGGTGCCCGTGCCCCCAATGGCCACCGATCGGGAGGACGACCGCGTCTAAAACCCGGACCACAGGTCGGCCCATGGTCGGCCTGTGGCCTAACCTGCCGCGGCCGTGCGGAAGGCCTCTTCATACATGGGCCCTACGACATCCCAACTGTATTGATCCTGCACCAGATCGCGGCCCGCCCGGCCCTGGGTCCGTCGGTGGGTAGTGGTTTGGACATCCAGATGCCGGACGGCTTCTTCGGGGGCGGCCGCGTCATTGGGCGGGATTAGCTGTCCGGTTTGGTGGGTGGCCAGCAGCCGGTTGGCCCCTGCGTCTGTTGCCACCAGCGGCAGACAGTGCCACATCGCCTCCAGGAGGGCGGTTGGCATGCCTTCGTGGAGCGACGGGTACACGAAGGCGCCTGCCTGTCTGTATTCCCGAGCCAGGTCGGCCCCGAAGCGCGGGCCGGCCAGTTCCACGTTTTCCAGGTTGGCACTCCGGACCGCATCGGCCATGGGGCCGTCTCCCACCAGGCGCACGCGAACATTCAGGTCCGGCAGGCGGCGCATGGCATCCATCAGGATGTGGATTCCCTTGCGGTAACTGATGGTCCCCACGTAGAGAAGGCGGCTTGGATCGCCGGCGGGTGTCGGCTCCGCATCCAGTGCCGGCGCACGCACGTCCACGGCGTTGGGCAGGTTCAGGATGCGTTCGGGGGCCAGGTTGCACTGTTGCAACAGGTTCTCGTCAAGCAGTCCGCCCATGCTGACCGCATAATCCGAGTTCCGGGCCAGATGGCGGCGCGCCCACAGGCGCGGTCTGAACAGGGCGAGATCGATCAGGGCCTTTCGAGGCTCGTGGCGCAGGAATCCCCGAAAGTACTGTGGCTGGAACTCCCGCCAGGTATGGTCGTTCACGATGCACGGGAACCGGCGGCGGCGCAGGTAGCGCACAAGTGGCAGACCGTCGCTGTATCCCGCATCCCAAGTCCGGGAACCGGTCCAGCGGTCCACGTGCCGGGCAAATTCGAGCACGTGACGGCCCTTGGGGAGCGTGTGTTCCGTCACGGAAGGCAGGTCCGGGAAGTGGCGGGTTGGATACGGATGAAGCACGTCCAGCTCGTGCCCGGCCCCGGCCAGGTGCCGGATCAGGTGCACGGAATGGAGGCCGGATCCGCCGACTACGTCGGGGAACAGGTGGGGTGTGGCAAACAGGATGCGCATGCCGGATAGTGTAGCCACGGACTTCGCTGCGACCCGGATTGGCCGTTTGGTCGCGGGCATGCGTTCCGGATGGTTAAGCCTTGTCCCTTCCCCGGATCTTGGCATCGGGGAGGGTGTGGAATCGACGCGCGGAGGGAGCAGGATTTCCCGATCTTCACCGATTGGTGCACGATCAATTGGGAACGGCTGAGGGAGCGCAACTATCAGGACGTGACGGCACACTCCTTTCGGCGGCATTGGCCGACGCACATTGTGTCGGCATGGCGTCAAGCATCAGCTACTGGACGGCCTCGACCGTGATTCGACTGGAGATTCGGGGCGGTTTGGGGCACCGCGCACGCGCCGTCACTGCCCAATTGCCTTTTTTGGGCCTGGCGGCCATCGGTGCCTGCGAGGCAACCGCGGTTTACTTCCTGGACGCGGACCTTGACGACGACGCGTTGGAATTTCTCTGTGCACGGCTGCTCAGGGACCCCGTAACCGAAACGGCTGCGTGGATGCGCGATCCCCGGGACAATGCAGGCAGCCCGGCAGCCGTGGAGGTCGCGCGCAAGCGCGGGGTGACGGATACAGAGACCCGCGTCCTTGAGAACGCATTGGTTCGCTTGGGACTTCCCCCTGCCCGCGCGGCACGCGCAACGCGCTATGAATTTGCGGGAGCGCCCGGTGACGAGGACCTGCATCGGATCGCCCGTAATCTGTTGTGCAACGCCACCACGGAACGGTATGCGGTGGGATGGTTGCAGCCCGAGTTCGAGGAGGGGGCCGGGCATTCAAGCCGATGCGAGACCATACCGGTGCGCGATCTCACGGACGTGCGGTTGGCGGCCCTGAGCCGGGATCGGGGTCTGGCCCTGAGCCTCGACGAGATGCAGGTCATCCGCCAGGCGTTTCGGGACTTCGGGCGCGATCCCACGGACGTGGAACTGGAGACGCTGGCCCAGACCTGGTCCGAGCACTGTCAGCACAAGACCTTCAAGGCCCGCATCCGTTTCCGTCATGAGGATCCGCAGGGCCGGACCATTGGCACCGAGACCATTGACGGCATTTTCGACACCTGCATCCGCGCGGTGAACTGTGAGGTGGCGAAGACGTGGCTCGTCTCGGTTTTCGAGGATGATGCAGGGGTGATTCGATTCACCGACGACCTGGATCTGGCGTTCAAGGTGGAGACGCACAATCATCCCTCCGCCCTGGATCCCTTCGGCGGCGCACACACCGGTGTCGGTGGTGTCGTGCGCGATGTCCTTGGCGTTTCGGCCCGGCCCATCGCCGCCACCGACGTCCTCTGCTTTGGTCCGCCGGACCTGCCCGACGCGGAGGTTCCCGCGGGAACCCTCCACCCGCGTCGAATTCGGGCGGGGGTTGTGCGGGGGATCGGCGACTACGGGAACAAACTGGGACTGCCCACGTTGAGTGGCGCCATCGTCTACGACCGCGGCTACGTGAGCAATCCTCTGGTCTACTGCGGTTGTATCGGTATCGCGCCGCATGGTGCTCACCCGACGGCAGCGGAGGTCGGCGATTTGGTGGTGGCACTCGGCGGTCGGACAGGGCTGGACGGCCTGCACGGCGCAACCTTTTCCTCCGCCGATCTTGCCGAGGACACCCGGGAGACGCAGGGCAGCGCCGTGCAGATTGGCGATCCCATTCTCGAAAAGGGACTGATGGAGCTGCTGGGCCAGGCCCGCGACGAACAGCTCTATACGGCGGTCACGGACTGCGGTGCCGGCGGGTTCTCGTCTGCCATCGGCGAGATGGGCGAGGAGCTCGGGGTGGAAGTTCACCTTGACCGCATCCGTGTCAAGTATCCGGATCTTGCGCCTTGGGAACTGTGGTTGTCCGAAGCCCAGGAGCGGATGGTGGTGGCCGTGCCGCCCGCGCGGCTGGCGCGGCTGCAGGCGTTGGCGGATCACTGGGAGGTCGAACTGAGTGTCTTGGGCAAGTTCACCGGGGACCGTGAACTGCATATTCGGCACGAGGGGCGGACGGTCGGACGGCTGCCGATGGACTTCGTGCATCACGGCTGGCCGCGGCCGGAACTCAACGCGTTCCACCGCGAGCCTTCAACGTGCGACCCGGCCGGAACTCCGTGGACCGATGGCGATCAAGCCCTGAAGACTCTCTTGACGCATCCGTCGGTCGCCAGCAAGGAGGCGGTGATTCGCACGTTCGACCACGAAGTGCGGGGCGGTACGCTGGTACGGCCCCTGACCGGTCCCTGCCAGGACGGGCCGGCCGACGGCGTGGTCTTCGAACCGCTGGAGGCGGCGGGTTCCGGCCGGGCCGTGGCGGTGGCCCAGGGGATCAACCCGATGCTCGGCCTGCACGACCCGTACGCCATGGGCGGTTCCGCCGTTGACGAGGCTATTCGCAACCTGGTCTGCGCCGGTGCCGATCCCGACCACATTGCCCTGCTTGACAACTTCTGCTGGGGCAATCCAACGCTTCCCGATCGGCTGGGGGCGTTGGTGCGGGCCGCGCAGGGATGCCGGGACGCGGCGCTCGCGCTGCAGGCCCCCTTCATCTCCGGCAAGGACAGCCTCTACAACGAGTACGCCGGCGAGCCCATTCCGGGTACGCTCCTCATCTCCGGCATTGGCATCGTGCCCGATGTCGACCGTTGCATGACGGCGCACGCCAAGCACTCCGGATCCCTTCTCTTTGTACTGGGCGATACCCGCGCGGAACTGGGAGGCAGCCTCCTCCACTGCCTGTATGGCTTGTCGGGAGGTGTGTCGCCCGTAACGGAGGCGGCATTCGGGAATCGCTACCGCGCGCTGCACGGGCTGATCCGGTCCGGAAGCGTGCTTTCCGCCCACGACGCCAGCGAGGGCGGTCTCGCGCTGGCGGCGGTCGAGATGGCCCTCGCCGGTCGCGTGGGGATGGACTTGGACTTGACCGCGGTCCATGCGGATCCGTGGCACGCCCTGTTCAGCGAGAGCAACGGCCGGATCCTGATCGAGGTCGATCCGGAGGCCGTTGGGGTAGTGACGGATGCCTGTCGCGATCTGCCGTTGCTGCGCTTGGGGCGACTGGGCGGAGAGCGGGTGCTGATGCGACACGAAGGGACGGTGCATGTGGATGCCGCCGTGGAGGCGCTGGCAGCGTGTTGGCGGGGAGCGGAGATGTGAGATGACTCGCCCCCGTGTTCTGATCCTCCACTCGCCGGGCACGAACCGGGACGCCGAAACCCTGCGCGCCCTGGAACTGGCTGGGGCCGAGGTGGAGATTGCCCATGTGCGGGATGTGCGCGCGGGCTCTGTCTCCCTGGTTGGCTGTCGGGCGGTTGTCCTGCCCGGCGGCTTCGGATACGGCGACGCATTGGGTGCCGGTGTCTTGCAGGCGCTTGACCTGACGACTTGGCTGCAGGACGCGGTCGGAACCTTTGTGGGCCGGGGAGGACGAGTGCTCGGCATCTGCAACGGTTTCCAGACGCTTGTCAAGTCGGGCTTGCTGGACGATGGGTGCGAGCCCGCCAAGCCGGGGAACCGCGCCGTCACCCTGACTCACAACGAGCGCGGGCATTTCGAATGCCGTTGGGTGCATATGGCGCCGGCAGCCGATTGTGCAGCCGACTGGCTGCGGGGACTGTCGATGCCGATTTTCTGCCCCGTGGCGCATGGCGAGGGCCGCTTCCTAACGCGAGGTTCGGACACGCTGAACCATCTCGCGGCGCAAGGCCGGATTGCGCTGCGCTACGTGCAGGCCGACGGCGGGGCCGCCGCAGGCAGCTATCCGCACAACCCGAACGGATCGGCCGGCGACGTGGCGGGGATTTGCAGCCCGGACGGCCTGGTTGTGGGGTTCATGCCCCATCCGGAGGACCATCTCCTGTCCCGGCACAGTCCGGTCCCGGTGCCTGTGGATGCGATGGGATTTCGTCTCTTTGAAGCCTTTGTGGAGGCTCTGTGACACTGAATCGAGACCTCTTTGCGGAGGCCTGGCGCAATCCCTTCACCGGGTTGCCGCCGGTGGGGAGACATCTCTCGCCCGTCCATTCCGGGAAGGTGCGTGAGCTCTTCGCCCTGGGCCCGCGGCTGGTGCTGGTGACCACCGATCGCATCTCCGCCTTTGATCGGGTACTGGGCGGGATACCTTTCAGGGGCCAGGTTCTCAACCAGTTGACGGCCTTTTGGGCGGAAGTCCTGGCCGACATCGCGCCCACGGCGGTCATCGCCGCGCCGGATCCAAACATCATGGTGGCGCAGCGTCTCGAACCCGTACGGGTCGAGGTGGTCGTGCGCGGATACATTACGGGTGTGACGCAGACCTCGCTCTGGACCCGCTATGCTCGGGGAGAGCGCGTCCTCTATGGCCACTGTCTGCCCGACGGTCTGCAAAAGGACGATTCGTTGCCGGCACCGCTGGTTACGCCCACCACCAAGGCGTTGGAAGGCCACGACGAGCCCCTCGCGTCCGAGGAGGTGGTTGCGCGCGGCCTGCTGGATGGTTCGGCCTGGACACAGGTGCAGGAACTGGCGCTGGGCCTCTTTGCGCGCGGGCGGGAAGTCGCGGCCGAGGCGGGACTTGTGCTGGTGGATACGAAGTACGAGTTCGGAGTCGATGGGGAGGGCCGCATCCTGTTGATGGATGAATTCCACACCCCCGACAGCAGCCGGTACTGGCAAGTCGACGATCCGACGCGTGCCAACTGGGACAAGGAGTACGTGCGCAAGTGGCTGACGACGCACGGCTTCGCGGGCGAGGGCGGGAGGCCGCCGGAGCTCCCGGAGGAGTTTGCGTACCAGGCGGCAAGCCGATACGTCGAGGTGCTGGAACGGTTGACGGGTCGGCCCTTTGAACCGGGCTCCTACCCGGCGGCCGAGCGGGTCGTCGGCTGTCTGGAATCGCTGCGCGTGGACGGCATTGGTGGATCGTGAAGACGGAGGCGGAAGCCGTGACGGTGGCACCACCCTTGGTTGGGGTGATCATGGGCAGTACATCGGACTGGGAGGGGTGCATGCGGCACGCAGCCGAGACGCTCCGTGGCTTGGCCATCCCCTACGAGGCGCGTGTCGTGTCGGCGCATCGCACGCCGAATCTCATGTGCGAGTATGCGGAAGCCGCAGAGGGTCGAGGCCTGCAGGTCATTGTCGCGGGTGCCGGCGGCGCCGCCCATCTGCCCGGCATGACAGCCGGCCACACGCGGTTGCCGGTAATCGGCGTGCCCGTCCGGAGTCGTGCGCTGCAGGGGCTCGATTCGCTGCTCTCCATCGTGCAAATGCCCCGCGGGGTGCCGGTGGCGACCATGGCCATTGGCGCGGCGGGAGCCATGAATGCCGCGTTGCTGGCGGCGCGTATTCTGGCCCTGCGCGACGAGGCGCTGCGCGAACGTCTCGAAACCTACGCGGCCCGACAGACGGCCGACGTGCTGGCGGCCGAACTGCCACCCCCGCCGCAACCCAAGGCTGGGGAGGGCGCCAGGGGGCGGGGGGCCGGGCGGCCTGGCGGCCAAACGGCCCCCCCTGCCGCAACCAGAGGCTGGGTAGGCCGCATGGGGCTGGATGCCGTGCTGCCGCCGGGAGCCTGCATTGGGATCCTGGGCAGCGGCCAACTGGGCCGCATGCTCTGCCACGCGGCGCGGGAACTGGGGTACCGCACTGCGGTGTTCAGCGAGGAGTCCGGTTCACCGGCGGGCCAAGTGGCGGACCGAGAGTACGTTGGGCGGTTCGAATCGCCGGCGGACATGGGCGATTTCGCCGGCGGAGTCCAGGTCGTCACCTACGAATTCGAAAACATCCCGGTTGCAGCCCTGCGGGTCTGCCTTGACCACGGGGTGCCCGTCCGTCCGGGCCCGTTCGTCCTGGGTACCGTGCAGGATCGGATCCGGGAGAAGACACACCTGCAGCGGCACGGGGTACCGGTCAGCCCTTTCGTGGCCCTGCGCGCGGGTGCATCACTGCCCACGGCACCGGATTTGCCCTTTCCCTGCCTTCTGAAGACGGCGCGGTTCGGCTACGACGGCAAGGGCCAAGTGCATGTGGCGTCCCCTGACGAACTGCCGCGTGCCTGGCACGAACTGGGGGGCCAGGACGCGATCCTGGAGAGTGTGGTCGACTTCACCCACGAACTCTCCGTTGTCATGGCCCGTTCCTCCTCGGGCGCAGAGGCGATCTATCCGGTCGTTCTCAATCACCACCGCAACTTGATTCTGGACATCTCGGTCGCACCGGCGCCGATCCCCGACGCCAGTGCGCGGCGCGCCCGGGAACTGACCCGCGAGATCGCCGGCTCATTCGATCTGGAGGGGCTCTTCTGCGTGGAGTACTTTCTGCTCGCAACCGGGGAGTTGCTGGTCAATGAGATTGCGCCGCGCACGCACAATTCGGGGCACTGGACCATCGAGGGTTGCGCAACCAGCCAGTTCGCGCAGCAGGTACGCGCCGTCTGTGGTCTGCCGCTTGCATCCGTGGCGATGCGGGGTGGCAGTGCGATGGCCAATCTGCTCGGCGATCTGTGGCCGGACGGCGGAGATCTGCCTACAAGGCAGGTGGCATGGGGGGACGATGCCTTCCTGCATCTGTATGGCAAAGGGGAAGCCAAGCCCGGGCGCAAGATGGGGCACGTGACCGCCACGGCGATGTCCGCGCGGGCCGCCGCACAACGGGTGGACGGAGTCCGTCGGGCGTTGGGCGGATGGTCCGCGGCACCCGCATTCCTGGCGGTCCTGAACGGACCGCACCGCACATCCGCGGGGTCCGCGGTGGAGAAACAATGGTGACCGACGACTTGCCTATGGATTCGCCCCGCGAGGCCTGCGGGGTTTTCGGCATTGCCGCGGCCGATATGGACGTGGCCAAGGCAACCTTCTACGCCCTTTATGCGCTGCAGCATCGAGGACAGGAATCGGCCGGGATCGCGGTGTCGGACGGTCGACAGCTGGCCGTGCACAAGGGCATGGGGCTGGTCTCGCAAATCTTTGACGAGGAAAACCTGCAAGGGTTGACCGGCACCTTGGCGATAGGCCACAACCGGTACTCGACCAAGGGCACCTCGAGCCTTCCCAACACGCAGCCGTTCACCCTTGAAACCTTTGCCGGTCCGCTGGCCATCGGGCACAACGGCAACCTGATCAATGCCGGGGTGCTGCGCACCGCACTCCTGGAGGAAGGGGCGGGATTCAACACGGCCACGGACAGCGAGGTCATCCTCATGTCCCTGGCCCGCCGGGCGCGACTGCCGTGGATGGAGAACTTCCGGCTGCTGATGGAGGAGGCCGAAGGCGCCTACACGCTGGTGGTCCTCACGCAGGATGGAATCTTCGGCGTCCGCGATCCATGGGGATTGCGGCCCCTGGCTCTGGGGCGACGGGGCGATTCCTACATGCTGGCCTCCGAGAGCTGCGCGTTTGCCACGGTGGGAGCCTCCCTGGTTTGCGAGATAGAACCCGGCCAAGTGGTGCGGATTCGTCCCGGCGGCTATGAGATCGAACAGGTGGCGCCGCCGCGGCGCAGGGCTTTCTGCACCTTCGAGGAAATCTACTTCGCCCGTCCGGACAGCGTTTTCGCGGACCGACTGGTGCACCAGTCCCGCCAGGCACTGGGTCGGCAACTGGCCCTGGAGGCTCCGGCGGACGCGGACTGGGTGATGAGCGTGCCCGATTCCGGGACCCCGCATGCCATTGGCTACGCGCGGGAGAGCGGCATTCCCTACACGGAGGGGTTGACCAAGTCGCGCTACATCGGCCGGACCTTCATCCAGCCTAGTGACGAGCTGCGCCGTACCGGGATCGCGATGAAGTTCAATCCGCTCGGCGACAACCTGACGGGCCAACGCGTGGTGCTGGTCGACGATTCGATCGTACGCGGCAACACGGCAGGGCCGCTGGTGGCCCTGCTCCGGAACGCGGGGGCCATCGAGGTGCACCTGCGCGTCGCCTGTCCGCCCATTCTGCATCCCTGTTTCATGGGCGTGGACATGGCGAGCCGCGAGGAGTTGATCGCAGCCCGGCACGATTTGGAGGGAATCCGCAGGCAGGTGGGTGCCGACTCGCTTGCGTACATTTCCCTAGAGGGCATGCGCACGGCACTATCCGGCACCGCCGACCACGAGTACTGCGATGCCTGCTTCACCGGCGCGTATCCATTCGAGTCCGTAACGGCCGAATCGATCGAAGGCGAGATCAAGTTGGAACTGGCGTCGGTATTCGCGTAGGGTGCTGTGAACGCGGTTGCCCTGTCACGCCCATAAGGTCCCCTGTTCCGGGTGTCAGTCCGTGTTAGAGTACCCGCCGCGCACGCTGGACGACGAGGATGTTCAGGTCGCCGCTGACCGGCAGCCGATGACATGCGCCCAAGCTCCGAGATTGATGACGTGAAGGTACTGATAGTCGGTTCCGGTGCCCGCGAACACGCGCTGGCTTGGTCCCTCTCCCAGAGCCGTGATGTCTCCTCCATCCTGATCGCACCCGGCAACGGCGGTGCCCGTTACCTGCCCCTTGCGCACAGGGTGCCTATTGAGGTAACCGATGTAACAGGGATGGTGGCCTGTGCGCGACAGGAAGCTGTGGACCTGGTGGTGGTCGGGCCGGAATCCGCGTTGGAAGCGGGCCTGGTCGACGCTCTGGCCGCCGAGGGGTTTCCGGTCTTCGGCCCGAACCGGCTGGCTGCGCGCCTTGAGACCTCCAAGGTGTTTGCCAAGGACTTCATGCGGCGCCACGGCATCCCGACCGCGGCGTACCAACAGCACATTGACTTCGAACTCGCGCTCTCCTACTGCGAGCGCCTCCGCCACAACGTCGCGCTCAAGGCGGATGGGTTGGCTGCCGGCAAGGGGGTAATCCTGCCTCGCACGGAAGCAGAAACCTTCGGTGCCTTGGAACGGCTTCGGGGCTCCGGTCTCTGGCAGGTGGACCAACCGCTGGTGATCGAGGAAAGGTTGAACGGGTGGGAGACGTCCGTGTTTGCCCTGGCCGACGGCAGGGACTACCGCATCTTCGCCCATGCCCAGGACTACAAACGGGCCTACGACGGGGACGAGGGCCCCAATACCGGTGGCATGGGTGCCGTATCCCCGTCACCGCTGACCGGGGCCGAGTTGGCCGTTGTCGAGGAACAGGTGGTGGCACCCACGTTTGCAGGGCTGGCCCGCGACGGCATGTCCTACGTCGGGATTCTCTTCTTCGGCCTGATGATGACCCGCAGGGGCCCCATGCTGCTGGAGTACAACGCACGGTTCGGGGATCCCGAGACACAAGTGATTCTGCCCCGCCTGCGAGGCGGCATCGCCGAAGCCGTGCGCGCCTGCGCCGCGGGACGGCTGCAGGAGGTCGAGTTCGATTGGGATCCGCGCCCCGCGGTCGGTGTTGTCATGGCATCGGGCGGCTATCCAAAGCAGTACGGGATCGGGCATCGGATCAAGGGTTTGGATGCTGAGGGGAACGTCGACTCCTTCGTCTTCCTGGCTGGCGCCGAAGAGACACCGGATGGGGATGTGGTGACTGAAGGAGGGCGTGTACTGACCGCGGTGGGCTTGGGGCCGGATCTGGCCTCGGCGCGGGTTGCCGCTTACGGTCGCGTGAAGACACTGGGATTCGAGAGTGCCGAGTACCGGTCCGACATCGGCCTGGAGGCCGCACGGCGGTGACCGGCGCCCGGTACAGAAAAGCGGGGGTGGACATCGAGGCCGGCGAGGCTGCGGTTGGTCTGCTGCGCACCGGATCGGGGCTTGACACAAGCACCTTCGCCCAGGGCGTAGCCGTGGATGATGCCGATTCGTCGGTACGTATACTGGCGACCACCGACGGGGTGGGAACCAAGACCCTGCTGGCCGCGTCCCTGGGCAGGCTGGATGGCCTGGGCGCGGACTTGGTCAACCACTGCGTCAACGACCTCCTGGCCGCCGGCGGCCGGCCTCGCATGTTTCTCGACTACATCGGCATGCACCGGACAGATCCGGGAATGGTGGCACTGTTGGTTGATGGCATGCGGCGGGCTTGTGCGGAGAGTGGCTGCGAACTGGTGGGTGGCGAGACCGCGGAGATGCCCGATGTCTACCGTCCCGGCACTTTCGAACTCGTGGGCACGCTGATTGGGACCGTCCGCGCCGCCGAAGCCCTGCCCAGACGCGACCGGATGAAGTCCGGGAACCTCCTGGTGGGGCTGACGAGCAGCGGCCCACACACGAACGGTTACACCCTGATCCGATCGGTCATGGAGGATCGGGACCTGAACCTGCCGGTGGAACCGGGCGGTGCAAGCTGGGCGGACGCCTTGCTGGCTCCGCACCGCGCCTATGCCGCGGATGTGGCTGCGCTCCGGGCCGGGGGGGTGGTGCCGGCCGGCATCGCCCATATTACGGGCGGCGGTTTCCAGGGCAACGTCGGACGCCTGTTGCCCGACGGTTTGGGTGCCGTGGTCGACACGGCCGCCTGGCGCCCTCCGTCCGTTTTCCGTCAACTGGTCGAGTGGAGCGGAATGTTGCGCGCCGAGGCATACCGCGTGTTCAACATGGGCATCGGCCTGGTGCTGTCGCTGCCGCCGGACCAGGCCCGGTCAGCCGTGGACTTGCTGGACGATGCCTGCATTATGGGACGGGTCGAACCGGGTTCGGGAGTCCGATTGGAATGAGCGTGTGTCCAAGGTCAAACGGTTAACGATTCTGATTTCGGGAAACGGCTCCAATCTGGAG
This sequence comes from Caldilineaceae bacterium bin34, assembly GCA_002238555.1. Classification (GTDB taxonomy): domain Bacteria; phylum Chloroflexota; class Anaerolineae; order Caldilineales; family Caldilineaceae; genus Bin34. The sequence continues at coordinate 54,468 of MPMO01000006.1, forward strand.
GCGCTGATCGAGGCGTGTGGCACCCATCGGCTGCAGGCGGAAGTGGGCCTTGTTATTTCCAGCAAAGCAGCGGTTTTCGGCCTGGAACGCGCCCGTCGGCATGGGATCCCCGCCAAGGTCCTGTCCTGGTCGGAACACCGGGCCTGCGGTGGGTCGCGGTCCACCTATGACCAACAACTGGCGCGCTGTGTGGCGGCTTCGCAGCCCGACCTGATTGTGCTTGCGGGATGGCTGCGGATTCTGACCCGTTTCTTTCTGGATCGGTTTCCCGGGAAGGTGGTCAACCTCCACCCTGCACTCCCCGGGGCATTTCCAGGGCTGCACGCCATTGAACGGGCCTACACGGCCTGGCGGGAGGGGACGATCCGGGAAACTGGTGCGATGGTGCACTGGGTGCCGGACGAGGGGGTGGACACCGGTCCCGTCCTCCGCGTTGTCCGGGTGCCGTTCCGCGAAGGCGAAACCCTGGAGGGCTTGACGGAACGGATGCACGCCGCCGAACACGGACTGCTGGTGCCGGCGATTGCCGCCGCGTTGGCGGGTGAGGCCGGATCACTCGGCCCATCCGCTGCCGAAGCCCGCGCGGCGCACTGACCGAGTCCACCGGGAGGCGGGAATTCAGGCCTCTTGGCTTGTATGCCGACGGGCAAATCCGCGGCAGCCCCGCTGCCGGTTGTGGCATGGCAACGGCGTGCCCACCCCAAGGTCAGCGGCCATAGCGGATGGAGTTCTGCTGGTGCTCGGCATACGTGGCGGCAAACACGTGCGCGCCGTCGACCCCGGTGGTGTGGAAGAAGCAGTAGACGCTGTTGGCCGGGCTGCGGACCGCGTCCAGCGAGCTGAGGCCGGGGTTGGAAATGGGGGAGGGGGGCAGGCCCTGGTTTTGAAACGTGTTGTACGGGGACTGCACGCGATCGTAATCGTCCAGCGTGATGGAAGGCCACCAGCCGTCGGCGGCGTTGCCGAGGGGATACTGGACTGTCGGATCCGATTCCAGGTAGGGGCCACGGACCTCGTCCCGGCAGAGTCCCGAGAGGCGGTTGAGATACACGCTGGCAATCAAGGGCCTTTCCTCGGCCACGACGGCTTCCCGTTCGACAATGCTGGCCAGGGTCACGACTTCCCGGGGTGTCAGGGCCGGTTCGGCGGTCAGGCCCCGCTCTCCCAGCCGGCGGTCGAAGTTGTCCAGGAACTTGGCCACGACCGTTTCCACGCGATCGGCGTTCACGGGGAAGCGGTAGGTGTCGGGAAACAGGTAGCCCTCGAGGGAGGCATCGGTCGGCAGATCGGCCAAGAAGTCGTAGTCGTCGAATATCTCCATGGACCTGGGGTCCCGCACGGCATCCAGGAATTCGCGGGCGGAGATGATGTAGTTGGCTTCCAGCACCTCGGCGAATTCCTCCATGCGCATGCCTTCCAGCAACGTCACCAGCTCCTCTTCGTAGCTGGGCACGTTGAGGGCCTCCGCCAGTTCGGGGATGGTCATGGTTTCCGACAGCATGTAGTTGCCGGCCTCCAGATAGCGGTCGAGGAACTGGACCCGCAGGTAGAGATTGAACAGTTCGGCATCCGTCACAAACCCTTCGTTCTCCAGACGGTAGGCGATGTACAGGGCCGGCTCGCCCAGACCGATTTCGAACGGACGCGGCCGCGGGTCGCCGCCGGGAGGAGCCAGCAGGCGATCCGCCTGCATCTCAAGACTGAGGGAAAGGGCCCAGTGTTCGATGTTGTCCGGGGTCAAGGCCGAGGCGGCCTGGTGGATGTCCAGCAGCGTTCGGCTTGGCAGGTCCGAGTCCGCCACCTGCCGATCCAGGTGGACCAGCGCCACGCCGCGGCTCCACAGAAGCAACACGCCCAGGCCCGCGAGCACCGCGGCCCTGAGCATCCATCGCCAGGTTTGAGTGGCGGGATGGAGGGAATCATTCCATCGCGATGCCTTGCGGGCGCGCTCCGCGTATTGACGGTTGCGGGCGCGCATGTGCCGGCGTTGCCGGGTGGTGCCGAACATCGGTTCCGGGTCCAGGCTAGGGATCGATGCGTCCCCACCCGCGCGGGTCGGACCGCTCCCGTGCCCGCATGTAGGCCTCGAGGATTAGGGCCGCCGCCACCGCGTCCTCCGGGCCGCGGCGGCCGGCCTCCCGCTGGGCGATTCTGGCTGCCGCGGGGGGCCAGCGCTCATCCCCGAAGACCACCGGGCGGGCCGGCGCGAGCCAGTGCCGCTGCGCCTGCATCCAGCGTCGCGCCCATTCCCTGACGTAGGCGGTCCGGTCGGTTTCGCCGTCACCGTGGTCGGAGACGGGCAGGCCGCAGATCACCGAAGCAACTTCGTGCCGATCCAGCAGACGGCACAGGTGGGCGAAGTCCGCCTTCCGGCTGGTCCGGGTCATCACCTCCAGTGGCGTGGCCCCGAGCCACAGCGAATCGTTCAAGGCGATGCCGATTTTGGTCAGGCCCACATCCACGGCCATCAGGCGCGGCTTCAGTTCCGGCACCATCAACTGTCCGTGGCCGAGGAGGCCGGCCAACTGGTCTCCACCCGGATGCGGTGCGGCAGGGATGGCAGGAATGCGCGTTCGGGTGGGGAAATGCGAATTTGCCAGGGTTCCTCAATGTCCAGTTCTGCCATTTTGCGGTCGAGGTCCGTGAGCGGTGTGCCGGCCAGCGTGGTGCGCAGGACCTGCCGGTCGGGAGCCTGGAGGTATCGGGCCCGGGTCCTGACCGTGAAGGCAAGCTCGGTGCCCGCGTTGACGGTCCCGGATTCGAGGTGGAAGTCCAAGCTGTCCGGATCAATCAGGGCCCGCGGCGGAGTTTCGGCCTCCAGCCTGGCCAGGACAAAGTCCACGAGGTCGCTGGTCTGGACGGCCAACCCGCTGACCAGCACCATCATTGTCAGGGTCAGTTCGTCGGCCACTTCCCCGTTGAACAGTTCGGTGTTGGTCCACTGAATTGAGACCGATACGGTTTCGCTGGGCAGCCAGGCGTTGGGCGGAACCTCGGGCGCCAAAATGGTCAGGGCCTTGCCGCGGACATCGGCCAGCAGCACATCGCGCAGGTAGTCCTGGTCGCGCTGGGACACGGCAAACCGCTCCTCGGACGTGCCGCCTTGCAGATCGCTGGGATTGGCAATGCGCACGCGCTGGGCCCAGCTGCCGGTGATGGTGTTGATGCTGTTGGCCGGGACGTTGCCTTCCTCGCCGGCCTTGACGGCCTCGATTTCGACCAGCGTCTGCAGTCCGGTTCCGCCCGCCAGGATGGCATCGTTGAGGGTCACGAAGGGAATGGCGTCGCCGGTGCCGGTTTGCACCTGGGTTCCCGCCGGGATGGTGAACCCCTCCGTGCCCAGATTGGTGATGGCGAGGTAGCCCTGCGCCTTGTCCACGGGTTTCCAGGTGACCGCCGTGGTCTCCGTCGTACCCACCACCTCGTGCGAGACGGAGATCCAGGTGGCCGGAACCAGACCGGTGTCGTTGTCCACGGCCTGGGCGTACAGGCTGGCGGACATGGGAACGTCCAGTTCCAGTACATGGGAGGACGGAGCCACCGTCAATGTCGCGCTTGGCTGCACATGTGTCAGAAACAGCCAGAGCGACGATCCCGCAATGGCGCAGAACACCGCGATTCCGAACAGGTTGCGGACCCAGCCCCCGGAAGTTGGCAAGACGGCCGGGACGCGGCCCCCACCGGCACGGCGCTTGCCGGGGGAACCCCGGGGGATGGTTGCCCCGTTGCGGACGGGGCTCGCTGCGCGCGCCGTGGCGAGCCAGCGCTCGGCCTCGGCAACCGATTGGAACCTCTTTCCGCGGACCCGGTGCGCGGTTGCCCCGGGCAGGTGACCCGTCGCGACGTAGGCCAGGGGCAGACCGCGGACACGGGCTCGATGGGTCAGCGCCAGGCACCATTCCGCCAGGTCCGCACCCGGGGGCACGGAGTGAATCTCCACCAGAAGCCCGGTTCCCGCGGCTTCTGAAACAGTCTGGAGCAAATCGGCCAGGCGGCTGGTTTCGCGGACAACAACGGTGGTGTGCACAGGCTGGAACGGTGACTGGGTTTCGTGTCTTGGCGGCGCGGATTGGGACAGGACCGGGGTCGGGTCAGGCAGCGGTGCGCTCGCGCACCGCCTCGGCAATCATGTCCAGTGCCTGCGGCAGGCCGGCCGGGTCCCGGCCGCCGGCCTGCGCCATGTTCTGGCGGCCTCCTCCGCCTCCGGCAATGGCCGCAGCCGCCTGCTTGACCATCGCCCCGGCGTGCAGGCCTCGCTGCGACAGGCCGCGGGACACTGCGACAACCAGCAACGGGCGCCCGTCGGTGGCCGAACCCAAGGCGATGACGCTGTCTCCGAGCCGGTTCTGAAGGTGGTCGCACATCTCGCGCAAGGAGTCCCCGTCCCGGTTCGGAACCTGGCCGAACACGCACGGCACTTCACCGAGCACGATTGAGGTTTGGGCCAGCTGGTCGATGTCGTCGAGCGCGCTTTGCCGGCGGGTCTGTTCCAGTTCGCGCCGCAATTCCTGCACGCGCCGGGAGAGGGCTTCGGCGGCTTCCACGATTTGGTGGGGTTGGGTCTTGAGTGCGTCGGCCACCTGGTGGGTTCGTTCCAGGACCGACCGGACCCAGGCATTGGCCGCCTCGCCGGTTACGGCTTCGACGCGACGCTGCCCGGCTGCGCTGCTGCCCTCGCCGATGATGTAGAACGGCCCCACGGCGGCGGTGCGGTCCAGATGCATGCCGCCGCAGAGTTCCTGGCTCTCCAAGCCGTCCGCCGCGATGCGCACCACGCGCACTGTGTCTTCGTATTTCTCGCCGAACAGCGCCATGGCCCCGCCGGCCACTGCTTCGGCATGGGACTCCCAGCTGAGTTGGATTGGTGCATCGGCCAAAACCACGGATCGCACCATCTGTTCGACCTGATCCACTTCCTCGGGGCTCATGCCCCGCTGCAGCGTAAAGTCGAACCGAAGGCGATCCGGCGCCACCAGGGATCCCGCCTGGTGGACCGATTCGCCCAGGACCGCCCGCAGGGCGGCGTGCAAAAGGTGGGTGGCGGTGTGGTTGCGTTCGATGCGCCGGCGGCGCGCCTGATCGACTTCGCACACGGCGGCATCCCCGACCGCCGGGCTGCCCCGACGCACCGTGCCCCGGTGGACCAGCAGTCCCGACACGGGACGCTGGATGTCGTCCACCGTGATTTCCCAGGACGTGTGGTCGGGCGACCGAATGCGGCCGGTGTCGGAGACCTGGCCGCCGGATTCCACGTAGAAGGGAGTGGCCGCGGTAACGACTTCAACGCGTTCGCCTTCGTTCACCGAGGCTGCCGGCTCATCGTCCCGCAGCAGCGCCAGGACCGTTGTGGCCGGATCGGGTGCCGGCTCGTAGATGAGGTGGACCACGCCTTCCGGCGGCAGGCTGCCGGCCTCGGACAGCCGGGTCTTGAGGTCCCGGTAGCCCGCGTGGGCCCCGCTATCCATGAACTTGGCCCGGGCGCGGCTTCGTTCGCGGGCATCCGCCGCCAGCTTGCGGTATTCCTCTTCGTCAACGGTCAGTCCCTGTTCGCGGGCGATGTCCCGGGTCAGGTCCAGGGGGAAGCCGAAGGTGTCCCAGAGCAGGAAGGACTGGGCGCCGGAGATTTCAGTGCGGCCGGTGTTCCGAGCGTTCGCCACGATGCCCTCAAGATGGCCAAGACCGTTTTCCAGCGTGCGCAGGAACCGTTCCTCCTCGGCGGTCACGGTATCGCAGATAAAGGCCTGCCGATCCCGAATCTCCGTGAAGTGGTCCCCCATCTCCTCCACCACGCTCTCCACCATGTGGGCCAGGAAGGGCTCCCGAAAGCCCAGCATGCGGCCGAACCGGGCGGCCCGGCGCAGGATCAGGCGCGTGATGTAGTTGCGTCCCTCGTTGCCTGGAAGAACACCGTCGGAGATGAGGAAGGTGACGGCCCGGCTGTGGTCGGCCAGCACCCGGAATGGCACATATGAGTCTTGGCGCTGTTGGTCCGAGGCTCCCGCCAGTTGTTGGATGCGATCCATCAGGAAGCGGAAGACATCGGTGTCGTAGGTGTTCTCGACTCCCTGCAGGATGCTCGCGATGCGCTCCAGTCCGCATCCGGTGTCGACGCCGGAGTTGGCCAGGGGCACGCGTTCCGTTGGCGACTTCTGGTCGTATTGCATGAAGACGAGGTTCCAGAACTCCAGGTACTCGTCGTCGCGGTTGACGCCGTCGGGGTGCTGTTGATCCAGGTCCCCCCAGTAGTAGTGCAGCTCCGAGCAGGGGCCACAGGGGCCCGTGTCGCCCATCGACCACCAGTTTTCACTGCGGCCGAAGCGGCGGATGCGTTCCGGCTTGGCCCCCACGGCCCGCCATAGTTCTTCCGCCTCGTCGTCGTCCTCATAGATGCTGAACCACAGCCGTTCGACCGGCAGCTGCCATACCTCCGTTACCAGTTCCCAGGCAAACTTGACGGCATCCTCCTTGAAGTAGTCGCCGAAGGAGAAGTTGCCCAGCATTTCGAAGAACGTGTGGTGCCTGGGGCTGACTCCCACTTCGTCCAGGTCATTGTGCTTGCCGCTGACGCGCAGGCACTTCTGCGACGTGACGGCGCGGCTGTAGGGTCGGGTCTCCACGCCGAGCAGTGCGTCCTTGAACTGGACCATCCCGGCGTTGACAAACATCAACGTGTCGTCGTTGGCCGGCACGAGATTGCTACTGGTTACCGGCCGATGTCCGCGCTCCGCGAAGAAATCCAGGTACTGTTTGCGGATTTGGCTGACGCCGAAAGTGTCGGGCGGGACCACGGACTGATTCACGGCTGGCATTCCCAGAAGGCATTTGAAGGATTCAGCAAGGGGCGAACGGTAGGCGGCCCCTGTCGCCCAAGCGGCGCATTATATGATGGTTGTCCAGTCCCGGCATTGAAGATGGCCGGATTCATCCGTCCAGTCCGCCTCCGGGATTGTGATCTTCGCCTCCGTTTCGGGTCCGGAATTCCGCCCATGGCCATACAGCCCCTGTCGGCCGCCACCGTGGCGCGCATTGCTGCCGGCGAGGTCATCGAACGCCCGGTCGACGCGGTGCGGGAACTGGTCGAAAACTCGCTGGATGCCCATGCCCGCCACGTGGACGTGGCTCTCAAGGGCGGAGGCCTGGACCTCATTCGCGTGGTGGACGACGGGGACGGCATTCCCGCCGACGAGCTGCAGCTGGCCTTCCAGCGCCACGCCACCAGCAAGCTGGCGGATGCGGAAGGGCTGGATCGCATTCAAACCCTGGGATTCAGGGGTGAGGCCCTGTTCAGCATCGGGGCCGTCAGCCACGTGACCGTGGTGTCCCGCCATCAACGAGATGCCACCGGCAGTCGCCTCCGGTTTGCCTGCGGCAAGGTTGAGGACCAGGCACCGGCGGGCGCCGTGCAGGGAACGACCCTGCAGGTTGAGCAGTTGTTTGTCAACGCACCGGTGCGACAGCGGTTCCTGAAGTCCGCGACGGCCGAGGCCGGGCGCGTGTCCCGGATGATGCAGCGGTATGCGCTGGCCTGGCCGGGGGTTGCATTTGCCTACAGCCACAACGACCGGGTGCTGATGCGGACCCACGGCCGCGGCGATGTGCGGGAGGTTCTGCTGGAGGTGCATGGCCGAGAGTTGGCACGTCAGGCCTTGTCCCTGGCGGGGCTGCGCCACGACATCAAGGTGGCGGGCTTTGTTTCGCCGCCGACGCTGCACTATCCCAACCGGGGCCACATCGATGTGTTTGTCAACGGCCGCTGGATTCAGGACCGGTCGGTGACGCAGGCGGTTGTGCAGGGATGTCACGGACGCCTGCCCGGCGGGCGGTTTCCCTTTGGCCTCATCTTCATTGAAATGGATCCGGTCCTGCTGGATGTCAATGTTCATCCCCGCAAGGCGGAAGTGCGGTGCCTGCGGGACAGGGCCTTGTTTGCGGCCGTGTTGCATGCCGTGGAGGACAGCCTGGCTGCGTACCAGCAGGTGCCGGAGGCCGCTCCGTTGGCGGTCATGCCGGTCCAGGAGGACGCTGAAGGGCAGTGGCGGGGTTCCGCATCCAAAGCCGAGGGTCTGGCCCTGGATTTGCCCCGGGTCGATCTTGACCTCCGGTCGCATGGTCGCCTGCCCGTTACCAACAAGGGCGATGCGCAGCCCAATCGCATGGAACCGGTCGTCGGGGACCTGCCTCCTCTCCATGTAATTGGACAGGTTGGACAGATGTACATCGTGGCGGAGACTTCGGCAGGCATGGTGCTGGTGGACCAGCATGCCGCCCACGAGCGGGTGTTGTACGAGGCTTGGCTTGACCAGGAACGGGTGGACGAGCACCTGCGCTCCCGACAGGCCCTCCTGGTTCCGGAAACACTGGAGATTGGGACCGAAATCGCCGGTCTGCTTGACGCCCACCTGGAGCTGCTGTCGGCTTTGGGGTTCGACATCGCCGCCTTCGGCGGCTCGACCTACGTGGTGCGAGCCATGCCCGCGCTGCTCGCGGACCGTGCGCCGCGGGCCGTGTTGCGGGAGGTGCTGGACTGTCTGGCGGACAATCGGGACTTGGTGCACGAGGAACTGGAGCAACGGCTGGTCCGCGTGATCTGCAAGCGGAGTGCCATCAAGGCCGGTCAGCCGCTTGGCTTCGACGAAATGGAGTCTCTGCTTACGCAGTTGGGCAACTGCAAAAATCCCCTGACCTGTCCACACGGCCGGCCCACCATCGTCCAGTTCTCCAGCAAGGCTTTGGCCAAGGCCTTCGGACGCGGTTAGGGGGTGTCGTCGGCAGACGCCGCCCATGCTGCCGGACGAAGACTGTAGATCGCTCGGGAGGTGGAGGGGGCCGGACCGTGTGTTTCAGGTTGCATCGGATGGCATGCGACTGTGGATGTGGTCACGGCCACGTTGCCCTCCGGACGTTTCGGCAACCAACGACACCGCATGCTCCCTGGGGCAACGGGCCTGCGGGCCGTGCGGTGAACGCGCCCCGCGGATTGTTGGAACACAGCCGGTCGGCTGTGTATGGTCGGTTCGGATATCGAGATCGGATTCCACCCCTTGGAGGTGCAGCACGATGAGCACGGTGCCGAGCGTCGTCTTCGACCTGGATAGCACGTTGTTGGACAACAGCAGTTATCAGGCCACGCTGGTGGAGATTTGCCGCCAGGTCAGCGAATTGAATCCAGGCTTGGAGCCGGGGCAATTGCAACAGATCAACTCCGACATCTGGACCTCCAACAAAGACCGGTACATGACGGAACTCTGGGAAGGCGCCAAGGACACGTTCAGTCTTGGAGAGGAAGTCTGGGAACTCACCCTTGCCCAGTGCGGGGTCCAGTCCCGAAGCATCGCCAGGGAGGCGGCCCGCATTCATGATGCAACCGAGGCCAGGCACTTCAGGCTTTACGCGGATGCCCGGTCCGCCGTCCGGACACTTCAACAGGCTGGGATCCGGATGGTGCTGGTTACCAACGGACCTTCACAGCTGCAACGGCGCAAGATTGAAATCCTCGGGATTGTCCCTTGGTTCGAGGCGATCCTGGTTTCGGCCGAAGTGGGACACTCCAAGCCCGAGCCCGAGATTTACATGCTGGCCCTGGAATGCCTGAACGCCGATCCCAAGGAGGCCTGGTTCGTCGGAGACAACCTGTATACCGACATCGCCGGTGCCAACAACGTAGGCATGCCCTCGGTCTGGGTCAACCGAACCGGCGAACCGTGGCCGCCGGACGCGCCGGCACCGACCCATGAAGTTCGGACCCTGGCGCCCCTGCCCGGCCTGATGGGGTTGGAACCGCCTGGCTGACGGTGGTCCGGAGGACGGTTTCCGTCTCGTCGACCTTGGTCCGATCCGCCATGGACAGGGAGCCCTTCGGGGGCTCCAAAGAACCAAGCAGGCCCCGCCCTGGCTTCACCACAGCCCTTGACCGCAATTAGCTTGCCGGCGCCGCTGATAGACCAATGGCTTCTTCAAGCTCGGCCAATCGCCCTTGAGGCACCGAACCCTGAAACACCTCGATTAAATGTTCCGGAGTCGTAATCCGAAACAGGTTTTGGTCCATGTAGTGGCGCAGTTTGTCGGTGAACGCCTCATGGCCGGTGTAAGCCCAAATCTCGCCCAACAGAACCGCGGGACGCCGATAGTGGGCGGCGTGGTAGTGGCGGAAATCATGATAGGGATAGGCCTGCCACCATGCCGAGTCGCCAGGAAATCGGCGTCCGAAGTCCTCGTTGAGACGTTGCCAATAGCCAAGGTGCTGCGAGCCGTTGAAATTCTGGTTGACAGTTTCCATCATGTAGACATAGGACAGATCCGCCAATCCTTCATCCAAACCGGGATGATTGACGGGGTCATTGTGGACCATGAGGTAAATCCATTGATGAGCCACTTCATGCACCACCAGAAAGGCTGTGTTCCAGGGTTGGGACCTGTACCGCATGACACCCATCTGAATCAGATTGGAATATTCCATGGCTGTTTCCGCCAGCGGAGACGCGACGATGGTCAAATGGGCATAGGGATACGGAATCCAGGCCTTGGAAAAGAAGCCCAGTGCCTCCGCCGCCTGATCCAATGCCCGCAGGGCCACAGGCTCGTCCTCCGCATGGTAATAGGATTGAATCCGAATCCCGTCCACGTCCTTGCTTGAGACCCGGTACAGGGGACTGGCCTGCAAGACGAACCCCCGGACCGGGCCCGTCACCCACCGCTGGCGCTTTCGGCCCTGGGCCACCGCCTCTTCGTGCACGGGTGCACCGCTGCCCACCAGAACATATTCCGAAGGTGCCACGGCCTCCACGGTCATGAGCACGGTCTCGTGGAACCGTATGTCCGTGTGTGGCGGAATCTCCTGTATCCACCAGCCCATGGCATCGGTGCCCGGCGCCCCCGGTGCATGCACGGCCAACTCGGGGTAGAAGTGGGGCAGATTGATCATGTCCTGATTGGCCCCGTTGCGGACGTAGGCACCCTCGTCCGGCAGGTGTTCGTAGCCCAGGAACCAGGTGAATTCAACCCGAACCCAGTTGCCTGGTTGCAGGGGTGATGCCAACGGGATGGTTGCCACTGTGGCTGAAGGGGAAAGGACGGGTTGAACGGAGAGACCGTCCACCGTCACGCGCTCCAATTGCATGTCGGTGTCCAGCCGCGCATGGTTGGCCGGCAGCCGGAACACGATCGCGGGCCAGACCATTGCACTGTTGTTGCGCAGTGCGATGACGGCAGTGCCCTTGAGCATCCTCCGTGCCGGGAAGATTTCCACGGACATGTCATATCGGGTCAGGTGGGACAAGTCCGACAGAATGGATTGGAATTCAGGTCGCAGGCTCTCGGCATAGGTGGAGAGGGGCGGGAAACCCACCGGCTCCTGTTCCTCGACGGCAACGACTTGCGCGGGCAGGTCGTCGACCGGCACCGGCACCGGGGTGGGGCGTTTGGTGGCAACGACAACAAGGGTGGGGGTCGGGGTCGGCAAAGATGCAACTCTCGTCGAAATCGGGGACACTTGAGCCACTGCGGGGGCCGCCACGCCGGATTCACGCCACGGTGCCGTCTCCAGCACTCCACAAGCCAATACCGTGACAATGGCCACGATGCTGCGTACCACCCACTTGGGAATCCTGTGGCCGGAGGAGCGCACACTTCTCAACATATGCACAACAGGAACCGTGAGAGGGGTGCTCTGGTCCCCCATTCAGGATGTGGGGTAACGGGCGGGACGGTTGCCGCCGACATCCCCTGCCGGCAGCGGGGTGCTGCAACGCGCGGGCACGGAGTTCGGTCGCGTGCAGCGGCAGCGGCCAGGGCAACTCGCATACTCGATACCACGGCGCGGGGGAGGCAAGTGCCTTGAATACGGCATCGTCGCCAGGACCGGCCTGTTCCGGGATGATTCGCTTCAGGGCAGTGCTTGGATTGCCCGGCCCGCCGCTGCGCCGACCGCGCCGTCGGCATCCCGGTCCGTCCGGTGTGGGGCCCGGCTCCTGTTGCCGCTGTTCCGTTCGGACTACCCAATGGACCACTGACCGCGACCAGTGCCGCCGCACTCGGATCCTGGTCCCGCAGGACGGCCAGCGCGGGGCAGGCGGCCAAACGGGCGATGCTGTCGGCAAGTGGGGGTGCGGACATGGAGGGACCCGCGTCCGGGATGGAGCAGAACGGCGGCGGACAACGCGGGAACGCCCATGTTGTAGCACATTTCGGCCCATAGACGGCGGCCGGTGAGGTCGTTTGTTCGGCCGGATCCGGCCGTCGTCGAGCCGTCAGGCGGCCAAGGGCGGCTGGCAACACAGGTGGCGGTAGTTGCGACAAACCTTAAACAGTGCCGATTTGCCGGCTGGGTTATGTGTTAACATTGGCAAGCTGTATCGTAGTCGGTGGAAGTTGCGTCTTGCAGGCGTAGTACTAGTACGATGCGCGCCCGAACCCCGGCCGCGTTTGCAAATCCCTTTCGACAATATCCTGGGAGAGATCGGGTGAAGTTCCAGACTGCTCCGGCGGCAAATCGCGAGATCAGGGTCACGGTGGAACCGGATCCCAAGACGGTCAACAATGCCTTGGCCGCGGTCGGGAATCGCCTGGGCCGGACCATCAACATTCCCGGCTTCCGCAAAGGCAAGGTGCCCTATCGCGTGGTCGAGCGGTTTCTGGGGCGCGAGGCGCTCCTGGAAGAGGCCGAACCCGCCCTGGTGGAACAGGCCATAGGGGCCTACTTGAGGTCGGCCGGCATTGAGGCAGTCGAAGCGGCGAGCCTGGTGGAGCGGTCAACCGATCCGGTGCAGTGGACTTTCCTGATAACCCTTGAGCCCTATGTGTCGTTGATCGACACCTATCGCGACTTCCGGATCGAGCCGCGGGAACTTGAGCCGACCGACGAGGAGCGTGAAGAGTTCCGTCAGCAGACAATGCATCAATCCGGCGAACGGCGGACGGTGGACCGGCCGTCCGAATGGGGCGACACCCTGACCTTGACGGTGCACAGCGTGTTCCTGGACGAAGCCGGCGAGCCCACGGACGAGGTGATGCTGGAAGACGACGACTGGATTGTGGATCTTGACGAGGAGGAACCCTTGTCGCCGCCGGGTCTGGACGAAGAGCTTCTGGGCGTGGCGACCGGCCAGGAACGGGCCTTTGTCCTGTCCTGGCCCGAAGACAGTTCCAGTGTCCACGCCGGACGGTCCGTGAAATTCGAGATTTCCGTCAAGGACGTGGAAGGGTGGGTTGCGGCCGAGTGGGATGCCGCCCTGCTGGCCCGAAGGCTGGGAGAGGAGGAGCCCCAGCGTACGCTGGCGGAGTACGAGGATGAACTGTGGGGCGAATTCGCCCGTCGAAAGTCGGACCAGGTGTTGAACGAAGAGCTCAATGCGGCCCTGGAAGGCCTTGAAAGTCATACCGTCCTGGAATACGGCCGGGTATCCGTGGAGCGGGCGGTGCAGCAGTTCGTGGAGCGCCAGGCGGCCGGCTTGCGGACCATGGGCATCAGGGATCTCCAGAGCTACCTCCGTATTTTGGGCATGTCGGAGGAGGAATACCTTGAATCCTCAAGGCCGGCGGCCGAACAGGACCTGAGACAGAATCTGCTGCTCTGGGAGTTCATCGAGCGGGAAACAATCGAGCTTCCCGCCGGAACCGAGGAGCGGCTCAGGGCCGCCGCGGAAGCGGAAGCTCCCGGTTTGTTGAACCAGTACGCGAGCGACGACAGCCCCGATCCGGAAGTTGTTGTGGAACGCCTGGTCGAGTTGCGCTTGGCGGACGAATTGCGGAACGTCGGCAGGGACGGTCTGCTGAAGATGGTCACCGACGGCGCCCACTCCCTGCCGTTCCCCGAAGACGTCGGCGAGGCCGAGGCCGATGTGGAACAGGACGAGGAAGTTGCAGCGGTAGCCCAAGGTTGAGAGTATCGATGCCGGTCTGTGCCGCGCCGGGATCGGTTTGACAAAACTGGGAGGGGCCTGATCCTCCCGGTTCTCCGTGCCTTGCCGGACTGCGGTCGGCAGGCGCCGCTGGTGGATTGTGACTGCATGGCCATCGGCAACGCGGCGCGTGCGATGTCCATGCGTGCGGCCTGCATTGACGGAACGCATACAGTCGAGACGGCCTCCGTGTTCTATCCTCATTAGACCGGGTCGGATGAACCGGTCCGGCCCCAGCCAACAGCGAAGGAATCGCCTGTATGTTTGATCCCGCGGGGTTGCACAATCCGCAGAATGTCGTGCCAATGGTCATCGAAACCACGGGACGCGGCGAACGGGCCTACGACATCTACAGCCTGCTGCTCAAGGAGCGCATCATCTTTCTGGGTACGCCCGTTACCGATCAGGTCGCCAACCTCATTGTGGCCCAGCTGCTGTTCCTGGACCGGGAGGACTCCAGCCAGGAAATCAGGATGTTCATCAACAGCCCCGGCGGCAGTGTCTATGCCGGACTGGCCATCTATGACACCATGCAGATGATCAAGGCGGAAGTCAGCACGTTCGCTATCGGCGTGACGGCCAGCATGGGCACCGTGCTGCTGAGTGCCGGGGAAAAGGGCAAGCGCTTCGCGCTGCCCCATGCCTGCGTGCATCTCCATCCGGCCAGCAGCGGCATGCAGGGCTACACGGAGGACGTGCGCCGGGCTTTCCGCGAACAGGAGCGCCTGCAGACCCAGTTGTTCATCCTGGTGGGCCAGAGCACGGGCCGGAACTGGCGCGAAGTCGAGGGCGACTTCGAGCGGGATCGCTACATGGATGCCCTGGAAGCCAAGGAATACGGCCTGGTCGACCAGGTGCTGGGGGATACGGACCACATCGTGTCCGTGCGCGACGGCACCATCCACGTGCCGAGCCAGGACCGGTCCGAGAGCGAGTAGACGGCTTGGTGGGGAGCGTTGCAACGGCCTGGACAGGAGGGTGATATTTCGGACTTGGACAAGGACACGGTCCCCTGCAGTTTTTGCGGACAGGTACCCGCGGATGCATCCGAACTGACGGAAAGCCTGAAGTCCGGCGTGTGCATTTGCCGCGAGTGCGCGTTGGCCATCGTGCAGGCCGATCATGTGAACCAGGCCCAGAAAGGGCTTCCGGTCAAGGACCTGCCCGCACCGCCGGAACCTGTCTGGCCGTCTTCCGGGCAGGGGCTTCAGCCGGTGCGGAGCCCGGTTGCCCTTCCCGGAGGTGGCTGGGAACCGGTCGCTACCGCTGAAGCTGCGGGGAAACCGGAGACGCCCGGTGCCAAGGCGGAGGGGAAGCTCTCGCTTCCATCCCCCAGGGACATCGTGGCCTACCTGGACCTGCATGTGGTGGGACAGCGCGAGGCCAAGAAGGCGTTGGCGATAGCCGTTCACGATCACTACATGCGGTTGAACAAGCTGGCCGACACAGGCGAACCCGAAAACGGGGAGTCCAACCCGGTACTGGCCAAGAAGAACGTGCTGTTGCTGGGTCCCAGCGGCTGCGGCAAAACCCTGTTGGTCAAGACCATTGCCCACCTGCTCAAGGTGCCCTTTGCGTCGGTCGACGCCACCAGCCTGACCCCTGCCGGCTACTTTGGCGAGGATGTGGAGAGCATGCTGTCCAGCCTGCTGCACGCGGCGGACATGGATGTGGGCCGGGCGGCGCGCGGAATCATCTTTATCGATGAAATTGACAAGGCCCGCACCAAGCCGATGCGTTGGGACGTGGGTGGCGACGGGGTGCAGCAGGCCCTCCTCAAGATTTTGGAAGGCGCCACGCTGCGGGTATCGCCCGACGGTGCGAAGATCACGGGCAAGACCAAGCCTGTCGAGGTGGACACGACCAACATCCTGTTCATCTGCGGAGGCGTCTTCGACGAACTTACGGATGTCATTGCCAAGCGACTGGGCAGTCGGCACCGGCAAATCGGATTCGCCACCGCGAATGGATCGGGTGAGGCCCGAAACCGCTCCGGGCGGGTGCTTCCGGTTGATGAGGCCGAAGCCAGGCACGAAGCCGAACTGCAGCGGACGGAGGACCAAAACCGGGCCGATGGGGAGTTGAGGCAGCAGGTAATCGCCGAGGATTTTGTCAAGTACGGCTTCATGACGGAATTCATGGGCCGGTTGCCTGTCCACGTTGCGCTGGAGGCCCTGGATCGGCATGCGCTGCGGGCCATTTTGACCGAGCCCCGCAACAGCATTGTGCGCCAGGCGCAGTGGCGTTTTGCCCAGTGGGGAGTCGACCTCAAGCTGACCGAGGGGGCATTGGACGCGCTGGCCGAAAAGGCGTTTGTGTCCGCCGCCGGAGCCCGTAGCCTGGATGCGGTGCTTGAGACCCTGCTGCGCGACCTGAATTTCGAACTGCCCGATCGGGAGGATGTGGCACAGGTCGTGGTCAACCGAAGTTGCGTGACGCGCGGCCACCGTCCGCATCTGGTGCCCAAGGACTGAACCACCGGAACGCACAGCGCGCCGGACCGCAAAAAGCGAGGGGACGGATAACATCCGTCCCCTCGTGCTTGGCACGGTTTCTGCCGAACCAAGCTGCCGCAAGTCGTGGCTATTCGTCGAACACGTCGGCCGGCATGCTCGAGGCGTCCTCCCTGCGCCAGGTCCGGATGAAGTCCTCGTCCGACAGTTGGTCCTGGTGCCAGTAGCCGATGTACTGCATGTCGATCACCACCATCACGGCACGCTGATCTTCGACCCCGGACACCACGATGATGGAGTCCGGCGGGTTCTCCAGGCGGGCCACGTGCGTGGACAGCACGACGCCGGCCCCAATCTCCTGCCGCTTCCACGCATCGCTGTTGGGTTCCTCCTCGGAGGCGTACCAGACGACGAGCGAACGCTGACCGGCGCGCTCAACGATGTTGAAGAACTTCACGGCCATGTTCTCGTTGGTGAACGACTCGGTGGCCTTCGATCGGTATTCGTCGAAGGTCAGCCTGTTCTCCAGAGCCTGCTCGTAGGCGTCCCGGCGGTCGAAGCAACTTTGCAACTGCTCCTTGATTTGGACAACCTCATCCGGTTCGTCGGCCTTGTTGATGAGCCACTCCACATGCGGTTCGCTGTCCTCGCAGCGGTCGCTGTACTGGTACAGCTGGGTCAACGAGTACTGGGCCAGGTACATGTCGCTGTCGCGCTCCACGGCCTTGAGCAGGAAGTCCTCGGCGGCTTCCAGGTTTCCATACAGCAGATTGACATAACCAAGAATGCCGAAGGTCGTTGATGTGGTGGCGCCCATGTCGTAGGCGGCTTGGGCGGACCGCAGGGCCGCCTCCACGTCGCCGTTGTAGATTTGGGCATAGGCGATCGACTCGAGGGCGTCCGTGCTCAGGGGACGGAAGACGGACCAGCGCTGGGCGTTTTCGATGGCGGCCTCCAAGTCGCCCAGGATGAAGTTGATTTCGTAGAGGCCCTGATAGTAGAGCGGATCCTCAAAGGCAATGTTCCGGACCCCCTCCAGCGCGCTGTTGGCCTGGGACGCCTGGTCGTTGCGGGCATGGGCGATCGCCAGCAGGCGCGCGTCCCCCACCGACCAGGGCATCTTGTCGACCGCCCGTTGCAGGTGTTCGATGGCTTGTTCATAGTCGTCCGAGCAGAGGAAGCCCACCCCCATCATGCGCGTGGCCGAGATGCTGTAGGGGCGGGTGTCGAGCCACTTCTGCGCCAGAGCCCGGCTTTCCTGGCACTTTTCGGCGTCGTTGAGAAGCCGCATGCGCACCAGGGACACGTCCAGCCGGTCCTTCCACGCGACTTCCTCCGCCTGGGCCTGGTGCTTGGCCGCCTGTTCCGCATCCTCCTGGAGCAGGGCCACCGAAGCCAGACAGGAGTAACCGTCCGGATAGCGCGTGGTGGGGCTGTTCAGGGCCGCCAGCTGCTGGCAGGAATCCATGGCGGTCGCCCAGTCGTTGCGTTCGATGGCCAGGTCCACCGTTAGACCCAGCACGTAGGCATGGCCCGGCATCGAATCCATGACCTCGGCGGCTAGTTCGGCGGCCAGCTCCGGGTCGCCCCGCAGGTCGAAATCAAGGCGGCTCTGCACGATGGTCCACAGGAGGAAGTTCGGGTCGAGTTCCACCGCCTTGTTGACGGCTTCCTCGGCCGCCGCCCAGTCGTGCATGTTTTCCAGGACGGCACCCAGCACGATCCAGCCGATGGGGCTGTCGGGATTTAGTTCCACGGCGCGTTCCGCATGGTGCAGGGCCTGCTCTGTTTCATACATGGACAGCAGGATGTCCGCGTAGGCGGCGCGGGCCAGGAAGTGGTCGGGCGCCACCTCCACGGCCCTGGCCCCGGATTCCTTGGCATCGTCGAAGCGGTGCGCCATCTGCTGCGACCAGACGAGGTGGGCCAGCACCTTGGGATCATCGCCCGCCAGCTCGCGGGCCCGTTCGGCCAACTCCAGCGACTGGTTCCACATCTGGGGCTGGTAGCTGAAGAGATCGGAGAGGCCGGTCAGGGCCGGCACATGGTCCGGATCGGCCAGCAACGCCTCCCTGAAGGCGGCTTCGGCCCGTTCAAAGTCGCTGGTCTGGAACAGATCGGTGCCTTCCCGCGTCTTGGCGGCAGCCCGCTCCGGATCGGCACCTCCGGACGGACGCTCC
This sequence comes from Caldilineaceae bacterium bin34, assembly GCA_002238555.1. GTDB lineage: Bacteria > Chloroflexota > Anaerolineae > Caldilineales > Caldilineaceae > Bin34. Next base: position 72,996 of record MPMO01000006.1, read on the forward strand.
GCCAGCAGCCCGGTCAGGAAGGACGGTTGGCCCGCAAACATCACCGGTTCCGCGGCGGTTTCGGCGGGGACCTCCACCGCCCCACCCCGCGCCGCGGCCGGGGCGGCCGGGCTCGACTCCGCGGCTGGAGTGTCCGGTTCGGACACCGCCTCCCGTGGAGGTATGACGATGGTCGTACAACCTGCCAGCAACAGGGCCAGGCACAGCAGGGCCAGGACGGCGAATCGGTGTGGAAGTCGGCTCAGGGACATGGTGCGGTACCGTGCAATCGCGGATGGAGAATTTAAAACCAAGGTTGGCGGATCGGTTCGGCAGGCCCGGCGTTGCGAAAGGAGGGGGCCTGGGATCCCGTATGGCGGGAACACCCAATCCAAGAATGGGATTATAAGATGCAGCTTCCCGGCCGGTCCGCCCGCGCGGCCCGGCCTCCCATAAATTAAGCATTAAGCCTCTGCCGCATGAAGCAAGTGCACAACCCCGTCCGGGAACCCGGAACCGACCCCGCCCGGCCACTGGTGCAGGTGGACAGCCTGGACGTGACGTTCAGTGCGCGCACGGGCCTGTTGCGTTTCGAACAGGCCAGGGCCCTGCGGGGAGTTTCGCTGGAGGTGTTCCGCGGCGAGACGGTGGCGGTGGTCGGGGAATCGGGCAGTGGCAAGACGACGCTGGGACGCGCTTCCATCGGCCAGCTCAAGCCCAGCGGCGGCCGTGTGCTCTTCGACGGCACGGATCTGGCCACGCTCGGCGGCCAGCGACGCAAGGCGTTTCGGCGGCGAGCCCAGGCCATCTACCAGGACCCGTTCGCCAGCATCGATCCCTACATGACGCTGGCCGAGACGCTGGCCGAGCCGTTGGAAATCCACGGGGTCGGCAACCGGACCGAACGCAGGGAGCGCATTGAGCAGGCCCTGGCCGAAGTTCGTCTGACCCCGGTGACGGAAATGGCGAATGCCTGGCCCCACATGATTTCGGGAGGCCAGCGGCAGCGGCTGGGCATTGCCCGCGCCCTGATGCTGCAGCCCGAATACCTGTTCGCCGACGAACCGGTGTCCATGGTGGACGCCTCGAGCCGAGCCGAGATCCTTCATCTCCTGGGCGAGCTGCAGGCCCGGCACGGCGTCTCCATCTTGTATGTCACGCACGACATCGCCACGGCCCGGCACAGTGCCCGGCGCATTGTCGTGATGTACCTGGGGGAGATTGTGGAGGAGGGCCCGGCCGCGGATGTGGTCGCTTCACCCCGGCACCCCTACACCAAGGCGCTGATTGCCTCGGTGCCCGAGCCCAATCCAGCCAACCGGCATGCCCACAGGCCGGTGCTGCCGGGCGAACCCCCGAGCCCGATGCATGTGCCCGCGGGCTGTGCGTTCCATCCGCGGTGCCCCGAGGCGATTCCGGGGGTGTGCGACCGCCAGCCGGTGGCCCTGGAGACAACCGGTCCGCAACGTCGGGTTGCGTGCCACCTGTACGCCGATGGTGCCGCGGAGTCCCCGCCCAAACGGGATCCGCGGCCGGACATTCCTGCCTGACGCACCAGCCCTCCACGGTTCCGGAGACGCGGGCAGACACGGTCCGCGATTGTTAGTTTTCCGGTTGGGACCGGCACTCCATACCTATAATGCCCCTCTGATTGGGATCGGATCGGCCAGGACCACAGATTTCCGGAGGCCGCGTCCGCCGGGCGCGGAGGGTTGCGCATGCGAGTGCACCCCCACTGAACTGGGGATTGACCCGACTGCGCCGCTGACGATTGCCGGCAATCCGGCACAGTGCAGGAGTAGACGAATGCAAAGGAAGATGCGCGCGGCCGCAGGGCTGCTGCTGGCGACAATGGTATTGATGATGTCGGCGTTGCCGGTGCAGGCCCAGGGCCCGGCTCCCGAACTGCCCGAACGGGGCAAGGTGTCCAAGAATCCGGAGGAAATCCAGAATCTGGCGGCGCCGATCGCCGATGTGATTTCCGGGCCGGCTTGGCTCATGGCCGCAGGCGTGGACCCGCGGGCGTGGATTGATCGGCCGGGCTGGAATACGCTCACGCGGCAACAGGTGAGCGGTGTGGTCAACGCCCTCAACAGCGTGGATTCGCTGCAGGGGGCTGGGTTGGGGGTCCTGGTTCCCTACCGGGATCCGGCGCCGGCCTTCAGCCGCGACCTCCTGGTCACGCGCGACTTTTCCAACTCCCCCCTGCAGACGGAGCCGGACATCGCGGTCAACCCGCTTGATCCCGACCATATCGTGCTGGGCACCATCGACTACAACTTCCCCAACAACACGGCCTATGTGTCCATCGACGGCGGTGTCAACTGGGACGGGCCCCGCCAGGTCAAGTACCTGCGCAAGGACCGGGTGTCCGGCGGTGATCCGGTCGTCCAGTTCGACAGCGAAGGCAATGTCTACATGGGCTCGATCTCCATTGGGATCAAGGAGTACACGGTCGGCAACGCGGTCGGTTTCGCCCTGGTGTCGAGCATTTCCCTGTCCCGGTCGGAGGACGGCGGCTATACCTGGGAGGAACCGGTTTCCACCGCCCGCAGCGAGGTGACGTCCGACGTCACGGAGGACCTGACCGGCCGCATGCGCGGCACGATCACGCTTGGTTTCCTGGACAAGCCCTGGATGACGACGGGGCCCCATCCCACCATCGAGGACCAGGAAGTCATCTACGTCACCTACGTCGAGTTCAACACGTCCTACGACATCCTCTACATCGGGGAAATCCCGACCCTCGGCTCACCCCGGGTCGACACCACCCCCAGACTGGTCTATTCAATGGATCGGGGCGCGACCTGGTCGGATCCCGTGGCGGCGGGGCCCACGGTGCGCCGCACCTACGGCGAAGTGAGCGAGACCGAAGGGCAGGCCAACACGATTGGCACCAAGCGGGTCGTGCAGGGGCCGGTGCCCGTGGTTGATTCCGAAGGCAACGTCTTTGTGGCCTGGATCGACAGCACGGATGACGAAAGCCAGAAGGGCCTGGCCGAGTTCTATCTCGCCAAGTCCACCGACGGCGGTGAGAGTTTCGGCGATCCCAAGCGCATCGCCAGCTTCCTGGAGCCCGGCTTCCGGCCGCGCAACGCCTACTTCCGGTACTGGGCTTCGGCGTTCCCCAAGTTGGCGGTGGGGCCCGAGGATGAACTGTACGTGGTGTTCACCGCCATTCCCCCGGACAGCGAAACCGACGAAGGGGACATCTTCTTCATTCGCTCCCTGGACGGCGGCAAGCGCTGGTCGCAGCCCAAGCAGCTGAACCACGACACCGGTACGGCACTGCAGTTCTTCCCGGCGGTGGACGTGGGACCGGACGGGGTGATCCATGTGATGTGGGGCGACATGCGGGACGATCCCGTGGAAACCCGGTACCACATCTACTACACCCGCTCCTCCGACCAGGGGGATACTTGGGGCTTTGAACTGCCCGAGTTGAACCTGAGCGTGGGGGATACGCGGGTTACGGACTTCCCCTCCAATCCCAACAAGGGGTTCCCCAACGGCCTGTTCCTGGGCGACTACTTCTCGATCGCCGCCATCGAGGACGAAGCCTACATCGCGTGGGCCGACACGCGCTTGGGCGAGTACGGCGGCTACAACCAGAAGATCGGCTTTACGCGCCAGCGTTCCATTCCCAACCCGGAGATTTTCATCAGTCCCAACGCCGGTCCGGCCGGCGAGCAGATCACGGTGCAGGGCCATGGCTTCCAGCCGCTGATCAACTACTTTCTGCTGGTGGGCGGCACCGAAGTGGCGTCCGGCCGCACGGACGACCTGGGCCGCATTACGGCCAATGTGTTTGTGCCCGTTTCGGGTGAGGGAGCCCACGCCGTGACGCTGGTGGACGGATCGGGCAACTTCGCCTCCACGTCCTTCTACATGGAGTTCGGCTTCGACAACATCAAGTCGATCGCCGATCAGCTGGCGGAGCTGTTGGCCCAGTTGGGCGATAACTGACGCATACACGCCGGGGCCGGAGGAATGCTTTGCGTCCCTCCGGCCCCGCACCCATCCCCTCCCACCGTTTCAACCCAAGGACATGCCTGCCATGCGCCTGATGCACCGCCGACCGACTGAATCCCGCATCGGCCTCGTGTTCCTGCTGACCGTCTGCCTGCTGCTGTGGGCCGTGCCCTCGCTGGCCGCCGATGCCGGTCAGGCCGCCGGGGACGACGACTCTGTGGACGAAGGCTATACCGCGCCGCACGACCTGACCGGTCCGGCCGTGGAGACCCTGCGCTTTCGGGCCTTCGACGTGGATCGCGCCCCGCTGGATCTGCAGGCCGGCGAGATGGATCTCTACTACTACAACCTGAAGATCAGTGCGGCCCGGGAGCTTGAGGAGGAACAGATCCAGCTGTTCGAGGCACCGGCCACCACAATTTCGCTGATTCTCAATCCGGCTCCGGCGGCCGAGGGCGCCCTGAACCCGTTCTCGATCCCGGATGTGCGGCGGGCCGTGCAGCGCCTGGTCGACCGGGAGTTCGTCGCCCGCGAGATCTACCAGGGCCAGGCCGTGCCGATGCTGACGAACATCAGCCCCACGGACTTCGACTACCTGACCATTTTCCGCCAAGTCAACGAGGCCGGGCTGGACCATGATCCGGAATCGGCGCGTGCGGAGATCGCCGCGGCCATGACGGGGGCGGGGGCGGAGCTCAAGGACGATATTTGGCATTTCGCGGACAGGCCGATTGTCCTGAAGTTCATCATTCGCGTGGAGGATGAGCGTCGGGACGTGGGCAACCTGATTCAGACGGCGCTGACCGGCGCCGGCTTCCAGATTTCCCCGTCCTACCAGCCGTTCGCACCGGCCATCCAAACCGTCTACACCTCCAATCCGACGGACTTCCGATGGCACCTGTATACGGAGGGCTGGGGGCGGGGCGCGCCCCAGCGCTACGACTACAGCGGCATCAACGCCTACTACGCTCCCTGGCAGGGCAACATGCCGGGTTGGCGCGAAGTGGGCTATTGGCAGTACGAGCACGAGGAACTGGACACCTTGGGCCGCCGGCTGTTCCAGGGCGACTTTGCGGACCGGGAGGCCCGCGATGAGCTCTACAAGCAGATGACCGAGCTGGGGCTCGAGGAGAGCGTTCGCGTCTGGATCGCCACGATCCTGAACAGCTATCCCGTCCAGGCCGATGTCACCGGCATCACGCAGGACATCGCGGCCGGCCCGCGCGGCCTGTGGTCGCTGCGCACCGCCTACAAGGAAGGCAGCGATGAATTGACGGTGGGCCACTTGTGGGTTTGGACCGAGCGCTCCACCTGGAATCCGGTCGGCGGCATTGGCGATGTCTACACGTCGGACATCTGGCGGCAACTGCAGGATCCGGCCATGTGGAACCACCCGTTCTCCGGCAAGCCGCAGGCGTTCCGGCTGGACTTCGAGATCGAAACCGCGGGTCCGGACGACACCCTGGAGGTTCCGGCCGATGCCATGCACTGGGACGCCGGCCGGCAGGCCTGGGTCACCGTGCCGGAGGACACCACCGCGGTCAGCCGCATCGAGTACGACTACAGCCGCTACTTCCAGTCGACGTTCCATCACGGCCGGCCCATCTCGATGGCCGACGTGGTATACAGCCTGCATCAGGGCATCGACATCTCCCTCAACCCGCAGAAGGCGCTGATCGAGACCGTCATCGCAACCACCGCCAGGCCCTATCTGGAAACCATCAAGGGCTATCGGGTGCTGGACGAGAACCGTATCGAGACCTATGTGGACTTCTGGCACTTCGAGGAGGACTACATCGCAGGCTACGGGATACCCTCCAGCGTGGGCACGCCCTGGGAACTGCTGGCCGCCATGGACACGCTGGTGTTCGAGCAGCGCCGCGGCGCCTACACCGACACGGCCGCGGCCCGGTTCAAGGTGCCCTGGATCAGCCTGGTCCTGGACCGCGACGCCCGGTTGGTACGGCGCGTGCTGCTGGACATGAAGCGCAAGCAGACGATGCCGGAGTCGGTGTTCGAGTTGCCGGGCAGGGACGAGCCGCTGGTGGATGCCGAGTCGGCACTGGCCGGCTACGACGCGTTGCTGGACTGGTTCGGCGAGAAGGGGCACCTGGTCATCGGCAACGGGCCCTTCAGCCTGGAGCGGTACGACCCCGGAGCACAGTACGCCGAATTGAAGGCCTACCGGGCGGAGGACTATCCGTTCACACCCGCGGACCTTTACGTCGGCCTGCCCGAGTTCGTGCGCATCACGGACATTGAGGCGGACGATTTGGTCTTCGGCGACGACTACACGGTGTCCCTGGAACTTGAGGGGCCGGGCCAGCTGGCCGTCGAGTATGTGCTCAAGGATGCCTCCAGCGGCCAGGTCCTGCTCAGCGGACAGGCCGAGGAACAGGCCGACGGCTCGTTTGCCATTGCGCTGACCGCGGACGAAACGGATGCGCTGGACGCCGATCTGTTCAAGCTGATCCTGGCGGCCTGGAGCGACGACTTGGCCAGGGTGACCGAACGCACACTTGAGATCGAGGCGGACGTGGGCTTCGGTTGATACTCCAAGCCGATGGTTTGGTCGATATCGGAGAAGAACTACTGCAGGCCGGTAGCGTCGGGCGCGACGAGTGGTTGCGTTCCGCTGTCGGCCTTGCAGTTGCAGCAGGATCTGGGCCGTATGCTCATCAGGCTGCGGATTCGCGACTTCAAGCAGTTTGGGAGGCCGATTTCGATTACGGCAAGACTGCCGTTTTCATTGGATCCAAAATTTGGGCAAGACGGCTGTCATCACGGTAGTCGTGGTGGAGGCTGCCAGCCAGCCGGTAAGGTAGAACCATGTTCCTGTCGGACTCAAGGCTGCCGGATCCCGGGCCGGCAACTTTAGGCAGGCTGCCATGCGCAACCTGATCCCCCTGGCGGTGCGCGCCCTGACCATGGTCGGGGTCTTTTTCGTCGTTCTGTTGCTGCTCGTCCTGACCCTGGGCCTGACTGGCTTTTCGGACCGCATCCTTTCGTCGGTTGTGGGCGAGCAAATTCGGGTCGAACGGACCACCCTGGCCGAGACCATCCGGGATCCGGATGAACTGGAACGGGTCCTGGCCGCCCGCAAGGCGGAACTGGAGTCGTTCTACGGACTCGACATCCCGTGGCAGCGCCGGCTGCCGGGAACCGTGTTCAGGGTCATGCGGCTGGACCTTGGGGAGGCCCGTTCCCTCCGTTCCTTTGCGGGATCCAGCCGGATCGCCGACATCGTGCTGGAACGGTTGCCGAACACCATCCTGCTGATGACCACCTCGACGGTGATTGTGGCCCTGACCGGCCTGGCCGGGGGCCTGTACGTGGCAACCCGGCCCGGCAGTTGGATTGATCGTCTGGTATCCGGCCTGGCGGCCGTTACCTACGCGATTCCCACCTGGTGGATTGGCATTCTCCTCATCCTCGTGGTGTCGGTGCATTGGCGCCTGCTGCCGTCCGGAGGCATGTACAGCACGCCGCCCCCGGAAGGGGGCTGGCTCAGGTTTGCCGATTTGGCCCGGCACGCCGTGTTGCCGGTGTTGTCCATGGTGCTGGTCAGCGTGGGGCCCTACATGTATGGGGTGCGGACAATCACGCTCAACATCGCCCAGGAGGACTTCGTGGGCATGGCCCGGGCCCGGGGGCTGTCCGAGACCCGCGTGCGCAACGCCCACATCCTGCGCGTGGCCGCCCCGCCCATTGTCACGGGCCTGATCTTCGGCCTGGCCGGTTCGCTGTCCGGATCGATTCTGATTGAGACCGTCTTCAACTGGCAGGGCATGGGCCGGCTGTACTACGACGCGTTGGCCGGCACCCCCGACGAGGGGGTGATCGTGGCGCTCACCTTCATGTTCACCCTGATGTACGTGGCCATCCGCCTCCTGTTGGAGACGCTGTACATCTTCCTGGACCCGCGGGTCAGCTACGCAGACTGATGCGCATTCGGCAGATACGGGACGCCTTGCTCAAGACACCGGTGGGTCTGCTGGGCCTGCTGTCCCTGTCCGCGCAGGTTGTGCTCTCGGTATGGGTGGTCGCCTCCTATCCCGACGACTTCGGCAACCGGGTCTGGAGCAATCCGATTCACTGGGTGGACAACCCGAAGGCCGCGCCGCCGGCGTGGATCCGGCGGGTGGACAGTCAACCGCGGGCGGATCACTGGCAGGCCGTCCGCGGGGAACCGGAGACGGTTGAGGAGAAGGGACGCAACCTGATTGCCAGCTGGAACATTCCCTACACTATGGAACCGGAGGCCGTGCCGGCCTTCCTGGCCCTGACCGTGCGGGACGTACGGTTCGAGGAAAGGGCGCCGCTGCTGGCTCTCACCCTGATCCGGCCCGATGAAACCCGTGTCAGTGTGCTGCGCCATGCGGTCCGCGGACCGCGCGAGGGGGAGGAGGGACCGTACGCGCGCCACTTCGACGATCCCCTGCGCATCCAGCTCAGCGCCGACGAAAGCACCCTCAGTTCGTTGCAGGAGTTCCTGGCCGAGGAGTACGGCCTGCAAATGGACGCGGAGGAGATCCGCCCGCGCGTCATGGACATCCTCTTTGGCGTGCCGGACGCAGCGGGCGACGGGTTCGCCCCGATGTCGGGCGAGTACACATTCCTCTTTCAGACGGCCACGCGGGCGGAGGGCGACGGCATCGGGTCCGTGGAGTTGGTGGCCGGCGGGGACGCCTTTGGCCGCATGGGCACGGACAGCATCGGCCGCGACCTGGCCCAGGGGTTGCTGTACGGTTTGCCTACCGCCCTGGTGATTGGCGTCGTGGTGGCACTCCTGTCCACCTCCATCGGCACCGTCCTGGGCATGACGTCCGGCTATCTGGGAGGGACGGTCGACACGGTGATTCAACGGCTCTCGGACATCGTGGCCAACATTCCCGTCCTGCCCCTGCTGATTTTTCTCCTGTTCATCATCGGCCCCAACCTGACCGTTATCATCGGTATTCTGATTGCCTTCAGCTGGCCTGGCCTGGCCATCCAGGTGCGGGTCATGGTGCTGCACATGCGCTCAAGCCAGTTGATCGAGGCCGTGCAAAGCCTGGGGTCTTCGCGCTGGCGGGTCATGTACCGCCACATCCTGCCGCAAATCATGCCGTACTTCCTGGCCCAGATCATCTTCACCGCACCGTCGGCCATCCTGGCCGAGGCGGGCCTTAGTTTCCTGGGTCTGGGGGATCCGTCGATTCCCACCTGGGGCCAGATTCTGGAGGCGGGCTTCCGCACCGGAGGGGTCTACGTCGGCTATTGGTGGTGGATCGTGCCCCCCGGCCTCCTGATTGTGATGGTGGCCTCGACGTTCATGCTGTTGTCGCTGGCCATCGAGCCGGTGGTCAACCCTCGCCTGCGCCAAACCCGACGGGCCGATTGACGATGGCCTCCGTTCTGCAGGTTCGCGACCTGTATCTCCACTACGCCGATCCGGCCGGCGCGGTCAAGGCCGTGGACGGGGTGTCGTTTGAACTGGGCGAACCGGGCACGGCCCTGGGGTTCGTCGGCGAGTCCGGGTGCGGCAAGTCCAGTGCGGCCAACGCCATGCTGCGCATCCTGCCCGGCAACACGTCCCGGCACGAAGGGGAGGTGTGGCTGGACGGAGTCTGCGTGTCGGCCCTGGATGCCGAGGAGTTTCGGCGCACCGTGCGCTGGCGACGGATGGCCCTGGTGCCCCAGGGAGCCCAGAACAGCCTCAATCCCGTCATGCGCGTGGGCAAGTGGCTGACGGAACCGGTGCGCCAGTCGCGATCCGCCAACATCGCACCGGATGCCCTCGAGCGCCAGGCCCGCGGCCTGCTGGAACGCGTGGGCCTCCCGTCCGGCGCCTGGAACCTCTACCCGCACGAGTTGTCGGGCGGCATGAAACAGCGTGTAATGATTGCGGGGTCCTTGATCTTCTCGCCGCGCCTGTTGATCATGGACGAACCGACATCCGCCCTTGATGTCAGTGTGCAGGCGCAGATCATGAACCTGCTCAAGGACCTGAAGGCAGAGGGGCTCTCCATCCTGTTTATCACCCACGACATTGCGCTGGCGAGCGACATCTGTGACCGCCTGGCGGTCGTCTATGCCGGCCGGATTGCCGAAATTGGCAGTTCGGAACAGATCCTGGGGCAGCCGGCCCATCCGTACACGCGCCGGTTGCTGGGCAGCATTCCGCGCCTGCACGACGAAGCCCTGCCCGAGTTCATCCCGGGCGCGCCGCCCGACCTGCGCCGGCTGCCAAGCGGCTGCCGCTTCCATCCCCGGTGCGATGTGCCGTTGACGGTGTGTCCCGAGCAGGTGCCCGTACGCCTGAAGGCGGAGGCGGGCCAGGATGTGTGGTGCTGGCTGCATGATGGGACCGTGAACCAAGTGCCCTTGGAGATTCAAGATGAGTGACAGGCAACCGGTCGTCGTTTCGTGCATTGAACTGCACCACATCCGGCTTCCCTACGTGCATCCGTTCGAGACCAGTTTTCGGCGCGAGACGCACCGTGAATCCATCCTGGTCGCGGTCCGCGGTGGAGATCTGATTGGATGGGGGGAGTGTGTGGCCGGCTCCGGGCCGTGGTACTCGGCGGAGACCATGGGCACGGCCCTGCATGTGATGGCCGGCTACCTGGTGCCGCGGTTGCTGGAGGCCGGTGCGGTGGCCGCTCACGATTGCGAACGGCTGTTTGCCCCCGTGCGGGGCCATCCCATGGCCAAGGCGGCCCTGGAGAATGCGGTCTGGGATCTTGAGGCGCAGCAGGCCGGGCATTCGCTGCAGGCGGCCCTGGGCGGCCGGGGGGATCGGGTGGCGGTCGGCGTGTCCCAGGGCATCGAGCCGTCCATTTCCGAACTGCTGGACCGCGTCGCGGCCTGGATTGACGAAGGGTATGCGAGGGTCAAGCTCAAGATCAAGCCGGGCTGGGATGTCGAGCCGGTGGCGGCGGTGCGCGACCGTTGGCCGGACCTGGCTCTGCAGGTGGACGCCAACTCCGCCTATGTTCCGGAAGATACCGCGTCCCTGAAGGAACTCGACCACTTCGGCCTGCTGCTGATCGAACAGCCCTTCCACCACGACGACATCGTGGACCACGCTGCCCTGCAGGCCGAGATGCGGACGCCCATCTGCCTCGACGAAAGTATTCACTCGCCGCTGCATGCCGGGTGGGCCCTGAAAATCCGGGCCTGCCGCAACATGAACATCAAGGTGGGCCGGGTTGGCGGCCTGAGTGCAGCCCTGCGCATCCACGACATGTGCCGGGAGGCCGGTGTGCCGGTTTGGTGCGGGGGCATGCTGGAGACGAACGTGGGCCGGGCCGCAAACCTGGCCCTGGCCTCGCTGCCCAACTTTACGCTGCCCGGCGACATCTCCGCCTCCCGCCGCTACTATCATGAGGACGTGGCGCTGCCGGACTTCGAACTCAACGCGGACTCGACCGTGTCGGTTCCCCAGGCGCCGGGCCTGGGGGTGGCTGTGGACAGGGCGCGGTTGGCGGCGGCCACACTGCATGCGGAAACCTTTCGCACACGGAACTGACGGTGTCGGCCGGCCTCGTGGCTGCACCGCGCGGGCCGGCACGCTCTTTTGCGCGGAGGGCGGGACAACCCTACAATAGGACTACCGATCCCGTTTCGTCATAGCACCACTCGTCGTTGCCGGCAGTGATTTCGTTCGGCCAGCCCCTTGGACCGGGTCGGTGTTCGCATTCCAGACATGCACCCAGGAGAACCTGAATGAAAACACCCTTCAGGGCAGGGCTGTTGGCAGCCTTGCTGATTGCGCTATTGGCAGTGGCGGCATGTGGTGCCCCTGCCGGACCTGCGGCCGAAGCCCCGGCCGAGGATGCGGCCCCGGCGGCCGCAGAGGAAACGATGGCGGGCAATCCCTTGGAGTCGCCGGTGCTGTGGGACCGTGTGGCGTCGGGCGAACTGCCCCCGCTGGAAGATCGCCTCCCCAACGAACCGTTTGTTGTGGGCCCCGGCGTCCTCCTGCCTGAGGATCACGTTGACTGGCAGCCCGGCAACTTTGGCGGCACCCTGCGCACCCTGCACTTCCGCCCGGACTGGAATCCGGACACCTTCGTCGGCATGAACGAGCCGCTGCTCTCCGCGCCCGGTCTGGGTGTCCAGGGCATCCGAGGCAACATCCTGAAGGACTACGAGGTCTCCAACAACAATCAGACCTTCGTCTTCCACATGCGTGAGGGCCTCAAGTGGTCCGATGGCTCCCTAGTCACTGCCGAGGATGCCAGGTTCGTGGCCGAGGACATCTACGGCAACGATTTCCTGACCCCCACCTTCCCCAAGCGCTTCCGGACGCGGAACGATCCCACCGGTACGCCGATGACGTTCCAGATGATCGACGACTACACCTTCCAGGTGGACTTCGACGCCTCCTATGGCGGGTTCCTGCGCAACCTGACGATCGAGACCTGGAACGGTTGGACGGAACTGGTGCGCCCTTCGGCCTACCTCAAGCAGTTCCACGTGGACTATCTTGACAACGGCATCGAGGACCTGCGCGACCATCTCAACGAGATGAATCTGACCGACGAGTGGAACCAGGTCTTCGCCGCCAACGACTGTCTCAGCTGGCACGTGAACCAGGAGAAGTGCATGGTTGGCCGATCCCCGGTCATCACTCCCTGGCAGCGCGTGGAAGCGGCCGAACCGGGTCTTCTGGTCTTCGAGCGCAACCCGTACTATCACAAGGTCGACACCGAGGGCAAGCAGTTGCCCTACATCGACAAGATGGTCTCCAAGCTGGTCGAGGATGTGGAGATGGTCAACACCGGCATTCTGACCGGCGAGGCCGACTTCATGCGTGAAAGCACCGGCTTGGTCAAGATTCCGCTCTATGTGGAGAATGGACCGGCGGGCGGCTACCGCCATCAGCTGTTGGACATGCATGTGGATTCCAGTTCCGTCTGGATCAACCAGACGTACAACGCCGAGGCCGATCCGCTGGCCGCGGAGTTCCGGGAAATCGTCTCCAACGTCGAGTTCCGGCAGGCCGTCAGCCTGGCCGTGAACCGCGACGAGATGATCGAGACCCTGTACTACGGTTATGCCACCAAGCCGCTTGACACGGTTGGCGCCGACCTTTCCACCCAGGACTTGGACCGCGCCAATGCCCTGCTCGATTCCATCGGTCTTGATCAGCGGGACGAAGACGGCTACCGCCTGTATCCTTCGGGCGAGCCGTTCGAGTTGCTGATTGAACACGGTGCCCACGCACCCGACCTGGAACCGGCCTCCGAACTGGTCGCCGAATACCTGGGCGACATCGGTATCCGGGCACTGGTCAAGAAGCTCGATTCAGCCCTTTGGGCCCAGCGGCGCAACAACAACGAACTGCAGGCCACGGTTTTCTGGGCCCATGACCAGGGTTGGGACAACAACTGGACCAGCGACACCATCCAGCGTGCCGGCTATGCCTGGTGGCAGTACATGAACGCCGCCGAGGATGCCCGCGATCCCGCCTGGGAACCGCCGCAGTGGGTCAAGGACGCCTACGCCCTTGACATCGAACGCTGGGGTTCCGTGTCCGGCGGCGACGAGTACAACGCCTTCAAGGAGGAGGGCAACGCTTGGCACCAGGCCAACCTGCCCGAGATCACCATCGTGGAGAACGTGAAATATCCGCTGATTGTCTCCGTCAACATGGCCAACGTGGCGACCGACGGCTTTGCCATCGCCCAGAACTTCGCCATGGAACAGCTCTACTACCTCAACCCCGAAGAGAACCAGTAATCTGAACTCCCAGGATTGTTGACAGGCCTGGCGGTGTCCCCCCAAGGGATGTCGCCAGGCCGACTTAACCATTCAGACCGGAACCCGCCCCGATGGTTGCCTACATCGTGCGCCGCAGCGTGATGCTGATACCGATCCTGGTGCTGATCTCGATCGTGTCGTTCACGATCATCGAGTTGCCCCCGGGCGACTGGGTCACCTACCAGATCGAGAACCTGCGCGCCTCCGGCATCCAGCTCAACGAGGAGGAAGCGGAGCGGCTGATCAAGATGTACGGTTTCGACGAGCCGGTCTGGAAGCGTTACATCAAGTGGATGCGGGGCATCCTGTTCAAGTTCAACTTCGGCTGGTCGTTCCAGTGGGGCAAGACGGTCAACGAACTGCTCGGCGAACGCCTGCCCCTGACGCTGCTGATTTCCATCCTGGCCCTGATCGTGTCCTGGGTCGTTGCCATTCCGATTGGGATCTACTCCGCCACCCACCAGTACTCGGTGCTGGACTACATCTTCACCTTCTTTGGCTTCCTGGGATTGGCCACTCCGGCGTTTTTGCTGGCCATGGTGTTGGCCTGGAACATCTTCAAGTACACCGAATTTTCGCCGCTGGGCCTGTTCTCCATCGAGTACATGGACGAACCCATGTCGGCGGAGAAGTTTGTCGACATGCTCAAGCACCTGGTGCTGCCGCTGATCATCATCGGCCTGAACGGCACCGGGGCCCTGATCCGCGTGATGCGCGGCAACCTGCTGGACGAACTCAAGAAGCAATATGTCATTACCGCCCGCGCCAAGGGCGTTAACGAGATGCGGCTTCTGTTCAAGTATCCGGTGCGCATGTCCATGAACCCTGTCATCAGCACGATTGGCTGGGTTCTGCCGGGCATCTTCTCCGGCGAGGTGCTGGTCTCCCTGATCCTGGGCCTGCAGACCACCGGACCGCTCCTGCTGCGGGCTGTGTTGGCCCAGGACATGTTCCTGGCCGGCAGCATCGTCATGATCCTGTCGGTGCTGACCGTGTTGGGCACGTTGTTGTCGGACATCTTGTTGGCGGTGCTGGATCCGCGTATTCGCTACGGCGGCGCTTCGGCCCGTTGACACCATCGGAAACCGTCATGACCGCTTCCACGGAAATCTTTGAGGACGTCCTGGTAGCCGACGTGGCCGAACAGGACGATCGGTTTTACTACGCCAGTCAGTGGTCGCTGATTTGGTGGCGTTTCCGCCGGCACCGCGTGGCCATGATTTCCATGGCCCTGCTGCTGGTGCTGTACCTGTTGGCCATCCTGCCGGGGTTTTTCAGTCCCTATCTGCCCTCGACACGCTTCGAGAGCTACCAGGAGGCACCCCCGGTGCGGCTGTACTGGTTCGACCAGAATCCGGAAGGCGGCGGCTTTGTCGGGCCGCACTACTACGGATTCGAGAAGACCCTGAACAAGGAGACCTTCAAGTACGAGTTTGCGCCCATTCTGGACAACCCAATCAATTTGCGGTTGTTTGCGCCGGGACCGGAATACACGATTGTCGGGGACTGGACCGCCACAGTGCATTTCTTGGGCACCGATGTCGAGGAGGCGCCCCCCTTCATGCTGTTCGGTGCCGATCGCCTGGGCCGGGACCTGCTGACGCGCACCCTCTACGGTGCCCGCATTTCCCTTTCGATTGGCCTGATTGGCGTGGCCCTGAGCCTGATTCTGGGCATTGTCCTGGGCGGCATATCGGGGTATTTCGGCGGCCTGACCGACGAAGTGATCCAGCGGCTCATCGACTTTCTGATTTCCATCCCCAGCCTGCCGCTGTGGATGGCCCTGTCGGCGGCCCTGCCCCGCGACTGGCCGGTGCTCAAGACCTACTTCGCCATCACGATCATCCTGTCCATCCTGGGCTGGACCGGGCTGGCGCGGGTGGTGCGCGGCAAGCTGCTCGCCCTGCGCGAGGAGGACTACGCCATGGCGGCCAAGGCGGCCGGGACGGGAGAGGCGCGCATCATCTTCAAGCACCTGCTGCCGGGATTCACCAGCCACCTGATCGTCACGATTACATTGATGGTGCCGGGCATGATCCTGGCCGAGACGGCCCTGAGCTTCCTGGGCCTGGGCATCCAGCCGCCGGCCGTCAGCTGGGGCACGCTGCTGCAGGATGCCCAGGACATCGTGGCGATTGCCCAGCATCCCCACCAGCTGATTCCGGCTGCCTGGGTGATGGCGGCCGTGCTGCTCTTCAACTTTGTCGGTGACGGCCTGCGCGATGCGGCCGACCCGTATTCGGATCACTAGGGGTGGCCAGCGTGTCTGACACCGGACGCGGCGATCTGCTGCTTGAAGTTCGCAACCTGCAGGTCCACTTCTACCTGTTCGAGGGCGTGGTCCAGGCGGTCAACGATGTCAGTTTCGACGTGCATCGGGGCCGGACCCTGGGCATCATCGGCGAGAGCGGTTCGGGCAAGTCCGTCTCGGCCCAGTCGGTAATGGGGATTGTGCCCAGCCCGCCGGCCAAGCAGTTGGCCGGCGAGATCGTGCTTCACCGTGCCACGCCCGATGGCGGCACCGAGACGCTGGATCTGGGCCGGATGGATCCCCGCGGCCCGGAGTACCGGGACGTGCGCGGCGGCGAAATCGGCATGATCTTCCAGGAGCCGATGACCTCCTTCAGTCCCCTGCACTCGATCGGGGATCAGATTGGGGAGGCGATTCTGCTGCACATTCCGGATTCAACGCCGCAGACTGCCCGCGAGCGGACCGAGGACCTGCTGCGGCGGGTTGGCATTCCAAGGCCGGACCGGGCAGTGGATGCCTTTCCCCATCAACTGTCCGGTGGCATGCGTCAGCGCGCCATGATTGCCATGGCGCTGTCCTGCGACCCGGCCCTGTTGATTGCGGACGAGCCCACGACCGCGCTGGACGTGACGATTGAGGCCCAAATCCTGGAGTTGATTCAGGAACTCCAGCAGGACCTCAACATGGCCATCATCTACATCAGCCACGACTTGGCGGTTGTGGGCGGCGTGGCCGATGAAGTGATGGTGATGTACC
Organism: Caldilineaceae bacterium bin34; assembly: GCA_002238555.1. Classification (GTDB taxonomy): domain Bacteria; phylum Chloroflexota; class Anaerolineae; order Caldilineales; family Caldilineaceae; genus Bin34. Next base: position 89,704 of record MPMO01000006.1, read on the forward strand.
TCGGGCTGGTCATGGAACACGCGGACGCGGAGACGATCTTCGACGATCCGCTCCACCCCTACACCCGGGCCCTGTGGCAGTCCATTCCCAAAATCGACGGGCCGCTGGAAGAGCTGGTGCCGATTTCGGGCAACATACCCAATCCCTTTGCGGTGCACAGGGGTTGTCCCTTCTATGCCCGGTGCACAGAGCGCATTCAGGGGGTCTGCGACGAGTCGCCGCCGCCCGTGCTGGAGCCACGTCCGGGCCACACGGTTCGCTGTTTCCTGTACGTGGACGATGTAGGTTCGGATGCCAACGGCGCCATGGGTGACTGACGATGTCGGACGCGATGCAGACCACATCCGGGTCCAACGGGGTGCCCGCGGGCGAGCTGTTGGAAGTGGAGGGCCTGAGCAAGTACTTCCCCATCACCAAGGGTTTCCTGCGCCGGGTGGTCGGCTTTACCAAGGCGGTCCACGATGTGTCCTTCAACCTGGCCAACGGCGAGACCCTGGGCGTGGTGGGCGAGAGCGGCTGCGGCAAGACCACGCTCGGCCGCACCATCCTGCGCCTGTATGAAATGACGGCCGGGTCCGTCCGGATCAACTTGGACGAAGGCCGGTTGGATGTCGGCAATCTGACTCCGGAGGAGCGCAAGCTGTTCCGGCGCCGGGCGCAGATGATCTTCCAGGACCCCTTCGCCTCGCTCAACCCCCGCATGAACATCCTGGAGACCGTGGGCGAACCCCTGTTGGTCAACGGCGTGGCCAAGGGTACCGAACTCGAGCAGCGAGTTGCCAGGATTATTGAACTGGTGGGCCTGCGGGTGGAGCACCTGCGGCGCTATCCCCACAGTTTCAGCGGCGGACAGCGGCAGCGGATCGGCATCGCCCGGGCCCTGGTGGTAAACCCGCGTCTGGTGGTTGCGGACGAACCGGTGTCCGCGCTGGATGTGTCAATTCAGGCCCAGATCCTGAACTTGTTGCAGGAGTTGCAGGGGGAGTTTCATCTGACCTACATGTTCGTGTCGCACGACATGAGCGTGATTCGCTACATCTGCGACCGCATTGCGGTCATGTATGCCGGCAGGCTGGTGGAACTGGGGCCCAAGGATGAATTGCTGGACAGGCCGCGCCATCCGTACACGGCCCTCCTGCTGGCGGCGGTGCCGCGCACGGCCAAGGGCAGCCGGGGCAAGCGTCTCGTGACTGCCGGCGAGCCGCCGGATCCCTCCAACCTGCCGACCGGCTGCGTCTTTCAGGAACGCTGCGCGCACGTGCAGGACATCTGTCGGGAGGAGGATCCGCCGCGGGTGTCCATGTCCGACAGGCACTTCGCAGCCTGCCACTTCGCCAAGGATCTCAACCTGGACGGGATCACGGTTGCCCCGGTCACGCTGTCGGCCTGAAGTCTCCTGTATCCTTCAGGAATGGCCCTTGATCCGTTGATGCGGCGGCGCAGCGTCGGCTTCCATCTTCTAACCTACGTCTACCTGCTGCTGAGCTTCGCCGCCGGGTTCCTGGCGGCTTGGACCCTGCGCGACGCGGTCCGACTGGTCCTCACCAGCCAGGAACTGGATCGCTATTTGATCCACGGCGGTGTCATCTTCACGACCTTTGCGGTGGTCGGGATCGGCACGCTGATCTTCCTGGTGGTCGCGGAACACCGCTTCCGAACCTCGGCCGACCTGCGCAGCCAGTTGGGGCGGTTCCTGGCAATTGTGTCAGTGCCACTGTTGGTGGCCGGTGTTGCCCACTTGGTCCAGGGTCTGATATCGATTCTGGTGTTTGACTATCTGGAGCAGGTCGGTTTGTTGTTGGCCCTTGGGGAGTTGACCCTCGGTGTTTGGGCCCTCGTCTGGCGGTCACGCAGGTCCGGGCGGGAGACGGCCTGACCAATCGATTACGGGGCATCGATGCCCGCGGGCATGATGTGTCCCCGGTAGCTGGCCGTTGCCGTGGCGGGGCTTGTGCATGCTCCGGTGTGTTTTCAGCGTCGGCATGCTGGCCGCCTTGGACAGCATGTCCGGGATGACCGTTGTCACTCGGGTCGGTACCGGACGCAGACGGCATGCTCCACGGCGGGTGGTTCCGTCCCGGTGCCGGGTGTCTGCGGCAGCCGGACGGCTTTTGGATGGCCGAAACCACCCCGGCTATGCTGTCTTCGGCTTGATAACGCATGCAACCGCTGGACTTCAAACTTTCCGCGACACGGGCGACATGAACGAATGGGACCACCTTCCCCGATTGTCCGATGAGCAGATGCGGATGTATCTGGCCGACGGCTTTCTGGTCCTGCAGTCCCGGTTGCCCCAGGAGGTGCACGGCCACATCCGCGATCGGTGCGAGGAGATTTTCTCGACGATGGGCAATCCGGGCAACGAAATCCTGGAGATGAACCCGGCCCTGCGGCTGGTATTCGCGGACCCATTGGTCAAGGGTGCCTTGAGCTCCATCCTGGGGCACGGTTTCTTCATGCATCCGCACCGCCATTGCCATCAAAACAGATCGGGCACCCCGGCCCAGGCCAACCACAAGGATTCCTACGAAGAGGATGTCAATGTCCATCACCATCGTTCCCGGTGGGCCATGGCGATGTACTACCCGCAGGATGTCACCGCCGACATGGGTCCCACCGGGGTGACGCCGGGTAGTCAGTACTTCAGTTCACCGGAATCGTTGGCCGGACGCGGTGAACTGGGAGTGACCGGCGAGGCCGGCACCGTGATCCTGGTCCATTACGACGTTTGGCACCGGGCCCTGCGCAATCACTCGGGCCGCAATCGCTACATGCTCAAGTTCCTGTTCTGCCGCGCCGCCGAACCCGCTGCTCCCGCCTGGAACAATCGGGAAGCGGAATGGCAGGCACCCGCGGGTCGGGAGCAGGACCCATTGGAACCTTTGTGGCAGGCCATGTGGAGTTGGAACCGGGGAGAACCCGTTCCGGCAGAGAAACGGGAACGCGGGGATGCCGCCTTGTCGGATCTGCTGGCCGGTTCAGAGACGGAGAGACTGAGGGCGGCCTACACCATTGGGCTGCATGCCTTCGACCAGCACGATGAGGTTTTCCGTTTGTGGCTAGCCGAAGCGGACGAGGCAGAGGTTCGGGCTCGGAGGCGGGAACACACGAGTCCCTGCGAGCATATGTTCGGCTATGCGCTGGCGAGCCAAGGGGCTAGCGGATTGGGTCTGCTGGAAGAGGTCATGGGGTCCGCGGACTGGCGCATCAGGGGCAGTGCGGTCAATGCCGTGGGAGACATGGGAACCGAGGCCCGGATCCTGGTACCGCGTGTGGCTGCCATGGTGAACGACCCGTCCCCTTGGGTCCGGCGCAATGCCGTCGAAGCCCTGGGTGTGCTGGGCGTTGCCGGGGATGAAGTAACGACAATCCTGGGACAGGCACTTGGGGATGAGGACTACCTTGTGGGTCACAACGCCGCCTTATCGCTGCGCAAGCTGGGCACTGCCGGCGGTGCCGCCATCGACATGTTGCTTAAGGCTGCCACCCATCCTGAACTCTACCGCCGCAAAAACGCCCTGATGGCATTGGAAGTTCTGCTTGGGTAGTTGGTTCTGTTTGCTCCGGTTCCTGCATGATTTGAGGGATTCAAGTCCATTCCCTCAACTGCGTACTCCGCCTGTCAACTCCTCCCTGCCAAAACGCTCAATCGTCTCCAGCGTCTCGCGTACATCGTCCCAGGTGGTGGTGTGGTTGAGAATACAGAGGCGCAGGGAGAAGGTACCGTGGAGCAGTGTGGAGGACACAAACGCATCATCGTCCCAGAAGAGACGAGCGAGAATGGTCCGATTTACCTGTTCCAGTGCTTCCTCGCTACGGTGGGTGTCGGCGGGGTTGATCCGAAGGCACACTATTCCCAACGACGCGGGAGTCAGGCTTTCCAGGATTGGGCTGGCGTGGACGAATTCTTCCGCTCGACTGGCCAGTTCCATGCCTTTGGCTACCGCTCGCCGGAATGCAGCCATTCCGAACGTCTGGATTGACACCCAAACTTTCAGGGCGCGCACCGAGCGACTCAGTTGCAGCCCACGATCCACGAAGTTGGGATGGTCCTTCCCCCAAACCGTGTCCTGGAGGATATCGGGGTGTACGGCGAAGGCTTGCTCCAGGGTGCTTCCGTCCTTCACCAGCAAACTTCCGGCTTCATACGGCTGAAACAGCCATTTGTGGGCATCCAGTCCGATCGAATCCGCCCGTTCCAGCCCTTGCAGGAGCTTCCTGCCTTCTGCGGTCAAGACTGCGAATCCTCCGTACGCGGCATCGACGTGCATCCAGATCTTTTCTTCTTCACAGAAATCGGCCATCGCCTCCAAGGGGTCCACAGCACCTGTGCTGGATGTCCCGGCGGTGGCACATACGGCAAGGGGATTGAAGCCTGCTGCCCGGTCGGCTTGCACGGTCCTGGCCAGTGTTTCCATGTCCAGTCGAAAGTCCTCGTCACTGGAAATCATGCGGATGCACTCCCGCCGTACACCAACGATCATGGCCGCTCGACTGAGGGCGGAGTGGCTTTGGTCACTCATGTACACGGTCGCCCGTTCCGGATTGCCGGCGGCCTCCCTGGCTGCCACAAAGGCATCCAGACTGGCTGCTGATCCGCCACTCGTGAAAAGCCCGCCCGCCTCCTCGGGATAACCAACCCAGCGGCGAAACCAGTCGATGACCACCAACTCAAGCTGGCTCGGGCCACTGGATGTCAACCATGTGCATTGGTTGACCTGGTGTCCGGCCACCATGAAATCGGCCAGCACGCTGGGCCAGGTGGGGGAGGATGGAATAAAGCCAAAGAAACGGGGGTGATCAATCCGGGCCGCAAACGGGAGGATCTTGTGGGCAGCCCGTTCAAAGACCTCCTTTGGGGATTGGCCTTCCTCCGGAGGCTCGGCCAGCAATTGGTCCTCCAGTTCCAGCCGGAAGTCGCCATCCCAGGCCGGTTCCCCGCTCAGGTTGCCGACCCGTTCCACCACCAGTTCGGTGACCAGGTGGGCAAGGCTGCGCATCTCCTCCTCCGTCATCTGGAGGTCGAGGTTGTTTTTCAATTGATTCATTATTGTTTCATTGTGGCAAGCAATGGTGCGCGCCAATGGTTCCCTATTCTCATTAGGATCCACATCGCGCTATGGCATACCAGATTCTCCTCTGCAAGCTGTCCATCAATCTTAGCTTGGGTTCCTCCCGTCACTGCCGTCAGTAGAGGTCCCGCTTGCCGCTCGGCGCAGCCTTGCCGTCCTTGACCTGCATCACAACATCCCGCGCGGAGCTGCCCAACAAGGCGGCATCGGACAGCAGGGTCGTGAACTGATACCCCAGTTCCTGGGCATACAGGGCGTACTCCGCCGAACCCACATGAATGCCGGCGTAAACGCCATGGTGCCGGCAACGCTCCGCGATCTTCACCACCGCGTCGAAGGCGGTGCCCTCGCGGTGATCCGACGTGGGCGGCAACCCATAGCTTTGGGCCAGGTCGGCCGGGCCGACGTAGATGGAGTTCAGGCCCTCAACCGACAGAATCGCGTCAATGTTGTCCACGGCCTGCTTTGTCTCAATCATGGCCATGACCACGATCTCGTTGTTGGCCTCGGACGGATAGTCCGCGCCGCCGTAGAGCCGCGCGCGATTGGGACCGTGGCTGCGGTAGCCGATGGGCGGGTACAGGCAGGACCCCACGAACTTCTCGCACTGCTCCCGCGTGTTGATCATCGGGCAGATGATTCCGTAGCAGCCGGCATCCAACAGCTTCATGATGATGCCTTCCTCGTTCCACGGCACCCGCGCCAGCGGCACGGTGTCGGTGGTGGAAATGGCCGTCAGCATCGGTACCGCCTGGGTGTAGTCCACCGGACCGTGCTGCATGTCGATGGTCAGGCTGTCCCAGCCTGCGTGCGACATGACCTCCGCGGCATAGGAGTGGCCCAGGGCACACCAGCCGTTGACTACCAGGTCGCCCTGGCGGAATAGTTCGAGAACCTTGTTCTTGCGCATGCGGTTGTGCCCTTCCGGCGGTGGCTCCGCCCTGTGAAATGGTGGCTAAATCAGGTTGTGGTGCTCGTCAATCTCGCGCTGATAGACATCGGCGGAGTTGTCCAGGATCTCGTCCAGGGTCACGTGACGTTTCAGGTGCGAGGACTCAATCATGGCGAAACTGCAGGCCAGGTCCATGAGACCTTCATGGCCCGACGTCTCGATCTGCCCCTTTTCCTTGATCGCGGTCAGGAAGTCCAGGCCCTGGATGGCAAACCCGTCCGTCAGGCCGAGCGGGAAGTGCCGGTCTCTTTCCTCGGACGTGACCTCCTGCCGGTACAGCTCAACCAAGTTGACCGCGGTTCCCGACGGGGAATGCAGCTGACCGCCCACGATCGCTCCTTCTGTTCCGTAGAAGGCCGGTGCACCGGACACCTCCACCGGCGGGCCGTGCAGACCCCACGACCACAGCAACTGGCCAATGGCGCCGTTTTCAAAGCCGAAGCAGGCCAGGTGGGTGTCGTCCACGGTCACGGCAACCGGGTGCGCGTGGTTGGTGTCCCCGGGCATGTAGCGGTTGGGTTCGAAGGTCGGGGTGTGGGCGGACACCCAGGCCACTTCGCCGAACACATGGCGCAGACCATGGAACTGGTGGACGCCAATGTCGATGGTGCCACCGCCGCCTCCGCGCACCTTTTGGTGTCGCCACGGAGTCTCCGCCACCACCTTGGTCGGCGACCAGAGTCCGCCAAGGGAGCCGGAGATCACCAGCTGCGGTGCCCCGATGCGTCCCGTCGCGACCGCCCACGCTGCAGCCCGGCCGGACAGGCTTTGCCGCACATTCTCGAATACCCCAAGCACACAGTTGTTGTCCTTGGCCTGGCGGATCATCCGCTGGCCGGCCCGTACGGAGATGGCCAGGGGCTTCTGCGTGTGCACGTGCAGGCCGGCGCCGAGGGCACTGTCGGCCACCAGGTGGTGGACATCCAGGGCCGTCAGGTCGATGACGGCGTCCACCGCGCCCGATGCCACCATTTCGCGGAAGTCCGTGAAAATGGCCGCGTCCGTGTCGCTGTGGAGATCGGTGACGTAGGTGTGCGGCGCGGCCAGGGGATCGCCGGTCGAGGGATCCAGGACCGGCGGGCGCGGCGCGGGACCTTCGCCGCGCCGGGCGAACATGAGGGCATCGTCGCGGTTGCGCGCGACCAGGGCCGTAACGCGAAAGTCGTCCACACCTTTTTCAATCAGGCGCAGCAGACCCTGCAGGTGGGCGTTGAGGATGCGGCCGCATCCCACGATGCCGAGTCGAATCATCGGTCCCCCTTGAAGGTTGATTGACAGTGGATCCGGGTATCTACACGTAGGGATTTAGGAACGGCAACGGCAGGGACACCGCCTTGCCCGCGTGGCAGCTCTCCAGGCCCGCCTGCAGAATTTCCTGGGCATTGCGCCCCACGGTGTCCGTGCACAACGGGATGATGTCCGTGCCGTGCACCAGATGGTTGAGGAAGCAGGCAGTGCCGGACGACCAGTGCTCCGGCACGGGGGACGGATCGACTTCGACGCCCATGTCGTGCTCCTCGGTGGCCAGCAGCAGCCGGTCGCTGGTGATCTGCAATGTGCCTGCCGTGCCGTACAGGACCCCGACGTAGGAGGTCACGTGGCCGATCTGCGACCAGGAGGCTTCGGTCACCGACATGGCATCGGGGTAGTTGAGGATCAGGATGGCGTTGTCCTCCTGGGGCGCAGAGTCGTGAACCAGTCTGTTGGACACGCCGGTGACGGTGGAGGGGCGGCCCAGGACCGCGGCGGCCAGGGCTGCGCCGTAGCAGCAATAGTCCATGAGCGCGCCGGCTCCGTTGAGTTCGGAGTCGTACAGCCACTCGCAGAAGTACTCCGAGCATCCCAGGGCCTTGGGGCCGTTGTGGGCCGATCGATACCGCGTGCTGAAGACCCGGCCGATGTCGCCGGCCTCCGCCATGGCGAGGGCCTGCTGCATCGACGGCCACCAGGCGAAGGGCCAGTTGATCATCAGGGTCCGATCCGATTCGCGGCTGCCCTGCAGCATCACGTCCGCCAGGGCAACGGAACTCGCCATCGGTTTCTCCACCAGGACGGGCAGGTCCGTGGCCAGGGCCATGGCGGCATTGGCGGCTCCGTTCAGGTTGTCCCCGAACACGTAGACGGCATCCAGGGCCTCCTCGGACAGCATCTCCTCCGGTTCGTCGTAGACACGCTCGCAGGACGTGTCCGCCCGGACCTTGTCCTGCAGTTCCGCGTTCGGATCGGCGGCCGCCACCAGGCGCCCCAGGTCCGATGCCTCCAGTTCGGCCAGATTGCCCCAGGCATGGTCGTGGGTCAGGCCCAGAACGCCGATCTTAAGTTCTTCTGCCATGTGGTTCCCCAATGCGTTGGTCCGACGCGCTTGGCTGTCGGCACGGTGTGAGTGTTAGGTGGACTGGCCGGCGACCTGGGGTGTGAGCACGGCGCCGTGTCGCATGAGGGCGAACAGCACGCTGCTGGTGAAGTAGGACACGGCACAGACCGCGAACAGGAAGGTGAATCCTCGCCAGTCAACGAGTGTGCCGCCAACGGCCAAGCCAATTATATTGCCGGTCCCCATGGCCGTGCCATAGATGCCCACGTTGCTGCCCCGGCTCTTGCGGTTGCCCAGTTGGGTGGCGTGCAGCATGGACGTGATCGTGTAGGAGGCGAAGCCCCAGCCCCGGCTAATCTGGGCGGAAATCAGGACAGGACCAACCGCGGAACTCCTGAGGGATACGTAACCGGCCATCGTCAAGGCCAGGCTGATGCCGCTGGAGGCCAGGATCAGCAAACTGCCGAAGTTGTCGGCCATCACGCCAATGAAGGGCATGAGTACGCCCTCGACCAGGGCCGCCAGGCCCCACAGCCAGTTGGCTGCTTCACTGGGCATGCCCAGGCTCCGCAGGAAATTGGGAAACATCGAGGTCTGGGCCGAATGGGCTACGTTCCAGAGCACGACGCCGGTCAGGAACAGAAGTGCCATCGGGTCCCGCAGGCTGAAGCGCGAGGCGGTGGCTTCCTTGACCGCGGCTTCGCTGGTGGTTTGTGGCGGCAGGTCCTGAACCAGGAGGCCGAGCAGCGTGGCCAGCAGATATCCGCCGGAGGCAAACAGATAGGCCTGCTGCAGGCCGAGGCGGTTGATCACGATGCCCGAGGCCAGGGCTCCGACGGCGAACGCGATGGAGCCAAACCCGCGATAGGTGCCGATGCGGCGTCCCTGGTGGTCGCTTTGGGCCACCCAGTCGCCGATCAAGGTGAGACCGACGGTCATGTAGGCGGCAATGGCAATGTGGTCCATCACCATGATGGCCCAGATTTGCTCGACGGACCTGGCTCGGGAGAGCAGTGCCAGACCAACCGTGAGGACCGCCAGGCTTCCGAGGACAATGGGCTTGCGGCGGCCCAGGTGGTCGGACCAGCGGCCGAAGGCGTAGTTGGCCCCCAGCGAAACCAGGCTGCTGGTGGTCAGCACGGCGGAGATGCGCGAAAAGCTGGCTCCCAGTTCCCTCAGGTAAATGGACAGCGACGGTCCGGTGGTGCCCATCCCCATCAACATGAGGAACTGGATTGCTGTCAGGAGGCTGACATTGTCCAGCCGCGCGGAAAGGGCACCGCGCCATCGTTTGAGCATGTCGGATTAATCCCGGGGGGGGCGGCCGGCGGATGTCCGGCGGGAGGGCCGGTCGGCCGGCGGACGACTTCATTATAGGTTGGCGGGACGTTGTCTCCGCCTGTCCTGCGCGTTCGACTGTCATCCGGCTGTGCGTGCGCCTGCTGCCGGTCATCAAGCATCGAGTGAGTGTGGGTGAGTGGGGCCGCGCGAACGAAGTTGACGTAAAGGGGCCGGCAGCTAGAATTGGAACGACCTGCCGTCGGCACACTCTGCTCGGCCCGGGGATGCCACTGCAAAGTTCGCGACCCTGACAATGTTGCTGCAGGGCAGGATTCGCAGGTTGCAGGTTTCACTGCAAGTCATACCCACCGTATTGGCACTCTCATGGACATGTATCGCACAGCGGAAGGCAAGCGGCTGGTCCAATACCATCGCCGGCGCGCCAACTGGAAGCATTGGGGACCCTTCGTCAGCGACCGGGCCTGGGGCACGGTACGCGAGGACTACAGCGCGAACGGGGAGGCCTGGACTTCGTTCACCCACGATATGGCCCGCAGCAGGGCGTTTCGCTGGAACGAGGACGGCCTGGCCGGCTTCTGCGACCGCCAGCAGTTCCTGTGCCTGTCCCTGGCGCTTTGGAACGGCAACGACCCGATCCTCAAGGAACGGTTGTTCGGCCTGTCGGGGCCCGAGGGCAACCACGGCGAGGATGTGAAGGAAACCTACTTCCACCTTGACGGTACCCCGACCCACAGTTGGATGCGGATGCTGTATCGCTACCCGCAGGCGGCGTTCCCCTATGCCGAACTGGTGGAGGAGAACCGGCGCAGGACCTTCTACGACGATGAATACGAACTGGAGGACACGGGCGTCTTCGCGGATGGCCGCTACTTTGATGTTTACATAACCTGGTTCAAGGTTCGCGTTGAGGATCTTTGCTGCGAAGTCGAGGTGGTCAACCGCGGACCGGAAGCGGCTACCTGCACCGTGCTGCCGCAGGCCACGTTCCGCAATACCTGGTCATGGGGATATCCGGCGGGGCCCATCGGCCGGGTGCGAACCATGCCTCGGCTGGCACTTGAGCCGCAGGCGCCCCCCGGAACGTCTGCGGTGAGGGTAATCCATGAGGTTCTGGGTGAATACCTGTTGTACGTTCAACGCCCGGACGAAGTCCTGTTTACGGACAACCAGACCAACACGGAGCGCCTGTACCGGATGCCCAACGCCACGCCCTGGGTCCGGGATGCCTTCCACCGGCATGTCGTGGACGGGGAGTCGGAGGCGGTGAATCCCGCAGCCTTCGGGACCAGAATGGCCAGTGTTCACCAGCTGGCCATTCCCTCCGGGGAAAGTCGCATGGTCCGGTTTCGGCTGTCGCGGGAGGTGCGCAGGCAGCCGTTCGTCATCTTTGAGCGCAACAAGGCAAGGCGTCGGCGGGAAGCCGACGAGTTCTACGCGGCCGTTCACGGCGATCTGCAGGACGACCAGGAGCGGACAATCCAGCGCCGCGCGCTGGCCGGCCTGTTGTGGTCCAAGCAGTTCTACTATTTCGATGTGAGCCAGTGGCTGGACGGGGATCCGGAGGGGGCCAGGCCATCGGCGGCACGCCGCCAAGGCCGGAACCGGGACTGGCGGCACCTGCACAACTTCGACATCGTGTCGATGCCCGACAAGTGGGAGTATCCCTGGTACGCGGTGTGGGATCTGGCCTTCCACTGCGTTCCGCTGACGCGCGTGGATCCGGACTTCGCCAAACGGCAGCTTGAACTCGTCACCCGGGAGTGGTACATCCACCCCAACGGCCAGCTGCCGGCGTACGAGTGGAACTTCGGGGATGTCAATCCGCCGGTGCATGCCTGGGGGACATGGAGAGTGTTTCGGATGGATGCCGCGGCGACCGGCAAACCGGACCTCGGCTTCCTCAAGGGTGTGTTCCACAAGTTGCTGCTGAACTTCACCTGGTGGGTCAACCGCAAGGATGCCGACGGCAACAACGTGTTCTCGGGAGGCTTTCTGGGCATGGACAACATCAGCCTGTTCGATCGCAGCAAGGGCCTCCCGTCCGGGGGGCAGCTGGCCCAAGCGGACGGCACGGCCTGGATGGGGTTCTACGCGCTGGAGATGATGAAGATCGCGCTCTACCTGGCGAGCACGGACAGCTCCTACCTGGGCTTGGCCACCAAGTTCTACGAACATTTCCTGCGGATCGCATTTGCGGTCAACGGCTCCAATGAAACCGGGTTGGACATGTGGGACGAGGAGGACGGGTTCTTCTACGATGTCCTGCACTTGCCGGACGGATCGGTCCACCCGCTCAAGGTCAGGTCCATGGTGGGCCTGATTCCGCTGTTTGCCGTCGCTTCGCTTGAACACCTCGAACACGGGAATGACGATGGCCCGATCGGCCCACACATGGTTACGTTCCTGCGACGGGCTGCCATGTTCCACCAGTACTGGTCGGACTTGGCTTCAACCATCAGTACGGTTGATGTGGAGGAAGACCATCACCGCCATACGATGTTTGCCTTGGTGTCCCCCTCGCGCCTGCGCCGCATCCTGGCGCGCGTCCTGTCCGAGGACGAGTTCCTGTCGCCCTACGGAATTCGCTCGCTGTCCAGGGCCCACGCCGATGAGCCGTTCACGCTGATGCTGGACGGGGCCGCCTTCGGAGTGGGATATGAACCGGGCGAGTCCCGGTCCCACCTGTTCGGCGGCAATTCCAATTGGCGCGGGCCAATCTGGTTTCCCATCAACTACCTTTTGATTGAAGCGCTGGAGCACTTCCACGAGGTCTTGGGCGGGGGGTTCACCGTGGAGTGTCCCACCGGGTCGGGACAATTCATGAACCTCGAGGCGGTCGCCCGGGAATTGTCACGGCGCCTGTCGGGGCTGTTTCGGAACGGTCCCGACGGCCGGCGGCCGTATCAGACGGGAACCGTCTCCGGCACCGCGTCGGATCCACTGTTGTTCCATGAGTACTTCGATGGCGACACAGGCAAGGGTTTGGGGGCAAGCCATCAGACGGGATGGACTGCGTTGGTTACCGAGCTGATTCACCGAGCCGGAAGCGCAACATAGGCCGGTCAAGGCCGTTTGCGGGCCCGGCGTGTTGGCCCCTTGGCCTCCCTGCGGACCCGCCGACAGGCTTGGGTCTTGGGCCCTTGATCCGTGCGGTCGCTCGATGTCGGCCGTGGTGGCCGGTCCCGGTGGTCTTCAGGACATCAACAGGCAAGCCCGGGAGCAGCGGGCGACCCTTTGTTAACGTTCCGGCCTTCCCTCTGGCAGAATCGGCTGCGAAGTATCGCGGTCGTCCATCAAGGCCGACAATGACAGGAGGTCGATCAGACAAGACCATGAGTTACAAATTGCAGAGGCTTGGACAGCTGATCGCCGCGGCGATGGCCCTTCTGGTGTTGATGGCTGTCCCGTCGCTGGCGGTGGGCCGCGACTACGACTGCGAAGCCGTGTCGATTGGCCGGCTGGGTGCCCTTCAGACCCGTGCGGCGCTCGTGAACTTCGTTCGGTGTGCCGAACAGCATGTGGCCGATGTGGGCTGGACGCAGGCGGAGGCCGACTTCCACAACGATGCCAAGTGGAAGGATGGTGCCATGTATCTGTTTGCCATCGATACCGATGGCTATCTTATTTTCAACGCGAGCGGACAGTCGGCACCGGGCGACGAGAACGACAGTCCCGACCGTGTCGACGAAGACGGCAAGATGCACCGTCGGCGCATGGTGTACACCGCGGGTACGTTCGGGAGCGGCTTTGTTACCTATCGCTTCGGCAATCCCTCCACAGGCGAGAGTTCACCCAAGGTTTCCTATGTGGTGGGGGTTCAGGAACCCCACGGGGAGCGAAGCGCCATCCTGGGGGCAGGCTTCTATCCCGAGGCGGCGCCCGGCACGTGCAGTCCCGCCCGCGTCCGCGCCGGCCTTGTCTATACGCGGACCGACGTCGAACAGTTCGTCCGGTGCGCGGAACTGGAACTCAAGCAGCGCGGCCTGGTGGCCTTGCACGACCTGGGTTCGAATGCGCGGTGGACCTCCGGCCCCATCTACATTTTCCTGCTGGACCGCGCGTCCCAGTACGCAATCGTTCACCCCACGCTTGAAGGCCAGGATCTCGGGGACCTGATCGATTCGACCGGATTCAAATTTGTTGAAGAGATGGCGGACATTACCGAACACTACGGCGACGGGTACACGTACTATGAGTTCACCAACCCCGCAACCGGTGCGAAGGAACCCAAGATCAGCTACGTCCGGAATGTCAAAATCGACGGTTTCGACTACATTTTGGGGGCCGGCCTTTATGTTGCCGCCGACACGGCCTGTCTCGACATGCCGGCTGCCAGGGATGTGGACACCAGGGCCGAATTGGAACTGTTTGTTTCCTGCGCAGCCGACATGGTGGCGACCCGAGGCACGAATGCCTTTGACCTGCTGCTGAACCATCCCACCTGGATTGAGGATTCAACCTACAACTTTGTTGTCAACCAGCAGTGCGTCAGCATTGTGTACCCGCTGGAATACCGGGCGGACGCAAACGACTGCGGCGTTGTGGATGCCGAAGGCACCTTGTTGAACCAAGACATCATAGACATCGCCAACAGCGAGGAAGGCAAAGGGTTTACGAGCTACATTTGGCAAAACCCTGCCACGGGCGAGGAAGAGCTCAAGACCTCGTATGTCATGGGCGTTGAGTTGGATGGTGAGATCGTTGCGGTCGGGGCCGGCCTGTACGGGTTGGAATAGCGGGACCGCCCCGTTCGATGAACTCACCCGTTGGGTGAGGGCATGAATTCCGGGGAGTGCCGGCCGATCACCGGCCGGCACTCCCTTTCCACACGCATTGCACCGGCGTTGCAGCTTCTGCAGTGGAGGTGGCAGGACCGCTCGGGAAGTCGGCTCGGGAGCAACCTGGATACTCCAGGCTCCAGACTGGCAGGCAGAGCCCGTTCCCAAGGCGCAGCGGCCGGCACGAGGTCCCGCATGACCACCATGCCGGGGATCAACCTTTGGGCTGGTGGTGGACGTCGGCAACGGCCTGATCCCAGTCCGCGCTCACCCGGTCGGCCAGCTCGGTCAACCTGGCAGGCAGTGTCCAAGTGGCCGTCAGTTCGCGGCAAACCTGGCCGCCGGCGTCGGTCAGCCGCGAGACGGTCCGTGGCCAATCCGGGTCCCGGCTCCAGGCCAGGACGGTTCTCCAGTCCCAATCGGCATGGTTCCCCAGCCAGTCGCTGGTGCCGGACAGTGCATAGATGCCCATGTGCATGAGACTGCCGGGATCGCGGTCGGTGGCGGCAATGAACTGGAGGCGCAGCAAGTCGCAGATCGAGTAGCGAATGCCCGTCCAAATGGCCAGGTCCTGTTTGCGGATCAATCCCCGCCTGTGCTTGTGGATGGTGACCCAGAACAGTTCCACGACTGCGGCGACTTCATCGGCGGTTGCGGCCTGCGGAGACCACGTCGAGGACGGTTTCGGGACCTCGAGGTCGACAGGCGGCCACTCCCGGCCATCCAATCGGGTCCACTGTCCCGTGTCGGCGGACTCGATGTCGGTGCGGCACACAAGATCCAGCATGGTGCCGTCCGCCAGGATCATGTTGTGAAGCCATAGGTGCGGTCCCAGGTTGATTTGCTTCAGGGCCAGGGGTGGCACCCCCAACAATCCGGCCAGGGTGGTTGGGCTCAGGAAGTCGGAGAAGCTGTGTGTCACTGCGACTTGCAGGTCCACGTCGCTGTAGCGATCTCCCTGTCCGCGGCCCAGACTGCCCGACAGGTACACCTCGTCGACGAAGTCCAGGCGGAGCAGGCGTCCGACCATGTCGGGCAGGATGGCAAGCTGAGGCAGTTCGGTCATGTCCATGGCAGGCTGTGGATTTCGAGTTGGGGTGAAGATGCGGCATTGTGTCCGAGCGACCGGTTAGGGTAGCGAACCGGTCCGAGGAATTGAGTCGTAAACACACGGACTGGTCCAGGATACACACGGGGACAGGGCGCGGGTGGAAGCCGGCGCACCAACCGACTGCGTCCCCGACGGCCGCCGACGGCACACCGCAGGTGCCGACGGAGAGGACGGACACTGCTTTCCGATCCGCCTTGAACCCGCTGGGCTATACTGCAACCGCTTGAATGCCGGCCCGGGCGGTGTCCTCCGCCCAGGCCGGATGCCCGACGGGCGGGAACATGATTCAGACATGTTGCAACCTCGGGGCAGAGGTTTTCGAAGGCCCGGAGAGCTGGATGGCCAACTCGTTTGAAATCTGGGATGTGCCCGAGACCGCCGAGGTCTTCGCGGTAGCCGGCTGGGAGCAGTGGGCCAATGCAGGGTCGGTATCGTCCGACTTGCCGCAGTATCTGGTCGACCATCTGGAGGCCCGACGCATCGGACGGCTGCTGGACAAGGGGAACTACCTGTTTCAGCTGCCCGGCACGCATGATTTGATGCGCCCCCAAATCGAATTCGACGACGGCTTCGCCAGCAAGGTTCAGCGGCCGTACAACGACATCTACTTCGTCGGGGAGGGCGACCGCGGCCTGGTGATTTTCCAGGGTACCGAGCCGCACATTGACGTGGACCGGTACGCGCAGGCCTTTTTCGATGCCATGCGCCACATGCGCGTGAGCCGCGTGGTCGGGCTGGGCGGGGTCTACGGAGCCATGCCCTTCCGGCGCGACCGCATGGTGTCGTGCTCCTTCAGCCTGCCCCGCATGCGTCAGGAACTGGACACGTATGCCGTGTCCTACTCCAACTACAAGGGCGGCGCGTCGCTGGGCAGCTACCTGTCGGCCACGGCCTTTGAACGGGAGGTGGAGTACTGCAACTTCTACTCCATGGTCCCGGCCTACGACTTCTCGCAGTTGAACCTGTCGGAACAGGGCATGCGGGTGGAGTTCGACTTTCGGGCGTGGCATGAACTGATGCGCCGCGTCAACGCGATGTTCAAGCTGCGCATAGATCTGTCGGACCTTGAAGAGAAGAGCTTCAAGCTGACGCAGTCCCTGACGGACAAGGTCGAACAACTCAGCGCCAAGTCCGGCCATGAACGGCTCGCGCGCTACTTCGATCGGTTGGACGACGAGTTCGAGGAGAACTCTTTCCTACCCTACGAGCAGGTGTGGAAGAGCGAACTGGGCCAAATCCTGGACGACCTCGAAAGCGACAATCCGCCGGAATCGACTCCCTAATCGCCGCTGTGCCCATGCGCTCTTCGCCTGCCGCGCAGCCTGCGGTGCTGTTCGTCTGCACCCTGAACTACTACCGCAGCCGGTTTGCCCACCTGTACTTCAACCATTTGGCCAAGGGCACCGGATTGCGCGCCGAGTCGCGGGGCCTGGTTGTGGATCGCAGCCGGATGCAGGGCATGTCCTACTACGCCGGCCAGGCCCTGCAGGTGATCGGGGTTGACGTAACCGAGGGCGACAAGCGGGACCCGTTGCAGCTGACCGAGTTGGACATCCGGCAGGCCCGCAGACTGGTCGCCCTCTGCCGGTCCGAGCACGAACCGGTGGTTGCAGCCAGGTTCCCCGCCTATCGGGACAGATTCGAGTATTGGGACGTGTTGGACATTGATGCACGGCACACCAATGCCGCACTGGGCCGCGATTGCCGGCGGCAGGTGGAACGGCTGTGGATGGACCTGCGCAGGGATGTCGGCACCGGTTAGGCATCCGGATGCCGGCGGGCATCGGTGGGCACCGACCCATCCCGTTGCCTGCGGCCGCAACCAGATAACCTTTGGTTTGAACCATGGCCACGGTACTGAAGCTGCCCGTCGATTCCCTGCGTTCGTGGGGACGGGACCGCAAGTCGCACGGGATGATCGGACTGATGTCCTACTCCCACCTGGCCTTGGAGGGCTGCCATCATTTCCTGCCGGTGATCGTGCCCTTGCTGGTGATAAACCTGGGTGTTGACTATGCCCGCATCGGAGCACTCACGCTGGTAGCCCTGTCTGTTACCGCAGGCACCCAGCCATGTTTCGGTTGGCTGTCGGACCGGTGGCAACCCGAGTTGATAATCCCGCTCAGCGTTGTTTGGGTCGGTTTGTGCATGGCACTGTCCGGCGTCATGCCGACGTTCGCGTGGCTGAGCATCGTCGTGGTCGCCGCAAGCCTGGGGTCCGCAGCGTTCCATCCCGCGGCCGCGGCGGTGGCACTGTCCGTTGTGAGTCGCAATCCGGGCACGATGTTCTCCGTCTTTTCCCTCGGCGGCACGTTGGGGGTGGCTTTGTCTCCGCTGCTGATCAACTACCTGCTTCCAGCCTGGGGCCTGCCGGCCACCCTGCTGTACCTGCCGGTGGCACTGGTATCGGCTGCGGTGGTCTTCCTGGGTTTGAGGGTGTTGGTGCCCGAGGCGGTGAGGGTTCGCAGGTCGTCCAACCGCAACGCCACGGGCACCGTGGAGCCGCTTCCCCGAACCATCGTTGTGCTCCTGGGACTGCTGGTGGTGTCCACCATGACACGCTCGTGGGTTTTGGGAGCCGTATCCACCTATGTCCCGGCGTGGGTCCTGGACAAGTTCGGCAACTCCACGCTGGGAGGCGAACTTCTGGCCCTGTCCGCGCTGATGGGCGCGGTTGGCAACTTTGTGGGAGGCTACACCGCGGATCGGTTTTCCGGATGGAAAGTCCTGGCTGTGGCGTTGGCCGGGGTGGCGCTGGCCCTATGGGCAGTGGTCCGCGTGCCTGTCTGGGCCCTGTTTCCCTGCGTCGGTGTCTTCGGATTTGCCCTGGGGGCCACCCTTCCTGTGCCGGTTTTGCTGGCCCGCAGGCTTATCCCGACCCGAACCGGTTTGGCGGCGGCCCTGATCATGGGATTGGGTTGGGTTCCCTCGGGAATTGGCGCCGGGCTGGCTGGCTGGACCGCGGACAGGTTCGGGCTTCAGGCTGCCCTGGATCCACTGGCCCTGTATCCCCTTGCCGGAGTGGGCATCATTGCGCTCTTTGCCTGGCTGGCTCGGGAGTGGGATATCCCGGATCTGCGGGCCGAGGTGTGACCTCCGCGTCATTCCCTGTCGGTGGACAGAAGTGACGAGTCCACATACAGGAACGCGCGCTTGGAGCTGTTGGTTTCCACAAAGTAGGCCAAGTTCAGCATGCACCAGAGGTTGGGCATGGCCGGTATGCGGATGGGTTCGACCCCGCGGCACGCATGGACGCGGTTGTTGCACTGGAATTCCAGGAACCGCATGTCCCGCAGGTCGAAGTCCAGCCTCAGGTAGTACCAGTTGTGCTTGGTTGCGACTTCGTTGTAGCAAAGCCGCTGGCCACCATCCGGAAGGTCGGACCAGCCGTCCGGCCCCAAGTGGAAGTGCGACTTGGTTTCTCCGCGGCCGCCGATGTCATGGACCGTGCGGTGCGTACTTTTGTACTGCCATTTCTCCGGCCGTCCGGACTTGTCCGCGTTGAGGTAGCGCACATGCGGCATGACCCGGTGGGGTTGTGTCCGGAGGTCGTCGTCCTGCAGGTCCAGAAGGATGCCGAACGCGCGGACATCGGTGCTGGAGAGCTTGAGTTCCGATGCTTCCGGCTTGAAGGTCACAATCGATTCCCATCGGATGCGCGTGGCCACGCGCCAGGTCAGGCGCTTGATTGCAACCGCCAAGGCGCCGGGCCGCGGCAGGGTGGCCAGTTTCATCGCATAGCTGCCGTGAAGAGATCCGTCCGTGCCCGTGTCCCAGACCGTGAGATTGCTGAGCATCGGATCGCGCAGGTCCGCATACTCCGGCAACATGGAGTCGAGCGAGTCCTCGTAGTTGCCGACGAGACCGGTCCAGCCCTGCATTCCCCGGTTGAAGTCGTCGTGGACCAGGATTCGATCCAGGGGGTCGAAGAGATCCAAGGCCGGCGGCAGGATGCGGGTCACGACTTGAGGGTCAGGTAGGCCATGAAGCGCGGTATCGGCTGGAGGCTGCGGTAGCGATAGTTAGCTTTACGTTCGGGCGAAGATGACACCGTGCCGGACAGGCGCAGCCATCCTCCGAAGTGTTTCAATTGCTTGTGCCAAAGGGGATTTTGTTCGTCGAACTCAAACGTACCTTGGGACAGTTCCGCCCAATGGATCCCGTCCGGGGAGATTTCCACCCTGTATTGCAAGACAATTGGAAAAGGATCGGGATCCAGAATTCGGACGAAATAGACGGCTTCGGCGGCCCAAGCCGTCTCCCACGGCTCGGTGGTGAAGGAGCCGTTCCAGGCTGCGTTCCGGGCGACCACCGCCGTGTGGCTTTGGCGCATGGCAGTGGTTGGGGGCCGACCCCGTCCGGTTCAGTCGTTCAGGGCCGCGTAGGCCTGGCTCTGGAACATGCGGGCGACGTCATGCAGGCCGGACGGCATCAGCTGGGACATGAAGATGCCCAGCAGATCCGCGTTGGGATCGATCCAGAAGTAGGTGTTGGCGGCACCGGCCCAGCCGTATTCGCCGACCCCCGAGAGGTGTCGGTGGCGGCCGGGGGACTTCAACACCCTGAAACCCAGGCCGAAGCCATACGCGCCGTAGCCGCCGTCCATGTTGCCGAAGACCTCCATGCCTTTCTTGAGGTGGTCGGTGGCCATGTAGCGGACCGTACGCGGCCCAAGGAGGCGCACCCCGTCCAAGGTGCCTTCGTTGAGGAGCATTTGTGCGAATCGGAGATAGTCCGCCGTGGTGCCTGCCAGCCCCCCGCCGCCGGATTCCGTCTTGACTCCGGTCACCACCGGGTCCCGGTCCGGCCTGGGCATGGGTTCCAGCCGGCCGTAGTGGTTGGTCTGGTAGTTGATCGACAGCCGCCCCAGATCTTTTTCAGGCACCTGGAATCGGGTGTCCTTCATGCCCAGCGGCTCGAAGATCATCTCGTTCAGGGACTCGCCCAGGGTCTTGCCCGTGACCGCGGCAACGACCCATCCGAGCACGTCCGTGGCAATGCTGTAGCGCCACTGGGCACCCGGTTGAAAGACCAGGGGGATGCGGCACAGCCGGTCCAGGGCTTCGTCGGGGGTCAACTGACGGTCGAGGACTTGGGCATCCGCGTACATGCGGTCCACGGGGTGCGACTCGTCAAAGCCGTAGGTGAGGCCGGCCGTGTGCATCAGCAGGTCCCGGACGAGGACCGGCCGCTCGAGGTTGGCGGTGGTGTTCTCATCGACATAGACCTTGAGGTTGTGGAACGCGGGCAGGTATTCCCCTACCGGGTCGGCAATCTGAAGACGCCCTGCCTCGAACAGCATCATGGTGGCGACGCTCACGATGGGCTTCGTCATCGAATAGATGCGGAAGATCGTGTCGTCGGCCGTCGGGACATCGTTTGCCTTGTCCTGCCAGCCGAACGAGGCGAAGTGGAAGGGCTTGTCCCTGCGTGCCAGCAGAACCTGGATGCCGTTCAAGTGGCCTTTATCAATCGCCCCCTGCATGGAGGCATCGAGCCTGGAGAGTTGCTGCTCCGAAACGTTGGCCTGTTCAGGCGTGCACAGCTGCATGGGGATCCCGTGGAATGCAATGGGCGGATGCGGTCGTCGGCGATCTTAGCAGGATCAACCCTGTTCAATTCCGATTGAACCGTTGTGTGGGGTGGGTGTATACGGCTGCGAGGACAAGCCTTGCCGTAACCGAGGACGTTCAGCTCACTGGCGAGGGATGGGCAGGGCCGGCGGCCAAGCCGTACACCAAACCTGCGGGTTCGTCGTCGTCGACCGTATCCGGGCGCTGCGGCTTGGTGGGTTAGACTGCCAAAATCCATCATGCGCGTCAGGTCAGACCTTGCACCGTTGGGTTGCCACCCCTGGTTGATCCCGATTTCCACCGTGTGGTGGGCTTGCCGAAGCCGGGATTGGCTTCCATTCCCCTGCGGTTCACGTTAGGAGAGTTTCGTTCGTGCGTCCCAATATCCTCGTGTTCATGACGGACCAGGAACAAGCCGACGTGGTTTCGCCGGCTCATCCCTGCATCACGCCCCGAGCGGAACGGTTTGCGTCCGAAGGCATCACCTTTGCGTCAACCTATGCGCCTACCGCACACTGTTGTCCATCGCGCGCCACCTTCTTCACGGGTCTGTATCCCAGTCGGCATGGGATCCACAACAACGTCAACACCAGCACCGCCATCAACTTCGGCTTGAACGAAGGGGTCGAAACGTTTTCGGAGAGACTGCGGGAGCACGGATATCGGATGCCGTTCAGCGGGAAGTGGCATGTATCCGCCCACGAATCCGCCGGGGATCGCGGCTGGGACGAACTGGCACCTTCCACACCGGTCAAGGCGGCCGGTCGATCTGCCCCCAGGGATGTTGACAGGTGGGAAGGGTTGGCGTACGAGGATGAACTTCCGCCACGAACACCGGGCCGTGTTCAGCGTCCGGGTTGGGGTGACTTCGAGGTGTACCGCACCCTGGAGGACTCGGGAGACAAGGCCTACGAGGGCCTTTCGGACTACCGGGTTGTCAGCCGGGCCGTGGATTGGCTGCACAACGAGGCTGCCAAGGAGGAAACTCCTTGGATGATGTGGGTTGGCCCCATCGGACCGCACGATCCCTTCAACGTTCCCAGGCGCTACCGGGACATGTACGACGCGGCCGGCATTGAGTTGCCGGAAAGCTACGGGGACAGCCTGCGCGACAAGCCGGCCATATACCAGCGGCAGCGCAGGCAGCTGTGGGATCAACTGACCCCCGACGAGGTTCGGGACTCGATTGCCCATTATTGGGCCTACTGCACCCTGGAAGATGCCCTGTTCGGCGAGGTGCTCGACGCCCTGGAGGCAACGGGACAGGCCGACGACACCCTGGTCCTGTTCATGTCGGACCATGGCGACTACTGTGGCGCGCACGGCCTTTACCTCAAGGGGATTCCCGCCTTCCGCGAGGCCTATCATGTACCGTGCATCGCGCGCTGGCCCCGCGGCATCAAAAATCCTGGCAGGACCGTGGAGCGGCTCGTGTCCATGGCCGACTTTGCACCAACCTTCCTGGACTTGGCCGGGGTGTCCAGCGACCAGCGGCACACGGGTTGCAGCCTGGTGCCGTTTCTCGAGGACGGGGAACCCGACAACTGGCGTACCCATCTGTGCACCCAGCTGAATGGCGTTGAGCTGTACTACACCCAACGGGCTGTCTTCAGCGATCGCTACAAGTATGTGTTCAACGGGTTTGACTTCGACGAGTTCTACGACCTGGAAAAGGATCCGCACGAGATGGTGAACCGCATTGATGATCCTTCGTACGAGAAGGTGCGCAAGGACTTGATCAGACACTTGTGGGAATTCGCCCGACAGGAGGACGATCACATCTTCAATCCGTACGGTACGGTGGCATTGCTGCCATACGGTCCAACCGTGGCCAATACGGAAGGCTGAGCGAGGGCCTGCGGCATTGTCGGCCCGATGTCCGGCCGGTGTCGGGCTGGTTCGGATTGGGATGCACCGAAGTCGCCGTGCCGCCATCGGGGGTTCCAGCAGCGCTGGCCACGACATCAGGACGAGATCCGGGAGGGACTTGAGCATGAACGGGGATGAACGATATCTGTTTGACCTGCAGGGGTTTCTGGTGGTGGAAGACGCCCTGGATGCCAACCAGCTGACCGCATTGAACGAAATCCTGGATCGGCGCATCAAGGACGAGGTGGCTGCGGACGACCACACACATCGGTTTCTTGATTTGTTGGAATGGGGCAAGCCGTACCAGGATCTGGTCGACAACCCGCGCATCATCGATTACCTGGCGGAACTGATCGGCGATCCCCTGCGGTTGGATCACGTCTACCTCGACATCATCAGGTCGGGCAAGGGCCCCATCGGAACTTCGCTGCACGGCGGCGCGACACCCCTGCATCCCACGCACTACTACCGGCACCGGAACCACACGATGCGCAACGGCCTGTTTGTCGTGGCCTACAACCTGTACGACGTAAACCCGGGAGACGGAGGTTTTGCGGCCGTGCCCGGCAGTCACAAGAGCAACTACGCCTTTCCGAGCCACTGGCAGGAACTGGACGGGAGCCAGGATCTGCCATTTGTGGCCAAAGTCACCGGCAGGGCGGGAACCGCCATCCTGTTTACCGAGGCCATGACCCACGGCACGCTGCCCTGGCATGGCCGGGAACGGCGCACCATCTTCTACAAGTATTCCCCTCCCGCCGTGTCCTGGTCCAACCGGTACTTCAACGCCGCCGACTATCCGGCGATGACGGAGCGGCAAAAGGCCATGCTGGCACCGCCAAGTGCCCTCGCATCTCCGTTTCTGAACGGCGGCTGACACCGGAAAGTGGGCCCGCTCCACATGCCGTGCTCCAGTGCGGCCGGAGCGTGTCCGAAGCGAGCGGTTCAAGCCGGTCGCCAAGGCCGGCTGCCGTCGTTAATGAAGGCTCTGTGCCGGCGACCAACGGATGGCAGCTGCCGGTTTTGACCGGACCGTTGCCGCCTGAGCCCGTCTCCGGCTTCGGTAGACTGTAGTCGCCCGCGACTGCAAGTCCCGATTCCGCCGTGGTCGACCCGGCCTCCGCGGAGGCCGGCCGGCGCGTCGGATTCGCAATCCAGCCACAAACCGTGGTTTCCCGGCGATTCTACTCCCAGAGTAAGTGAAGGAAGCATGTCCCAAGTCCCCTCAACGCCGCTTGGTCGCCCCGTAGACCTGTCAGCCGTCTTTAATGCCACACGGTCCGGTCTGCCGGCCGCACTTCACCCCGGAACGGCCTTGGAACCGGGATACGGCGAAGTGGCCTTTTGGGGGTTGCCGTTCCTGTTGGGCGGATCTTCGTCGTCGGACCCGGATGTGATTCACCTGACGGACAACACGGTGCATGTCGCGCTGGATGGTTCCCTCGCCAACTGGCTGGTCTTCCTGCATTGTGTCGAGGACATCAAAACCAACTACCTGGCGGGATTTGCGGATGATTCAATGGATGGCAATTCAATGGGCGACCCGGTAGCGGAATACACGCTGGTCTATGCCGACGGATCCCGTCACGCACAACCCATTCGCAGACGGTTTGCGATCCAGCAGTTGCGGATCGGCTGGGGCGCCAGTGCCTTCGAAGCCGTTCCCCACCGGCCACACACCGTGGACCCGACGATGATGGAGGCCTATGCCATGGGGGTCACTCCCCGCACCGGCTACGGGTACGGAGAGGTGCGCCACAATTCGGGCAGGCAGTCGGGCAGGGAGGGCGAAAACCTGTGGGTGTACGCCATGCCCAATCCATACCCAGGCTTGCCATTGGACACGCTGGAACTGACGGGCCGCGGCGAGGAGGCTGCCGTCTTCGGCCTCTCGCTGGTGCAAACGGCACAAAACCCATTGCGCTGGGAGCCGCGTCGCAAACTGCGGGTGCCCCTGCCACCGGGCTTGGAAATCTCGGAGACCGAGGACGTCCTGGGCTTGGACATGGACATGGGCATGGTCATCTCGGCCCGTCCCGTGCTCGTCTACGACCCCGCATCCTGGAAGCCGGATCCGTTTGACCGGCAACCGGCTGTCAGCACCGAAGCGATCGTGGTCGAATACGCCGCCCATCCCGATGCCCGACTGTATGCGGCTACCAAGGATGGGTGCAGTCTGGTGGCCGACCTGGCGCAAGTTCCCGATGCGGAGTC
This sequence comes from Caldilineaceae bacterium bin34, assembly GCA_002238555.1. GTDB lineage: Bacteria > Chloroflexota > Anaerolineae > Caldilineales > Caldilineaceae > Bin34. The sequence continues at coordinate 114,889 of MPMO01000006.1, forward strand.
CGGCTTGCAGGTGATCGAACCGGCCAGCCGGCCGGTAAAGCTGCGCTTCCGCCTCAGGGAGAACGGACAACCTATCGCCGTCCGTCTGCATCTGCACGGCGCCCACGGCGAGTACCTGCCGCCGCGCGGCGGGCACCGGCGGGTCAACGGCCACTGGTTCGAGGACAACTACGGGGAGTTCGTGAACGGTGCCAACCAGTACGCCTACGTGCACGGGGACGTCGAGGCTGAACTGCCTCTGGGGCCCGTATACCTCGAAGCCGTGTACGGGCTGGAAGCGCTGCCCCACCGGGAAGTCCTCGACATCGGGCCGGAGACCGAGGAGGTGGTTGTTGAGCTGGACCGCGTGCTCCGGTGGCGTGAACAGGGATGGGTGTCGGCCGACACCCATGTGCATTTCCTCAGCCCGACCACAGCCCTGTTGGAAGGTGCCGCCGAGGGTCTGAACGTGGTCAACCTGCTGGCCAGCCAGTGGGGGGAGATGTTCTCCAATGTCACCGACTTCGACGGCGCCACCACCTTGGGCGCCCGCGACTTCGGCGGCGACGGCGAGTACCTGGTTCGGGTCGGCACCGAAAACCGCATGCACGTACTCGGCCATGTCTCGCTGCTGGGTTACTCGGGCGAGATGATTCACCCCCTTTGCACGGGCGGTCCCAACGAGTCCGCCATCGGCGATGCCCAGGAAGTCACCATGGCCCAGTGGTCCCGGCGCTGCATCGAGCAGGGCGGCCTGGTCATTTCGCCCCACGGACCCAATCCCCAGGGCGAACGGGCGGCCGACGTGGTCCTGGGTTTGGTGCACGGCATCGAAATGATGGTGATGAATCCGTACAGCCAGCAGATCAGCAGGTACGGCATCGCCGACTGGTACCGCTTCCTGAACCTCGGGTACCACATCCCGGTGGTTGGGGGTTCGGACAAGATGATGGCCAGCGCACTGCTGGGCGGGGTACGGACCTACGCCAACCTGGGAGCCCGGGAATTCACCTACGAGAACTGGATGGATGCCGTCCGCGACGGTGACACATTCGTGACCATCGGACCGCTGGTGGACGTTGCGGTGGAAGGGCAGAGACCCGGGACCAGAGTTCGTCTGCCGGCATCCGGCGGCACGGTGGCCGTGGAGTGGAAGGTCGAATCGGTTCGGGTGCCGATTCACCGGGTGGAGGTGATTGCCGGCGGCAGAATAGTCCAGCTCGAGGACGGCAACGGCGGTCGCACCCTGCAGGGATCCTGCTCGGTACAGGTCGCGGAGTCAACCTGGATCGCCGTACGGGTGCGCGGAACCTATACCGAGGAGCCCGAACGCATCGCGGCCCACTCCTCGGCCATCATGGTTACGTTGGAAGGTTTGCCCCACTTCAACGACGAGGCTGCGGTTTCGCTGTTGGCACAGATTGAAGGCACACAGGCCTATCTGGAGACCATCGCCACCCGGCCGGACGAACAGCGCTTCCAGGCCATGCGCCTGGTCCTGGAACAGGCCTACAATCGACTGCACCAGCGGATGCATGCCAGGGGCATTTTCCATCGACACCCCCATGGGAAGTGAGGTCGAGCACCGGGCCGTCCCGGACAGGAATGGCGAATCACGGGTGCGGTGACAGCCAAGTTCGTTCAAACTGCCGGTTGGATCTGGCGGTGTCAGGGCGGAACCGGTTCCCCTGTCCGCGTCAATGCGGTCGGTGAGAGGAGGCTTCGGCATCCGTTGGGCAACCGCCAAGACGATTCCGCGTTGGCAGAAACGACCCAATGGTCAAGAAGGTGGACATGAGTAGGTACGGACGCCTCGGGGCGGTTCCGTTCGTCCTGGCGATGGTGTGCGTGGTTGTGGCCGCGGCCGCCTGTACGTCCCTGCCGCCGGTTCCTGCGCCGCCGCCGTTCACGATACCGCCCGAACGGTTGACCGGACACCAACTGCTGGTCGTGCGGGAGGCCGACGGCAACCTGGCGGTTGTGGATCCGGCCACGGGCGAGAGGATTCAACTGACGGACGACGCCTCCGCCACGGTGGTCCATGGGCAACCGGTGTGGTCTCCGGCAGCCGCCGAACTGGCTTGGGTGCGGTCGGAGCTTGACGGTACGCGGGCTTCCGGACAGGTCCTGGTGGCAGATACCGCAGGCACCGTCCGCTTGCGCGTGGCCACGGTGTTTCCGCCCTTCTACATGTACTGGAATCCGCAGGGCACCAGTCTGTCGCTGCTCGGCAACTGGATGGCGGATGGCCAGTCCACGATGGCCATGAGCGTAATTGACATGGGGAGTGCCGACGCCACGGCGCGTATCGTCGACACGGGCGCCCCGTTCTACTACGACTGGGCGCCGGACGGGGAACGGATGCTGGTGCACAGGAACGCCAGCACCGTGTGGGCCGGTTCGCCCGAGCAGCCGCAGCCCATAACGGATTCCAGTTCGGCGTTCGCGGCGCCGGCTTGGCTGCCGGACAGCGCGTCGATCGTCTACGGTGACCTGCGGGACGGTGTGGCCACACTGGTTCGGGCCAACCTGGACACCGGGGAGGAAGAGGTGGTGACCTGGTATCAGGGTTCGCACCTGGCGGTCTACCCGGATCCGACAGGCGACCGCCTGGCCGTGATTGAAACCTCGGACAGGGTGCCTGTCAATGCCTTTGGGCCGCTGTACCTCTATTCGCTGGAACCGGCCACACTGGAACAGATCACCCCGCTGCCGGTCATGGCCGCGTTCTGGTCGCCGGATGGGGAGCGTCTGTTGTACTGGGAAGGGGACCTGTCCGGCCGGCCGGGTGATTTCAACCTGCGCATTTGGTCCGAGGACGGGATCAGGGAGGTGGGCTCGGCCCACAGCCCGCCGGATTTCCTGCGGCGGTACCTGTACTTTTCGGACCAGTACGCCCGCAGCCATACACTGTGGTCCGCCGATTCCCACTGGATTGCCTTTGCCGCGGAAGGCCCGTCGGGGCAAAATGAGATCCGAATCCAGGAAGTCGGTTCCCTGGCGTCTCCCGCACAGATTTTGGCGGGGGACCTGGTTTTTTGGTCCAGGCACACCCATCCGGATTAGTGGGCGAACATGCAGACATCAGCTGCCTCCTCGACGTTTCCGTGGCCGGAACCCCACCGGGCCGCGGTGTCGCTGTCGTTTGACGACGGTATGCCGTCCCAGCTGGCACGGGCCGTGCCCATGCTGGATCGCGCCGGTTTCCAGGGCACCTTCTACCTCAATCCGCGCGACGGCTGGGAACGGGATCTGGAGCCGTGGCGCGCCGTTGCGGCAGGCGGGCACGAGCTGGGCAACCACACCGTCACCCATCCCTGCTCCAACCAGTTTGACTGGAGCAACGACGGCACGCGCCGGCCGCTGGAGGTGTTGACCCTGTGGGACATCGAACAGGACATTGCGCTGGCTGCGGAACGCCTGCATGCATTCTGTCCCGACCAGGGCCGGGTTTCGTTTGCCTATCCCTGCTATCAGACCTGGATTGGCGAAGGCGCCACCCACCAGAGCTATGTTCCCGTGGTGGCGCGCTACTGCACGGCAGGGAGGACCCGGGGCGAGCGGACCGCCGACCCGGCAACCTGCGATCTGTTCCATCTCAATTCGCTGCCGGCGGAGTTCCGGCAGGGCGGCGAACTGGTGGCGATCGCCGAGGAAACCCTGGAGGACAACCGCTGGGCCATTTTCACGTTTCACGGGGTTGAGGAAGGCCACCTGTCCGTGACGGAACAGGCCCTGCAGACACTGGTGGACTGGCTGGCCCGGAATGCGGACAGGGTTTGGGTGGACACGGTGCAGCGCGTGGCCGACCATGTGCGCTATCGGCGTGACAACCCCGGGACACAGCTCGCGTCGGGCTCTTGACCCCTTCCGGCCTTAAACTACCGGCATGTCCTCCGCCCTTCACGCCCGTTACCACCGACTGGTCGGCCGCGTCGGCTGGCTTTGGCTGCAGGTGTGGCTGCTGACCATCCTGACGGTCGTGCAGCTGGTCGTGTTCCAAGCTGTGGTGCCGCCCTGGCAGCACTTTGACGAGCCGGCCCATTTCCGCCATGCCTGGTCCCTGGTCAATCTGGTGCCGGCGCAGCAGGCGACGGCGTTCACGCCCCTGGATCCCGTCATGGTCCGCGAGACTTTGGGCTCCATGGTGGAGAACGCCTTCTACCGCGAGCTGACGGCGCCCAACTATTTGCGCACCCATGGTCTCGACACCCTGGGCCACAGCCAGAGTGTCGAGTTCCGAATGTACTACGACTGGGTGGGTTGGCCCCTGCGGATTTTCCGGCAGGCCGACATCACGACCCAGCTGCTGGCGGGCCGCGCCGTGACCAGCATCTTTCTGCTGATCGTGGTCTGGTCCAGCATCGGACTGATGCGGTCGCTGACCCGGCCCGGCAATCGGCTGCGCTGGCTGGTGCCGCTCTGCGTCGTCCTGGTGGCGCCGGTGGCCGACCTGGCCACGGCGGTCAACAACGACATCGTGGCCGTCGCCGGTTTCTCCTTGTTCCTGTGGGGCGCGGTGCACGGTCTGTCGCGCCGGATGACCCTGCTGCATACCCTGTGGATCATGGCAGCCCTGGCCTTCACCGTGGCGGCCAAGCAGGCCCTGTTGTTTGTCCTGCCCCTGGCACCGCTGGCGGTGGTGATGGGACTTTGGAACAACCTGGGCATGCGCTGGCGTTGGCTGTGGCTGGTGTCCGTATTGGCGGTGGCGGCCCTGGCCATGCTGACCCTGAGGCTTGACCAGGCTGCCTTCTGGGTAACGCGCTGGCTGAACGACACACCGGGTCGGGTCACCCACGAGCATGCCGTCCACGGTGAATACGTCATTCCCGCGGTCGTGAGTTCGGAACCCATCTACCAGCGGCTGCACGACGACTGGGTCGTGCAGCATCCGGAGTTCCTCCTGAACTTCGGTGCCTGGGTCTGGGCCGATGAACCGGTCGAGATCCCGTTGCTGGGCTTTGCCTATGTGGCCGAGGGCGCGAACTTCATGTACACCGAAGTACTCGGCAGCGAGGAACCGGTGCGGGTTACTCAAGAGCCCCAGTTTGTGACCCGCAAGTTCTGGGTTCCCAATGAGGCGGTCATCCTGTACGTCTTCCTGTGGCCGTACACCTTGGTGGCGCAGGAATCGATCAACCAGGTCTACTACGACGGCCTGGTCCTGATGGAGGGCGTGGTGGACACCGATCAGGTCCCGGTGTACACGACCAGCGACGGACGGTATGTCCAGTGGGGGGAGCGTTCGGCGGAAAACCTGGTCCGCAATCCGTCGGGGGAACGGGCCTGGCCCGCCTTCCTGAAGCAGATCGACCTGGTGGTGCAGGAGATTGCGGAGTGGAATCCGTCGGCCGTGCTGCACCGCATGCTGGACCTGCGGTGGTCCGGGGACATCCTGTGGGTCCAGCAGCCCCGATTCATGTTGCTCAACCTGTTCAACCGCCTGGCCTGGGGCGGTGTCAACCTTCCGGGCGGTCTTTGGGGGCCCCTCACGCTGGGCCTGTTTGCACTGGGCATCGTGGGCAGCGGCGTCCATGTCCGTTCCCTGCTCCAGGACCCCGAATCCCAAAACCGAGACCGGGGCCTGCTGACCGCCTATGGCTTTCTGGCCATCAGCCTGGTTCTGATTTGGATTGGGGCCGACCTGTGGATTGCGCGGTTCATGTGGATGGACGACCTGCACCTGTCCGACACGCGCTATACCTACCCGGCCTGTATCATCACGGTGGGCATCATAGCCGGAGGCATACAGGTTCTGGGCAACCGCGCGGGGCGGTGGCGGGACGTAGCCACGGCCTTGGTGGTCGTGCTGTTCCTGGCCTTCAACGTGGCCGCCGTGGTGGCCTATGTCGATACGTTTCGGGGCCTGATTTAGGGCGGGAAATCAAGGCGTGCGGGGGGACGGTTTTTCCGGCTGCAGGCCCCTCTTTGTATACTGTTCCGCTGTCCGCAGGTGCCGGACTGGACTGTTGGAACAGGCGTGAAACGAGAGGAACAGTGACCGTGGCCGACAACATCACCATTCAGGCGGAGCCCCGGGTTGCCAGGGGGCGCGGCCTGAACAAACTCCGCGCGTCCGGCAAGACCCCCATTGTGCTGTACGGCAAGACCCACGAAGCAACGGCGCTGCAGGTGGATGCGCGGGCTCTCAACAGTGTGGTCCAGGCCAGCGGCCTGTCCCAGCTCATCGACATGCAGGTCGAGGGCCAGTCGACGCTCGTGCTGTTGCGCGAGGTGCAGCGACATCCGGTCAGACACCACATCCTGCATGCGGATGCCTACGCATTGCAAATGGACGAAAAGCAGACCCTGCAGATTCCGATTGTGGCGGAAGGCGAACCTGATTCGGCCATCTCCTCCGATCTGATCATCATGCAGAACATGGACACGATCACGATTGAGACATTTCCAGATCGGATTCCGCAATCGGTGCCGATCGACCTGTCCCTGCTGACCATGGACAACAACATCACCATTTCGGACCTGACGCCGATTGATGACGTGGACTTCGTGCACGAGCCCGACGAAGTGATCTTCAGCCTGACGCGCAGTGCCGCCGAGGAAGTCGAGGAGATTCCTGAAGAGGCTGTGGTCGACGAAGACGATGCCGAGGCGGACGAGGAACCGTCTGCAGAGGACGAATAGAGCTGCCGGCGGCGACCCTCGTTGCTCGGGGATGACCCAGGTCGTACGCGTGGTTGCCGGCCGCATCATGGACCGGTTGCGGACCCGACGATGACGGCACCGATCGTCAGCGGGCGCAACCACGCCGCATGAGCTCTTCGCCTTCCGAGACACCGGGCACATCAATTGCCCGAATCCAGGCCGTCCGGTGGCCGCTTCCACGACGTTGGTCAGCCTGCCCGCCTCGGGGAGGGCTAGGCTTGGCAACAGGCCGGTGATCAAGCCTGCCGCAAAGGTGTCCCGACCCTGATCATGTTCACCGGCTTGGGATGCCGGTGCCGGCGATTTCTCCTTCGGCGGTCACGATGCGGCATTCGTGGGAGCCTGTTCTAGACCTTGCATCCGGTACTGTTCGTACCGACAAGGTGCTCTGTCAGCCCTGAACAGGTAGCGCGTGTCGGTGTTTGCGGAGAAGGTGGGTGTGCACAGGAACACCGCCGCGGTGCGACACGGATGCGGATGGGGAGCGGTACTTCGGCCGGACCGCGCATGCGGCTGCGCAACGGGTGGCGGTCACCTGCAGGGTGTCGAGCCGAGTCCAGCGGCCGGTCCTGGAGTCCTTTGGCCGGGGTGCCGGCATCGCCGTGGTCGACGGGCTGACCGCAATCGGCGGCAGCAGGCACTTTCGGCGGCCCGTGTTCCGGGGGGTGATGGCGCGGATGGAGCGCAGGGCACGGTCCTGGCTGCCGGAGGCGCACCCGGAGCGTCTCTGCCGCTTCGGCTTCGACGGGTTCGCGTGCCTTGCGGCGAGGGCCGCGTGGTCAACCCTGAGCGTCTGTCGTCGCCAGCCGTGTGGGTGGTGGACTTGTGATGGGCCGTGGTCCACACATTTGCCTGCCGCCTGTCCGGGCTGTGGTGCTGCCAAAGGAAGATCCGGTAAGTGGTCACCGATGGCTGAGAAGGTTACGCGCCTGCTGCCCAGCCAGGGTCTGAACCGGGACCAGCACGACTGCCTGGCGCGGCTCGCCAGCTTGTGCGGCAAGGTCCGGACGGATGCCCGGCACCGGTGCAGCGGGGTGTCCACCGCACCGCAATCCCCCTACGACCTCCGCGATGCCTGGATGGCCGAGGGCTGCGCCCGGCACGGCCTGCCGGCGCGGTGGGGCAAGGCAACCCTGGCCGCCGCAATGTCGCCCAGGCCGTCGGCACGGGAGGTGGCCAAGGTGCCGGTCCAGAAGGCCGTGCGGCACCGCGCCCGGGGCGACAACGCCGAATGCCAGCGTCTGTACGGCCTGCTCAAGCAGAACCGCTGGACCGAGGATCCGTTTCTGCACTGGCAGATGCGGAAACAGTGGCAGGGCGGCCAGTCAGTCCCATGTGGCGAACGAGATCGTGGTCGACGCAGGTTCCTACACCACCAAGGTCTGACCCGGACGGGCCTGGATCCATATGCAGTGCCTGGACCGCGGCCAACGCATCGCCATCCCGCTCAAGGGCATACACCTGTCTGCCGGCACCTTCCGCATCCTCCTGCAGGGCACGCGTCGCGGGGATCGGTTTTGCGGTCGCGACGGGGTTGTGCCGGACGCGGATGCGCAATATTCTGGCGAGGCTGTATGGCGAGAAGATTGCGTTGTACATGCCCTGCGGGGACGTGCGCTCTGCTCGCGGAACGAATCAGGACTGCGGAGGGGGACGGCTCCACCCGGACTCGAGTTGCGGGGGCTTGCCACGCGGCCCCCATCAACCGAGAGCGAATCACCCGCGCCGGTACCGTTCGGTACCGGTTAAAGGAACAGATGGCCTTGACGATGATCATGTCCGGTCCGGCGCGTGGCAGATCCTCCAAGCGGAACCAACTCTCCAATCTGCTTCCGGTCCCAAGCAGCAGTTCCTCAACACAGCACCGACGCGTAGGCAGGGCAAACGCAAAGTCGGATTTAGGGCAGGGCGGCGGCCAGAATCCAGGGTTGGCGTCCGATGCGGTCGCGCAACAGCCCGATGGACACATGCGTACTGAAATGCTGCTGAAGCGTGCGCAGCATGTTCAGTGCGGCCCGGCGCAGGATGCCCATGACGGCGGGGGCGTGCCCCGTGCGCATGCGGCAGTCGTCCTCGCGGAACTGCATGTCCAGGGTGCGGTGCAGGCCGTTCTCCACGCCCCAGTGGCCGCGGACGAGGTCCAGCAGGGCCTGCGCGTCCACCGGGCGGCTGGCGATGTAGTAGCGCACGGAGCGCTGCCGGCGGCCGCGGGGACCGGTGCGCTCCGCCTGCACGCGGATGAGGCTGCGCAGGCCGGGCCAGGCCTCGGGGTCCGCCACCCACTCGCAGAGACCGGGACCGCCCAGCACGGTACAGGTGCGCCGCTCGCGGCGGCCGCCGTTGCGCTCGACGGTCTCGCAGCGGTCCTGCACTTCCGGTCGGAAGGCGCCCCG
>MPMO01000055.1 GCA_002238555.1 Caldilineaceae bacterium bin34
GAGGCCCTGGAAGCCGTGCTGGCCCTGTTTCGCAGCCTGCGGCGGGACGGACGGCGAAGGCTGGCGGAGGTCCTGGCGCGCCTGCAAGGCCGCGCGGCCCGCAATGCGGCCGCCGCCCGCTCCCACGCCCGCCGCCGCGTGGCCGAACAGCCACCCTGACTTCTCGTTGCAGTACTACTTAGTCCCATCAAATATTTGCTTGTCCCGGGCACTCTGCCCGGACCATCCGCGCATCGTCATTTTCATGAACTCCACAAAGGCGCGCGCTGTGTGCGGGTTCTTCAGGGCCCTGACTCCCTCCGGGAACCCACTCGTCAGATAATCCCCGGGGTAACGGGCCCGTTCCGCCCGTACAATCAGGTCCAGCTCCCGCGGCAAGCCCCAATCGCTGAAATTGTCGTGGACAACGTCCATGTAGATGTAGGGAAACAGGGGACCCGGCACGGATACGTGTCCGCGCGTCAGTTCGGACAGGCTCGGCGGGGTCCAAGGCGTCACCCCCGTGTAGACCAGGAACAGACATGGCAAGGGTGGCGGCCGGCGGCGACTGAACCGCTCCTTGCGGTCCAGCGAAACCAGCGTGACACTGGCATAGGCCAGCAGCCGCATCATGATCAGGTATTCGCGGTTGGACTGAATCTCACAGGCCAGCAGCATGCCGTTCCCCTGTTGGGTTTGGAAGCGCCAGCACTGGTCCTGCACTGTCTCCAGCAGTTGACCCCACGCCTCCACGTCCCGCACCGTGGGCAGTACCTCTATCGAATCCGGATCGGGCTTGCCCAAGTCCAGTCGCGTGCATGCAAATCCCACGAAGGCTTCCACGACGCCCTGGCTGTCGAACAATATCTTGTATCTGCGATCGGAACGTTGCATTGCACAGACTACCGTCAGCGTTCAAGGGCGCAAACAATAGCACATGTTTTTGAATTCAATGGTTTTTGGACACATTGTGTTGGACAGAGTCTGTCCAACACCAAGATGATTGGCAGATACGCCGGCAACTTCGACCCTTTTTCGGATTGCCTGACGATGTCGGCTTCCAAATGCAGTGCAGGTTCCTGCAAGTCGGGTGCAACCGTGGTTGCACCTGAACCGCCTTTGTTTCGACCGGATCCTGCGCCTACTCGTCCTTGAATCCCTGGGCAAAGGCCGTCACGCCCGCCACCGGCTCCCCCAGCGGTATCAACACGCCTTCGAAGGCAACCTCGCCGCCCGGCACCAAAGTCCGCTCATCGGGCAGCATGGCCCGCACGGCCGTGACCCGCCGTCGGGCGTCCAAGGCCGTCACCACGACTTCGGGCTCCGCCACCGCCACCAACTCGTGATTGGTCACGAGTCCGGAGACAAGGACCGTGCCCGACGGCTGCGGTTCGAACCGCAAATTCCCCACCGACAGCTCGGTCGCGTAGTCGCCGATGTGGGCGGGTTTGATGGAGGCCACCGCCAGTGTCCATCCATGAGCCGTCTGCGACACGTCCCCCAGCCGAAACATGAACGGCGCAGCTTCACCGGGGAGCGTAATGTGGCGCACGGCCAACGCGGTCCGGCGCGCCATCTCCGTCCCGTCGGCCGTCTGCAGGTGCGCAGCCACGCGAATCTGCTCAACCGGCACGGTGTCCAGGTTTGCCACCTCGCCCATGACCCAGGCAGTGTCCAGGCCGTCCACCGCAACCGCCACACGCCTCAGTTCATGCCGTGCACGCACGGGATTGGCATCCCCCTCCGGAATTCTCCGGACGGGGATTTCCAACCGTTGCCCTATCTGGAGACCGCGCGGATCGTCGATGCCGTTCAGTGCCTGGAGATCCTCGACGGTCACCCCGTACCGGGCCGCAATGCCGATGAGCGTGTCCCCGGCCTCGACCCGATGTTGCTGCGGCATGGGCGTCGGGGTCGGAGTGCCGGGCGGAAGCCGGACATCGATGCGGATGATTGGAGTCGGCGTGTAGGTGGGCACCGCCTCGTAGGGTGTTGGTGTTGCGGCAACGTCCGCCGGAGTTGCCGGGACCAAACCGTTGTCTCCGTCCGGCCGTTCTTGGGTACAGCCACCGATGCAGGCTGCCAGCAGGAGGCACGCGGTCCACAGGCTGGCCGGGAACCGCACTCCACCGCGGTGGTCGGCGGTCCTGTCTTTGCAGTCCATAACGGGGCTTATGATAGAAACTCCGGTCCCGCAGACGGCACTCCGGACCGCGCGGAACACAAGACGAGGCTGCCATGTCCCTGATCGCCGTTCTTTCCGACAGTCACGACAACATCTGGAACCTGGACAAGGCCCTGCAGGCCGTCCGCAGAACCGGCGCGGCCCACCTGCTCCACTGCGGCGACTTCGTGGCCCCCTTCATCATGCAGCAGCTGGCCGAGGGCTTTGACGGCCCCATCCACTGCGTCTACGGCAACAACGACGGCGATCCCCACTCGATCGTCAACGTGGCCGGCCGCTGGGACCGGTTGACCGTGCACGGCCAATCGGCCGAACTGGAGATCGACGGCGTGCGCATCGCCATGAACCACTACCCCGAAATCGCGCGTCCGCTGGCCCTGTCGGGCCTGTACGACCTGGTCTGCTACGGCCACAACCACCTGCAGAACTGGGAACAGGTGGGCAACTGCCAACTGGCCAACCCGGGCGAGATCATGGGGCGGCTTGGCGCACCCAGCTGGGGCCTGTTCGACACGGGCAGCCGGACCTGGTCCTTCCGGACGCTGGACGAGTAGCCGAACATGTTTGAAATCCGGTTCCTGGGCACGGCCGCCTCGGTGCCCACCCAGCAGCGCAGCCTCAGCAGCGCCGTGGTCCTCTATCGGAACGAGCGGTTCATGATCGACTGCGGCGAAGGCACCCAGCGCCAAATCCTGCGCAGCGGCATGGGCTTCAAGCGGCTGGACAAGATCCTGCTCACCCACCGCCACCTGGACCACATCCTGGGCCTGGGCGGCCTGTCCAGCACGCTGGGACGCTGGGGTTCGATGGAATCCATGCAGATCATGGGGCATCCGGCCACGCTCCAGCGGGTCCGGGAACTGATGAAAGTGGTCTTCAACCCCCGCTGGGAGTCCAACCGCAGGATTTCGCTGGTGCCCATCGAAGCCGGCCCGATCTATGAAACCGCGGACATGGCCGTGGAGGCCGTCGCGGTCGACCACCGCAACACGCCCACCTTCGGCTTTGTCTTCCAGGAACGGGCGCGCCGCCACTTCCTAGAGGAGAAGGCCAACGCCCTGGGAGTACCCTTCGGCCCGGAACGACGGGTGCTGGTCAACGAACAGCCGCTGACGCTGCCAGACGGCCGGACCATCCATCCCGACCAGGTGCTAGGCGAACCCATCGCCGGCACCCGGCTGGTCTTCATCAGCGACGTCGACCGCACCGGTCCCCTGCACGACATTGCCGAAGGTGCGGATCTGCTCGCCATCGAGGGCACCTACCTGCACGCAGACCGGGAACTGGCCCGGGAAAACGGCCATATCACCGTGCGCGCAGCGGCCCGGTTGGCCTCCCGCTCCCAGGTGCGCCACCTCGTCATTCACCATGTGGGACCGCGCTATACCGTCCGCGAGATCCTGGCAGAGGCCCACCGGCACTTCTCCGAAACCATCGTGGTTTCGGATCTGGACCTGGTCCGCATCAGCCGTACCGGGCCGCTGGTTTGGGAACGCTGGGCGGATGTGCGCAAGCGCCGGCGCGAAGCGCGTCCGGCGGCCAGCCACCAAGACGGTGTCCGCTGAACCAATTCCGCCTTCCCCAGCGACTAAAGGATGCGGAAGCAAGGGCTCGTATTGCAGTGCCCATGCAAATCGTCAGAAGGACAAGGCGTGAAATGTCCCATCATTTCGAATTCACGCCCCAGTCCAGTTCACCACAGTACCTCCCAGCTCCCAGCCCTGTCTGAACCAACCCGACGGAGGGCTCCAGCGGCCTTCAACTTGCGAAGGTGGTACCGAACCCCGTCCGGCGTCAGGCCGACACGCTCGGCAAGTACACGCTGAGTTAGCCCAGGCTCAGCCCTCAGGTAGTCCAAGATTCTATCTCGGGTAGTCTTCTGGGTAGTCTTCTGGGTAGTCTTCTGGGTAGTCTTCTGGGTAGTCTTCTGGGTAGTCTTCTGGGTAGTCTCTTGGATCGCGATTCCACGCGCAGTGGAATCGGCAGCTTGATAGGCTGCCGAAAACGGAAACTTTATCCACAGGCCACTGCCGCCCGCCTCCAGCCTCCAAGTTGGGGTCGGGTTGCCAACCTCCCGGCAAATGTCCATTATCCGCTGGATGCCCCGTCCCCAAGCTTCAATCATGCCGGCTCGAAAGAAGGCATAGGCAACTCGCGGGTTATGTGGACGCGAAGAAAATTCCTCGGCAAGTTGGTCGGTGAGCCACTCCGGAGCCAAATGAGCCGCGTTCCAGATTGCGACCCGGTCATCGTACACGCGGATCTGAATCGTAGTGGGACTGGCGTAATCCCGGTGAATGACGGCATTGATCACCGCTTCCCGCATGGCCTCACGCGGCACAGGGAAGGTCTCGACGCGGTAGATGCCATCGTAGGAAATCAGGGCTCGCGTGTACTTCGTGTACAACAAGTCCATCGTCTGATCAACCTGGGTGAACAGGTCACCCTCGACCACATCCTGAAACAGCAACTCGGAGCCCCGAAAGTAGCCGATCTTTAGGAAGGCCTCCATGATGAACCGGTGAGGTGCCGGATGAAAGAGCAGGACCGCCGCGCGTTTTAGGAAGCCCGCCTCCCGCAACTGGAGCTTCTCGAGCACGGCCTCATCGGACTCCCCCAAGATCTCCCGTGGCAATCGCTCACTCTCGGCGCCACGACGCCGAAAGTCAGCAACAACCCGTCCATCCAGACTCTTGGGATCGATGCCCGGCAGGGGAACATCGTCCCAGGTACGGCCGTGTTTTTGAAGCAGGAGGCGGGTTAGCGCAGGTCCCTCCAATACCTGTTTCGTGCTTCCAGAACGATAGTGAAACCGTCCCCGGTAGCTGATCGGATTGGGATGGGGTTCAACCAGGATCTCCAAGTACTCCAAGCCACTTTCCGACTTCAGATTCACCTCAACAACGATACCAAGGAGCGACAGCACCTTGTTGGGAATCTCTGCGAGCAGACGATGAACATCATTCACCCCGATGACCTCGCCGCGGTCGTTCCTGCCAATCTCGAGAATGCCGCCCTGAGCGTTGGCGAATCCACAGATCCACTTCAAATACTCGTCGCGCCAGGACGCTTTCCACTCGATATCCTGCGTTTCATACGTCATGGGTGTCGTCGACTTCCGTGTTGCCATCGGGAATGGGCAAGCGAGGGGAACCGATGAAAAGTGGCTGCATCATACCTGCTTGAAGGCACGAGTCTTGACAGGTGGCGTTCCAGCGCGGAGATCAAGTCATCCAGGCCGGAGAGGCAAGCGACGATGGTCCGTTGTTCCAATCTGTCTGTCAGCACCGCCAACCCGGCCACTTGTTCTGGATAGACGACTGAAAAGGTGCATCCCCACTCCAAGTCTTCCCACCTGGCTTCAGCCAGGACCGACGAGTGACGGAACAACCGGAGGCCAGCCCGACTCCGGCTAACCGGATTCAGCCTTCCCGCAGGACGGCGCCCGTCCGGTGTTCGACGGTGCGGGCAATGCGCCGCCGGAGGCGCGCGACCTCCTTGTCGTTCAGGCTGTGGTCCACCGCCTGATAGGTCAGCCGCCAAGCCAGCGACTTGGTTCCGGGCGGCAGGGGCTCGCCGGCATAGAGATCGAACAGCTCGATGTTCGTCAGCAACTCACTGCCGGCCTGCCGGATGGCCTGTACCACGGCCTGGGCCGTGATCCCCATGTCCATCTGGAACGCCATGTCCTCGATGACGGACGGATAGGAGCTGATGGCCTGCATCTGCTTGACCTGCCACGAGGGTGCCACCAGCGGCGGCAGCTCCACGTTGCCCACCACCACGCGCCGTCCGTCCAGATCCCAGGCGGAGCGCACAAGGGGATGCAGTTCCCCGGCCAAGCCGATGGGCTCGCCGTCCAGTTCGATGCGGGCGCAATAGGGTCCGTAGCGATGGTCCTGGGCCGCCGCCCACGTGATGCGGTGGTCCAGGTTGAGCCGGCTGAACAGCAGCTCCAAGATGCCCTTCAGGTCGTAGAAGTCCCAGGTGTCCTCCCCGGCGGGCTGCCGGAAGTCCCCGACCTCGCGCGTGCCGGTCAGGACGAACTGCAGCTTGCGCAGTTCCGCCGGAAAGGGCGCCGTGCCCAACTCGGGCCGGAACTCGAGACCGATCTCGAAGGCCGCCAGGCGGTCCTCGTAGCGCAGGTTGTGGACCAGATGTTCCAGCGCGCTCACCAGCAGATCGCGGCGCATGACGCTGCGCTGCGGGGACAGCGGGTTGGCCAACCGGACGAACTCCGGTTCCCGGTCGCCCGTGGCATGCCGGGACAGGCGCAGGTGGTGCTCCGGGCTGGAGTAGGAATAGCCCACGATCTCCTGCAGGCCGATGCCGCTCAGCAAATCGCGGATGCGCTCCTCGGAGTCCAGCAGGTGGTTGGGTTCGTGGCCGGGAATCTGCTCCCGCATCCAGGTCAGGCCCACGTCTCCGTAGCCCACGATGCGCGCCACTTCCTCGGTCAGATCGGCCGGGATGCGCAGGTCCAGCCGGAACCAGGGCGGGGTGCAGACAAGCACCGGTTCGTCCGCCTCCCGGAAAAGACCGAAGAGACCCTCCCCACCGATGTCGTCCGGAATATCGTCCTGGACCACGGCCTCAATATCCAGGCGGTGCAGGGCTTCCCGAATCGTGTCGAGATCCAACTGCATCCCCAACTGCCGGTTGACCTCGCCGGCGGTCAGGCAGATCCCGGGCTCCTCCTGTCGGCGCACATACAGGTCCGCCGCGGGGCCCGCCATGCGCCCGCCGGTGAGTTCGCAGATAAGCCTGGCTGCCCGGCCGGCGGCGGCTTCCGCCATGCGGGCGGGCACACCGCGCGTGAATCGCTGGCTGGCCTCGCTGTGCAGACGCAGGGCCTGGGACGTCCGCCGGTTGTTGATGCCGTCGAAGGTCGCGGACTCCAGCAGGATGGAGCGGGTGTCGGCGGACACCTCCGTCTCGGCGCCACCCATGACGCCGGCGATCGCGATGGGGCCGGCGCGGTCGGTGATCAGGAGCATGGACTCGGTCAGCTCGCGCTGCTGGCCGTCCAGGGTCCGCATTTGTTCCCCGGGGCGGGCCGTGCGCACCGTGATGCAGGGCAACTTCTCCGCGCTGTCCCGGTTGCGTTCCCTCAGGAGGTCGAGATCGAAGGCATGCAGGGGCTGCCCCCATTCCAGCATCGCGTAGTTGGTGATGTCCACAATGTTGTTGATGGCGCGCACGCCGGCCTGGGCCAGCCGCTGCTGCATCCAGGCCGGAGAGGGGCCCACCTGCACATCCTCAATGGCCACGGCCACGTAACGGGCGCACAGTTCCGGATCCTCGATGGCCAGTTCCACCTGGGGATCCGAGGTGTCCGGGTCGGGCAGCGAGCAGTCGGGCAGGGCCTTGAGGCGGCCGCCGGTCAGGGCCGCCACTTCCCGGGCCACGCCGATCATGCTCAGGCCGCGGGCCATGTCCGGCGTCAGGTCCAATTCCACCGTCTCGTCGCGCAGGTACTCCGTCAGGGGCATCCCCACCGGCGCGTCCTCCGGCAGCAGAAGGATACCCTCGTGCTCTTCGCTGAGACCCAGTTCCAGTTCGGAACACACCATCCCCGCGGAACGCACCCCGCGGATCTTCGACGCCTTGAGTTTCCGGCGCGGACGGGGCCGCTCTTCCGAGTAGGCATCGACCAGGGTGGCGCCGGCGCGGGCGAACGCCACCTTCAGCACCGGCAGCTCCCCGGTCCCACGAAACCGGAACAGGTTGGGCGCGCCCGTGACCACCTGCTCCGGATCGCCGCGGCCGTCGTCCACATCCACCAGGACCAGCCGGTCCGCATCCGGATGGGGATGGACCCCGACCACCCGGCCCACGCGCAACGCTTCGGGATCCCACCAGTCGCCGGTGGTTTCGATGCCGGTCACCTCCAACCCGGAGTTGGTCAGGGCTTCGTCCAGTTCGGCGGTGGTCAGATCCCAGTCGACGTACTCGCGCAGCCAGGAAAGGGGAACCAGCATGGTGCAGTTGTCTCGCAAAAAGGCGGGCGGGCCTGCCCTGTCGGCGCGCTCAGGCTGCGGCCGCCTGCAGGCGCATGGAAGACTGTTGGGTCAATTGCTCGTGGACAATGTCGTGGCCGATGGCCCGCCAGGTGCCCCAGGCCGCCCGGCTGCCCTGCAAACTGCGCAGATGGCTTGCGATGACGGGCAGGCCTTCCAGCGCAATCTCGCCAATCTGGCCAATCTCGGTCAAATCGCGAGGGGAAGGCACATCCTCATCCTCAATGACCAGATGAAACATGTAGGAGGCAAAGCAATAGCGCCGCACCGGGTCGGGATGATGAAATGCGTAAGTGCATACCGCCAGGAAACGCTCCACCCGGCAGGCCAGGCCCGTTTCCTCGGCCACTTCCCTGAACAGGGCGTCCACAACGGACTCATCCGGGTTGATGCCACCGGTAAACAGACGGTACACGCCCTGCGGGTACCGCGGCTTGGAGTGAATCAGGACCCGTCCGCTGGGGCGCGTGACGGCGAACAGGACCTCCGCGCGCCGGTCCCCCCGACGCCGCGCACGCATGTCGAGCAGATAATCGTCCAAGTCGATGCGGAAGTGCCGCCGGATCGGCCAACCGTAGAGGGCGGCCAAGTCTGCAACCTCCCCCTCGGAAACCATGGGCCTGGTATTCGGAGGGTCCCCCGATTCCCTGCTGATCATCAAAGTCCATTCCCGTGCTTGCGAACAGCCACCTGCCGAATGCGGCGGCCCGTTCCGGCAGAGTCTAGGGCAGGCTCCGAGGGGAGACAAAAAATCGTGTCCAGACGACACTATCCCACTTTCGTTGAGGTAGGTCCGGACGTGCACACGACAAGGGCTCCCTACATTGGTCTTGTATCAACAACCAAACAGGTCCCCGTCGCGGACTTCATCCCAGGCCCTGACCATGCCGCACATGTCAACTCGCCCTGCCCGATGCCTCCAGCACCTGCTCCCGTTGCGGGGCCGGACCTGTTGGGCTGCGGGGGCCGCCATCACTGGAACAGGTCCGGGCATTGCCTGTCCCATAATGTTGCCGGCCTGGCTGTGGCCAGGCTCGGAGTGCGCTGCTGCTCAATTGCCGGTTCGTTCCTCCACCTTCAAACCGTACTCTCTGGTGTACAAACCGGTCCCGGGGACATTGGCAACCAACGCCACCGTCGTCGAGCCCACCTTGCACCCTACCAAGTAGAATCTGCCGCCACCGCCTGGTTGATCGACGACACTTTCGTGATACCCGTGTGTGGGGGTGTTGTGGCACACATTGCTTGGATCAGGCTTTCCGTCGCTGTCGGTGTAGGCCACAAAGGCAACCTTGCCCATCCCGCCAACGTTGACCCCGACCGTGGCTCCGACATCGTAACCCGCCGGGATGTTTTCACGTATCAGGGTGACCAATTGCACATCGTCCTCCGCAAGCGTGGTCGGCATGTTTTGCAGCCAAACCCTAGGGCCTGTGGATGCCGGTTGCCTGGTGCGTGATCGATCCCGTGACGTTGACCTTGTCTCGGTGACCGTTGCCGAAGTCGACGAACCGCCGGAGGAAGAGCCGCCAGCACTCGGGCCGGACCGAGGAAGCGCGCCGGAACCCTCGGGCAACTCGGTCGAGATCGTGCTCGGGCCGGATGGCGGACTGCCGCCGGATGCTGCCAGCCCGGCGGCGCGCGGCGCGCTTGTCCGTTTGGCGATCACAAGCACTTCGGACCAGTCGGAAGGCAAACTGTGTTCCTTCGTGGCGCGTACCTGCACGGCGTAGGCGACATAATCGGGCAACTGCTCCAACCTGGCACTCGAACCGTCGAAGGACACCTCAACACCGGCCGCCGGCAGGATTGCCCATTGGGAACCGGACGCCCCGCCCAGCAGGAACCGAACTTCGTAGGCATCCACAATGGGCACACCCAGCCAGTCCAGCATGATCGAACCGTCCTCCAGCAAGCGACCGGTCAACTCTCCCGGAACCTGTAGTATGGGGCCTACCGCCACCACGCTGGACCATGGGGATTTACCCAGGTCGTTGAGGGCACGGATGGAGAAATTGAGCAGCCTGTCGGAAGGGTTCGTCCCCAAATCCACCAAGGCTTGCGCCCCCCCCGCAAGGGACACGGCAATGTCGTCCGTGGGCAGCAGCACCCACTCCTGGAAGACAGTCTGAAAGGCGTACCAGATGATTATCTCGTACCCATTGGCAGCGGGCCTATCCTGCCACGTCAAGACAACCTGACCCGGTGCCTGATACCAGCCGGTCAGATTCTGCGGTGCCTGCAAAAAGGCAGGCGCCTGCACCACATCCGACCAGCCGGAAACCCCTGCCGCGTTGACCGCCCGAACCGCAAAGTCGTGCAGCTGTCCCGGCTGATCCGGCAACCGCGTCACTACCGCACCGGTCCCGCCGGGCGGGTCGAACGACACGCGGATGCCCTCGTTGGGCAGGATGATCCAAGCCGCGCCGGTTTCGGATGTGCGCCAATAGGCAACCTGATAGGAATCGGCGGCGTTGACCCCCTGCCACTCCAGCGTAACCGAGCCGCGTTCGCGCTTGACCACCTTTAGGTTGCCGGGTGGCGACGGCAACGCCCTGACCGGCAATGGGGCGGGGTAGACCGGTTCGGACCATTTCGACCGGTAACCGCCGGAGGCCCAAGTGCGCACGGAGAAGGCATATTCGGAGCCGCCGGGCAGGGAACGAATTACAGCGCTGGACCCCTCCAGCGCGACATTGACATCATCATGAGGAAGGATATTCCATTCGGCGTCCCGGTACCGCAACTCATATCCGGTGGCGCGGGGCACATCATCCCAGTCCAGGGACACCGTTCCTGGTTCGAGCATCTTGGCGATCGGTCTGCCGGGTGCCAGTGTTGCACTCGCCGACCGATGGAGACCAAGAACTCCAACGAGAACCGCAGTGGCAAGTGTTGCCAAGCCGCATATTCGCAAAACGCCCATAGCATCTTAGATATAAGACGCAGACGATCACAATCTGTTGCGCCAAATGGAAATTTTCCTTAGCAGGCTGCTGAAAAACGCGGCCGGTTAGAATGTCGGCATCCAGGAACGGAGGTACTCCCTGATGCGCGGTCGTCCCCACCCCCAACGCAGCCTGCCGGCCATCGTGGACCCGGGGAACGGGTACCCCAGGACCATCCGTTGCGACGGATTAAGGCCGTGGCCGATGCGGCCCTGGAACGGTTGTCGCCGGAATGCGACCGCATGTACGCCTCGGTGGGCCGGGCCTCGGTGCCACCGGAGCGACTGCCGAGGCCTCGCTGCCGGTGGCCCTGTACTCGGTGCGCAGCGAGCGCGCCTTCTGCGAGGAGCCGGGTACAACCTGCCCTGTCGCGGGTTCCTGGACATGGACCTGATGGAGCACCGCTTCGACGCCACGGTCTTTACCCAGAA
Organism: Caldilineaceae bacterium bin34; assembly: GCA_002238555.1. GTDB lineage: Bacteria > Chloroflexota > Anaerolineae > Caldilineales > Caldilineaceae > Bin34. The sequence goes on from MPMO01000055.1 coordinate 11,564, forward strand.
CCGACCACGGCTGCGGGCGCACGACGCGGGCCGGGCCCTGTGCGACGAGGTCGTGTGGGCGGCCGATGCGGAGGGGCTGCTGTCGGACGAGCACTCGGCGTGGACGGGACCCTGATTGAGGCCGCGGCCAGTCTCAAAAGCTTCCGGCCCAAGGAGGGACCGCCCCCGCCTGCGGACGACGATCCGGGCAACCCGTCGGTGGACTTCGGCGGGGAGCGTCGCCGCAACGAGACGCATGCCAGCACCACGGACCCCGAGGCGCGCCAGTTGCGCAAGGGGAAGGGCAAGGAAGCCCGGCTGGCGTTCCTGGGCCATGCCCTGACGGGAACCGTAACGGCCTGCGGATGGACTTCACGGTCAGTCAAGCCACCGGCACGGCCGAGCGGGATGCGGTACCGAAGCTCTTGGACGGAGTCCGGGAACGGGGCTACCGACCCCGCATGTCGCCCAAAAGAAGCAGTACTCGGCCATCGATGGTCGCACGACGCGGCATGCCGGCTATGCGGTGAGCCTGCGTATCCGCAAGCGGGTGGAGGAGGTCTGCGGCTGGATGAAGACGGTGGGCGGCTTGCGGCGCACGCGCTACCGGGGCGTGGCACGCACGGGCCTGGCCGGCTACCTGGTGGCGACGGCCTACAACCTGGTGCGCATGGCCAACCTGCCACCGCAGCCGGAGGCCACGGCCGTGGCGTCCGGGTGACCCGCCGGGGGCTCTGCGCGCCCTCCAAGGGTGCCACGGGGCCCGCGAAGCCCGCGCGTGGGGGCCGCGCCGGGGATTTCAGGGCCCCGCGGACCGCCTGCACACCTTTGGGAGTACCGATGGCATCCCAAACCTATTCTTCAGCAGCCTGTTAGATACCCATTCCGGGATGGGGTAGTCCGGGGTTAGGGGGAACGGCGTTGGGCGCTGGTGCCTGCTCAACTCGCACACCCCCAAGTCCCCATACACGGCCTTCGACCAGGAGACCACCGATCGCCTGGCGGCCCGCTGCGAGTGGCACTACACGCCGCCCCACGGCAGCCGGCCAGCCTGGCCACGTACGAGTTCAGCATACTGGCCCGCCAGTGCCTCAACCGCCGCTTCCCCGAACAGGCCCGGGTGGCAGCAGAGGTAGCCGCCTGGTGCCGCTACCGCAACGCCCTGGGTGTGCCTGTGAACTGGCGGTTCACGACCGCGGATGTCCGCATTAAACTCCTGCATCCGTGCCCTACATTCGAGTGAAGGTGATCCAAGAGCAACCTCCCATTCCGAACACCCACGGGGCCTGCTCCGGGCGGCTCTTCGCCCCTGCCACCCGACGCGACTTCCCGGCAGTGTCCGTAGACCCTCCGGGAACCGGTGGTCAACTGTTATGTGAACAGCGCCGTTTTCGGGATCTGTCCCGCATCCTGGATCTGCGCCTGAGCAATCCCGGCTTCGACTGGGGTGGCTGGTTCACAGGCCTGGAACAACGCAGGGCGCGGAGGCTATCGACCGACGACAATCCCGTCTACGGGCCGGCCTTGAAGGAGACGGGTTTGGACCGGCAGCAGTGCGCCGTGCATATGCAGCGCACCGTGGGGCGGCACATCCAGGGCCTCGACGAGGATGCCCCGACCCACCTGGACCGGATCCTGCTGGTGCTCTGGGAGGCGATGAGGCAGGAGCGCGTGCGCCTGAAGCCAGAGTGTGAACCCCGCTGCAACACCTTGTGGAACGCTGGAGCAACTTGATGCACAGCCAACGGAACCCCGCCGTGCCCGCCCCCATCCCCCATCAACCAGTTGGAGGACTGGTTCGGATGCCTCAAACCCAGGGCTCGCCCCACGCGGGGCTGAAGACCGAGACGGGAGCCCTCAACTTCGTGCGCCTGACGACCCGCGCCAGGGCCTGAGGTCCACGAACGGAACCGGCCCACATACGGACGACGCCGATGACAGCCCGGAACCAATATCAACACGATTGCAACAGCGCCGTTCGGACAGACAGGGCACGTGTGTCACGAATCCTGAACCCGGCATATCCCCGGACGCAGACATTACCGCGCGCAAGGTGTCCCGGCCCACTCCAAAATCCACAGGGATCCTTGTTCCGGCAAAGTGGCTACCAATCGTCGAACGGATAGCCCTCAAACCACCACCAGCCGCCCGGCTCCGACAGAAGGATCATCAGGACGATCATCATTGCCAGCGATGCCCAGATCAGAATGTTGAGCAGGTGTCGGCGCATCCAGGCCCGTTGGTGCTCCGTGCCGAAACTTCGGCCCAGCCAACGGCGCAGCAGGACGGAGCCGAGCATGCACCCCGCAATCCCCATCTCGACGGCCAGGCGCAGCAGGGCATGGCTGTCCTCATGGATGGGCGCGTCCAACTGGCGGTACCAGACGATCAGGCCGGCCTGCATGCAGTAGGCAAACATGCTGTCCTGGCCGAAGGGCATGAACAGCCAGCCGCCCAGCCGATGCAGCAGGGGCCACAGACGGGTGGTCAGGAGCCACAGAATGCGGAGATACACCAACACGATCAGCAGGCTGTGGGGAGGCATCAGAAACTCCCGCACCACAAAGCTTCCCAGAAGTTCCTGCACGGCCTCGTTGCCCCCGTAATCCAGGACGAAGCCAATGAACAGTGCGACCCCGACAGCCACGACGACGGCATCCACGACCCGGCCAGCGCGATGGGACTGCCACCAGGCACCCACGGCTTGGTGGTGATAGCCCAGCACCACGGCTCCGAAGAACAGCGGACTGTTCGCCGCCAAGTGCCTAAAGGCCGACACATCGAGGCTCATGGCATCGGGATCCAACTGGGTCAGGGCATAGATGCACAGGACCGCGCCCAACACCAGCCACGTTCTCCGCTGGTCGAGGCCCCAAAGGGCCAGCGGCGCGAGGGCGACATAGATCACATAGGCGATCAGGATGTCCATGTCAAAGGCGCCTTCCTTGAGGGTGACGATGCGAAGTATCCACCCCGTCAGTTCGCCCCGGGCGTATTCGCGGAACATCTCCAGGCTGAGGAGGGCCGTCAGCAGGAAGCTGAAGAACACCACGTAGCGGTAGATGAGCCAGGCACGCGCAAGGCGGCTGGCCACTTGCTGCCCCAGGGGCCGGCCGACGGCGATAAGACCAATCGTGAAGCCGGAGATAAAGAAGAACACCTCGGCGGCGTTGATCAGAAAGCGCGAGCCGCCGGTTACGAAGATGAGGGGAGACGCCAGACCCAAGTGGGTCAGGGTCATCACAAAGATGCAATATCCCCGCAGGTAGTCCAGCCGCAGGTCCCGCTGGCCGGCGATGTATCCCTCACCCGAACCGAAGAAGGGCTTGAGCACTCCGGCGCGCAACCGGTTCACAGGCGGAGCCCCCTGCCTCGGTTGCCGAACCACGCGTCGAAGATCGGACCTGCTTGCCGCCGGACGACCCTATCCTGAGCGCAGGTGCGGCCGCTCCGGTTGCCGGTGTTGTTGGAGCGGTGCAGCATCTGCGACCCGCCCGACGGCAACGACGACGTTGCCGTCGGGCGCGCGCCGCAATTCAAGGACCGGAACGCTCGATGGTGTTCGGCCCCTGCAGGGAACTTCCGACGCTGTTCCGCGGTGTCGATTCCAAAGGGGCTTATATCCAATAGTTGACAGTCGAACTCTTGTGCTACAATTCCTGTGAAAGAGAGGACCCGACTGCGAACCGGGCCCTCGACCGGACACGGTGAAGATGACACCATGACCAGCACCCCGAAGTCTACAACGCAAGAGCCCCCGACCGTCACGCGGACACTGCGCGTGCGCCTGTATCCCGGCACGGCTGCGAACGGCCAGTACCTCGAACAACTGGCCGGAGCCTGCCGGTTCGCCTGGAACCATGCGCTGGCCGGGCACGAGACGGACTACCAGATGTGGAAGGCGTCCGGCAAGCTGGGGGATGGTCCGGGCAGTCCGACCTTCTTCACGCTGGGCCAGCGGTTCACGCAGTTGCGGAACGCACCCGGCCACGCGTGGCTGCAGGACTACAGCTATGAAATCGTCCGGTACGCCTGCAAGTACATGGGCGATGCCTACGCCGCGTTCTTCGACCCGGACCGTCCGGACCATGGGCGTCCGCAGTACAAGGCCAAGCACTACACACAGCCCGCCTTCACCATCCCGTCCCGCGTGCGCATCGAGGACGGGAGGCTGTACATCCCGAAGAGAGGCTGGATGCGTCTCGGTCCCATCCACCGGTATGCCGACGGCCAGCCGCTGACCGTGCGCGTCCGGTAGGAGTCGGAGGGCAAGCAGCCGAAGTGGTACGCCTACATCGTGTTCGAGGTGCCGGTCGACCCCCCCGATGTATGCCCGCCCGCGGAGTCCGGAGCGGTCGGTGTCGACCGCAACGCGGGGCAGGCCACGGACAGCACCGGAGCCCTGCACGCCCTCCCCAAATCGACCGTTGAGGACGCGAAGATCAAGCGGTACCAACGCCGGATGGCCCGGCAGCAGAAGGGCTCCAATCGCCGCCGCGGGACCGGCGGGAAACTACGCAAACTCCAGCGCAAGCGCGCCCGACGCCGGGACAACGCCACACACCAAATCAGCCGCAAGATTGCGGACACCGCCCACACCGTCGTCCTCGAGGACTTGAACACGAAGGGCATGACGAAGAGTGCGAAGGGCACGGTTGAGAACCCCGGCCGGAACGTGAAGCAGAAGGCAGGGCTCAACCGTGCCATCCTGGCGTCCGGCTGGGGACAGCTGGAGCGCAAGCTGGCGTACAAGGCCGGCCGGGTGGTGTTCGTGGATCCGGCCTATACATCGCAAGCCTGCAGCCGTTGCGGGCACACCGCCAAGTCAAACCGACCGTCGCAGGCGGTGTTCGCGTGCGGAACCTGCGGGTTGCGGGCGAACGCCGATCACAACGCGGCGCTCAACATCCTGGTGCGGGCGGGACTGGGGCTGCTGCACGGCGAGGAGCGCTCCCTCCCTGGTCGGCCTTGCGGCCGACCACAGGGACTCCCGCGACCCGTGAACCGGATATGCGTGGCGTCAACCATCGTATATAAGTCCCATTCCAAACTGTGGCGGGGCACCGCGGTACTTGTCAGGACGAGGTGCGCCACTCCGCGGGCCGTTCGGTGATGTCCACCACGTTGCCGTCGGGATCAAGAACCTTGAAGGAGCCGATGGGAACGGTGTCGCGGTCGTAGTCAAGCCGCTGCTTCACATCTTCCTTGATGATATGGGCCCCGATGTCCGTCAGCCGCTTGAAGATCGGCTCCAGGCTTTCCACGTACACGCCGAAGTGGATGTGCTCGTCACCCTCCTCGTGCGGGGGCGCGGGCTGCGTCTCGAACGGCAGCAGGGTCAGGTTCATGTGGCCGTCGCTGAGATCCATCGAGATGCCCTCCGGCCGATAGTCCACCCAGGAAAAGCCCAACCCCTTTTCGTAGAAGGTACGGGCCTTGTCCAAGTCGCGGCAGCGGACTGCCAGGTGCCTGAGTTCCAGCATGCTCGGTCTCCGTGGGTGGTGGGCGGGTCGGATCCCGCCCGGGATTAGTAGTCCTCTTCGTCCTCGCCCAGCAACACGCCGACGCGCGTATCCGGGTCTCGTTCGTCCAACAGGATGCCGCCCCCTTCCGCACCGGCCGGGTCCGGGGTCGTGGTTCTCTCGGAGATGTTGAACCTGTGCTGGCGCAGCAAGTCCCGTTCCGCCCAGGTCAGACCGTAGCGATTTCGGGGATGCAAAAGGGTCTTTACCAGCACGCGGCCCACCAGGCGCTCCAGCTCCCCCACGGTCCGGAAAGTGTCCCAATGCACCAGCGAACCGTGGACGAAGGAACGGCCGGCCGGGGTCAGGGCGATCTCCTTGCGCAACGGCACGATTTCGCGTTCCAGGTCCAGGGCCAGGTACCACTCCTGCCCGGCCGGAGCCGTGATGTCCTGTCCCATCAGAAAGAACACCCGGTCGCAGTTGGCGATGTTCTCGAAGATGTTGTCGTAGATGTCGCCACCGGCCGGCGTACGCCTAATTTCAACCTTGTTGTGGGCGGGCAGGGATGCCAAGGTCGTCGCGATGATTCCTCGTTCGGCATCCAGGTCGTTGGTGGCGCTTACAAACAGGCGCAGGGTTTCTGCCATGTGCACAGGGGCAAGTCGAGAGGAACAGGGAAGGCCAATCCGGAGCGCAGCGCCTGAACTGCTCTGGCGACGGCGGCGGGGGCGGATTTTAACACAGGGATCGCCGGGCGATCTCGTTGATATTGGTTGCGGACCGTCATGGACATATTCTCCGTACCCGCGGGTGCCGTGCGTCGCTTCAGGCCATGCCGCGGGCCATCAGGCACACGAAGTTGCGGGCGCCGGTTTCGGTCTTCAGCCCCCGCGTCAGGCGGGCCCGAGGCTTGAAGCGGCCAAACCAACCCTCCAAGCGGTTGGTGGAGGCGGGCACCCCGGGGTGGTCCTGGCTGCGCACCAGCTCGTGCCAGCGCTCCACGAGGTGCCACAGCAGTTGGCACACCTCCGGGTGCAGGCGCACGCGGCCCTGCCTCACCGCCTCCCAGAGCGCCAGCAGGACGGGCCCGGCCTCCGGCGGTCGCGCCCGGGCCAGGCGTCGCAGGATGGGCAGCAGGACCCGGTCCAGGTGGGTCAGGTCGTCCTTGTCGAGACCCCGGATGTGACGTCCCACGGTGCGCTGCATGTGCACGGCGCACTGTTGCCGATCCAGGCCCGCCGCCTCCAGGGCCGGACCGTAGACGGGGTCGTCGTCGGTCGTCAGCCCCTGCACCCCGCGTGCGGCCAAACCCGTGAACCAGTCGGCCCAGTCGAGGCCGGAGCCGCTCAGGCGCAGGTCCAGCCGTTCGCCCCGGGGGCCCAGGACCACGGCCACCGGACGCTTGACGCCCCCGAGGGACAGCCAGGTCTCGTCCACCTCGACCCACGACGGCAGATCCGCCTGCGGGTCGGGCATCAGGCCCGGGGCCACCGCCTGCACGTCCCGCCACAGGGTGGCGGCCCCCACCCCGCAGCCCAGCAGGGCCAGGAGGCGGGACAAACCCCGGAAACTGACACAATACACGTACAGGTCGGCCACCAGCTCGCGGAAGGTCTGTGGACGCTGGCGGGAGGTCACGTCGGGCGGCAGGGGCGAGGCGCTGCCCCGGCAGGCCTTGCACTGCCAGCGCTGGACGCGCAGCCGGCCGAGGACAACCAGATGGCGGGGGTAGGTGCCGTTGCGCCGCCAGGCACAGGCCCCGCAATGGGGGCGGGCGCCCGGGTCGTCGGGCAATGCCCGTTGGCGTTCGGGGTCGGCAGGGGCTGGGATGAAGTCCATGACGAGGGGCCCTGTTGGTTTTGGTTAGATGAAACCAAGTGTAGGGGCCTCTCGTCCCTTGCCAGGTCCACAACCAATATCAACGAGATTGAAACAGTGCCCGCGCGCAATGCCCCCTTTCCTATTAACAGTTCCAATGTGATACTATTATGGTGCGTGTGGACATAAAGCGTATAGTCAAGGTTGTTAGCGTAAGACTAGCATCCTTACTACGTCGCACTCTTCTTCACAGCCCTTCCGCCATGGCCCGTCACGCACTGCGCACCAACGAATTCAAGATCCTTCTCCGTCTGCAGCAACAGGATCCGGCGGTGCGCGTGGGTTCGCACACGAATCTTCGTCGCTTCCTGCAGGAGTCCACTACCTCCTGCGCACGGGGATCCCGTGGTGAGACCTGTCGTGCTGCTTCGGGCACGGGCACAGCATCATTCGCCGGTACTGACGGGAGCCGATCGACTACGGCCGGGCGCTGTACCGGGAGCGCAACATCGTGGAACGGTCCATCGACTGGCTGAGGTAGAGCCACCGCATGGTCAGGCGCTGTGAGAAGACCGCGGCCGGCTATCTGGGCTTTGTCCTGTTTGCCGCGGCTTGCCAATGGCTATGCAATCCGTTTGCTAATGTCCACACTCCCCCAGTAGTGCAACGAAGCTTTGAGAAGCAAGAAGCGCAGTGATGGGATTCCCTCATCGTACGCTTCGCCATGCCCCTCGCTGCCGGTACTGTGAGCGGCCTTCCAACGCTATGAAAGTTCGTTGCATCGGGGGCGGTTTTCTCCTTACACCCTTGCGAGGATACGATGTGGCCTTTGCGTAATTGGGGCTTCATAGCGCTTGCCGTTGCCGTTATCGGTGGAGTTCTTGGCCTCCACCGGTCAGCAAGTGCAACCCTTGCACCCAGCAGACCGATCGTCAGGGCGATCGAACCGGGAACGGTGTCCCTGGACTGGAATGATGTGCCCGCCGCTGCCGGATACGAATTGCGGTATCGGGACTCCGGGTGGAATGTCCTTCCCCACGGTGATGTTCGCGTCACCATGGAGGGTTCCAGCGCCGTCGTCCGTTCCCTGCCCAGCGGCTCCGAGTATGCCTTCTCCGTGCGCACTCGCACCCCCGTCGGCTACCGCTCGAACTGGTCGGATCCGGTGTACCCTGCCCCGCTGCCGGCTCGGGTGTCGCCTACCAGGGCGTTGCCGGCAACGCCATCCAACCTCAAAGTGGCCAAGCGTGAACGTGATGCGGTCACCCTGGAGTGGCAGGCGGTCAACTCCGCCGACTCCTATCAGGTGGCCTATTGGCGCACGTCCGAAGAGGATGCGGATTGGGTCATTCTGCCCGACGAGGGCATCCAAGTGTTGCTCGACGTGTACAGTGGAACGGGTGCCGTAGTAAGTCAGTTGCCGGGATTGCCGGAAGGGGTTCATGATTTTGCGGTACGGGCTGTCAACTCGGAAGGGGTCTCCACCTGGTCGGAGGCCGTGCAGGCACCTGCCTTTTTGCAGACGCCGCAGGATCTGATCGGCTGGTTTCAGGCACCGGGTCAGGTAGTTCTGGCATGGCATGAAGTTCCCACAGCGGATGCGTACGAGATCCTCTTCTGGCACGACTTGGCGACCGTCTCCGAGGAGTGGGTGGTTCTGCCCACGGACGGCATTGAGGTGTCCCTTGACGGGTCACAGGCCTTGGTGGATTTGGGCTCGAACCATTCCGACAGGCTGCTCAATTTCTCCGTCCGCGCCATCAACAACCTGAGTGAATCCCCGTGGTCGAGCATTGTGGCGGTCGGACCCGTCCTGCAGGTGCCGGCGGAGCTGACCGGTCGCTTGCTGGAGGACGGAGCCATCTCGCTGGACTGGCCCGACGTGCCCGTGGTGGATGCCTACGAGGTTCGCTTCCTGCTGGGCGGGTCATCCGAATCGCAATGGGTCACCCTGCCTGCGTTGGGGATTGAAGTGTCCTTCGAAGGCTCCGGGGCCAGGCTGGAGCAGTTGCCCTACTATGCGGACTACTTCCTTCAGGTCCGCGCCACGAAGGAAAACAGCTTGCCGTCCGACTGGTCCGAGGTGTTTGCAATTACCCGGCAGACCAGCCAGCCCGGGACCACCGTGCAGGCAACGTCCGTCGGCATTACCCCATCCGGCCCGGGCACGACCTCGGCCGAGTCGCCCACAGATGCCGAGGCTCCTCCGCAGACCAGCCCGGGCTCCGGCGGAGGTCCGCCCGGTGGAACATCAACGTTGGAAACGGCCGCCGAGGCCACGCCCACACCGCGGGTTCGATCAGGCAACAGGAACAGTCAACCGGAGCCCACGCCCCAGCCCCGGGTTTGGCTGCAAGGCCTTCCTTCAACGATAGAGAAGGATCAGGTGATACCAGTCACCCTGATGCGTGAGGGCATCCCGGCGGGGCATGACACTGTAGCAACGCTCAGCGTCAACCTTGGAACAGGCACCGGCAGGGTTGCGCTTGTTGCGGCCACAAGTAGTGGTGATCCACCTGCCAGTCCTACGTGCGAAGACGACCCACACGGATATCACGAATCTTACTTCTCTCCAAGTGGTAGGGCCTATATAGTTGGATGTAAAGCAGGCGAGGCGGAAGTTGGGTTGAGTGCCACTGTATCTGTGAGCAACGCAAGGATGGGCATCACGGTGAAACCCAAAGAGTGAGTTGAACACATTCCGGCTTGGCCTCAGCCAAGCCGGAATGTAACTCGCTGCACCGAGAAGCCAGAGTGGCTGTTCCACCAAGTGTTGCTGCGCGTCGAAACGGGCGGCCGCATTGCGGGCCACGCGGCTCCGCAGGTGCACCAGGATCCCCTGCAGCCGATGGTGCCACAGAGCCAGTACGGCCTCCCAGATCTCCGCCACCCAACCACAGCGTCAGGCCGGGTTTTTTGAGTGCCAGCTTGCCCTGCAGTAGGAAAAAGTGCAGGAGCAGACACCGGGTTTGGGGCGGGCGTGCCTCCGTGCACACGATGCTGTACATGGCCACCGTGACCGCCACCCGCCACAACCCCGCCATCCGCGACTTCCACACCCGTCTGTGCCGGCGCGGCAAGCCCCGCAAGGTGGCCCTCGTCGCCGCCATGCGCAAGCTGCTCCTCATCCTCAATGCCGTCGTCCGGGACCAGGTCCCCTGGCATCCGGACCGCATGCCCATGGCTGGCGAGACTTGACTTTCAACACAGTTGCTGACTACGCAGTCGGCATACCTGGTTCACGGATCATAGGGGTCCCCTACGGGATCGCCCCTCCCCGTGCAGCAGCCCCTGTCCCGCGGGCCGGAACGGGCACGGACGGAAGCCCCGCCCGCACCAAGATCTTGAAGTATCGCTGGTAGGCGTCGGCCAGGTACTTCAGGCTGTAGCGCACACTGGCAAACGGGTAGTCCTTCAGCCAAGCGTGGTCCGGGTCGTGGCGTAGTTGGGTGAACCGCCGGCCCAAGGTGACGAAGGTCGGAACGGGCTTGGGGCCAATTTTGTAGGCCTGCCACAGGCGATAACGCCGCTCCTGGTCGGCCAGCATGTGGTTCCGGACATGGCGGCAGGCCCCGGCGATGGCCGTCAGCAGGATGCCGGTGGCAGCATCGCCCGGATACAGGCGCAGGCGCACCGTGCGGTGGACGGTCTCCGGGGCCTCTGATGTAGGATGGTGGGCGTCGGGCACGAGAGGTGCAATCTCTGTCCGGTGGAGAGCCCGGCGGACATCCGGACTCTCTTGTTTGCAGGACACCCTTATGGCACGGGTGTACAGGGTTGTGCCTGTCGCACCGACTGCGTAGTCAGATATATAAGCCCCCAACTATTCAGTCAAGACCTCCGGCGTCGGAGTTGTTGTTCCAGCTGACGGACGCGTTCTTCGGCTTCAATCGCGCGCCATTCTGCCGCTTTGGCGCGGGCGACCTGGTCGTCGTATGTGGGAATGTGCCGTCCCGTAGTCGGGTCGTACCAGCCCAGCTTCCCGTACTCCCAGCGAAGATTGAGATTCAGGACCGCACTGTAGCCCTGCAGGACTTCCGCCTCCAGTTCCTCAATGGCAATGGGCCGGTATGTGCCGTGTTCAAGCCGATCGCCGGCCAGCATGGCTCCGTGGTAACGGCCTGTGTCGTCGAAGCGCCAGTATTCGGGGATGCCTAGGGCAGCGTAGGCGTCGCGCTTCTCCCCCACGTCCAGGTGCCCGGTGGCGCGGGAAGCGATCTCCAGCACGAAATCGGGGGGCTTGCCCTGTTCCGAGATGATATAGGCATTGCTCCGTCGGTACGCCTCGGGATCCACCTCGAAGGCGATCATCAAATCCGGGAACTTGATGCCCACCATGTCGCGGGTGGGGAAGGGGGCGATGTAGTGTTCCCCCGCCACAAGCGTCGTGTCGGGATGGCCAAAGTACTTGGTCAACAGGTAGGTGCTGCCCGTGAGACTGGGGTGGTTGAAGCCGGACATCCCCTCGGGCCTTCGTTCGGGGGGATCCGGCATCGGCAGCAGAGGATTAACCTGTGGTACCGCGACGACAGGTTGCGAGGTGGTCATCACAACCTTGCTGGAATCGAAATTGAGCCAGGCTTGCGCACGGTCCACGGTTGACGGCTTGCCTGACCGTGGACCGTGGCAACGGCCTCGAGGATTGAATTAGGAATGATCACGAAACGGTACCGGAATTCCACTCGGCCGATGGTCGGCACCGACACGGGTCATGGAAGTTGGCATCCGTGAACTGGAATGCGGCACTCCGGTGCCTTGGAACGCGCAACCGACCGCTCAGGCGCGTTTGAAGGCCACCAGCTCCATGTCCGCCTCGACCATGGTTGTGACCAGGCCGGCAAAGTCGAGCGCAGGTTCCCAGCCCAGCTTGCGGCCGGCCTTGGCGGCATCGCCGACCAGAAGATCCACGTCCGCCTCGCGCATGAACCGTTCGTCCTGGACCACGTGGTTGCGCCAATCCAGGTCCACCACGTCGAAGGCGGCCTTGGCAAACTCGCGGATGAGATGGGTTTCGCCCGTGGCCACCACATAGTCGTCCGGCTCGTCCTGCTGCAGCATCAGCCACATGGCCCGCACATAGTCGGGTGCATAGCCCCAGTCGCGCGAGGTGTCCAGATTGCCCAGGGCCAGTTCCTGCTGCAGGCCCTGCTTGATGCACGCCACGTTGTAGGAAATCTTGCGGGTCACGAATTCCATGCCCCGCCGCGGACTCTCGTGGTTGAACAGAATGCCGGAACAGGCAAACAGATCGTAGGCCTCCCGGTAGTTCACCGTGATCCAGTGCCCGTAGACCTTGGCCGCGCCGTAGGGACTGCGCGGGTGGAACGGCGTCTGCTCCGTCTGGGGGACCTCCCGGACCTTGCCGAACATTTCGCTGGAACTCGCCTGGTAGAACCGGATCGACGGATCCACCTCGCGCACGGCCTCCAGCATGCGCGTCACCCCCAGGGCCGTGGTCTCGCCGGTCAGGACCGGCGCCTCGAAGCTGGCGGGAATGAAGCTCTGGGCGGCCAGGTTGTAGATCTCCGACGGCCGGTGGTTGCGAATGATGGAATGCAAACTCGTCTGATCCAGCAGGTCCGCCTGCTCCAGCACCACCTGGTCCAGCAGGTGTTCAATGCGGTGGTGGTGAAAGACGCTGGTGCGGCGCACCATGCCCACGACCTTGTAAGCCTTCGCCAGAAGGAATTCGGCCAGATAACTGCCGTCCTGACCCGTAATGCCCGTGATCAGGGCCACCGGTTGCGTCATTGTTGTTCCTTGTGTTCGACTGGATCGGGATCGGAAGCCAAGGCGGCGCGCCAGCAGTTCAGCATGTCCTGCAGCGTTGCGTCCAGGGGCACTGCGGGCTGCCAGCCGCCCAGCGACCGGAGTTTGGCAATGTTGGCCCGCATGACCGGCGGATCGTTGGGCCGCAGGCGCTGTGCGACGGTCCGGACCTCGATTGCGGTGCGGCCGAACGCCACAAGCCGTTCCAATGCATCCTGCAGTTGTATGACAACCCCGCTGCCAATGTTGTACACCTCGCCCGATGTGCCCTGGTCCATTACGCGACCAAGGGCCGCGGCCATGTCGCGAACATCCAGGAAGTCCCGTCGGGCCGCCAGGGTCCCGGTCTCCACCACCGACGGCCGCTGTCCCGCCTCGATGGCCGCGATTTGACGGGCAAAGGAACTGAGGGCAAAGTCCGAACTCTGACCCGGACCAATCACGTTGAAGGAACGCACCACCAACAGGTTCAGGTCGGCGGCCAGGGACATCTGCCGGGCCATCATCTCCGCCGCAGCCTTGCTGACCCCGTACGGCGACACGGGCCGGACAGGGTGATCCTCGGCAATGGATTGCCCTTGCATGAAGCCGTAGACGGCACTGGTCGAAGCCAGGAGCACCCGGCAGCCCGGAGCATGCCGGGCCAGGGCCTGCAGCAGGTTCAGTTGCGAACGCAGGTTGATGTGGTAGGTCCGCCACGGATCCTGCCAACTAAGGCTCTCGCGGCTCTGTCCCGCCAAGTGAAAGACGCGGTCGGGACGAATCCGGGCCACGGCCCGGTCCACCCAGTCCGGATCCATGAGGTCCCCGCGCAGGGTTCGGGCCTCCAGCCCCTCCGGAACCGGGCTGCGCCAGGCCATGCCCCACAGGGCGTGTTGGGCGCCGCCGGGCAGGGCCCGAGCCAATTCGCGGCCGATGAATCCCGAAAGACCTGTCACCAGGGTCGTGGTGTGGTCGGGAGTGGGGCTCATCGTGTGAAACCGGCGGCAACAAGGGGCGAGTCAGGACACAGCGTAGCCGAACCAACCGTAAACCGGGCCCGTTTGCCGGTCAAGGTCGCCAAGGTTCGGCCGGAACAGGAATGGACGGTACCGGGTCCGGATGTAGTCCGCCCGGCCCCGCCCTGTCGAAGCCATTCTCATAATCACATTTATCAAAATGGCATCTTTGGGATTTTGCTAAAATCCACTGCATGAAGATCGGCTATGTGCGCGTGGGGCCCGATGAGCAGACGCATGCACGCCAAATCAAGGCCATCAGAAAGCAGGGATGCCGCCGGAAACGCATCTTCATTGACCGCTGCCGCGGATCGGTCCCCGCCGCGGAACGCCCCCAGCTGCAGGAAGCCCTGGCCATGCTGGGCAAGGGCGACACCCTGGTCATCTGGCGGCTGGATCGGCTGGCCCGTTCGCTGACGGACCTCGTGGCCCAGGTCGGGCTGCTGAAGGACAGGGGCGTGGCACTCCTCTCGGTCAGTGACAACCTCACGACGAAGGCCGGTCCCGGCAAGCAGGCGCGACGGCTGTTCGCGTCGTTGGCCCGGTTCGAGAGGGATCTGGTCGATGAACGCACGAAACCCGGACGCGCCGCGGCCCGGGCGCGGGGACACCAGGGTGGCAGGCCGGTGAAGCTGTCCGGCAACAAGCTTGAGCTGGCCGCGGAACTCAGGCGTCAGGGCTCGTTGCCGGTCACCGAGATCGCCCGGATCGTCGGGGTCAGCGCGCCGACCATTTACCGGCACGTGAACGCCGATGGATCCCTGCGCAGAAAGGCCGAACCGGCGCCGACGGAGCCCCGGCCGGGGCCGGTGCAGTCCTAGCAGCCGACACGATTCCGGCCCACCGCCTACCGTCGGCATGGCCCGACAGGCACCGGGCCACCATCGGCGGCACACCAACTACGGGCGGGATCGAATACCGGATCCCAAGGCAGCGGACACACGGCGCATGGCAAACGCTGGCCTACAATGGACGACCAATGCAGGCCGCGACCATGCCAGGCACACCCCTTAATTCGGTACTTGCACCAATACCCCCCAGTGGGCGGCAATGCGCGCGCTGATAACCGGCGGTGCCGGGTTCCTCGGACTGCATCTCGCCAATCGTCTGCACGCCCTGGAATGGCCGGTGCGGGTACTTGACGACCTGAGCAATGGCCAGCCGGAGTTCCTGGACCCGGGCATCCCGCTCCAGGAAGGGGATGTCAACGACCTGCCCCTCCTCTGGCGGTTGCTGAAGAATGTTGATGTCGTATTCCACCTCGCCGCACTGGCCAACGTGCCGGAATCCGTCCACTACCCCCGGGCCTACAACACCGTCAACACCGGTGGCACCGTCGCCCTGCTCGAAGCCTGCCGGGACGTGGGGGTCCGCCGCGTGATCCTGGCCAGCAGCGCCACCGTCTACGGTGCCCAGTCCAGGCAGCCCGTGTCCGAGGATGCCCCGTTGAAGCCCGGCGTGCCCTACGCGGTCTCCAAGGTCGCGGCGGAGAACTACCTGTTCAGCATTGCCGGGCTCAACGGCTTCGAAGCCGCCGCACTGCGCATCTTCAACACCTACGGTCCCTGGCAGCCCGTGCCCCATGCCCATGCCCCGGTCATCCCCCGGTTCATGCACGATACCCTCAACCGCCGTTCGGTCGTCATCTTCGGCGACGGCCACCAGACCCGCGACTTCATCTACATCGACGACGTGGTGCGCGCCTTGGTCCTGGCCGCGGAAAAGCCGGGGATTCATGGGCATGTCCTGAACATCGGCAGCGGCTGCGAAACCACCATCAACGAATTGGTGGGCCTGATTGGCCAAACCGTTGGTCGCAAGCCCCATGTCCTCCACAACCAGGACACCACTCCCGGTGTGAGCCGGCTGGTGGCGGACATGTCCAAGGCACGCCGCGTGCTGGACTTCAAGCCTCGGGTCCCGCTCGGGGACGGACTGCAACGGTTCCATGAACTGGAGCCGGCGTTTCAAGGCTGAAGCCGCCAAACCCGGTGCCGGACACGCCCCGGTGCGGGCCGCGGTGTGCCGAAGCCACACCGGCACTGCCCTGTCGGCGTGGGCGGTGCTGTGCCTGGCGGTATGTCTGGCGGGCTGTGGCCGCCAGACGTCGGAGTGGTACCTGAACAACCACCGCCTGGAACTCAACACGCCGGCAGCCGCGGTCCAATCCTGGCAACCGTTCACCGTCCGTCCGGGCAGCCATGCCGGCATCATTGCCGGCGACCTGGTCGCCGCCGGCCTGATCAACGACGCCCGGCTGTTCACGGCCTGGGTGGACGCAAACGGGCTTGATACGTCCCTGCAGGCCGGCGAGTACCTGCTCTGTCCCTGCCTGCTCATCCCGGAACTGGCCGCCAGGCTGCAGAGCGGCCAGCTGCCGGGTCTCGTCGCGACCGTGCGCGAAGGCGTGCGCCGCGAGCAAACGGCGGCACTGCTGGAGACACTGCGGCCGGGCACCGGCGCGGACTACCTGCGCCTGACCGGTTCCGCGGATGCCTTGGACTCCTGGCGTCGCGTGTTTCCCTTCCTGCCGGCCACATCCGAAACCGCCTCGCTGGAGGGCTACCTGTTTCCGGACACCTACCACCTGCCCGACACGGACGAGGCGGCCGAAGACCTGATCCGTCTGCAGTTGTCCCGGTTTGGCAGTGTGGTCGTGCCGGAATGGGAAAAGGCCCGGTCCGAACAGGCAACCGCACTGTCCCTCCCGGAACTGGTAACCCTGGCCAGCATTGTGGAAAGGGAAGCGGCCAGCCATGCGGAACGCGCCACGATTGCCGGCGTGATCCGCAACCGGCTGGCCAGCGACATGCCACTGGAAATGGACGCGACCGTCCTCTACGGGCTGGGACCTCCCGCTCCCGGGGAAACCTGGTGGGGCCGCGTCCTGACGCGTGCGGACCTCAAACACGATAGCCCGTTCAACACCTATCTCTTTGCAGGCCTGCCTCCGGCCCCCATTGCCAGCCCCGGTTGGCGGTCCCTGGCCGCCAGCCTGCAACCCGAAAGCCACAACTTCCTCTTCTTCGTGGCCGATCGGGATCGGCCCGGCCGCCATCGGTTCGCCGAGACCTACGCGGAACACTTGGCAAACGTGGAAGACTACTGGCGCTGAAGCGGGTCCCACGGCCCGCTTGACTCCACAAGGCCCCGATTCCTAGAATCATCGGGACGGGAAGGTGGCGGAACGGCAGACGCGGCGGACTTAAAATCCGCTGAGGTAACTCCTCGTGTGGGTTCGAATCCCACCCTTCCTACCTGCACAAAACATACAAACTGCCGCAGTCCGAAGCCCTTTCGCGGCACCTGGGCGGTTGAGATTGTGCCAGTTTTGGTGCACAATTGGCTATGTTGCACAATTTCAGATGGGCGGACCTGCTTTTTGGGACCCGCATCACACGCTGAAGGACTTCCAATCATGGATGGCGCGAACACTACTTTCGTCCTGATTTCCACGGCCATGGTCATGCTCATGATCCCGGGCCTGGGTCTTTTCTATGCCGGCCTGGTGCGCGCCAAGAGCGCCTTGTCCACGGTCATGCAGTGCTTCATCTGCATGGGGGTCGTGGGGGTGGTCTGGGTCCTGTGGGGCTACACGCTCGCCTTCGGCGAAAGCATCGGCGGCTTCATCGGCGGCTTCAACCACTTCGCCCTCCAGGGAGTGGCCCTCGAGGGCGCGGACGGCGAACTGTCGCCGATGCTCTTCATGCTGTTCCAGGGCATGTTCGCCGCCATCACGCCGGCCCTGCTGGCGGGTGCCTTCGCGGAACGCATCAAGTTCAGTGCCTTCCTCGTCTTCGTGGTGCTTTGGTCCTCGCTCGTCTACTCCCCCGTGGCCCACTGGGTCTGGGGCGGCGGCTGGCTGGGTGCCCTGGGCGCCCTTGACTTCGCCGGCGGCAACGTGGTGCACATGACCTCCGGCGTGGGCGCGCTGGCGGCGGCCATGGTCATTGGTCGCCGCATGGGCTTCCCCCGGGAGCCGATGGAACCCCACAGCATCATGCTGGTCCTGCTGGGCACCGGCTTGCTCTGGTTCGGCTGGTTCGGCTTCAACGGCGGCAGCGCCCTCGCGGCCGATGGAATCGCCGTCAACGCCTTCGTCACCACCAACACGGCCGCAGCCGCCGGCGCCCTGACCTGGATGCTGATCACCTGGCGGTTCGGCGGCGGCAAGCCCTCGGCCATTGGCGCGGCCTCGGGGGCCGTGGCCGGCCTGGTGGCCATCACCCCCGGCGCCGGCTTCGTGGAACCCATGCCGGCGCTCCTGATCGGCATCGTCGCCGCCATCGTCTCCTACGCCGCCATCGAATTCCGCATCCGGCGGCAGTTGGATGATTCGCTGGACGTCTGGGGCATCCACGGCATGTCCGGCACCTGGGGCGCCCTGGCCGTGGGCCTGTTCGCCTCGACCGCCCTGTCCGACGGCGGGGTCTTCACCGGGAACAGCGGCCAGTTCGTAAGCCAGCTCATTGCCACCGTCGCCACCTGGGCCTATGCTTTCATCGTGACCTGGATTCTCTTCAAGCTCGTCGACGTGGTCATGAAGGTGCGCGTGTCGGAGGCGGACGAGGCCATCGGTCTCGATGCGTCGCAGCATGGTGAACAGGAAGGCAGCGCTGTGTAATGATTCCGGGCCCGGACAATTCCCGGCTGACGCCATCCAACCAACGGGGAACCGCATGAAAAAAATCGAAGCCATCATCCGTCCGGAAAAGCTGATCGCCGTCAAGGACGCATTGTCCGAAGCCGGGATCAAGGGCCTGACCGTATCGCAGGTAACCGGACGCGGCCAGCAGCGGACCATGGTGCACAGCGGACGCGCCGGCAGGGGCGTCGCCTCGGACATGCTGCAGCGGGTCAAGATCGAGATCTTTGTACGGTCCGAGGACACCGATACCGCCGTGGACGCCATCATGGAGTCGGCCCGCACCGGCCAGGTCGGGGACGGCAAGATTTTCGTCCTGCCCACCGAACGGTCCGTGCGCATCCGCACCGCCGAGGAAAACGAACAGGCCATCTGAAACCGGGCGGCCCGGTCGGTCATCGGGCCGCCGCCCTGCCAACCGTACCGGGTTGCCTGCAAAGACGGCACTGTTTCAATGTCGTTGATACGGATATTCCCCCACCGTAGACGGGCCGGTGCCCTGTCCCACCGCACCCGACACCAACCACTCAGCACAGCATGCCCGTCGCTGTCTGAGGCCTCGGGCCAAAATCAACGAAACTGAAGCAGTGCCTGCAAAGACGGTACACGTCTAATGTGGAATTGAGAGTTGACCAAAAAAGGGGAAGCCGCGCAGAATGTAAAGCGATACAACACCACATTCCGGGGGTTCCCCATGGCGCGCAGTATAGCATTCGAGGACTTGGCCACGGTG
>MPMO01000056.1 GCA_002238555.1 Caldilineaceae bacterium bin34
ACCGTCAGGGCCACCAGCCGGTCCGCCTGGTGGGTGGGGTCCACGGCCAGCACCAGGGGCGGCGCTTCCGGTCCCGGCGGCGCCCGCCAGGACAGGATCCAGGCCAGCAGCGGCGCAAAGCAGGTCTCCACATCCAGTTCCTGGTCCGCACCCCAGGCATCCTGCCGCTCCGCGTCGTCCTTCAGCGCGTCGCACAGCCGGCGGCGCAGCGTGTGGACGTTGCCCCCACGGGCCGCCAGCGCAGCCGCCACCCGGTCCAGGCAGCCGTTCCCGGCCCGCAGCGTGCCCTGCAGCCACAGGGCCAGGCTGTCCGCCCGCGGTCCCGGCGGCAGCGGCAGACGGGTGTGCAGCCACGGATGGATCCTGTACCATGACCGGCACCGACGCATGACAGCCCTCGCAGGTGGGGGCGGGTGTGTGGCATCGCCACTCTACCCGAGGACGACCATGCGTCGGACTTCCGGCCAGGGCCGCACAAAGGGCACCGGCACGGCAGGACTGCAACGTCACATATACCTGTCAAGGGTGGGGAGGCCCGTCGGCGGTCAGAAGGGCACCGGCCGGCACGGACCGAGCAGGAAAGTGAAGCCCGCGGTTGGAATGACAGGTTGCAGAGAGGGCCGGGAAGAGGGCATGACCCGCGACCGCATCACCGCGCACTGGTGAGGGCACGGTCCGCCAACGGACCCGGTAAACCGCATCCTGGCGGTGCGGGCAATACCCAACGAGTGGCGGTCCCTGCTGCAGGCCCCGGACAACGAACCCGGTCGCGGCCAGTAGAGCATGAGACCCTCTGTCACCGACCGGCTGCGGTGCAACGAGCTGCGGATGCCTGTCGCCAAATTCTGTGCCCCGCCTGGCGGGACCCACGGGAATCGCCCGCTTCGGATGTCTGCGAGGAGCGGCAGGCGCATGTTGATGGCCAGGCATCTTTCTGAAATTCCGCGGTTGTCGGACGGTGTTCGGTCGAAAACCGGGACACGGAACCCTCCGCGGTGGAGAGCCCACCCGCCATCCGGCATGTGTGGAGCTCCATAAGGCGGACTTCGGTTGGCACGGTTGTTGAGGGGCGCAGACCTGAAGCCGTTTTGTGCGCGCAACGAGCGCAGATTCTGTGGACAGGCACAGGTTTGGAAGAGCGGAGCCGGTGCGATGCCGGGGCGTTGTGCGCCACCGACCGCGCGGTTGCCCGCCGACATGCGAGTGTCGGCGGGCCGTGTGTGCTTGATGGACGCGGTCGACGGCGGGGAACGCAACCGTTCCCCGCCGCACAGCCTGAAGGGTGTCAGTGGACGGGCAGGCCGACGAGGCTGCCGTGGATCTGGACGTAGTCGCCGTGGACCCAGCCGGTGACGGTGTCGCTGAAGCGGATTTGGTACCAGGTGGGGGTGGCCGCGCTGCGGGCCAGGAGGTCGTAGCGGGCGGTGGAGCCGCCGGGGATGAAGCCGACCTGGGCGGTGGTGGCGTCGGGTTCGGCGCGCACGTTGAGGTTGTAGGTGGTGGTGGGCTTGAGGCTCAGCTGCGGGCCGGGGACCCAAGCCACGGACACGCCGGCGAGGCTGCCGTGGGTCTGGACGTAGTCCGCGGACACCCAGCCGTCGCCCCCGGCGCCGAAGCGGATCCGGTACCAGGTGGCCGTCGGCGCATCCTTGCCCAGGATGTCGTAGCGGTCGGTGGAGCCGCCGGGGATGAAGCCGACCTTGGGATGGGCGCCGCCGGGGCCGGTGCGCACGTTGAGGTTGTAGGTGGTGGTGGGCTTGAGGCTCAGCTGCGGCGGGGCGGTCCAGGTCACGGCCAGGCCGTGGAGGTGGCCGTAGGTCTGGACGTGGCTTCCGGACACCCAGCCGACGACGGTGGGGCTGTAGCGGATCTGCCACCAGGCGGCGGTGGATGCGTCCCGGCCCAGGATGTCGTAGCGGGTGGCGGAGCCGCCCTTGATGAAGCCGACCCGGTCGGCGGTGGCGTCGGGTTCGGCGCGCACGTTGAGGCCGAGCGTGGTCGAGGCCTTGAGGCCCAGCTGCGGGGTCCAGGTCGCGGCCAGGCCGGTGAGGCTGCCGTGGGTTTGGACATGGTCCGCGGACACCCAGCCATCGACCCCGGCACCGAAGCGGATTTGGTACCAGGCGGCCCGGGCCGCATCCTTGCCCAGGATGTCGTAGCGGACGGCGGAGCCGCGGGGGATGCGGCCGATCCAGGCGTAGCCGCGGCCGGGCCCGGCGCGCACGCTGAGGTTGTAGTCGGCGCCGGCCCGCAGGCTCAGCCGGGGGGTCCAGGTCGCGGCCAGGCCGTTGAGGTTGCCGTGCGTCTGCACGTGGTCCGCGGACACCCAGCCGTCGACAGCCCGGCCGAAGCGGATCTGGTACCAGGCGGCCGTTGGCGCGTCCTTGCCCAGGATGTCGTAGCGGACGGTGGAGCCGACGGGGATGCGGCCGAGCCAGGCGTGGTCGGTGCCGGGGCCGGTGCGCACGTTGAGGTTGGAGGTGGTGGTGGGCTTGAGACTGAGCCGGGGTCCGGGGTTCCAGGTCACCGGGAGACCGCCGAGGTCGCCGTGGGTCCGGACCCACTGCGCGGACACCCAGCCGTCGACCCCGGCGCCGAAGCGGATCTGGTACCAGGCGGCCGTCGGCGCGTCCTTGCCCAGAATGTCGTAGCGGACGG
This sequence comes from Caldilineaceae bacterium bin34, assembly GCA_002238555.1. Taxonomy (GTDB): domain Bacteria; phylum Chloroflexota; class Anaerolineae; order Caldilineales; family Caldilineaceae; genus Bin34. The sequence continues at coordinate 2,659 of MPMO01000056.1, forward strand.
TGGAGCCCACCGCGATACTGCCGATGCGGTCGTGGCCGGCATCGGGTCCGGTGCGCACGTTGAGGTCGATCGTGTTGGTGCCCTTGACGTTCAGCTGCGGGTCGGAACTCCAGGTCACCCGCAGGCCCGTGAGGTCGCCGCGGGTCTGCACGTGGTCCGCCGATACCCAGCCGGGGACGGTGGGGCTGTAGCGGATCTGCCACCAGGTGGCCGTGGCGGCGTTCCGGCCCAGGATCTCGTACTCCACGGTGGAACCGCCCTTGATGAAGCCGATCCGGTTGTGGGCCCTATCGGGCCCGGAGCGCACATTGAGGCCGAGCGTGGTCGCGGCCTTGAGGCGCAGCCGCGGGGTGGGGTTCCAGGTCGCCTCGAGGCCGGCGAGGTTGCCATGGGTCTGCACATGGGCCGCGGACACCCAGCCGGTGACGGTGGCACTGAAGCGGATTTCGTACCAGGCGGCCGGGTCCGCATCCCGGCCCAGGATGTCGTAGCGGTCGGTGGAGCCGGCCACGATGACTCCCGCCGGATCGTGGGTGGTGCCGGGGCCGGCATGCACGTTGAGGTCGCGCGTGCGGGTGCCCTGGAGGCTCAGCTGCGGCACCCAGGTCACGGCCAGGCCGGCCAGGCTGCCGTAGGTCTGCACGTGGGCCGCCGACACCCAGCCGACGACGGTGGCTCCGAAGCGGATCTGGTACCAGCCGGCCGTGGCCGCATCCTGGCCCAGGATGTCGTAGCGGTCGGTGGAGCCGGCCACGATGACTCCCGCCGGGTCGTGTTCGCGGCCGGGCCCGGAACGCACGTAGAGGCCGTAGGGGGCGGCCGCCAGGCTCAGCTGCGGGACCCAGGTCGCGGACAGGCCGTCGAGTTCGCTGTGGGTCTGGACGCGCTGTGCGGGCACCCAGCCGGTGACGGTGGCGTCGTAGCGGATTTCGTACCAGCCGGCGATGGCCGCATCCTGGCCCAGGATGTCGTAGCGGGCGGTGGAGCCGGCGGCGATGAAGCCGACCTGCGTGTGGCCGAAGCCGGGCCCGGCGTACACGGCCAGGCCGGTCGTGGCGGCCGCGTTGAGGCTCAGCTGCGGCACCCAGGTCACCCCGAGGCCGTCGAGGTCGCCGTGGGTTTGGACGTAGCCGGCGTGGACCCAGCCGATGGTGGCGCCGAAGCGGATCTGGTACCAGCCGGCCGCGTCCGCATCCTTGCCCAAAATGTCGTAGCGGTCGGTGGAGCCGGCGGTGATGAGGCCGACCTTGGCGTGGATCTCGCCGGGGCCGGTGCGCACGTTGAGGCCGTACGCGGCGCCGGTCGGGAGGCCCAGCTGCGGGGCCGGGTTCCAGGTCACGGTCAGGCCGTCGAGGTTGCCGTGCGTCTGCACGTGGGGTTCGGACACCCAGCCGCTGATGCCCTCGCCGTAGCGGATTTCGTACCAGCCGGCCGTGTCCGCATCCTTGCCCACAATGTCGTAGCGGGTGGCGTTGAAGGGCAGCGTGAGCAGGATGCGGTGCCCTTCGCCGGGGCCCGTGCGCAGGTTGAGGCCGGCCGTGGTCGTGCTCGCGAGGCTCAGTCGGGGCCGGTCGTCGGTGGTCGGCGCCACGGCCAGCGGCAGGTTGCGCCCGTCCCCGTGCAGCTGCACGCAGGCAGCCTGCACCCAGCCGCTGATGCTGCCGCTGAAGCGGATCCGGTACCAGGCGGCCGTGGCCGCATCCTTCGCCAGCACCGGGTAGCGTTCGGCGCGGTCCGTAATCGTGGCCTGCACGGTGCCGGTCGGGGCCGGCGCGTCCCGCACGGCGCAACTCTGGGCGGTGGCGGCCAGGCCGGCCTCGGGCGGCGGCGCCAGGTCGAGGCAGCCGTCGGTCTCCACGGCGTCGTTCTCCTTGACCCAGCCGTCGACGGTGCCGTGGTGGCGCACCTGGTACCAGCTGGCCGTGGCCGCATCCTGGCCCAGGATGTCGTAGCGGGCGGTGGAGCCGGCGGCGATGAAGCCGGTTTGGGCGTGGGTGGCGCCGGGGCCCGAATGGATGGCCAGGCCGTTGGCGGCGGTGGCCTGGAGGCTCAGCTGCGGCACCCAGGTCACCCCGAGGCCGGAAAGGTCGCCGTGGAATTGGACATGGTCGCCGTGCACCCAGCCGTCGAGGCTGCCGCTGAAGCGGATCTGGTACCAGGTCGCGGTGGCCGCATCCTTGCCCAGAATGTCGTACTTCGTGGTCGAGCCGCCCGCGATCGAGGCCACCTGGCTGTGGGTCGTGCCGGGACCCGAACGCACCCGCAGGCCGTCCGTGGTGCTGGCCTTGAGACTCAGCTGCGGCACCGCGGTCACCCCGAGGCCGGTCAGGTCGCCATGCGTCCGGACCCGGTCCTTGTCCACCCAGCCGCTCACGGTGCTGCTGAACTGGATCTGGTACCAGGCGGCCGTGGCCGCGTCCCGGCCCAGGATGTCGTAGCGGTCGGTGGAGCCGACGGCGATGAGCCCGACCTGGCCGTGGGTCGGGCCGGGCCCCGCGCGCACCGGGAGGTCGGTGGCGGCCGTGGCCTGGAGGCTCAGCTGCGGGACGGACGTCACCCTCAGGCCGGCAAGGCTGCCGTGGGTCCGCACGTAGCCCCCGTGCACCCAGCCGTCGACGGTGGGGCTGAAGCGGATCTGGTACCAGGTCGCGGTGGCCGCATCCTGGCCCAGGATGTCGTAGCGGGCGGTGGAGCCGCCGGCGATGAAGCCGACCCGGACGTGGCCGCGGCCGGGACCGGAGCGCACGTTGAGGCCGAGCGTGGTCGTGGACCGCAGGCTCAGCTGCGGAGCGGGGTCCCAGGTCGCGGCCAGGCCCGCGAGGCTGCCGTGGGTCTGGACCTGATCGCTGCGCACCCAGCCGGCCACGGGACCGGCGTAGCGGACCTGCCACCAGCCCGGATACGCCGCGTCGCGCCCCCGCAGGGCGTGCCAGCTCGTGTCGGCGGCCCCAATCGCGGCCAGGACGGTTCCGGTGGCCGCGGGGGCGTTGCGCACCGCGATGGCCGCGGTGCTCCCCAGCCGTCGGCGCAGCCGCGGCTGGACCTCCCTCAGGCCGCCGGCGTTGTAGGTCGTCACCTGGTCGGCCAGCACCCAGCCCCGGCGCGTGTCCGTGAGCTGCAGCTGGTACCACAGGGGCGACATCTCGGAACACCCCGTGATGGGCGCAATACCCTCGAAGGCATAGACGAGGGCATTGGGATCCCGAGCCTCCTCGTCCGGGTAGGGGAGCGCCGGCACCGACTGGTTGGGTTGGGTCTTCGCATGCGCCGTGGTGTCCGCGGGAACCTTCGGTTTGATCGTGTCGGGATCGCTGGGAAAGGCGCGGTCATCTGGCTCCGGATCGCTTCCCGAGAGTGCTGCCACGACATCGGATCGCACCCAGCCTGCGGCATTGGATTTCCCGGCTTCAACGTTCTGGGCGGCAGGGTCATGGTACCGAATTTGGTACCAGAGGTAGTCCTTCGTGGTGAGGTCACGGGCCAGGTCCACAATGGGCACCCAACCATTGATGATCGGCGTGGGGTCGGCAGCATTGTTGACAGCCCTTAAGGTGATGTTGCCGTCCTCATCCCTCTCCTCCGTGTGCGTGTTCGGTCCACTCCGCACATTGACCCCGTTACCTTTTTTCAGGTACCGGGGCAGGTCCGTCGTTGCCGGTGGAACAGTCGGCACGTTGCGCAGATCTCCGATCACCTCGGTGTCTTCGTCGCGCACCCAGAGGACTGGGAAATAGGGTGTCCCGAACTCCCGGGTCATCTCGATCTTCCACCACAGGGGGAAGCCATCCTCCAAATGCTGCCACCACCAGGGGGCGGTATCCGTGAAGAGATGGGGTTGACCCCCCACCGCGTACCTGCCCTGTATCGCATAGTGCGCCAACGGCCGCGAGGGATATCGGAACCGCGCATCCGCCTTCGGAAACATGTACACCTTGGCACCGGGCTTGACCCGCAGGTACGGTTTCTCATAAGTACCCTTCAGGAGTTCTTCCATCCAGTCGCAGATTTGTCCGCGGAGGCGGTCCCGGCCCGCTTCCGGGGCGGCGTCGCTTTCGGCCTGCAGGGCCGCCGTGTCGGGCCAGGGGTAGCTATCCTGTGGCAGTCCGGCTTGAAAGTCTTGGTAGTTGCGGTGATAAAAGAAGTCCGGCCAGTTGACCGTGCTGCTCTGGCCCTTGACGACATAGTGCACATGCAGGTGGGCGCCCGTGGTGTATTTGCCCGTATTGCCGGAGGTGCCCAGCTTGTCGCCCTTGGACACTCTTTTTCTGTCTAGATTGGCCTCTACTGTATTCAGGTGGAGGTAGGACAGCTCGAAGGCAAGGCCTCGGCCTTTGTCCTTGGTGCGGAGCTGAACGTATTCGTTGAGATCATTGCCCTCTTCAGTGCGGACTATGACGTGTTTGCCGGAACCGTGGTTCGCGTCTTCGACGACCGTTCTCACCACCCCCGCCGCCATGGCGTAAATGGGCTTGTCCGCCCCACAGCCCCAGTCGATGCCTTCGTGACGAAGGGGCACTTTCTTCTGCGGCTCCCACCATCTGCAGGGATCGTTGAACAGACCGGTGATCGGGTAATACGGTGTCTTTGCCTTGGGATCCTTGTTCGTGACAGGCAGTTGCAGGGAGTCGGGGATCAGGGGCGGCAGCCAGGTGACGGGCAGGTCGTCCTGCTGGATGGAGTCCTGCGCCTCGTGGATCTGCCCCTGTGCGGCCGGGACCCAGCCCGTGCAGTCGGGGTGAGCGGGATCGTACTGGATTTCATACCAGGCGTCTTGGTCCAGGTCGCTGTCCTTCCCCAGAACGGGGTACTTGGTACCGGCCGTTATGGAGCCGACCGTGTCATAGTCGGCATCGGGACCGGAGCGCACAGCGCGGATGTTCGCGGTGGAGTCGAAGCTCAGCCGGATCGGCTTCCAGGCGACGGGCACGCCGCTCAGGTCATCATCGCTCTCCACATGGGCGGCCCGGATCCAGCCCGTGATGTCGATGCTCCCGTTGGCGACCTGAATCCGGTACCAGAGGTCCTTGGCGGCGTACTTGCCCAGGATGGTGTTTGTGGTGCCCAACGTGGACACGTAGGACGCGGGGTCCTTGGTATTATCCCTGGCGCGGGGGAGAATGAAGATGGCTGAGTCCGAGTCCCCATGCTTAACCCGGTCATAGCTATTGCCGGGACCGGAGAATACATTGAAGCCGTCGGCGGTGGCCTTGAGGCTGAATTCGGGGTGCTGGGTGGTCATGGGAATCCTTCCGATGGATGATGGGTTGGCGCCGCCCCGCGGCCGGATGCGGCACGGGGCCATTCTGGAGGTTGGGAGCGACAGGGACCATATGCACCGCGTCAGGCGCGCGTCAACGGTCCGTCAGGTCGCCTTCAGGACACAGGCGAAGCCGGGATCGGGCGTCCCACAGGCCTGAAGGCCCTTGGCGGCCACGGCACGGGGCGGCCTGTGGGGGAAGCCCCGCGGCTTGTCCCCGAACCAACAGCAACGGGAGGTACACAGTGTCCCGCCGAGCACGGATGCCCGCGTCCCGTGCCCGGAGGCTACAATCAACCGGCATGGCGGGATAGGCTGCCGCGCCGGATCGACCCTCGGAGGGACCGGGCATGGACTGCCGGAAGTGGAAGCTGGCCGCGGTGGGACTGGCCCTGCTGTGCGGGGCCTGCGGCCGATCGGCCGGGACCGTGCCGTCGCCGACGGCCGCGCCCGTGGAGCCCGCGGTGCGGCCGGCCGCCACCGGCCGGGTCGTGGCGGCTCCTGTGCCAACCGCCTCCATGGACCGGCGTTGTCCCCCAACCGAGCCCTCGTCCGGCGCGGACTGCGACCGGGAAGTGCTGCTGGCTGCCCGGGACGTGCTGCGGGGCACCAACACGGACGCGCTCGGCACCTGGCAACGCGACCGTCCGCTGGGGTTGTTTGAAGGCGTGCGCGTGGATCCGTTTTCCGGACGGGTGGTGAAGATTGAAGATGCCTGGTTGACTCCCCTGGTGGGGTCCATCCCGCCGCAACTGGGCCAACTGAGCCAACTGCGAATCCTGGAGTTGGACCGCAACCGGCTGGCGGGGCCCATCCCGCCGCAACTGGGCCAACTGGGCCAACTGCAAGTCCTGAATTTGGGCCACAACTGGTTGACGGGGCCCATCCCGCCGCAACTGGGCCAACTGGGCCAACTGCGAATCCTGAATTTGAGCTTCAACCGGTTGACCGGTGTGATGCCCCCGGAACTGGGGCAGCTGGGCCAACTGCAACGCCTGGAGTTGGACCGCAACCGGCTGGCGGGGTCCATGCCACCGCAACTGGGGCAGCTGAGCCAACTACAGGCACTGGATTTGAGCTACAACCAGTTGACGGGATCCATGCCACCGCAACTGGGGCAGCTGAGCCACCTGCAAGGACTGGACTTGCGCAACAACGGATTGACGGGATCCATCCCGCCAACATTGGGCCAGCTCGGTCAACTGGGATGGCTGCGTTTGGATCACAACCGGTTGACGGGGTCCATCCCGCCGCAACTGGGGCAGCTGGGCCAACTGCAGGCACTGGACTTGAGCCACAACCTGCTGACGGGATCCATGCCTTCGCAACTGGGTCGACTGTGCCGACTGGAATGGTTGAGTCTGGGGTACAACCAATTGACGGGGTTCATCCCGCCGCAACTGGGGCATCTGGGCCACCTGCGGGAACTGGACTTGAGCCACAACCTGCTGACGGGTTCCATCCCGATGCCACTGGAGCCTCTCCTCCACGTGCGGGAACTGAACCTCACCGGCAACCGCTTGACGGACACCACGCCCCCGGCAAGGGAACCGTTCAACCAATCGGGTATCCCGCCGGTCGTCGGCATCTACACCGATCCGGCGGCACACTGGGGGGGACAGTACCGTGTCCTGCGCCAGGGGCGGCAGGTGACGGCCACCCTGGCCGTGCACCGTTCCGCGGTGGGACACGGAGCACCTCCGCAGCCGCTGTTCCGGCTGCCCGAGGGCTACCGGCCACGGTGGCCGAGGACCTGGACGACGGCGGCCTGGCCGATGACCGCACGGGGCCGGCCCTTGCCGGAGGCCCCGGCGGTAACCGTGATCCTGGAGGCGCGGCCGGACGGGACGGTGTACCACCTGGATGCGCCCACCCTTGAAGGCGCGGGTTATGCGGGGTACCGCACCGCCATCACCTGGGTTGCGGAGGGACCGACCCCGCTGTTCATGGCGGGGACGTTCACGCCGGCGGCAGGTGCGGGAACCGTTCGCCTGGTGCGCCGGGGGGACACCGTCACGGCGACCCTGGCTTTTCCGCCCGGAGACGGGTTGGCCGCCGGGTCCGCGCACCTGTTCACGGTGCCGACGGGCTTCCGCCCGGTGGAGGCGGCGACCTGGACGGTGCCGGCCGCGGCCCAGGTGCCGGTCGGGGACGGGGACGATCCGGAAGCCGCGCGCGGTGCCGCCCTGGAACTTCGGGTGCACCGGGACGGCCGGGTGACGCAGACGGACCCGCCGCGCCAGGTCGGTTTTGCGGCCACGGCCGTGTGGCGCACCGCGGATCCGGAATGGATGGAGGTCCGGGGAACCTACGTTCCGACCAGGGGCGGAGGGACGGGAACGTACAGCCTGCGGCGGGACGGCACGCGGGTGACGGCGACCGTGACGGTCGCGTACGGGGTTCCGCCCGCCTCGGTCCTGTTCACGGTGCCGGCGGGCTTCCGGCCGGCGCAGACCGTGCGCCGGGCCCTGGCGGTGGACAAGGCCGGCTGTCACACCCGGACGCTGGAAGTGCGGCCGCAGGGAACGGTGCGCCTGGTGGGGGAGCCGGCGGAGACCGGGACCGAACCCCTGGTCCACGCGACCACCATGACCTGGACCGCGGGCGCCGACGTGTGCCAGCGCCATGTCTGGGTGCGGGCCCGCCTGCTGCAGGCCTTGCGCAGCAAGGGACGCGTCCGGGATTCCTGTGCGGAGGTCACGTGGACGGATCTGGCGTCCGTGCAGAGTTTGGACCTGAATGCCGCGTCCACCCTGCGCGCGTGGCTTGAGGGTACGCCGCCGCTGCAGGCCCACGACCTGGCCGGCCTGACCGGCCTGCGGACACTCGCCCTGCAGGGCGATGTCTGGTTCCCCGCGGTGCCTCCCGACCTCCTGTTCCATACCCCGGCCCTGGAATCCCTGGACCTGTCCGGCTCCCGCATGGGTTTGCCGCCGGACTTTTTGGCTTACGCGCCCGGATTGCGGCGACTGACATTGCGGGATGTGGATCCGGAAGGCCTGTCCTTCCTGCCCCCCCGGTTGGAAGTCCTGGACTGGGAAATTCCGGCCGGGCGGACGGCATTGCCGCCGGACCTGCTCCATGTCCCCGAACTGCGCTCGCTGACCCTGAGGGCGGCGGGGTTGACAACGTTGCCGGCCGACTTGTTGGCCCATGTGCCCCAACTGCAGCGGCTGACCCTGGATACCCCGCGCCTGACCGCCCTGCCCGTGGATTTCCGAACCGACACGCCCAACCTGCGCGAGGTGCGGGAGCCCGGGGGCTGTGCCGTGTCGGCGACGGATCCCGCCGACCGGCCGCACCTGCTGGCGCGCTTCCTGGATGCCTGCGGGAACCCGTGATGCGGAGACGGGGGAGCGACCCGCGGCCCCCATCCGGGACGGCCGGAGCCTCCGGGCGGGGGGCAATGCCGGGGCTCCGAGGGCGGCTGCAGAGCGGCATCGGAGCAACCCGTCAATAGTTGCTCCCGAGCCCGGCCCGATGGGTGACGTGGAGGCCGCCCCCTAACATGGCGTTTGGCTATCTCCTCCTCCCTGGTGCAAGGTAGGGGATCGATTTGCCGTTGAGGAGGCTGTCCGATGGGGTCCGTGAAGATCCCGGCCCGCATCCTGGCCGCATGCCTGTGCCTGCTCCTGGCCATGCCGGGGCCCGGTGCGGCCCGGGAAGCGCGATCGGAGCCCCTGCCGGTCGAGGCCAAGGCCCGGCTGGGGCAGGGCACGATTGCGGTCGTGCGATATTCGCCGGACGGCACGCTCCTGGCGGTTGGGGGCAGTGTTGGCATCTGGCTGTATGACGCCCGGACCCGCGAAGTCGAGGCCCTGCTCGCCGGCCATGCGGGGAGGGTCGACAGTGTGGCCTTCAGTCCCGACGGGCGGACCCTGGCCGGCGGCGGCGGGGATGGCGTCATCCACCTCTGGGACACAGCCGCGGGCATCCTCCAACACACCCTGGAAGGCCATGCGGGCGGGGTCGGCAGCGTAGCCTTCAGTCCCGACGGGCGGACCCTGGCCGGCGGCAATTGGAACACCGTCCGCCTGTGGGATGCGGCCACGGGCACCCTCCAACACACCCTGGAAGGCCATGCGGGGATGGTCTACAGCGTGGCCTTCAGCCCCGACGGGCGGACCCTGGCCAGCGGCAGCGGGGACGGCAGCGTCCGCCTGTGGGATGCGGCCACGGGCACTCTCCGGCTCACCCTGGAGGGCCATGCGGATTGGGTTGGCAGCGTGGCCTTCAGTCCCGATGGCCGGATCCTGGCCAGCGGCAGCGGGGACGGCAGCGTCCGCCTGTGGGATGTGGCCACGGCCACCGTTCGGCACATCCTGGAGCGCGAGGGGCGCCCTTGGGGTGGGATTCGCAGCGTGGCCTTCAGTCCCGACGGGCGGACCCTGGTCGGCGGCAACGAGGACGGTGTCGTCCTGCTCTGGGACACCGCCACGGGCACCCTCCAACAGGCCCTGAAGGGCCATGCAGGGATGGTCTACGGCGTGGCCTTCAGCCCCGATGGTCGCACCCTGGCCATCGCCGATGGCGGTGCCCAAGCCGTCCACCTGTGGGATGTGGCCGGAGCCACCCTCTCCACCTTCCGAGGCCATGCGGGGATGGTCTACAGCGTGGCCTTCAGTCCCGACGGCCGGACCCTCGCCAGTGGCGGCAGCCAGGACGACACCGTCCACCTGTGGGATGTGGCCGCGGGCCGCCTCCGGCACACCCTGGAGAGTGAGGGGCGCCCTTGGGGTGGTGAAATTCGCAGCGTGGCCTTCAGTCCCGACGGCCGGACCCTGGCCGTCGGCAGAGGGAACGGCGCCATCCACCTGTGGGAGGCGACCACAGGCCACCTCCGGCACACTCTGGAGAGCGAGGGGCGCCCTTGGGGTGGTGAAATTCGCAGCGTGGCCTTCAGCCCCGATGGCCGGACCCTCGCCAGTGGCGGTTCGTCCGTCCGCCTGTGGGACGTGGCCACGGGCACCCTTCGACACACCTTGAGCCACGGGTGGGAGGAATCGGTCCGCAGCGTGGCCTTCAGCCCCGATGGCCGGACCCTCGCCAGTGGCGGCAGCCAGGACGACACCGTCCACCTGTGGGATGTGGCCACGGGCACTCTCCAACACGTCCTGAAGGGCCATGCGGATACGGTCTGGAGTGTCGCCTTCAGTCCCGACGGCCGGACCCTGGCCAGCGGCAGTCGGGATCACACCATCCGCCTGTGGGACGTGGCCACGGGCACTCTCCAACACGTCCTGCAGGGCCATGCAGGTTGGATCTTCCATGAAATGGCCTTCAGTCCCGACGGGCGGACCCTGGCCCGCGGCAGCATGGACGGCACCGTCCGGTTGTGGGACGTGGCCACGGGCCTCCTCCGGCACACCCTGCAGGGCCATGCGGATTGGGTCACCAGCGTGGCCTTCAGTCCCGACGGGCGCACCCTGGCCAGCGGCAGTCTGGACGGCACCGTCCGGTTGTGGGATGTGGCCGCGGGAACGGATTCGCCCCCGGCTCCGGGCACTTCCGCAACGGATGCCGAACGGTAGGGAGGATGGGGATGACGGTGACGCCCAACGGAGAGATGGGGGACGGCTTGGTGGGAGGATTGGTGCGGCCGGTCACGCCACGGATGCATCCGACGCGGGGGAGCCTGCGGCAGGGGAACACAACCTCCTGCATCTGATGACAGACACCACGGCCCGAGGCGCACGGACGGGCCTGTTTCGAGCGCGGAGGAGACCGCACCGTGTCGGCCCCGGCCCAATGCTGAAGTCGGAAGCACTGCCGACGACTGCGCCAGGATAATGAAGGACTGCCTGCTTGCATGCCGGTCGCATCCTTTGTTGCCGACGGTGCCCCCGAATCCGTCCCGCTTCGGGATTGACGGTGGGAGATTCCACCACCGGCACGCCTCTCAACCACGGGCCCCTTCGGGCTCGCGGCCCCATTCGGGATCGGGCGCCTCCGACCGTTCCCCCTCTGGGATGCACTCCTTCGGATCCCGGTAGGCGGCGCAGACCTCCAAGGTCGGGGCCGTAAACCGGGAATCGATCAGGTACGGGCAGAGCCAGGAGTCGAATGCAAAGAGTTCGCGTTCCTGCCAACCCGATACGCGCAACAGCATGCGGCCGTGGTCGTCCGGTGCGCGTCCCGAAACCTCCAGAATGCTCCCGAGCCTGCTGATGGTGGTGGAGGTGCAAAACTCCGACCAGGCATCGGAATCCGCAAAAGCAAAGGGATCGGGCCGAATCACCTTCACGCGCAGGCTGGTCGCCTGCAGGGTCTCCCACAGGCGGTGCGCCGGCGTCAGCGTCGGTTCGAGCAGGGGCATGGCCAAACCCAGTGTCCGGAGGCGGGGGGCATCGGCCAGGAAGGCCGCGGGCCAGGCCGTCAGGTTGCGCGCGCGCAGGTTCAGACGGATCAGATGCGGCGTATGGGCCAGGAAGCCCGGCGGCAGGGCCGCGACCCCGTGCACATCAAGCCCCAGGTTCCACAGGCGGGGCGTGTCCGCCAGAAAGCCCTCGGGCAATGCCTCCACCCGCTGCAGGTCCAGCTTCAGGTCCGCCAGGCGGGGGGATTGGGCCAGGAAGCCCCGGGGCAGGGCCGGCACATGGTTGGCCCGCAGCCGGATCGTCTCGAGGTGTGGATGCCGGCTGAGGAAGTCGGGCGGCAGGGACCTCGCTTCGTTGGCGTCCAGGTTCAGGTACCGGAGTTGCGGGGAACCGGAGAGGAACCCTGGCGGGAAGGCCTTGACATGCCCCAGGGGCTCCAGATCAAGATGCCGCAGGCGGGGGGCGTGGATCAGGAAATTGGCGGGGAGGGACGTGACAGGCAGGATGTGCCTGTAGGGTGAAGGATGAGTGTTCGAATTTTCCAGTTCCAGGGTCTCCAGGCTCGGGGCATGGCCCAGGAAGGAGGACGGGAAGGCCTGCAGTCCAGGCACGTGCAGGCGGAGCTCGATCAGGCTCGGGGCATGGGTCAGGAAGCCCTCCGGGAAGGATGTCAGAGAGGTATCGGAAGAATCATGGCCGGCATCCAGACGGAAGGTCTCCAGGCGGGGGGCATGGGCCAGGAACCCCTCCGGGAGCGATCTCAGGGAGTGGGCCGTCAGGTGCAGGACCTCCAGGTGCGGGGCATGCAACAGAAAATCCCAAGGCAGGTCCTGACGCCCCGTGCCCATCCGCAGCTCCGTCACCCGCTCCAGGAACCCGGTCGGCAGGGATGGCGCATCCCCCGAGTCAACCCGCACCTGCCGCAGCTCCGGGACGGGCGCCAGCAGGTCGGACGGAACGTTCTTCAGGTTTCCCGCCTGCAGGGACAGGGAAGTCAGGCGGGGCGTATGCGCCAGGAAGCCGGCCGGGAGCCTCAGCGTCCCGCCATGCAGCGCGAGGTGGGTCAGCGCGGGGGCCTCGGCCAGTAGTTGCGCGGGCAGCCGGTGGTCGCCCGCGTCCAGGGTCAGGCGGGTAAGCCGCGGGAGATGCGGCAGGACCCCGGCCTCCAGGCCCTGCAGGTCCCGGAGCTCGAGATGCAGCTCGGCCAGGGCCGGCGTGTGGAGACGCAGGGCGCGGTCCAGGCAGGCCGGCGCCCCGTCCTCCGCCGTCATGCGCACCGCGACGTGCCGCAGGTCTGGGACGGGGGCCAGCAGCTCCGGTGTCGCACAGGGGTCCAGGCCGTCTGCGACCGTCAGGTGGGTGAGACGGGGCACGTTCGCCAGCAACGTCTCCGGCAGGGGGATGGAGGACGTCACGGTCAGGCGGGTCAGCCGCGGGGTGTAGGCCAGCAGTTGTTGGGCCAGCTCCGCCGGATGCCTGCCCTCCAGCTGCAGGGATTCCAGATGGGGGGTGTGCATCAGCAGGTCGCCCGGCAGGTCCAGGTCCCAGCGGGAATCCTTCCCCAGGGACAGCTGGGCCAGCAACGGGGTGTAACGGAACAGGTCGCCGGACAGGTCTTCCAGGGTGTTCTCCTCAATCCGCAGGGCCTGCAGCCGAGGCGTGTAGGCCAGCAGATCGTCGGGATAGGTGGCACCCGAACCAAACACCTGCAACACGGCAAGGTTGGACAGGCCCAGTAGATCGTGCCGCGCAAAATTTGCATCCCAGGTATCCAAGGACAGGGTGCGGATGCCGGCCAGATGGCTCCAGGCCACCTGCGAGCAGGGCAGCACGGCGTCTTCCAGGACCTGCACGGCCGCCAGAATGCCCTCCCGGATGTTCCGATGGCGGTCGCACACCCGGGGTTCGGTGCCGGCCAGGGGCCAGGCCAAGGCCGTGTCGTACCCGAGATACCCCGCCCCGTCCGCGCCCGCATCGTCCACGTAGCGCACATGCCCTTCGGTGTCCACGCGCATCCGGAACACCCGGCGGTCGGAGGGGTCGGGATGGGGCGTGCCGTCCGGCAGGACCGGCTCGGCGCTGACCTCCCAGGTGACATCCACGGCGGGCCGGAAGCCTGCGGGCACGGTCAACAACACCTCCGGTTGGTCTCGGGCCAGGAACTGCACCGGGGAGCGGTCGGTCTGGAAGGTCGCGTACACCACGCCCGCCTTCCGCCGCAGGTGGAAGGTGCCGGCGTGGTTCTCCGCCAGGTTGCGGTAGGGACCCGTGGCCTCGACCGCGGGCGGAGGGACCTGGTCCTGGGCGGCAACCGGGGTGGCCCACAGCCATCCCAGGCACAGCAGTGTCAGCACCTTCCGGGCGCAAGGCCATCTTTCCGTCGGTCCGTTCGGTCCGGCATGGCGCGGCACCGGGGGCATGGAATGTTTCCTCATGGCGGGCAGGAGACCAGGGTTCCCCATTCTACCGACCCGCTGCATGTCCGCTTGGCGCGGGTCCCGCAGGTGGTTCAGTTCCGCCCGCCGGCGCTCACCAAGCAGTGAGCGCGCGGGATTGCTCCATCTGCTTTTTGCCGCTGCGCCGACACCGACTGTCGGCCGCGGCCAAGGTCCGTGGACACAAGCAAACGGGTTGCGCAGTCAATGACGAGCCACGGCGAACAGGACGGTTGGCCACCACGCCGGTTTGGCAGTTGTATCAAAAACAGGTGTTTGCGGGAACCCCGCCGCATGGCCGTGCGGCGGATGTCCCCCGGAGGACAGCGGCCTTCCCACAACCCCTCCAAAAAACAAATTCCCAAATTCCGTCCGGCACATGGGTTTTGGTAAACTGGGAGCATGAAGGTCGGCTACGCCCGCGTCTCCCGCATCGAACAGGACACCGCCCTGCAGCGCGATGCCCTGGCCGCAGCGGGTTGCCGCAAAATCTATGAGGATCAGGTGTCGGGGGTCCGGCGCGGTGCGGATCGGCCCGGACTCGGCGCCGCCCTTGAACACGTGCGCGACGGCGACAGCCTGGTGGTCTGGCGGCTGGACCGCCTGGGGCGCAGCCTGCCGGATCTGCTGGACCTGGTGATGCGCCTGGACCGTCAGGGCGTGCAGCTGATCTCGCTGCATGAGCACATCGACACTTCGACAGCCACGGGCAACCTCCTCTTCCAACTCTTCGGAGCCCTGGCCGAGTTCGAGCGCAACCTGATGCGGGAACGCGTGCATGCCGGCCTGAAGGCGGCGCGCGACCGCGGGCGCAAGGGTGGCCGTCGGCCCAAGGTGAACGACCGGATGCTGGCCCGGGCCAGCGAACTGATGCGCGAGCGGACGCTTAGCATCAAGGAAATCTGTCGTCTCGTGGGGGTATCGAGCAGCACCCTCTACCGCTACCTGACACCCGACGGGCAACTACGCGCCGAGGCACCCTCCGTGGCCGAGGGTCCAAGGAAGTCCTAATGCAGGCACTGGACTTTTTCTGCGGTGCGGGAGGGCTGACGCGCGGCCTGCTTGACGCCGGCATCGAGGTCGTGGCCGGCGTGGACAACGACCCGCGTGTCGGCGCAACCTACAAGCACAACAATTCCCCGAGCAGATTTATCTGCGCAGACATACGGACCGTCAGCGTCACAGGTCTCCGTGCCAAACACGGAATCACCGGCGATCAGCCCGTGCTCTACTCGGCATGTACTCCCTGTCAACCCTTCTCCACCTTGAACCCGCAGCGAAAGGATGGCGACAAGCGCAGGTTCCTGCTCCTGGCCTTTGCCGATGTCATCAATCGGGCTCCACCCGACTACCTTGTCATCGAAAACGTCCCCGGGTTGCGCAATGCCACGGGCCGGGAAGTGTTCCAGGAGTTCGAACAAACACTGGCGCGCCAAGGCTTCAGATCGGATGCGGCAATGCTGGATGCCAAGGACTTTGGTGTGCCGCAGACCAGAAAACGGTTTGTCCTGATTGCCTCCAGGCATGGGCAACCCCATCTCCCGGCACCAACAACGGAGCCAGACGAGTTCGCCACTGTCTCCGACGCGATCCGCAGGTTTCCCGTGCTGGATCACGGCGGACGCAACGACCACTACAAGAACCATGTGGCCAGGCAACTGCCTCCGCACCATCTGCGCATCGTGAAGGCGATCCCATCCGACGGCGGCAGCCGGGCGGACGTACAGGACACCTCAATCCTGCTCAAGTGCCATCAAAAGAACCCCAAGGCGCATCGGGATGTGTTCGGTCGGATGGCCTGGCAACGTCCGGCGCCCACGCTGACGTGCCGGTGTACGGATGTTTACTGCGGACGCTTCATTCATCCGGAGCAGAACCGGGGTATTTCGGTTCGGGAAGCCGCGGCAATCCAAACCTTTGACGACGACTACGAATTCTTCGGCGGTTCCATTCTGGAACAGGCCCGCCAAATCGGCAATGCCGTGCCGGTGAGGTTGGCCAGGCAACTGGCCGAGAGCGTCATCCAAGCCCACGGCACCCGCAACTGAGCCCCGCGTCAGGCTGCCATGACCACGCTGTCGGAAACCAAACAGCCGTACCGGATGGAGTTCGATGCCGGCACCATCAAACACCTCGGGCTGCAGATGTATTCCACCCTCCCGCCGGTCATCAGCGAACTGGTCGCAAACGGTTGGGACGCCAACGCCACTCGGGTGGAGATCAACATTCCCGACTCCACTTTGGATTCGCCCGATTCGGAGATTGTCATTTGCGACAACGGCATCGGCATGTCCGACCCCGATGTGCGGTACAAGTACGTCATCACCGGGCGCGACCGCCGCGAGAACGAGGAGACGGACGAGAGCCCGAAGCCTTACAGGCGCAAGATTATGGGGCGCAAGGGCATCGGCAAGTTCTCCGGCTTCGGCATCGCCAGGGAAATCGAGATCGAGAGCATCCGGAACGGCGAGACAAGCCGCTTCGTGATGAACTACGACCGCATGATGGAACAAGCTCGCGAACGCGCCATCGAGTTCGATCCCCTGCCGGCCACCGGCACGGTCTCCCGAGGTACCAGGATCACCCTGCGCCAATTCACCAGATTCAAAACCAGACGCATTCCGATACCGCCGCTCCGCCTACGGCTCGCCCGCAGGTTCTCGGTGATCGACAGCCCGAACAATTTCGAGGTGGTCGTCAACGGTGAGCCCATCTCTCCGGAGGAAAGGAACTTGAAAGCCCTGCTGGGCAAGGATGCCGACGGTGAACCCTACCTCTGGACATACGACCAATGCCCGGTGTGCGCCGACGCGGATTGGACCGTGTCGGGATGGATCGGTGCCCTTGACAGGACCACACCCCCCGTTGAAGGAGTCGACCACGGGATCACCCTGATGGCCAGGGGCAAGCTCGCCCAGGAACCCTTCGTGTTCGACGCGGTCGTAGGCCAACAGTACGCGCTCTCCTACGTCATAGGAGAGCTGCATGTCGAATTTGTGGACGACGCAGAAGACACCATCGGGACCAACCGCAACACCTTGGTGTGGGATACGGAAGCGAACGAGGCCCTCAAACAGTGGGGACGAAAGGAACTCAACCGCGTCGCACGTGAGTGGGCGAAAAAACGGAGCAACGATCACCGGAAACAACTTGAGTCCAATCAACTCTATCTGGATTTCAAGTCCCGCGCCGACGAAACGGGCAACCGACGAGCCGTGCGACTCGCCGACCAACTCGTGCGTCAGACCATAGCCAAGAATCCATCAGCTGAATTTGACGAACTGGAACCGATCGTAAAAATGTCGCTGGACTTTCTGGAGTTTGATGCCTTCTGGGAAATCGCCCAGGATCTAGCCGATGCCCAATTGGACAATGCGGTGTCCCTTCTGCCCCTGTTCCGGGAATGGCAGGTGGTGGAAGCCAAGGAGATGGCCCGCATCACCGAAGGCCGGATCGCGACGATTGAGAAACTTCAGGAACTCATCAATCGCGATGCGCTGGAAGTCCCTACACTCCACAATTTCCTCAAGGAATTTCCGTGGGTCATTGACCCCAACTGGACCCTGGTGACCGATGAAGTCCGCTACAGCGATATTTTGCGCCAGCAGTTCCCCGATGCGGAAAAACCCGAGCCTGACCGGCGAATTGACTTCCTCTGTGCCAAGACCGGAGGCACTCTGGCAGTGGTCGAAATCAAACGACCAGGCTTGACAGCCTCCAGAAACGACCTCGACCAAATCGAGGAGTACACCAACTTCACGCGAGACCTCGTCGAAGGAACCACGGATCCGGAACTCCGTGCAGGGCAAGGGCAGGTCAACGGTTACTTGTTGTGCGGCGGGGTAGTCGACACTGTACAGGCTCGTGGCAAACGGGCCAACCTCGCCAAGGCGGGAATCTACGTGAGACAGTACACGGATTTGCTGAGCCGAGTACGCGACCTGCACAAGGAAATCATCGAGCGCTACGACCAACTCAAGGCGGCCAAAGCCAATAGGAATGAGGAAGCATAACGGGCCAGTGTTGACACGTGGGCGTGGACCCGCACCACCCTTTACTGCTTACCCGAACCCCCGCAGTTCGCCGCGTAGGGAAGCCAAGGCATGAGCGCACCACGAGTCGCAGTGCCGATCGACGAGCGACCTACGGTCGGCACGCCGGAACCGGCTTTGACCGCAACGCTCTTCCAATGGGGCGATGCGCAACCGCACCTTGGCGACAGCCTCGAACTGGCCGCATCCTGGCCGGTCCCGATCGTGATCGTGTCCGACAGCCTCGGGAGCTTCCCCAGCAATCCGTCATGACTGTCGAGATGGCGGAATCCGTACCCCTCCCCGGCATGGAGTCAACCATGCCGGACTTGCTACCGTTACCTGACGCCGGATGATCGACCATGTCAACCCAAAAGTGAGAACAGGCAATGATCTTGGCACCCGATGCAAACAACAAATCAACCTGTCCGATTTGGGATGGGGTGAACCTTGGCGACCTTCCAACTACTCCGGAGGTTATTTCCGAGGCCGGGAACCGCTACTATTCGTCGCGCGCCGGCGGCCCCTTCCGGCTGATGCAGTCCGGTGCGGCACTGCTCGCTCTCGATGCACAGCTCGTCCAGAGTGGGGAGGATTTTCTGCCCGCTGGTCAACAAGCCAACCTGAGCTATTGGATTTACCAACACAACCTCAAAAACCGCCTGTTCGATGAACTGACCGATTCCGACTGTCGGGAGTATGGATCTTTCGGAAATTGGATGGACAACCGCCGGGATCGCGTGCTCAAGTTGGACAAGACTTGGGTGGAAGGCCACCTGGATCGCACGCCCTCGGCATCGGATCGCATGCTGATGTTCCTGCGCGAATTGATCCGCTGTGGCGATGCCGGCACAAAGCCCAATGAGGATTTGCTGAAGGCCGCAGGCGGGTGCCGCAACGCCAGCGACTTGGCGGAGCTTCAGCGCTACGCAGTGGGCCGGGGCTGGACGGGAAGCAACAAGCAGGGCAGTGAGGGCACGTCCCCATACTTCATCAACCTTCCCGCCCGTATCCATGTGGAAGAGCAGCTCGACAAACTCGGCCCAGAACGGCAGGGCTTTGTGGCGAGGTGGTTTGATTGCAGCATGGATCCGATGTACGAGGAAGGAATTGCGCCTGCGATTTGGGATGCCGGCTACGAGCCCCACCTCATCAACGATAGGGGGTTCACGGGCGGGGTGGTCGATCAAATCCTGGCGGATATCCGCCAGTCGAAGTTTGTTGTGGCCGACTTCACTTCCTGCGGGAAATGCAAAGCCTGCGAGAAGTGCAAGCACATCGGTGCCCGTGGCGGCGTTTACTTCGAAGCGGGCTTTGCCCTCGGTCTCGGCAAGACCGTATTCCTCACCTGTCGCAAGAATCGCGCGGAAGCCGTCCACTTCGACGTCAACCACCTCAACCGTATTGAATGGGAGACGCCGGAGGACCTGCGGGAGCAACTCAAAAACAGTATCGAAGCCATCCTGGGACCCGGTCCAAGGGAACGGCCTGATAATCAGCCCACCGACAGTCAGCAGCCTGAACGCACAGCCACATGAAGCCGAAACCACCGCAGGAGCCGCGTCGCCGCGGCGTTGAACGGCCGGTGCCCAAGCCGGACCGCGAGGGCAAGGCCCCGGTGGGAAGGTGATTCGCGTGCCCGGACGCAGACGCCCTCGCAACCTCACGGGCAGCGATGCGACTTTCTGGTATGTGGCCGGCGTGCTCGTGACCCTGGGTTTGGTCGCGGGTTTCGTGTTGCCCTTTGGGGACCGCGTGGCTTCCGTGATGAAAGTCAATCTGCATTGGATGGGCGCGGCCCTCGGCGCGTTGGCCGGCTTGGCACTCGCCGCAATGGCGGAGTGGTTGTGGCTCACAGTCGGTCGGGGCGTGCAATGGGTATGGTTCCGGATGGGCTTCGGACCGGCACCCGCAGCTGCGCCGGATCTGGCCAGCCGCACCTCCCCCCTGGTCGACAACCTGAGTCGAGACGGCAGTACCGGTGCGCGCCTCGATCGGGCCATGATCAATGCGCAAAGGCTTGACATCTGCACCAGCTACGTAAGCAGGGCGGGTTTGGAGAGGCTGGCCACCTGGCTGGACCAAATGGACAGGGACGCCAGGGTTCGGTTGCTGATCGGCATGGCGGCCGATGGTTGGAGGGATTGGGGCAAAGGCGAACTCACCACCAAGGCCGCACCTTTCTTTCTGGCCCAACACTTCAGACCCAACCAACAATATGATCAAGCCGCGGTTCCGTTTTTGGAGCGGCTGGCGCGCCACCAGGCCGACGGTCGCCTGGAGGTGCGGTTGCGCCACCCGCGCGCCGCCCTGCACGCCAAGCTCTTTATTTGGACCGATGCGGACGACCGGCAGGAGTCCCTGATTGGCAGCTCGAACCTGACGGCCCCCGGGCTGGGCGGCCGGGGCGAATTGAACGCCCACATGCGGAAGTCGGACAGCACCCGCTACTTCGTTGCCTGGTTCGACACGCGCTGGCAGGAGAAGGATTCGGTCGGTGATCCGAAGTTGTTGGAACACACCCGACAGACCGTAGCGCGCAATCGTGCGGATCGGCACGGGTGAACCCGACCGTCACGGTATTTCAAGAGGGCGCTCCTCGAACGGATCTACCTCCTGCACAAGGTCGTGCGGGCCGTCGCTCCGTCGCTCCCGCCCTGTGGTATGTATATATACCAACACGACGAATGTGCCCCGGGAGGTGTGAAACTTGATGCTCAGACGCAGGCTGCGCCAGTGCTCGAACTGGTGGTGGCCCCGCATTGCCGACCTGGTGCGCCGACTGCGCCGGCCGTTCCGCCTGCCCGTCTGTGCGGGTGCCGGGTGTCGTCGGCCGGCCCCGCTGCGCGATCCCCGGACCGGCCAGCCGGTCTGCCGGTCCCACTTCGTGCCGACATCGGGCTCATGAGTCCCAGGCGGCGTCCGGACTCCTACCCGACCTGCAGCGGCCCGGGGTGCGACCGGGACGGCAAGCTGCGCGATCCGCGCACCGGGGAGCCGGTCTGCCGGTCCCACTACCAGCAGGCCCGGCAGCATCCCGACCGGCCGCTGCGGCCCCTGCAACTCAAGCGCGGGCCGCGCACGCCCTGCGGCCGTTGCGGCAAGCCGCAGCACTATGCCAAGGGGCTGTGCAAGGCCTGCTACGAACGGCAACGCCTGCTGGACGGCGAGGCGTGACGCGCCCCGCATGGTATGTTTATACACCAACGGGAGGATTGGATCGGAGGTGCGTAGCTCAACCGGAGGAGCGTCGGTCTCCAAAACCGAAGGTTGCGGGTTCGAGGCCCGCCGTGCCTGTGCGACCGGGAGGCAAACATGAAGGGAGGCAGCCGTATGGAAGACCTGGAAAGCCCGGCCCTCGCCGGGTACCAAAAGAGGATCGAACTGTCGTTTCAGAACCAGGCCTATTTCCGATCCCAAGGCAAGTCGCACTGGTCGATGATCGAGGTGGATGTCGTGGGGAAGGGGATTCTGCTGCCGGTGTTAATCACCGCCGCGACCGCCGTCGCGGCGATCCACCATGTGGAGCCCCTGTGGTTGGTGTTGGGGATTCCCCTGGCGTTGTGGGCAGGTTGGTCCGCCTGGCGCGACTTGGTGTGTTCCTACGGGGGTCTGTGGGGCAGCATGCTGCCCCACGACTACGTTCTGCATGTCCTGATCGTCGCCACCGCGGTGTGCGTTGCGGGCGCCGGTGTGTGGACCGTAACGTTCATTGAGGACGTGGGCGTCGGCACACTCGTGCGCGAGCAGGTCGTGTGGCTGCTCGACACCCTGGGCGACCTGGGCGACGTCCTCCGGGGCCTGCCCGCCAAGCGGGGGGCGGGTAGGCTGTAGGGTTCCCGCAGGAGACCGACCATGGAAAACTCCCGCATCAGCTGGACGGACCACACGTTCAATCCCTGGATCGGCTGCATGCGCGTCTCCGCCGGCTGCATCAACTGCTACGCCGAGGACTTCGTGGTCAACCGGCTGCGCAAGCCGGGCGTCTGGGGTCCGGAGAGCGAGCGCTGGGTGACCAGCCGGGCCAACTGGGCGAAGCCCCGCACCTGGGACCGCCGGGCGCGGCGGGAGGGCGTGCGCCAGCGCGTGTTCTGCGCCTCCCTGGCCGATGTGTTCGAGCTCCATCCGGCACTCGAGGCCCCGCGCACCGCCCTCTGGGAGCTGATTGCCGACACGCCGGCCCTCGACTGGCAGCTGCTGACCAAGCGGCCCGAAAAGCCAGCCTGCTGCCGCCCGACTGGGGCGACGGCTGGCCCAACGTGTGGCTGGGCGCCAGCATCGAGGACATGCGCGTGGCCGAACGGGCCGCCATCCTGGCGGCCGTGCCGGCAAGGGTGCGCTTCGTCAGCTACGAACCCGCGCTCGGCCCGCTCGACGACATGCCACTGACCGGCATCGACTGGGTGATCTACGGCGGCGAGTCGGGGCCCCGCCGGCGGCCGGAGGACAAGGCCTGGGCGCGCTCGATGCGCGACCGCTGCCGGGCCGCCGGCATCGCATTCTGGCACAAGCAGTCGGCCCATCGCCGCCCGGGCCGGGGCGTGGCCCTTGGATGGCGCGCGCATCCACGAATGGCCGCACAGCGCCCTGTCGCGCACCGACACGGCGACCGCTCGGGCGACCGTCGCGTGAACATGTGGACAACCAAGCCCGGACTTCTGCTCGCCGGTCTGATCGTGCTGGGCGGCGGGGTGATCGCCACCGACCTGGTGGTCGCGGCGCGGGCCGCCAGCCCGGTCGCGACCATCGTCGTGTCCGGCCTGGCCCTGGCGCTGCTCGCCGGAGCGGGCGCGGTGCTGGCCGGCCAGTACGTGGCGGGGCACCGGGAGCGGCAAAGGATTGCCCGCTGCCGAGCTGTCGGCATGGACGACGAGCTGGCCGGGCTGCTCGGCCGGGCGTTGCCCTCGGACCGGATCGATTTGGCGCTCGCCCACTGGTCCGATCCCGCCGTCGTTGCCCAATGGCGGGACGAAGGCTGGTTCGAGCTGCGCGAAGACGGGCATGTGCTGTTCTTCTGCCAGTCCCTGCAGCGGTCCGTTGGCGGAAGGTCTCAACCCCGCAGCCGCGCGCGGAGGGCATGATGGGGCACGCAACCATGAACACGGAGTGGCCATGACAAAGATCGTCTACGACGTGCGGGCCCGCTACGGCGGGGGCCGCACCTGGGTGCGGCGCTGCGGCGGGCTGTGGGGCCTGCTCTGGTTCCTGTGGCTCGAGCTGCGCGGCCGGGTGGCGAAGCACGCCGACTGGACGGACGAACCCCTGCGCTGGGAGATCGTCCGCCAGCCGGAGACGCACACGCTTGGCTGGGATCCGCTGCGCCTCTCGCAGCAGCTCCACGCGGCGGCCCACGGCGCGCCCCAGTTGATGATCAACAGTGAACGGCTGGAACGGATCGAGAAGGCGCTGAAAGCCGACGACGACATCGGGCCCTGGCTGCTCGATGCGACCCCCGACACCCCGCCGGACACGCGTCCGATCGCCGTGGCCGGCAACGTGGTGATCACGCGCGACGGGTTGCACTTCTGATGGCCGCCCGGCGGACACGCGTCGAGCGCGCGTGGCTCGACCTCCTGGAGACCTCCTACGCGGATCTGTTCGAGCACGCCCGCGTCGACAGCGAGGCCGACGCAGAGCTGATCGGCGAGGGCATGGCGTTCGCCTGGGTGGCATGGTACAAGGCCCAGGCGAAGCCGGTGCGCCGACGCAACCTGATCCTCCTGATGGAGCACCTGCGCATGCCCTCCCACATCGGCGAACAGGTTCTGCGCCTATTCGCCGACGACGAAGGGCGGATCCTCGCGATCCTGCAGACGTTCGCGATCTCATACACGCGGACCATGTGGCGCGAGCACCGGGGTGAAGCCGCCACCGGTACCGAACCGTCGGACATCGACTGGAGCGAGTGGAGCGGCCCGGGGCTTGTGTGACGGAACGGGGCAACCCCGTGAACAGGAAACTCGAAGCCTTCATCCTGGCGGGTATCGTGCTGGTCCCGCCGCCGGTCGTGGCGTCGATCACTGTACGGAACTTCCTTGGCAGCGCGTGGCCCGTCGATCTGATCGGAGGGTTCCTGGTGGCGGGGCTGTGGCCCTGGGGTCTGTGGGCCTTGGCCCGCTGATGGCCGGCCCTGCACCTTCCTGCCGTGTCCAAAACATGGCTGCTGGTGTGGAACTTGTTCCTCGTGCTCGCCGGCACCTGGATCGCCTTATGGCTTTCCCAGTTATATCCACTCTGGCTCCTCAACTGACCGCTTTGTGAATCTCGATCTCGCGGCGTAACTGCGGCCCACATTCAAAGACATGAACTGCCACGCGTGCAGCCGCGCCTGGCCGGCCGCCCAACGTTTGTCGCCCTTGGACCTGGCCGCCGTCGGCTGGGAGGAGATCCGGTGCCGCCAGTGCGGGCAGCGCGCCTGGATCTGCGGGGACTGCGATCCGCACACATGGTCCGGGCTCCCGGCCGATGCCTGGGGTGCAATCCAGGGCGACGAGCGGCCCAAGACCGGCGCGCGGGGTGTGCGGCCACCGGGTCGACGCGATGGCCCTGCCAGGCCCTCGGGAGCCGTTGCCAACTGCGGTGCGTAGTGCCTTCGGGACTACGCTGCGGCTCGATTCGGCCAAATTCTCGGTGACCCACAGGTCGGGGAACCCCGGAATCCAGCCGGGAATCGAAGCTCAGGGGGTATTGGATCCTCCCGATCGCCCGGATGCGGGCGGATCCGCCTGTTTGGGGACCAATTCGGGAACCCCCGCCGAATTGGTCCTGGCCATGCCCGGGGTTGGGTGCAGCCCCGGGCACTTGACGAGGCAAAGGTTCAGGCCGCGCAGCGGTCGTTTACACTTGCCCGCATGCACGGCTGCGACGCTTTCAATCGGCTCACCCCTGCGCGGCGGCCGCCAACCTCAACCGGAGCTCCCCGGCGAGCCGGCGAATTGATCGCCATCGGGCCCGACATGGGCTGCACCCACGCACCGATCCCGCGGCGGTACGCGGGCACGGCCGATGCCAAGCCGGTGGATCCGCGCAGCTGTACGGCCGTAGGGTCCGAAGGCCCAAGGGACCTGGGGCCCGTCCACGTGCATGTCGAGCCCGACGTGTCGGCCAGGGGTGGTTCGACACCCTGGCCGACCGGTGGGAGGCCGAAACCCGGTTCCTGTCCAACTCGGCGCAGATGATCGCCCATCTGGTCCGCCGAAGCGACTGGGGCCGGGACCACGGCTACGGTTGATCCGTGTACTCCGGCACCGGCCGGCAGGTTGTATGATCCGCCCGTCGGCGGCCAGATCCCTTCGGGAACGAAACCGTCGGCACGGACACCATTGGGCGTCCGGCCCCCGAACTGCGGGGCCGAGACGCCCCGCAGTTCCCAGCCGAGGAGCTGCATCATGGAGAGGACCATGAACACCGCCACCTACGAGGCCCTGCGCAAGGTGGGTGCCAGCGAGGAGCAGGCGGTCATTTTGGCGACCGCTATTCCTGACGGTGAGCAACTGCGGGCCGACATGCGCTCGGAGTTGGCGCACCTGGAAGCCAGGATTGAACGGCGCTTCAATCAACAGACCTGGACAATCGTTGCCACGATGGTGGCGGTTGGCGGTCTACTGGTTGCTGCAAGGTTCTTCATCTAGACGTGTCCGTCCGCGGAGCCGACCGAAGTCGGCTCCGCACACTCCTCCCTCACCGCTCCGCGTCGATCGCAGCCAGAGCGGAACCCCCGGGTGCGATCGGGTGGCGTTGCTCAAAGGCCTCGAGCTCCCAGCGGTGCTTCCCCCAGGTGCGGCGGTGCCGCCCGCAGTGGACACACCTATAGACCGCCACCCGGTAGAAGGCGATGATGCCCCGCATGCTCCAGTCCCACGCGTGGTGCTTCCACGCGTGGCGGGTGCAGGGGCGGCGCGGCTTGTTCATGGGTTCTCCCTGCGGCCGGCTGGCCAACATTCGAGGACGTGCAGGCCCTTGGCGGTGCGGCCGCAGTGCCGCCAGCCGGCCCGCTTGAAGCAGTAGCCCGGGTTGGGCGACCGCACCCGGCGTGGATTCACGTAGGTGTAGAGCCTTGTGTCCGGCCAGCGCCGCCAGGCGGCGGCCATGCCGGCCCGCAGGAGGTCGGACGACAGGTGTGGACCCTCGTTGCGGAACACCGCACAGTTGACCCCCTCCTGGTTGTCCCGGGAGCGGAACGTGCGCCACACCAGGATGGCCAGCGCGTCGGCGGTGCGCAGCACCAGCTTCTCGCCGGGGCCGACAAACAGCTTGCTGGGCGGCCGCCCGCGCACCGGCGGCCGCCGCGAGTAGTGGCGATCGAAGAGCGCCCGCACGGAGTCGTCGCCATCGCGCACCTCGATCCAGTGGTCGCAGCCGGCACCCAGATCCCGGGTGCCGTACAGCGTCGGTTGCAGATCCGGACGCGGCGCGGCCATCTCGCAGTTCAGGGCTCAGGCGTCCGCCCAGGCGCGCACCCAGGCGACGACTGCGCGCTTGGCGTCGCGCAGCCGCGGTCCCAGGTCCTCGTCGAGGAGTTCGGGCAGGAAGCCCGGGGGTTCGTCGGGATCCGGTTCGCAGATCCACGCATCGGGCCCGTCGTGGTCGGTGCGCGGCACACCCCGCACCAGGCGGCCGGCCGCCCAGGTGTGGCCGGCCTCGACGGCCTTGATGTCCACGAACTGGATGTTGTCGCCGTACACGGGATGCCCTTCCCGGTAGACGCCGGAGAAGCGCAGCGTCGGGGCCGGCGGGGGTGCTTCCGGGACTCCCGGGCGCGGGGCCGGGTTGGCCACCGGCCCGGCCGGCGGTCCCTCGAACAGGCCGGGTTGCACACCTTCGGTGCGATTTCGCTTCATG
>MPMO01000057.1 GCA_002238555.1 Caldilineaceae bacterium bin34
GTGTCCGGGACCTGTGCCGGGAAATCCTGGAAGAGCGGGTGGTGTCCAGCCGGGGCCTGCGCCATCCCCGCGGCGTGAAACGCAAGATGAGCAACTACCCCATCCGACGGTCCGGGCCCCTGGACCGCCGGCGCCATGCCTGGATCCCCTTGATCCTGGCTCCGGCGTGCTAAATAGACAGTATTGGGGCTAGGGGCGGCAGGCCAAACATGCCATGGTCGGACATGGCCAAGCCATGGCGACAGTCCACAAGGTGCCTCCAAAGAAGTTGGCGACCGAGGCGGACGTTGATCAGCTATGGGCCAGGATCCTTCGAAAGCGCCGCGCAGGCCGCGCACTCCACTACGATGTGCTGGAGGTGCCGTTGGATGCCTCCCATGAAGAGATCAGGGTTGCCTATCGCTCATGGATGGTCCGGCTGGACCAGCTTGGCACCCAAGACCTGGACGTTGAGAGTCTTCGCCGGCAGATAGAGGATGCTTGGGCGGTCCTGTCCGATCCTGTCCGGCGGGAACGGTACGATGCCGAAGTCCGCGGAATGCGGGAAACCGGCCGTCGGTTCGCAACATCGTCGGAGAGCAGCCGCGGTGCCGGCCAGTGGACCCCGGAATCACCTGACTACCATGGCCTTAGGCGGGCATCCGAGCGGCTGGAAGTTCTCGATGTGCTGAAGGTGGTGAACGGATCGGTTGAATTCCGACCTGTGCCGGGCCGCACCAAACAGGCTCTTCTGCGCCAACAATTGCTGGCGGTGCTACCGGCGGCGGAGCTGCGGTTTGATGCCCTGCGCCAACTCTGGACGGTGCCCGCCCATCGATTGGCGGAGTTGCGGGGCGTGTTCCTGAACGTGGATTCGCTTCTGGAGCAGGCACGTCGCGACGGGATTGGCCTCAAGCTCCCGGACTACGCGGTTCCGCAGAAACCCGCCGAGGTCCAAGGAAACTCTCCCCAGACCCCTGTCCGAGTTCCAGGGCAGGTCGCACCAACAGGCCAACAGCCGTTCAATATCATCATCGTGGTGGCATTGGCCTTGCTGACGGCCTGGAACTTCTACGTGGCCGCGGACAACAGCCGGGCGGCCGCGGCCGAAGCTACGGCCCAAGCATCGGTACCGGTGCCGGTCATCACGCCGATTCCGATTGTCCAGCCAACTGCCACGGCCGTGCCGCAGCCGACCCCGGTCGTCTTGCCGGCGCGCACTGCCTTTCCCCGGGTGCACCTCCGGCGCAGACCGGATCCCGATGCCTACTCCCTGACCATGCTCCTGGCCGGAGAGGAATTGGAAGCACTGGGCCGGGCAACCGACACAACCGGCGTCGAATGGATTCACATCCGCCGGGGCGACCACCTGGGCTGGTCCGCGGCCTGGACACTCGAATTGGAAGGCGAAGCAGGGCGGTTGCCGGTTCTGGAGGCGCGGTAGCCCTGTCCCCGGAATCGGACTATGGGTCCGGTTCCGCGTGGTGGACGTAGAAGTACTGCGTTTCAGTTTCGGTTTTGTTTCCGGCCCTGTCATACACCTTGATCTGTAGCGCCATCCGTTCCAAATAGAAACCATCGGCCGTGTAAATTGCGCCAAAGCCGCTGTCGAACCGGCGCATGCGGCCGCGCTTGATGCGGGAGTCGTCGCTGTCGAAGTCGGGCAGCCAATCGACGGTTTCCTCCAGGAGGACCTGTACCTCCCCCAGAATCTGACCGGTGACTTCATCGGTCACCTGCTTGATGCCTTGGACCGGCGGGCGGTTCAGCTGTGCCGAGGGAACATCCCGCATTTGAATCTGCCAACGTTCGTTGAAGGGAGCCACCGAACTGGTCTTGACCAACGCGTCGTTGATCCAGAACTCGACGCGATCGATTGAACCCTCGTCAAAGGCGGTGACGTGGATGTTGACCTGCTCATCCTCCCCCTTGACAAAGACTGCATTGGGCGCGGGCGCGGCCGTGGCAACCTCGGGTCGAGTGTTGTCCAGGACCAAGGGTACAGCCACGCGTTCCACGATGCCGCTGCGGTACCGGGCCACCAGCGCCAGGTTGTAGAGGCCGTCTGGCCAGTCCCAGGAATGCACATGGGCCAGGGAATCACTGAGTGTTCTGCCGCTGCCGTTGGCCAGCACGGATGCCGGGGAGCTGAAATCGGCAGGTCCCAGCTCCAGATGCCAGTCGGTTACGTTGGAATCCGAGACGAAGCCGGTAACCGGAAAGTCCCGGCGCAGGTACAGCGCAGAACCGGGTGATGTGATGGCCATGGTGCCTGCTGCGTTGGTGCGGACGGTTGGCAGATTGGCGGTAGGCGGCTGGGGCAAGCCGCTCTCCGCAACCCAGTCCTGTGCTTCCAGGGGCAGGATTTGGAAGTAACGTGTCTCCCGGTTTTCGGGAGATGTCGAAGCATCCGCCAGTTCTCCGGTCTGTCTGTTGATCTCAAACCCTTGCCAAATGTTGTCGGGACGTGTGGGTTCCGTGCCCTCGACGAACATTTCCCAGCGCTGAGCCTGACAGGCATCGGTGGGTTTCAGGCCGCTGGGGATACAGACCAGGCTGCGCACAATGCCGGGGGGCAGTTCGTACCACTGGACTGGCTTGTCCTCGTGGTACTCGTTCATGACCGCGTTCCAAATGGGCCCGGCACCGGTCAGGCCCGTCAGTGCCTCCATCGGTGAGTTGTCCGTGTTGCCGATCCAGACCCCGACCGCCAGCTGCGGGGTGTAGCCCAGGGCCCACGCGTCCCGGATGTTGTTGGTCGTGCCGGTTTTGGCTGCCACCGGCCGGTCGCGCAGGGTCAATTCGGACTGGTATCCAAAGGCCGGGGCCCGTGCCTGATCGTCGGAAAGGATATCGGTGACGACATAGTGGACTTGGGGCGACAGCACGGTGGCCTTGGCTGGTTCGCCCAGGGAGTGGAGCACGTTTCCGTCGGCGTCGGATACCTCCAGGATGGACACGGGATCGATCGTGCGAAAGCCGGCCTTCTGGTCGGCCACGGGTACTGGTTGTCCGGCCATCACGCCGCGGTTGCCGAGCACGCTGTAGGCATACGTATGGTCCAGCAGGGCAATCTCGCCACCTCCCAGAACCAGGCTTAGGCCATAGAATTGCGAGCCGCGGTCCAGACCGGTGATGCCGAGTCGGTGCGATGTGCGAATGGCATCCCCCACCCCCACCTTTTCCATGATCTTGATGCTGGGAATGTTGTAGGACCTGGCCAGGGCCGTGCGCAGCGAGACCGGACCGTGGTATTGCCGATCGAAATTCTCAGGCACATAGATGCTGCCGGTTTCCAGTTCGAACGGGGTGCGTACGTCCAACAGCATTTCGGCGGCCGTCATTCCGTTTTCCAGTCCCGCGATGTAGACATACGGCTTGAAGCTCGAACCGGGCTGCCGATCGGCCAGGGATACGTTGACCTGCCCATCGATGGTCCGGTCCTCGTAGTCCAGGGAACCCATCATGACCAGGATTTCGCCCGATTCCGGTTCGATGGCCACCACCGAAGCGTTCGACACGTTCTTGCCGGCGTCGGCCAGGCGTCGCACCGTGTCGCGGCTTGTCCGTTCGGCAAACCCGTGCAAATCCAGGTCGAGCGTGGAGCGGACCGACAAGCCGTGTTTCCATATGTAGAACGGCTCGGCCACGGTGTTGAACCTGCGCTGGAGTTCCTCCAACACATAGATGCTGAAATGGGGAGCCAGCCGCAGGTCGAACCGCTCGGCGGCACCGCTGGCGTAGACAAGCTCTTCGGCGAAGGCGGCATCCGCCTCCGCCTGGGTTACGTAGCCTGCATCCACCATGCCGTTGAGCGTGATGCCCTGCCGTTCCTTGGCCCGTTCCGGGCTGAAGTAGGGATTGAGTGCCTGGTACTGGGGGATCAGGGCCAGCATCGATGCCTCGGCCAGTGAAAGTTCCGCGCTGCTCTTGTCGAAGTAGACATGACTGGCCGCTTCGATGCCGTAGGCAAGATTGCCGTAGAAGTTGAAGTTCAGATACCACTCGAGGATCTGCTCCTTGCTGTAGCGACGCGTCAACTCCATTGCCAGGATCAGTTCCTTGATCTTCCGCGCATAACTGCGCTGGGCCCGCTGCTCCACCGGAATGGCCACGTTCTTGATCAGTTGCTGTGTGATGGAGGACCCGCCCTGTACTTCGCCACCGGTCAGGTTGGACAGGAATGCCCTGGTGATGCCACGCAGGGAGATGCCGGGATTGGACCAGTAGGTGCGATCCTCCATGGCCACCGCCGATTTCCATATCCACGGGGACATTTCCTCCAGCGCAACGTACGTGCGATCGCCACTGAAGGGCCTTGGGTCGAGGCTGATCAGCAGCAGGTGCTCGCCGGTTCGATCGTAGATCCGCACCGACTGGAATTCCTCCTCCCATTCGGTCAGCGAGCCAATGTCGGTCAGTTGGTCCGCATAGTACGAATACATCCGCAAACCCGCCCCGGTCATGGCCACGGCCAGAACCATGGCCACTGCTCCGGACACCATGAACAGCCAGAATCCGGTTTGCATGCCGGTCGCCACATGGCGCGGCCGGTTCCGTCTGGCGCGGGCGCGCCGCCGGCGCTGCAACAGAACCAACGATGCAGGGGACAGGGTGCGCACGGCTCGCCTAGTCCCCGCCGGTCGCTTTGCGATCGATGACCGTATCGGACGAACGGACCACCGAGTCGACCGCGGATGACGGCCCGGTTGCCGGCTGCAAGACCACGAAGTGGCTCAGGCCCAACAGATCCACGGGCGACCGGGACAACCGCATCATGGCCTGCGGCAGGCTGGCTGGAAGCCACGGCAGTGCGTGGCCGAGCGCGTCCAAGGCCGGGGGCACGATTTGCCAAGTGGCGATTCGCCGGGGCAGGTTGGACCACAACCGGCGAAGGTCGCGCCGATTGTAGGTCCGCACGTGTGGAGCAAGGAACTCCCGGTGCTGCCGCGGCAGATAATTGACGAACGGAATGTTGCCGAAGTAGTAGCGGCCCCGCCACCAGCAGCCGTGCGTCTCGAACGGGAACCAGCGGTTGGGTACGAACAGGACAATGTATCCGTCGGGGCGCACCACGCGAGCCATCTCGCCCATGGCCCGGACATCGTCATCCACGTGTTCCAGCACTTCATGGCTGAACACCACGTCGAAGTGTTGACTTGGAAACGGCAACGTCTCGCACTGGGACAGGACGCAGGCCAGATCTGCTTGGCTTGCGCGGGCCTGCGTCAGATAGGACGGCTCGATGTCCAGCGCGTTAACGCAGCGGAAGTAGGGACTCATGTGTTTTGCGTATGCGCCGACTCCGCAACCGTTGACCAACAACCGCCGGCGTGGCCGGTCGGCATCAAGTTTCAGGACATCGACGATCAATTCGAGCCTGCGCTGCTGGCCGATGCCCCAAACCAAGCTCGGAACCCCCCTTTTGGAGGCCAGTTCACGACTCAAGATTAATGCTCGTCGGCCAGCGTGGGCTTGCGGCCATGGTGGATCGAAATGGTGTTCGCCATGCACGTGGCAAAAGCCGTCTGCCTCAGGCCCGCTTCCCTCAGCAGGCTCAGCATCTCGAACGGAGACTCGTACACTTGGGTGCTCGAGGGCAAATAGGAGTAGGCGGTGGCGGACCCCGAGAGCAGGCGGCCCAGACGGGGAACCACCGAAAACATGAAGAACTTGTAGGCTTTGCCCAGCCAGGTGAATTCAGGAGGCACGATCTCCAGAAACACTAACCGGCCTCCCGGTTTCAACAACCGCACCTGCTCCCGCACGGCCGCCGCGGGATCCGGAAGATTCCGCATCAGAAATGCGGAGACCACAACATCGAAGTGGTTGTCCTGCAACGGCAGCCGGAGTGCATCCGCCTGGAAAAAGCATATGGGCGCAGCTCCAGGTTTGGCTTGGGCCAGGGACATCATCTCCATCGATACGTCGGATGCCCAGATGTCGAGCCCGGAGGCGGCTCGTCCAAAGGTCAGTGCCAGTTCGCCGGTTCCGGTCCCCAGGTCAAGTATTCGCTGACCCGGTTCGGGATGACAAAGGTCGACTACGCGCCGGCGCCAATCCCGATCCCGGCCCCCGGTCATGATCGCGTTCATCAGGTCATACCTGTCCGCGATCGCCGAGAACATGGCTCCAATGTCCTCCGCGCGCCGTTGGTGCAGTGTCCGGATCGGATCCGCGTCGCGGCCTGACTCGCTCGGCGAGGGCAACCTGCGGTTCCCATCCGTCGAAAAAGTCCGTTTCGTCATTGTGCCCATCCGGCTGGTGCCGACCGGTCAGACTGGTGCCTGGGGTTGCAGTTCAAGAACAGCGGACAACACGCGCTGGACCCCCTGCGCGTCATGGTTGGGCGCGCACAGGTCGGCTGCAGCCAATAGCTCGGGGTTGGAGTTCGACATGGCGATGCCAATGCCGGACCGGCGTACCATGGTCAGGTCGTTGGTTTCATCGCCCAGTGCCATGCAACGGGCAAGATCCAGGTTCCATTGATCCAGCAGCCAGGCGGCTCCCACGGACTTGTCCGCCCAGACCGCGTCCTCAAACTGCACCACATCATAGTCGTCGGAGATCCAAAGGCATGTACCCGGCGGCACCGATGTGCGAACCCGGTCCGCTTGGTTGGACGACAAATGGCTCTTGGGACAAAACACCTTGAAGGCTTCGCCGTGGATGGTAGTTGGATCGGAGGCGATCGCGTCACTCCAACGACCCAGCGGCTTCGGGGCGTACAACCGATCGTCAATCTCCAGGCCAATCCAGGCGTTCGGATTCGTCCGCCTGAGGCATTCGATTGCCGACCTGGTCAAATCGCTGGACATCGGCCGGGCGTACTTGACATCGCCCAAATGTTCGATCCATGTACCGTTGTAGCAAATCAGGGGACACTGGTCCAGAACCGGGGAAAGGTTGCGGGCACGGCGAGGTTCCCTGCCCGTGGCGATTACAAACCCGTACCCGGCCGACAACCACCGATCCAGGAGGCCGTCGGTGTCCGGAGGAACCTGCCGATTAGCGTCGAGCAATGTGTGGTCAAGGTCGCACAGGACAACCTTGATCTGAGTCAGGCGATCAGCCAGGTTCAGCAGTTGATGCTTCATGAAGTCCGGTTGCCGGAGCATGTGAAGTTGACGGCAACGGTATGTCGATGCCGATTAAAACGCGAAATCAACTGCCGAGAACCTCGGCGAATGGCGATTTTGGTTGTTGGCCTGGGGGAAGACACCAAGCGGAAAGCCAGTTCCCATTGCTTGTGCAATGACCACATCGAGGCCTTTGTGAACCTTGTTTTCGCATAGCAAAATACGATGCAAACTCCCGGCCAAGCTATCTTGCCGTTGGGCAACGCGCGGGTCCTGCCAGTTCAAGTATGGTGGTCAGGGCGATGGCAACCCCTTCGGATTCTGAATTCCGAACGGTGATGTCGGACGCGGTTACGGCATCCGGCACCGCATCCGACATCGCAATGCCGATGGCGGCCTCGGACAACAGGCGGACATCGTTGGTGTCGTCCCCAAGCGCAATGCAATTGCCCATGTCCAGGCCGTTTTGGTCCAACCACCAGGCGGCGGCCACGGCCTTGTCGGCCGCCTGATCCATGAACTGCAGGAGGTTGTACTTGGCGGATTCCATCAGTCGGGTCCCTGGTGGCGCGGTCAACCGGACGGTCTGCATCTGGGCTTCGGTTAGGTGGCTGAAGCGGCAGAAGACTTTCGCGGCTTCCACATCCAAGTCCAGGGGATCGCACAGGATGGCGTGAGGCCAACGGTCCTGGGGTTGAGCGGCATAGAGAACGTCGTGGGATTCAATTCCCATCCACAGATCCGGGCAGGCATCCAACAGGCACCTGATAACCGCTTGTGTAGTCTCGCGCGACATCTGTCGACGGTACTGAACATGCCGCCGGTGCTCGATCCAGCAGCCGTTGTAGCAAATCATGGGCCGCAAGTTGAGCCATTCCGAGACTTCGCGGGCCCTGCGGGGAGGCCTGCCTGTGGCCAGAATCAATTCGTATCCGGCATCCAACCAGCGCCGCACGGCTTGCTCGGTGCGGCGCGGAAACCGCTTGCGGCCATCCAAGAGCGTGTCGTCCATGTCGCAGAGCGCGATCCTGACATGGCGCAGGCGGTCCCGGAATTCATCCAGTTGCCTGGCGGTGCCGGGATCGAAACATGCGCGGTCCGTTCGGCGAGTCGCCAATGCGGGAGCGGTCATGACCGGTTCCGAAACGTGTGGCCGCGCGGATTCTCGTCGAACGGTGTGACATCGCTGGTGGTCATGTACCAGTCCAGCAGCACCAGTTCGAGCTCCCGTTGGATGCCCTGGTATTCGGGCTGGTCAATCAGATTCACCGTCTCCAGCGGATCGCGGACCAAGTCATAGAGCTCCGAGATGTCGCCGTTGCGACGGGTCAGCTTATGGGTGGAAGTCCTGACTGTAGCTGTTCTGCCAATCGTTCCGGCATCCCGCTGTTGGAGCGTCAACTTGGGCCAATAGGGATGGAGTTCCCCCCAGTCCTCGTTGCGGCCCTCGAAGCAGTGGGGTTCATGCGGATCGTAACCCCCTTCGGTGAACACCATCCGATCGGAATCACCCGGCCGGCCGTGAAGCTGCGGGGTCAGATCCCGGGCAAAGTGGGTGTGTCCAGCTTCCACTCCCGCCAGCCCCAGGATGGTGGGCATGATGTCGAACAACTCGACCTGTTCGGCTACGACGTGACCCTCCCGGCCGCCCGGCGTGCGGATGATAAGCGGAACGCGGGTGATCACATCCTCGGCCGCGCTTGGCCATTTTTCCACCAGGCCGTAGTCGCCCGCATAGTCTCCATGGTCCGAGAGGTACAGCACGGTCGTATCTTCCCTGAAAGGCGAGGACTCAAGCTCGTCCATCAATCTGCCGAACAGGTGGTCGTTGAACGCCGTCATGCCCAAATAGACGGCGTTGACCTTGGCGAACAGATCCTCCGGGCACTGGTCGAGGCGTCGGAGCTCCCGCATGCCGCTGTGGAAGGAGGGTTTCCCGGGCAGATTGGCGGGCCGAAGGCCGTCTGCCACCTGTTCCGGTTGGAATCGGCTGTGCCACGGTTCGGGAGCCGAATAGGGACAATGGGGGTAGAGCAAAGGGAGGTACAGGACGAAGGGCCTGTCAGTCGTTCCGGATCTGTTCCGCAGCAAGTCGATCGCCGCCTGCACGTTGGCCTGGTCCGAATGGTGGTCCAGGGAATCGGCCCATGGCTCGTGCAGGAAACTGTAGTATTGGGGGTCTTCCGGACTCCAGGGTGACGGCCCGAACGGATAGCCACGACCTTTGGAGCCGGCTTCGTTGACACTGGAGACGAAACTCTCCGGACTCAACGCGTCGTTTTTGCCGAACCAATGCACGTCATAACCGGCCTCCCGCAGGTAGCGGAACAGGTTGGGTTCATCGGGCCGCAGCAGGTGCCAAAGCGTACGGTGCCCCCTCACATGGGGATACCATCCCGTCAGCATGCTGCAGCGGGATGGCGAGCAGACGGTGTGCTGTACGTGGCACTGGTCGAACCGGGTGCCCTGGGCTGCAAACGCGTCAAGATTGGGAGTGACATCCAGCGGATGCCCGTAGCAACCCATGCTTTCGGCCCGGAGTTCATCCGGCATAAAGATGATGAAGTTCATGTTTGGTGTACGGAGCGTTCCCTTGAATGCAATGTGGGCCAAGAAGGCACGTGGACTGTGTCGACTAACTCTACTACCTGGTGTCTCCCCGGTGTTCCTCACAGCTGGGACGGATATTATTTGCACTTTACATAATGTCGCTTAGTGTTGGCTTGATCGGCCTTCCCAATGCCGGGAAGAGCACCACGTTCAACGTTCTGGCCGGCGCGCCGTTGGCCCAGACGGCCGCCTATCCCTTTACCACGGTCGAGCCCAACCGGGCCCTTGTGGAAGTTCCGGATGACCGTCTGGCGGTCCTGGGCGATCTGACCGGACAGCAACAGCGAATTCCGGTGCGCTTCGAAGTCCTGGATATCGCCGGCCTAGTCAAGGGGGCTTCGCGGGGAGAGGGCCTTGGCAATCGGTTTCTTGCACAGGTACGGGAATGCGACGCCTTACTGCACGTGGTGGGGTGTTTCGACAGGGATGGAGATTCGATGCAGGGCGATCCGCTATCCAATCTGAAGGTGGTTCATCAGGAACTGATTCTTTCGGACTTGCAGATCCTGGAAACCCGCATTAGCAGTTTGACGCGGGAAGTCAAGGGGGAACGGTCGCTCGGACCCGTGTTGGACATGGCCATGCAATTGCGCGCCTGGCTGGAGGACGGCCGGCCTGCGAATCGCCACGGTCAGTGGGAATCCCAGGATGCCGCACAGCTGGATCAGGGCTTGGGCCTTGCCAGCGGCAAACCGGAACTGGTGTTGCTCAACCGCGGGGATGCAGAGGATGGGGTGATTGACGGAATGCGTCCAGAGGATGTTGCAACCGGCATGGAGCTCCAGGGACACCGAACGGTTTTGTTGGATGCCGCGGTCGAGTCCGAACTGCTGGAACTGCCGGAGGAGGACCGGGCGCTGTTCCGGCAGGAATTGGGACTGGTTGAATCCGGCCTGGACAGGGTTGTCACAGGCTGTTTTGGCCTGCTTGGCCTGATCCGGTTCTACACCCTTGGCGATTCGGAGGTCCGGGCATGGGAACTTCGGAGCGGGTGCACGGCGGTCGAGGCGGCGGGCCGCATCCACACGGATTTCGCTCGTGGGTTCATCGGTGCCGACGTGGTGGACTTTTCCTCCCTGCGACAGGCGGGGAGCGAGCGCCAGGCGCGCGAGAAGGGGATTGTCCACACCGAAGGCCGGGCGTACCAAGTGATGGATGGAGACGTGATTCGCTTCCGATTCAACGTATAACTCCATCGTCAGCCGCCATCGCGGGACCATCTTTGGGAATCACCGAGCTCATCCCGTCCTTCAACTGGTTTGTGGCAACGAATGCCCCCGGCAAATGAGGTCGATGGACGACATCCCATCCAACCCATTGGAGGCAGCTCGCAGGCTGCGAAAGGTGAAAGCCACGATGATGACGAACAGCATCCACGCAATGGCCGAGGCGTAACCCATCTTGAAGTATTGGAACCCGCTGCGGTACAGGTACAGCACCAGGAACAGCGTGGCATTCTGGGGTCCTCCCCGCGTCATGATGAAGCCCGTTGTGAAAACCTGGAAACTGGCAATGACACCCACCACGAGGTTGAAGAACGTGATGGACGAAATCATGGGGATGGTGATGAACAGGAACCGCTGGGAGCGGCTGGTGCCGTCAATCTCCGCAGCCTCGTAGAGACTTTGGGGAACTCCCTGCAAACCGGCCAGGAAGATCACCATCTGCGGACCCACCCCCCACAGCGTCATGAGGATGAAGGCCGGTTTGGCGGCGCGCGGATCAAACAGCCAGTTGACGGGCTCAATCCCGAAGTTGCGCAGGAAACTGTTCAGGATGCCGAACTCGGGGTGGAGAATCTGAAGCCAGACGATGGCACTGGCCACGATCGGGGTCCTGGCCGGCAGGGTAGAACAGGGTCCGGTAAATTGCCAGGCCCCGAACCTTGATGTTCAGCAGCAGTGCCAGGACGAGTTGCAGCGGAACGCCGATGAAGGTGTAGTACGACGTGTTGCCGAGCGAAATCCCTATGGACTCGTCCTGAACTCCACTATGTTGTCAAGTCCCGCAAACGAAGGTGGAAACAGCAGGTCCCAATCCTGGAAGACCAGGTACACCGAATAGGCCATCGGATACAGCCAGAACGCCAGGAATCCGAGGATGAAGGGCAGCGCGAAAATCCGTCCTTCCCACGCCTGGCGCCGCGCCACGGCGGACCTGCCGGGTTTTGTGCCCCGCCCGGTTATTGCTTCAGACCGGTATGCCGGACCGGTTCCGGGAGCTGCGGGGTTCATCCATCGGCGGACTTGCGCTCAAATTCGTCGGCCCGGGACTGTCGTGCCGTCTGTTGGATTGTTTGCCAGTAGAAATCACGCGGTTCGTCGCGCGTCTTCGTGCGCAGGCTGAACGTCTGAATGTAGGCGCGCCGCGGCTCCGCCGTCAGGTTGGGGCCGGCGTAGTGCAGGGTCCGGCAATGGTGCACCGTCACGGCCCCGGCGGGAATCGGACACGCGACAACCGCCTCCTGGTTCAAGTCGTCCACTTCCAGACCATGGACGCGCGGATCGTTGTTGATGGGATGGTGAGGCAGGACTCCCTGGCGATGGCTGCCGGGTACGAACTGCATGCATCCCGACTCCACGGTGGCGTCCTGCAGCGGCATCCAAATGCTGAGGGCGGAGTAGATCAACGATGGATTCCAATAGGCTTCGTCCTGGTGCCAGGGGGTGTCCGAACCGATGAACGGAGGCTTCAGAATGGCGTGGTCGCCGCCTTCGACTTCGCCCCCCAGCAACTGGCGGGCGCAGGAAGCCCCCATCTTCTTGAACTCCATATCATTGAGCTCGGGGGCAAAACGGGTAGGTCCCAGGATTTGCGGGAGGGTTGCTTCCGCATCCTCTTCGTCGGCGCCGGCCAGGTCAAACTGCGCGCCCTCCTCTCGTCCCGCCCGGCGGGCGAACAGTTCGTCGTAGATTCGCCTCAGCGTCTCCAGCTCCTCTTGGCTGGCAATGGGATCGAGGATCACGTAGCCGTTGTCCCGAAAAAACTCCAACTGTTCATTGGACACCTGCATCGGTTCCATCTTGCATTTCCTTGGCTGATTGACAGAACGGAGCGGCAACCCTGGTTGCCGCTCCGCGGAACGGTTCCTTGGCGGTTAGCCTTGGCTGGCCCAGTACTCGTCCAACAGGCCCTGAATCTTCGCGTTCAATTCAGGGACAACCTCGAATGCGTCGGCGTCGCCCGCCACCATGCGGTCCCGGGCCGGACCAAACGCTTCCGCCGCGATGTAGCGGTCGTCCACTTCGCCGGCTCGGTGCAGGATACCCGTTTCGAAGGCGTCAATGAGCGGCTGGGGATTTTCCAGGCCCCATTTTTCGATCGTGGACGGTTTCCACAGGCGTTCGTTGAAGTCGGGGGTTACCGGTTGGCGTCCGCACTGCGCCACGTACTTCTGGGCCCCTTCCCCGCCTGCGAACTTGAGGAATTCCCAAGTCTCGTCCGGGTGTTCCGAGCGGGAGTTCATGAACAGCACATGGCCAAACATCATGTGGGCGCGCGTGCCATTGGATGCCTTGGGCAGCTGCGCGACCCCGAACGGCACATAGTTCTCGGCCATCGCTTCGTCGGTGTAGGACCACTCCCGGCAGGCCATCTTCGGGAAGAACCACGGCCCTTCCATCTTCATGGCCACATTGCCGGAGTCAATCTGATTGTTGCCGCCCTCCATCATGGCGGGAGTGGGGCTGACCCCGAACTCGTTGATGCAGGCATACAGTTGGAAGTTGATGAATTCCATGATGGCCGGCGTGTCCCAGAGTGCCTCCCTGGGTTCGATCTCCTGGTCCCATTCCTTGTCGCCGTTGAGCCGCAACCAACAGGCCAGGCGTTCATACGATGAGTTGGTCTGGTAGCCGAACTGTTGCTGGCCGTCGACTTCCCCGGTCAGGTTTATGGTCAGCTGGACAAAGTCCTCGTAGGTCCAGTCGTCGGTGGGATAGTCCAGACCCATGTTGTCGAAGGGCTTCTTCTGTTGGCCGCGGTGCTTTTGCGGCCTGGAGAGCCCGTTGAAGAAGCGCTCGGTCAGACATCGACTGGTTCACGCTCGATGCAGGACTTGCCCGGCAACAGCTGGGCCAGAGTTGGAGGAACCCCATCACCGTCCTGCACCGTTCCAGTGCCGACGCCCGGACCCCCAAGTATGATGTTGCGCGGAAGCCGGTGGGCATGTCCCGCGACCACAGCAGGTGAAGTTGCGTGCACTCATGAAAACCAGACCCAATATCATTGTGCTCATTGCAGACGATCATCGCGCCAGTGCTCTCGGGAGCACTGGGCGCGAACCCGTGAGGACCCCCAACCTGGATCGGTTGGCAGCCGACGGCCTCAGGTGCACCCGTGCCTACACCATGGGTGGACTGACCCCTGCCGTGTGCGTGCCCAGCCGCGCCAGTCTGCTTACCGGACTGTCCACCTTCGACGCGGTTGTCAGCAAGACCGACAACGACTACCCCGGCCTTCAGACCCTGCGCGCGGACAGGCCACTGCTGCCCGAGCACTTCCGTCAACATGGCTACGCAACCTACGGCATCGGCAAGTGGCACAACGATGCCGCGAGCTTCAATCGGTGTTTTGCCGGCGGCGACCGGATTTTCCTGGGTGGGATGTCCGACCACAATGCGGTTCCCATCCATCGCTACGACGAGAGCGCGTCCTATCCGGCCGAGGCCGCGCAAGTGGGTCGGGAACATTCGACCGATCTCTTCGCGGATGCCGCCGTCGAGTTTCTTGGGACACGTTCGGGGGACGAGCCCTTCTTCCTGTATACCGCGTTCACGGCTCCCCATGATCCGCGCACGCCGCCCGACGACTGGGCACCGGCATACGGCCAGGCCACGGCAACCATGGAACTGCCTCCCAACACCTACCCGGAACATCCCTTCGACATTGAAGTGGCCGACATCCGGGACGAACTGCTGGAAGAAACCCCGCGGCCGACCGACCGCATCAGGCACCACCTTGCCGACTACTACGACATGATCACCCACCTGGACCTGCGGGTCGGCGACATTCTGAACACGCTTGAAGCAACCGGA
Source organism: Caldilineaceae bacterium bin34 (assembly GCA_002238555.1). GTDB lineage: Bacteria > Chloroflexota > Anaerolineae > Caldilineales > Caldilineaceae > Bin34. Next base: position 14,705 of record MPMO01000057.1, read on the forward strand.
CTCGCAGACAACACATTGGTGTTGTACCTGGCGGATCATGGCTTGTCCATCGGACAGCACGGACTGATGGGCAAGCAGAACATGTATGAGCACAGTCTGGGCATTCCCTGTGTGCTGCGGGGTCCAGGCGTGGCATCGGGGACCACGGTCCCGGGCCTGGTGACCCATACCGACGTTTTTCCCACCCTTTGCAAGTTGGCCGGCCTGCCCGTGCCCGCGGGCCTTTCCGGTCACCGGTTGTGGCAGGGCCGTTCCGGTGCCCCCGACGACCCGGACGCATGCCTCATGGCCGCGTACCGTCACGTGCACCGGTGTGTCATTGCCGACGAGTGGAAACTGGTTCGCTACTATCGGCAGCGCAGGCGAGGCATCGTGCCCGGCTATCGCCAGCTGTTCAATCTGATTGAGGATCCGTTCGAGACCCGCAATCTGGCCTACTTCCCGGAATTCGAGAGACTGGCACAGGAGATGGCGGAGGTGCTCAACGAGCTCCAAACGCGCCACGCGGACCCGCTGCTCGAACTGCTGGCCTAGTCGGATTCACCCTTGGTCTTCAGGAGGAAGTCATGTTGGTAACCGTTGGATCACTGAACATCGACCATGTCTACCAGGTCGAGGAAATCTCCCGGCCCGGAGAGACAATACACACTATAGACTATGCGAAGTTTAGTGGTGGCAAGGGCCTGAACCAGTCGGTGGCAGCCGCACGAGCCGGTGCTGAAGTGAAACACTTGGGTTGTATCGGACAGGAAGGACGGTTCTTGGCGGACCTGTTGGCGGAGAGTGGAGTAGACGTGTCGGAAGTGCTGGTTCGCGAAAATATCGCCAGTGGACATGCCATTATCCAAGTCAACCGCGCGGGGGAGAACTCGATATTCATCTATGGCGGCGCCAACCAAACGGTTGAGGCCGCACAGCTGGCTGGCGTGTTGGATGGCCAGGCACAGCCGGGGTGGGTCCTGTTTCAGAATGAAACCAGCGAGGTCCCCGAGATGATGCATCTGGCGGCGGAACGCGGCTGGTCGGTGGCATACAACCCCGCACCCATGGCCGACGACCTGGCCGCCAACTTCCCGTTGGACAAGGTGTCAGTCCTGTTCGTAAACCAACTGGAAGGGGAGGAGTTGACCGGATCCAACCACGCGGAACGGATTGCCGGCCACCTGCTGAACCACTATCCGGACATGGCCGTGGTGGTCACCAGGGGAGCGGATGGAGCCTACTGCGGTTCGGCACAGGGCGCCATCACCGTCGACGGCATTGCCGTTCGTCCGGTCGACACGACAGGTGCCGGTGACACCTTTATCGGCTACTTCATGGCCGGATTCATGAAATCGGGATCCGCTGAAACAGCCCTCGCGCTGGCCAACTGTGCGGCGGCCGTGTGTGTCACGCGCGCCGGGGCTGCTGCCTCCATCCCCTATGCAGCCGAACTTGACGACCAGGCGGCCCCTCCCCAGGAGTGATTCGCATCCGCTTGTGCTACTGGTACTCGGACAGTGGCGGACAGACGCACATGAAGTTGCGATCGCCCCAGACGTTGTCAATCCGGCTGACGGACGGCCAGAACTTTGCGTCGGCGCTTCCCCGCGCGGGGAAGACGGCCTGTCTGCGGCTGAATCGATGGGGCCAATCTTCGGTCGCGAGGATCTCCGCTGTGAAGGGGGCGTGCCGCAGCAGGCTGTCCTCGGCCGCGAAACGACCTTCCAGCACGTCCTGGATTTCCCCGTGGATCCTGATCATGGCGTCACAGAACCGATCCAGTTCCCGCAGGCTTTCACTTTCGGTCGGTTCGATCATCATCGTGAAGGGAACCGGCCAGGATACTGTCGGCGCGTGGAACCCGTAGTCGATTAGGCGTTTGGCAACGTCATCCACCGTGAGGCCTGCCGGCTTCAACCACTCAAGGTCGATGATGCATTCGTGGGCCACGCGTCCGTTTTGGCCCTTGAACAATATCGGGTAGTAGTCGCCAAGACGGTTGGCCACATAGTTGGCTGCCAAGATGGCCGTCTGGGTAGCCTGGGTCAACCCGGCGGTCCCCATCATCCGGATGTAGGTCCACGAGACCGGCAGAATGGCCCCGCTGCCGTGGTCCGTGGCTGCCACCGCACCCGTTGTTTCCGTGGCAGGTTCACCGATGGGATCCGACGGCAGGAACGGAACCAGGTGGTCGGCGGCGCAAACCGGCCCCATGCCCGGTCCTCCCCCGCCATGCGGAATGCAGAAGGTCTTGTGCAGGTTCAGGTGGCAGATGTCGCCGCCGATGGCGGCGGGCGACGACAACCCAACCATGGCGTTCATGTTGGCGCCGTCCACATATACCTGGCCGCCACAGCCATGGATCAATCCCGTGACGGTTTTGACCGATTCCTCGAACACGCCGTGGGTTGAGGGGTAGGTAATCATCAAGGCGGCGACGCGCGGTCCGTGCTCGTCAAGCTTCCGCTGGAGGTCCTCCAGATCGATGTTCCCATGCTTGTCGCACGCGACCACCACCACATGGAACCCGGCCAGTTGGGCACTGGCCGGGTTGGTGCCGTGGGCCGACGCGGGAATCAGGCAGACTGATCGATGGGATTGCCCAATGGAATGGAGATACCATCGAATGGCCAACAGGCCGGCCAGTTCTCCTTGGGACCCCGCATTGGGTTGCAGCGATACCCCCGCGAAACCGGTGATTGCGGCCAGCCAGGCACACAACTGTTCAGTCAACGCACGGTAGCCCTCCTGGTTGCAGGGAGCCTCGAAGGGGTGCGTCTCGGCAAATTCCGGCCAAGTAACCGCTTCGAGTGAAGCGGCCGGATTCAGCTTCATCGTGCACGAGCCCAGCGGAATCATGGCGTCGGTCAAGGACAGATCGCGCTTTTGCAGACGCGCCATGTACCGGGTTAGTTCCACTTCCGACCGGTACAGGTGGAAGACCGGGTGGGTCAGAAAGTCCGACGCCCTGGAAAGTGGTGCCGGAATTACAGGCAAATCCGAGATTCCCCGGTGCGGTTCCACCCCGAGGACCGCGTGCAACCTGTCGAGCTCGTCCGGCGAGACACCTTCGTACATGGATACACCCAGCGCGCCGTCGGCATATTTCCGCAGAGAGATCCCTTGCTGCTGAGAATCCTCCCAAACGGCATCCAGGCTCCGGTCGGGCATGTCCAGGATCTTGACCGTATCAAAGATCGGACCCCGGCACACCCGTGCACCTGCCATTTCCAACAGCCTTCGGAGTGTGCAGGCCTTCCGGTGAATCTCCGTTGCGATGGAGGCAAGGCCTTCCGGTCCGTGATACACCGCATACATGGAGGCAACGACGGCGGGAAGAACCTGGGCTGTGCAGATGTTGCTGGTTGCCTTCTCGCGCCGGATGTGCTGTTCACGCGTCTGCAAGGCAAGACGCAAAGCCGGCCGACTGGCGGCATCGCGGGCAACCCCCACCATGCGCCCCGGCATCAGTCTCTTGAGTTCGTCCCCAACGGCGATGAAGGCGGCATGCGGTCCGCCCAAGCCGGGTCCCATGCCCAGACGCTGCGTGGTGCCGTACGCCACATCGGCACCCATTTCCTCCGGCGGCGCATACAAGGCCATCGCCAACGGATCGGTGGCCGCCACCACCTTGGCTCCGGCGTCGTGCGCAAGTTTAGCGAGTTCCCGGTAGTCGTGGACCGTGCCGTCCGTGTCGGGAGACTGAACCAGCACCCCGAACACATCCGCAGCCGGGTCCATTTCAGACAGCGGTGCCGTGACGACGCGGATGCCCAGTGGGCGCGCCCTGGTTTCGAGCACTTTGAGGACTTGGGGATGGATGCGGTCCGTGACCAGGAATACATCGGCCTGGGATCGTCTGGATCTTGCGCGCCAACAAACCGTCATTGCCTCGGCCGCTGCCGAAGCTTCGTCCAACAGCGAAGCACCGGCCACCGGAAGTCCTGTCAAATCGGCAACCAGGGTCTGAAAGTTGAGCAGGGCCTCGAGCCGTCCCTGCGCGATTTCAGCCTGGTATGGCGTGTACTGCGTGTACCAGCCGGGGTTCTCAAGAATGTTGCGTCGAATGACCGAGGGCACAACACACGGGTGGAAACCCTGACCGATGAAGCATGTTGTACGGCGGTTGGCGGCCGCCATGCTGCGGAGTTCCTTGAGGGCTTCCGGCTCGTCGAGGGGTTCGGGCAGCGTTGGCGGTTGGGGCAGGTGGATGGATTCGGGCACCGTCTGTTGGACCAGCGCTTCAAGGCTGTCCACCTTGAGCGCTGCCAGCATCGTTGCCTCGTCCCGGGGGCCGGGACCCAAGTGGCGACTTAGGAACCCTCCTGTTGTCTGGACCATCATGCCTCGTTCTTTGATCGACTGCGTCTGTGGCCGGGAACCGGCGGGTCGTGTTACCGGTTGCCGGGTTTCGCTAGGTTTCGCCATCGGCGCCAATCAACCACGACACGGCCGCACCTCTTCGGGCCCCTTGACCGGCGCGGAATCCGTATGGATCCTCGCGATGCGGCTTGCCACGCGCTGCAGGCTCCTGCCAATGTCCCGGTTCAGCCCTCGTTGCCACCGGGCGTTTCGTCACCCACTTCACCCTCCTCGAAGAGCAGATGTACCCATCGCTCCCAGGGCGCGAGTTCAAACTTCAGACCCAGCGAAGCCAGGGATTCACGGCTGGCATGGAGGTGGGCCAGACTGAACGTTCGCAACCTGACCCGTTGTTGCTTGCGTGCCAGCTGCGTACAGAAGGCGGTCACGGCCAAGCGTTCCAATGGGGAGGCCCACAGTTCCGGCTCCAGCGCGTACAGGAAGCGGGCTTCATCGTTGTGGGATGAGAACTGGACGAATCCCTTGGGCTCCTCTCCCTCGAGAATCTCGTAGGTAACGGTTCGCAAGGGCAGTGCGTTGTGGATGGGAAGGACGATGGCCGCCTTTCGCTTGTCGCCCTGATAGTCCATCCGGATCCAATCCTCCATGGCATCGCCGAAGGCATGGGCGTTGCGCAGCGTGAGGTGGAGATCCATCTCGCCGCGGGGCTCGTTGTGCGCCAGCGGCAAGTCGGTCACCATTTGTGCAATCTGGTAGTCGAGAGGCTCGAAATCGCTCCGTTCCAGCGCAGTGCGCACGTCGTGTTCATGGCGTTCCGTGCCGATGACCAGTGATTCGGTGTCGTCGTTGCGCTCGTAGATGTCGTCAAGAATGTGTTCGACCATCAATCCGAAGACATTCAGACCCTCGGTGCTCCAGTCGAGATTCAGCCCCCAGTCGAAGACGCTCATGGTGTCGGCTGCCGCCTGCAGACCATAGTAGCCGCACAGGTTGCCGTCCTTGAGCACCACCGCGGTTTCCATGTCCTGCTGGAAGATTTTGCGACCTGCCACATATCGGAACAGGAGGCGCTTCCACCACGTGTTGGCAATCTGATCAATGGCAACGCGGTCGCTGGACACCCCCCGCATCCACAAGTCGATGACTTTCCCGTAGTCGGCACCCGCGGCCGCACGAAATGCATAGGTACTAGTCATGAAGTAGGAGCTCCGAGGGCCGCAAGGCTGGTTCCGTGGGGCAATGCTACAGCCACCGCTTGCGTCTGAAGAACAAAAGCATGCCAATGGTGAGAACCAAGCAGGCGGCAACCACCGTCGCCAGGGCATACGGCGACTGCGTCCCGGGCAAGTGCGCGAAGTTCATTCCAAAGAGTCCCGTCACGAATGTCAGGGGAATGAACACGGTCGCAATCATGGTCAGGACCTTCATGACCTCGCTCAGCCGGTAGTTGGAAAGGTTCAGATGCGTGGTCATGGTGCCATTGGCGAGTTCCACAAGCAGGTCCGCCAAGGACTCCTGATGCACGGACTCCTCCAAGGTCACCTGGAAGTAGGCCCGCTCCTGGGGATTGATGGCCGCCCGATGTTCAACCGCCAGTTTGCGCAGCAGTTCCGCTTGCGGTCCCAGGATCCGTTGCAGCCGCAATGCGGTGCTCTTGGCCTGCAGGATGTCTTCCATGATTTCATGTTCGCTGGCCGCGGACAGATTGCGGGTGAAAATCACATCCCCCAGGGACTCAAGCGATCCGAGCAAGTTCTCGATCAATGCTCTGGCCTGGCCCACTTGATGGTCAAGGAGTTCGTGAAACAGCCGTACCGTCCCCAGAGCCAGACCATCGGACCTGTGACGGACCGGATCATGCATTTCCGCGAAATGGGACCTGTCATCGTAGGTGAACGTCATCAGGAGGTTGTGGCCCAAGACGGCTATGTGTTCAACCGTGGTCAGGCCTGCCGGATCTGTTCCCGACGCCTCGACGGAATGGAACACGACGACCAGGCAGTTGGGATACTCCACCAGCCTGGGCGTGCCTTCCTGGTCTCGCACATCCTTGCGTGCCAGTTCGTGAGCGGGGAGAACTTCCTCCAAGGCGAAGTCCAGTTCCGCCTCCGTCGGGTTGTTGAAGTCGAGCCAGGCCCGGCATCGGCCCTGGCGCAGGCGCATCAGAACCGTTGCGGCATCGGCACCGCACGACACGCGACCTTCAGCGTCAAGCACAACCGTATCGAGCATCTTGAAGAAATGTTGGCGATGTTGTCAGAGCGGCTGCGAGGCAGTTCGAACCTTGCGGTCCAACTGTGTTCGGGATGGTGATTTTGGCTTTTGGACCTGATTTCGGAAAGACTCTCGCTTTCGGCCTGCACAGACTTCGGCGATCGTCTATACTTGGTGGAAGTATCCTACTGCGTCGCTTCGCCACTTTACGCTACAGCAGCCATGTCAGACATCCAAGTAAGCCTTGCTACGCGCAACGGGCGTACGCACACCCTTGGCTGTGTCCTGGTGGATTCAGAGCCGGATCTCCAGCGGTTCGAACGTGCCCTGTCCGCCCACACGCTGGTTGCCCTGGACACTGAAAGCAATTCTGCGCACAGCTATGCATCGCGCATTTGCTTGATGCAGTTTGCCATGACCCGCCGCCGCTGGGACGGTCGCGACGGTGAACTTGAACTTTGGCTGTTGGATCCGGACCGGGTCGACGTCCGCCGTCTGGTCCCGTTGTTTGCCGATCCAAATCGCCGGTTCGTGATGCACGGTGCCCAGAGCGAGCTGGGGTACCTCTACAAGGAGTTCCGCATCCGCGTCGCGAATCTGTTCGACACCCAAATCGCTGCGCGCCTGGCCAGTTGGAATTCCACCTCCATCGGTTCGATTCTGGAGGACGAGTTCCAGGTTCATCAAAGCAAACGGGTTCGCATGTCCGATTGGGGTAAGCGGCCGTTTACGGCAAGTCAGCTTACCTATGCTTGCGGCGATGTTGCCTACCTTGTGCCACTGTATCGAAAACTGTTTGGCTGCCTGTCGGACCGTGACCGGCTGGCGGAAGGGTTGGCCCACATGGAGGAGGTCGCCTCCGCCGATTACTCCAGGGTTGGTTCACGGGACAAAACCTTCTGGGATCACCAGACCACCAGGCAGGTCCCCTTGAAGCACATGGGGGTGTACAAGTCCTTGTGGGAGTGGCGCGAGCAAATTGCGATGACTTGGGACCGGCCGCGCAGTCGCGTGGTGACCGACAAGGTATTGTTGTCGTTGGCTCGCAATCAACCCACGACGCGCCGATCGCTTGAACGATGCAGATGTCTGGATCGCAGGCAAGTTCGCCTGCTGGGGGAGGACATTGTGGCCTGTATCCAGCAAGGGCAAATGCAACGAATGGCGGTGCGCCCAATCAAACCGTCCACAACGTCCATTACCGATCGCCGCGAAATTGGGTTGTTCAACGCACTTCGCAGGTGGCGTCTGGGCAAGTCCAATGAACGGGGTGTCGATCCGGACATTGTCCTGAGCAAGCATTCGCTCAAGGCCATCGCCGCGGAAGCTCCCATGTCCGTCACCGCCCTGGCCGGGTACCACATCCTGCCGGATTGGAAGCTGGAGCAGTACGGACAGGAAGTGGTGGAAATCGTTCAGGGGTTCAGCCAGGTATCCGGTTGACAGTACGGACATCCCAGTTTTGGGATGCCTGCCCCTTGGCAGGCGCATGGCTCGCACCGTGGCGCCGAACCCTGATCGCCAGGGGGATTGGAGTAGTTGGCTGGCCTGGACGAAACAGCCGTGGATTTCGAGATCCGCCCCTTCCACCCTGTTGACGACGAGTATCTGGCATGTTTGGCTATCCAGACGTGCTACCCCGAAGACCCTCAGGACACTCTGGACGAGTGGCGGTATCGCGTTTATCCCGATTGTGAAGAATTGGTCGTGAACCGCAAGCCGATCCACGACCGCGTGGAACAGTATGTTCTGAGTCTCATTGCCGACCGGCAGATCAAGGTTCTGTTGACCAAAGCGCGCGAGGACAACAAGGCCAAGGTTGGTTGGTTGACGGACAACGGCTATCGGGCCGTGAGGCGATCTCCGTCTTCGGCATTGGACGTGGCCGCCTTCGATTTCGGAAAGTGGGAAGGCTGCGTCGAGAGCGTTGAGGCTTCGGGGATTGAGTTCCTTTCTCGTGCCTACTTGCAGGAGCATGATCCCGACTGGCATGCAAAGCTGCATGCGGCATGGGTGGAAATCAAACGTGACGCTCCCACCTCAAACGAGGAGAGGCCGATTCCGGTTGACGAATTCGACAGGATGCTGAACAGCCCCGCCATGTGCCCGGAGACCAACCTGATTGCCGTGGACAACGGTTCACTGGCGGCAAGCTGCTCTGGGTTTGGGCCTTACGCAGGGCTGACATTTGCCAATCCCCTGCTACGCAATCCAACGCTCTGGGGGATCCGGTTCACAGGGGTTCGCCGCGCTTGGCGTCGCCGGGGGATCGCAACGGCGATCAAGTTGAAGTCGATTGCCCAGGCGCGCGATTTGGGGTGTGCTCGGATGAGGACCGGCAACGAAGAGAACAACCCCATGTATGGCATCAACATCGCGTTGGGATTCGAATCCGCGCCGGCCCTGGAATGAGTATGAAAAACGCCTGTAGCCGGCTCCGGTAATGGGTGCTCAACGGGAACCAGTCGGCTGAAAGCCGGCGCAGATGCCCTCCAACGCGACTGTTCCACCCGACTGCCGTGAGCCAGGGCCTTCCAACGCGTTGAGAAGTCGGTGTCGGGGCCAGTCCGCGATGTTGGGAGCCGATCCGGGAACGGTCCCAGGCATTCATTCACGCAAGGCCATCACGGTAGCCGCTCCTTGCCGGATTCTGACTGAGAACCGGAAGGGCATGGACAGGACCTGGTGGATATCGCCCAAGGTTTCTGCCGAAAGTCCTGCGGCCAAGACCCGCATTGTTGACACCACCAACCGCCCGGTTATAGAGTCTGCGCCCTTTGGGCAGGCTTGGGGTCCCGATTCGTCGAACCGAGCCACCAAAGCAAGTCGGCATTCGGTATTCTGGAAGGAGACAGTCGTGGAATTCGGGATCCGCCCCTTCAATCCTGTTGACGAAGAGTATCTGGCGTGCCTCGCGATCGGGAATGCATGCTGGCCGGAGTACCCGCCCAATACGCTGGAGCAGTGGAAGTACAGGGACGAGACGGCGCGCAAGGACAAGTTCAGGGCCAGATTCGTCCTGAGGTTGGATGGGACCATCATTGGTTGGGGCGATGTCTCGGATCCCTACTGGCTGAAGGCGGAGGGTCGCATCCAATACAGCCACACCGTTCACCCGGATCATGAAGAACTGGTGGTGGATCGGCTGCCGGTCCACTCTCACGTTGAACGGCATGTCCTAAACCTCATCTCCGACCGGCCGATCAACGTTCTGTTGACCGGTGCACGCGAGGACAAAGAGGTCAGGGTGGGGTGGTTGACGGACAACGGCTATGCGGCTGTGATGCGCTATCCGTCCTCGTCTCTGGACATCGCCACCTTCGATTTTGGTGAATGGGAAGACCATGTCGAAAGGGTCGAGTCATCCGGCATCGAGTTCCATACGCTTGCGCACCTGCAGGAACACGACCCGGACTGGCATGCGAAGCTGCATGAAGCCTGGGTGGAGGTTGACCTTGATGTCCCCGGTCCCAACGAGCCGAAACCCGTACCGGTCGACGAATTTGACAAGATGTTGAAGAGTCCGAGCCTGTGCCCGGAGACCAACCTGATTGCGGTGGACAACAGTTCGTTGCCTGAAGGCGGTCCCAGATTTGGGGCCTACGCGGGGTTGACCTGTGTCAATCCCGCTCTGAGTGATTCGTCGGTTTGGGAAATCTGGCTCACCGGTGTCCGCCGGCACTGGCGCCGCCAAGGCATTGCCACCGCAATCAAACTGAAGTCGATTGCCCAAGCCCGCGACATGGGCGGCGCGCGGTTTGAAACCGGCAACGAAGAGAACAACCCAATGTACGACATCAACATTAAGTTGGGGTTCAAGCCCTCTCCTGCCTGGCAGGACTACGAAAAGCCGCTGTAACCGGCTGCGGCTGTCAACAGCCGCATGGATCGAGTCGACTGTGGCCTCCATGCTCCTGTAGGATCATCACTGGCTGTGCGGAGTCCGTTCGGTACCCTGTAGCCGTAGGGTCAGGGGCCCTGGACTGCCGACGGGTACCTGCAAGCCGAGGGATGCCCCGTCGGTTCGCAGGTCTGGGGAAACGAACGTCCCTCGAACCGGGACACTGTTTCCGGTGCCAAACCGAACCCGACAGGCCCGCAAGAGGCAGTGCATGGGATTTGACATTCGGGAGTTCAAGCCTGTTGACGCAGAGTGCCGCGAGTGGCTTGCAGTCGGTGCTGCCTACGTGCCCGACCGTCCCCCGGACACCTTGGATCACTTTCGGTCCCGTTTGACAACCGGAAGCAAAGACCGGTTGCCGCACCTGTTCGTGGCGACCATGGACGCGAGGGTTGTCGGCTGCGGCCAGGTATACAAGCCGACCTGGATCGGAATCCAGGATTGCATGACGTACGACTTTATGCTCTATCCCGCCCTGGAAGACCTGGTGGTGGCGGGGCAGGCGATTCACTCGCTGGTGGAGGCGTATGTTCTGAAGCAGATCGCAGGCTTGCAGGTCGGTGTGCTCAGTCTCAAAGTGCGCGATGATCGGCAGCCGCGCGTTGACTGGCTTGAGGCAAACGGATATGTGTGCCTCCAACGCGAACTGAACTCGACCCTGGATGTTCAGGGATTTGACTTTGGTCCTTGGGCGGGACGCATCCAGGCGGCGGAGAGAGCAGGTTTCGAATTCCACCCCTTTTCGCACCTCATGCAGAACGACCAGGGGTGGTGTTCCAAACTGCACCGCGCCTGGCTCGATGTCGACGCGGATGTTCCGCGTCCATACGGCCCTCCTTCCTTGACGGAGGCCGAATTCGAACGCGGGTTGAGCCAGCCCGGCAGGTCGTTGGACACGTGGATGATCGCGGTCGACCGCACCCAGTCCGACGGGGGCGGTGACTTTGGACCGTATGCAGCCTTCACGGCGGCCAACAGAATTCCCGGTACTCCAACTGTCTGGGACATTCGACTGACCGGGGTCTGCCGCGCGTGGCGTCGGAGAGGCCTGGCAATCGCACTGAAACTCAAGTCGATTGAACAGGCCCATCGGGAAGGAGCGACCATGATCGTGACCGGCAACGAAGAACGCAACCCAATGCTGGCCATCAACCAGCGGCTGGGTTTCGTGCCCGCAGTGACGATCCTGCAGTATGAAAAGCGAATCTTCGGGGGCTTATATATCTGACTACGCAGTCGGTGCGACAGGCACAACCCTGTACACCTGTGCTATAATGGTGTCCTGCAAACAAGAGAGCCCGACGGCAATCGGACTCCCCACCGGACAGGAAGTAGCAGTTCCGTGCCCGACAGCCACCATCCTACAACAGAGGCTCCGGAGACCGTGCACCGCACGGTGCGCCTGCGCCTGTATCCGGGCGACGCCGCCACAGGCATCCTGCTGACGGCCATCGCCGGGGCCTGCCGCCATGTCTGGAACCACATGCTGGCCGACCAGGAGCGGCGTTATCGCCTGTGGCAGGCCTACAGGATCGGCCCCAAGCCCGTTCCGACCTTCTTCACCTTGGGCAAGCGGTTCACGGTCCTGCGCAACGACCCGGACCACGCCTGGCTGAAGGACTACCCGTTTGCCTGCGTCCGCTACAGCCTGAAGTACCTGGCCGACGCCTACCAGCGGTACCGCAAGGATCCCCAAACCGAGGGCAAGCCCCGCTTCAAGGCCAGGCACTTCACCGTGCCGGCCTTCACCATTCCCGAGGCCGTCAAGCTGGACGAGGATCGCCTGCATGTGCCCAAGGTCGGCTGGCTGCGGCTGGCGGGATCGAACCCGTACGCGGGCTGCCAACCGCTGACGGTCCGCGTGCGCAGGGAAGGCACGGAGTCGCACCCCAAGTGGTATGCCCATGTCTGCTACGCGGTGCCCGCGGCGCAGGTCAAGCAGCCCGCACCGGACGGCGCCCTCGGCCTGGACCGCAACGTGGGGCAGGCCACCGACAGCGAGGGCACCGTGTACGCGCTGCCCGACACGGGCAAGCTGGATGCCAACATCAAGCGCAAGCAGCGGGAGCTGAGCCGCAAGCAGGGCTGGGGACCGAAGGACAAGCGACCCAAGTCGAACCGCGGGCGGCGCGTGAACGGGCAGTTGCAGAAGCTGCATCGCAAGCGCAAGCGCAAGCGGGACGACGCGACCCACCGGGCCAGCCGCACGTTGGCGGAGACGGCCCATACCGTGGTCGTGGAGGACCTGAACACCAAGGGCATGACGGCCGGTGCCAAGGGCACCCGGGAAGAGCCGGGTATCAACGTCAAGGCCAAGGCGGGGCTCAACCGAGCCATCCTGGCCTCCGGCTGGGGGCAGCTGGAGCGGAAGCTGGCGTACAAGGCGGGGCAGGTGGTCAAGGTCGATCCGGCGTACACGTCGCAGACCTGCAGCCGGTGTGGCCATGTCGGCCAGGCCAACCGGCCGTCGCAGGCGGTGTTTGCCTGTCAGGCCTGCGGCTGGGCCCTGAACGCCGATCACAACGCGGCGATCAACATTTTGGTGCGGGCGGGCCTTCCGTCCGTGCCCGTGCCGGCCCGCGGGACAGGGGCTGCTGCACGGGGAGGGGCGATCCCGTTGGGGACCCCTGTGATCCGTGAACCGGATATGCCGACTGCGCAGTCAGGTATATAAGTCCCAATCTTCGCTTCCTGAAGCATTGTTTGACACCAAGGAGGGATCCACATGGCACTGGTTGAATATGCTCCATCCCAGTGGTTCAACACGATCGGCACGCACGAACCCGTGTGTCATCTGAAGCCTGGAGACGTAGTGCGGACTCGCACCGTCGATGCCGGCGGCGCGGACCATCGCGGTGAAACCGTGGCCGGCCGGCCCAATCCGATGACCGGCCCGTTCCATGTCGAGGGGGCGGAGCCGGGTGACGCCCTGGTCATGCATCTGATCGGCATCAGGCCGGACCGCGGCACGGGATGGACCAGGAACATATTGGCCGGTGACGTACTTGATCCGGACTATCTACAGGGGCTGCCGGTGCCTTCCCCGGCCATTGCGGTTTGGGACGTCGACACGTCGGCCGGCCTGGTTCGCGTGTCCGATGGCGAAGCCCTTCCGTGGCAGTCAATGGACCCGATGATTGGATGCTTCGGCGTGGCGCCGGCAGGAGGAGAGGCAATCAGCACCGCCACGCCCGGCCCTCATGGCGGAAACATGGACTACCGCGGATGGCGCGATGGCGTCACGGCACTGTTTCCGGTGTCGGTACCGGGAGCCCTGCTCTACCTGGGCGATGTGCATGCCCTCCAGGGCGACGGCGAGATTGTGGGGACCGGCATCGAAATTTCCGCCGAAGTGGAGTTCAGTGTCGACGTGGTCAAGAACCAGAGTCTGCGTTGGCCGCGCGGGTACAACGACACCGACATTTTCGTGGCCGGCAGCGCTAGTAGGGCAACGAAGTTTTGAAAGATAGAATCACGGTGTACGGATTCCCTCAGTTCCCGCCCTGTCATGACCCTGGCCGCTGTCCCCGTCTCCCAGCCCGACGTCTCCGTGAGCCGTGCCGACATC
>MPMO01000058.1 GCA_002238555.1 Caldilineaceae bacterium bin34
CGTGCAGCCGCCCTACGCCCCCGAGCTGAACCCCGTGGAGCGCTTCTTCCAGGAGCTGCGCCGGGCCCTGGGGGACCGGGTGTATCCGACCCTGGAGGCCAAGCAGGCGGTCCTGGAACCGATCCTGGAGGCGTGGCAGGCGGACCCGGAGCGGGTCAAGCAACTGTGCGGCTGGCGTTGGATCCGGGACACCCTAACGGATTTGCCCGCGGACACACAAGTAATCCAATCGTGATTGATTGGTATAAGCCCCTTCACATCCATTCTCTGCCTGGTCCTGACCGCCGTCATCGGCGGTGCCGACACTCGGGTCTTGGGAATCCAGGTTGTCGCTACTGCAGCAGCCGGCCTGGTGGCTACAGACCGGGAACCGTCGACAATCCCATGAAGAAGGCTGGAAAGACCCCGATAGCCAGGACCATGATCCCGGCCAGCACCATGCCCACCTGCATGGCCGGCGAACTCTGCGGTGCATGGACTTCCTGCGGTCGCTGCTGGAAGTACATCGTGACCACAATGCGCAGGTAGTAGGCGCTGACCGCGTTGTTGACGACCACGGCCAGCCAGGCCTCCGTCCAGGGGCGGAATGCCGCTTAGGCTGAACAGGAACAATGCCTGGCTTTGTACAAAGCCAGGCAAGGTCCCGAGAATTCCGGCGGGTATCCCACCTGTTCACCAAACTGGACTTGACAAATCCACATCAAACCCAGTGTAAAACATGGGTTACGTGTAAGATAGTTAAGTCATGTTATGGGTTGCACGGTGAAACCCTAGGGTTGGGGCACCTGTAGCCAGTGCCTGCAACTCTGTGGGAAGGAGGGATGGCTGTCATGAAGCATGAACCGTTCTTGTACCGGCATCCGGTCTTCACAGGAGAGGAACTGGCCGGATACCTCGCAACCCGAGGCGAGGTTGGGGCGAGAGGAAAGGAAGGGTTCCTCGCTTACTACACCCGAGTGGGCCGGGTTGTCCGGATACGTCGCGGGTTGTATGCCGTGATCCCACCGGGAGCCGCCTCCGAGACTTTCCCAGTTGATCCGTTTCTGGTTGCAGCGAAGTTGACCCCGGATTCGATTCTTTCCCATCATACGGCACTTGAGTTCCACGGCAACGCTTACTCGGTCTGGAATCACCTGATCTACACAGCACGTCGGCCCATTGCAACGTTTGCCTTTCGCTCTCAGGAGTTCCGGGGCACCGGCTTCCCAACGGCTCTTCTCCGCTCGGGCACGCAGTGCTTTGGCGTCTTGGAGAGGGAGCGGATCGGTGTCAGGATATTTGTCACAAGCCTGGAGCGGACCATGGTCGATGTTCTCCATCGATCGGTCCTGTCAGGAGGATGGGAGGAAATCTGGCGCTCACTGGAATCGGTGGAGTACTTCCACATTGACCAGGTTGTGGAATACGCACTCCTGATGGACAACGCGACCACGGCTGCGAAAGTAGGGTTTTATCTTGACCAGCACCGGGAAGACCTGATGGTTGAGGACCAACATCTCACAGCCCTTCGTGAGCGGAGATCCCGGCACCCCCACTACCTGGACCGCAACCACCGGCATTCCAGCAGTTTGGTGGCGGACTGGAACCTCGTTGTTCCCAACGCCGTGCTTGACAAATCGTGGGGGGATGTCCTGTGAAGATATCCCTCGAACAACTGACGGCCGAGGCTGATGCGACCCAACTCAGAGCCGACATGCTGGAAAAGGCAGTTCAACTGTTGGCTGTCCTCAAAGCTGTCTGCACTCATCCCCATCTTGAAGGACGACTGGTTCTCAAAGGCGGAACGGCCCTGAACCTATTTGTTCTCAATGTCCCCAGATTATCCGTCGACATCGATTTGAACTACGTTGGGGCGGTGGGCCGCAAGGCAATGCTGGAAGAGCGGCCGAGAATCGAAGCAGCGATTCAGGCGGTGCTTCGTCGAGAAGGATTCACTGTCCGTCGGATGCCGAAAGAGCATGCCGGAGGGAAGTGGTCGTTCCGCTATGCAAGTGCATTCGGATCAAGCGGCCGGCTCGAACTGGATCTCAACTTCATGCATCGAGTGTCCCTGTGGCCTGTCGTCCGCATGGACTCCCAGCCACTCGGAAGCTGGCGTGCCACGGAGATTCCTGTCGTGGATCTTCATGAACTGGCGGCAGGCAAGCTCGCAGCGTTGTTGTCACGCTGCAAGGCACGGGATCTGTTCGACACCCGTTTGATCCTCTCGATGGGGGATCTCGACCCCAAGCGTCTCCGCATCGCATTCGTAGTCTACGGTGCAATGAACCGCAAAGACTGGCGAACCATTTCACCCGATGATGTGGAAGTTGATATGGCGGATTTGGCCCACAACCTGATGCCGTTGTTGCATATCGGTGCGGTTCCAGAATCGGGAAAGGCAGCGGTTTTGGGGGAGGCTCTCGTAAGCGATTGTCGACGAGGCCTTTTCGCTGTGCTGCCCTTTACCGATGCCGAACTCGCCTTCCTGGATCTGCTTCTGGACGCAGGAGAAATCGACGCGTCGCTGTTGACGACCGACACGTTCCTGCAGGGGCGAATCGAGGCTCAACCGCTTCTGGAATGGAAGGCACTCAATGTGCGCCGCCACAAGCGGCTGTCCTGAGAATCCCCACACGGCCTGAAAGGGGATACGGTGGTGAGGATCAGGATCCGGTGAACCGCTTGGCTCGGTGTGGCCCGGGATCGACCTTGGGAGGTCGGGATTTCAGGTTGCGGATGCCGCCGCCGCGATCTTGTCGCAGCCGACCTGGTGGCTACAGGCCGGGTACCATCAACAATCCCATGAAGAAGGCCGGAAAGACCCCGATGGCCAGGACCATAACCCCGGCCAGCACCATGCCCACCTGCATGGCCGGCGAACTCTGCGGCGCATGGACTTCCTGCGGTCGCTGCTGGAAGTACATCGTGACCACGATGCGCAGATAGTAGTAGGCGCTGACCGCGCTGTTGACGACCACGACCGCGGCCAGCCAGGCCAGGCCTCCGTCCAGGATGGAACGGAATATCAGGAACTTGCCGAAGAAGCCGGCCAGGGGCGGAATGCCGCTTAGGCTGAACAGGAACAACGCCATAAAGCCGGCCAGGACCGGCATGGCGGCTCCGGTACCGCGCAGCTGGCTCCGTTCCACGTCCGTCTCCACGCTGTGCTCAATCGCCATCACGATGATGAAGGCGCCGATGTTCATGAAGGCGTAGGCGAACAGGTAGAACAGCGCACTGTTCACGGCCGTTTCCGTGCCCGGCACCAGGCCGGCCAGGACATAGCCGGCGTGCGCAATGCCGGAGTAGCCCAGCATGCGCTTGATGCTGGTCTGGCACAGGGCCGTGACGTTGCCGACCGTCATCGTCAACACGGCCAGGACAATCAGCGGTCCCGTCCAGTTCTCGAACCCGTAGGGAAAGGTCATCAGGAAAATCCGGACCAACGCACCGAACATCGCCGTCTTGGTGCCGACCGACATGAAGGCGGTGACCGACGTGGGGGCTCCCTGATAGACGTCCGGGGTCCACATGTGGAACGGCACCAGGCTCAGCTTGAACCCGAAGCCCACCAGCAGCAGGGCAATCCCCGCCCATAGCAGGACCGCGCCCGGACCGCCGTCGGCCGCCACCTGCAGGGCCGGCCCCATGCCGGAGAACGACACGGTGCCCGTGACACCGTAGATCAGGGCGGACCCGTACACGAAGAACCCGGAGGCGAAGGCTCCCAGCAGAAAGTACTTGAGGCTGGCCTCGGTGCTGGACCGGTTGTGCCGGTACATGCCGGCCAGGAGGATCAGGCTGAGCGAGAAGGTCTCCAGGGCAATGAAGAGCACCATCAGGTCCGAGGCGATGCCCATCGCCATCATGCCCGTGGCCGACAGCAGCAGCAGGGAGTAGTACTCGCCCGGGTACCGGGTGAAGGTCGACACATAGCGGGAGCCGACTAGGAGAACCAGGATGGTGGTGGCCAGCACGATTAGCCGGATGCCGAAGCTCAGCGCGTCGGAACGGGCCGAGTCCTGGAACATGAGCCCGGACTCCCCGCGCACCGCGAAGGCCGCGACGGCGGCCCCTGCGGCGACCAGCAGGGATAGGGTCAACAGGAGACCGCTGCCCCGGTTCGCGGCGTCGCCGCGGTGGTTTTCGATGCGTCTCAGGGCATCCACCATCAGCACGACGATGGCACCGCCGGCCATCACCATTTCCGGCAGGATGGCGCTGTAGTTGAGGTTCATCGGTACGATCTTGGTGCGGGCCGGCCCGGTCGGGTCCGGTTAGGGAAGCAGAATTTCAACCGCCGGCACGATGTGGTCGAGCAGCAGGTTGGGATAAAGACCGATCACGAAGAACATGACCACGAGCGGCACGATCATCATCAGTTCGGAGCGCTGCAGGTCCGGCAGCACCCCCGCCTCGTTTTCCTGATGCCTGATCTCGCCCTGGGCCAGCTTGCGGAACGCCGTTAGCAGGTACCAGGCGGCCAGGATCACACCCGTGCTGGCCACGGCCGCGGCCGCCGGCGAAACCTGCCACGCGCCCAGCAGGATGGTGAATTCGCCCACGAATCCGTTGAGGCCCGGCAGGCCGACGCTGCTCAGGGCCGTAATCAGCAGCAATCCGCAGTAGACCGGCACGCTCTTCCACAGGCCCCCGAACTCGGAGAACAACCGGGTGTGGCGACGCTCGTACAACAGGCCCACCATGAGAAAGAGGGCACCGGTGCTGAGGCCGTGGTTCACCATCTGCAGCACCGCGCCGCTGACGGCCTGCGTGTTGGCCACGGCCAGGCCCAGCACAATGAAGCCCATGTGCGAAACCGAGCTGTAGGCCACCAGGCTCTTGACATCCTGCTGCTTCAGGGCCACCAGGGCACCGTAGACGATGCCGATCAGCGAAAGCACGATTAGCAGGGGCGCATAGCTGGCGAAGGCCTCGGGGAAGAAGGGCATGGCCAGGCGCAGCAGGCCGTAGGTGCCCATCTTGAGCAGGACCCCGGCCAGGATGATGGAGCCGGCCGTCGGGGCCTGGACATGGGCGTCGGGCAGCCAGGTGTGGAACGGAAACAGCGGGATCTTGACCGCAAAGGCCAGGGCAAACGCCAGGAAGCCCAGTACCTGGAACGTGGATCCGGCGGTGGCCGGCAGCGTGGCGGCAATCTCGGGAATGGAGAAGGTGCCGGTCTGGACGAAGATGGCCACAATCGCGACCAGCATAAGGGCCGAACCCAGCAGCGTGTACATGACGAACTTCAGGGCGGCGTAGACCCGGTTCTCGCTGCCCCACTGTCCGATCAGGAAGTACATCGGGATCAGCGTGAACTCGAAGAAGGTGTAGAACAGCACCAGATCCTGAGCCAGGAAGACGCCGACCATGGCGGTCTCCATCATCAGCAGCAGGGCGAGGTGCTGGCCGAGCCGGTCCGTCACAAAGCGGTTGCTGAAGCCGATCGCGATCGGCATGATGAAGGTTGTCAGGAGCACCAGCCAGACGCTGATGCCGTCCGCCGCCAGGTGCAGGGACAGCCCGACCTCCGGGAACCAGGGGCGCTGGAATGCCAGCACGGCTTCGCCCGCGGTCAGGGCGGACCCGTTCTGCAGAAGGCCCAGACTGGCCGTGAAGGTGGCCAGGGAAGCCAGCATGGCCAGTGCCTTGCGCGGTCCGTCGGAGCCGAGCAGCGCAACCACGACCGCGCCGGCCAACGGCAGCAGGAGCAGGAGGGGCAATAGGAAATCCATGGCAAACGGGCGTGGACCGGCAGGGGCGCTGGGCTAGACCGCCAGCCAGAAGACAACCACCAGCACGGTGGCACCGACAAACAGGCTGAAGGCGTAGGTGGGCACTTGGCCGTTGTTGATGCGTCGTAACAGACGGCTGATGTTCATTGCCAGTTGTGCACTGCCATTGACGATGCCGTCGATCAACGTCTGGTCCACTGCATTCGTGAACCACTGGCTCGCGGCGTGCAGGGCCGGCACCAGGCCGTCGTCGTACAACTTATCGAGGTACCACCGGTTGCGGGCCACCTTCGTCAGCGGCTTCAAGGTGGCCGTGACGGAGTCAATCCAGCCGGCATGGTGGTACGTACTGCGAATCAGCCACCAGCCGGCGACCGCAACCACGGCACTGACGGCCAGGAGGCTGATTTCCAACTGCAGGGGCGGTGGGGTGTGGTGGCCCAGCACCCCTTCCAGGAGGTGCTCCAGGGTCAGCAGAACCGGAAGGTTCAGCGCACCGCCCACGGTTGCCAGTCCGACCAGAATCCACAGCGGAACCATCATCAGCGCGCCACTCTCGTGCACGTGGCTGTGAATCTCCTGGTCCCGGGGCGTGCCCTTGAAGGTCAGCCACCAGGCTCGGAAGGCGTACAGCGCCGTGATCAAGGCGGTGATCAAGCCCACGGCATACAGCAGCGGACTCTTTCCGAACGCAGACAGCAGGATGGCGTCCTTGGAAAAGAAGCCGGAGAAGATGGGAATGCCGGCCAGCGCCAATACGCCTACCTGGAAACAACGGGCCGTGCCCGGCATCTTCTGTTGCAGGCCGCCCAGCTTGCGCATGTCCAGTTCACGGGTTGCGTGCTGGACGCTGCCGGCGCTCAGGAACAGGAGCGCCTTGAAGAAGGCGTGCGTAACCAGATGGAAGATGGCAAGGGCAAAGGCACCGGTTGCGGCCCCCAGGACCATGTAGCCCAACTGGGACACGGTTGAGTAGGCCAAAACTTTTTTCAGATCATGCTGGACCAGGGCCATTGTTCCG
The DNA here is from genome assembly GCA_002238555.1 of Caldilineaceae bacterium bin34. GTDB lineage: Bacteria > Chloroflexota > Anaerolineae > Caldilineales > Caldilineaceae > Bin34. Next base: position 6,742 of record MPMO01000058.1, read on the forward strand.
GCGACGAAGGCGGTTCCCACCCCAATCCAGGCTGCCGTGGTCGAAGCGGTGGCCGACAGCTCCCAGAAGGCGTGGGTCCGGGCCATCAAATAGATGCCGGCGGTCACCATGGTGGCGGCGTGGATCAGCGCCGAAACGGGCGTGGGGCCCGCCATGGCGTCCGGCAGCCAGACGTGCAGGGGGAACTGGGCGCTCTTGCCGGCCACGGCCAGCAGGAGCAATAGGCAGACCGCGGTGGCCGGGACAGCGATCCCCGCTTCGAGTTCGTGGAAGACCTCATTGAATTCCAGGGAGCCCACGGTGGACCAAATCAGGGCCATCGCCAGAATCATGCCCACGTCGCCGATGCGGTTCACGATGAAGGCCTTCTTGCCGCAGTCGGCAAAGGAACCGTACAGATCGTCCTTGCGGTCGAACCAGAAGCCGATCAGCAGGAAGGACGCCAGGCCCACGCCTTCCCACCCGATGAACAAGGTTAGGAAACTGTCGCCCAGCACCAGCAGCAGCATGGCCAGGATGAACAGGTTCAGGTAGAGGAAGAAGCGGTTGAAGCGTTCGTCCCCCTCCATGTAGCCGATGGCATAGACATGGATTAGGAAACCGACGCCGGTGACCACCAGCACCATCACCAAGCTCAACTGGTCCACCAGCAACGCCATGGGGACGTGGAGGGACCCCATGTCAATCCAATTCCAGAGATGGACCGTGGCGCCATGGTGATCGTGGCTGCCGAACACGACCGGTGTCATGGAAAGGGCCAGCAGGAAGGCGCCTCCCACCGTTCCGCTCGCCACGACCGCGGTTGCGCGCCGGCCGATTATGCGGCCCAGGACGAGGTTGATCAGCATCCCGGCCAAGGGCAGAAGCAGCAACAGCCAGGCAAGGGAAATCATGGGAGCGGGAGGGCGGATGGTCCGAAGGCCGCAGGGGCTCAGTTCCGGAGCAGGTTAAGGGTTTCGATGTTGATATTGCGCACATGGCGGTTGTGCGCGATCAGGATCGCGAGGCCGATGGCCATTTCAGCGGCCGCCACGGCCATGATGACGAACACGAATATCTGCCCTTCCAGGTTCCCCCACATGCGGGACAGCGTGATTAGTGACAGGTTGACGCTGTTGAGCATCATCTCGACGCACATGAAGATGATCAGGGCGTTGCGCCGCAGCAGGACGCCGGTCGCCCCGACCACGAAAATCAGGGCGCCCAGCACCAGGAACAGGTTGTTGCTGTCCATCAGCCGGCCGGCTCCTCGGGCTCCCCGGACTCGCGCCGTCCCATGATGAGCGCGCCTATCAGGGCCACCAACAGCAGGATGGCCACGAACTCGAAGGGCAGCAGGAAGCGCGTGAAGAGTTCGGTGCCGATCGCCGACGGGGAGCCGCCGGAGGCAATGCCGCCGTCGGTGCCGACTTCCAGGTGTCCGGTCAGCTGCAGCCCCAGCGACATCAGCAGGATTGCGCCCAGCACGAGGCTGGCCATGGCCGGCCTCGTCAAGTCCTGGTGGCTGTGGTCGGCCGGATCGTGTCCGATCAGCATGATGACGAAGAGAATCAGGATCACGATGCCGCCGGCATAGATGATGACCTGGGCCGCGGCCAGGAACTGCGCGTCCAGCAGGACATACAGGATCGCCAGGGTGGCGAAGTTGGCCATGAGGAACAGGGCGCTGTGGACCGGTTTGGCGGCAACCACCACGCCGATCGCGGCGGCCAGGCTCAGGGTGCCGATCAGGAAGGCAAAAACGGACATGGTGCGGAGCGGAGAACCTTGGGTGCGGGTCAGGCCTCGGGCCGGATGATGACCTGCGGCTCGTCGGGGTTGAGCAGCGTGTCCTTGGTCAGGATGAAGTCGGACCGTTCGTAGTTGGCCATGGCAAAGTCGTGCCCCAGGACGATGGCCTCGGTCGGGCAGGCCTCTTCGCAGTCCCCGCAGAAGACGCAGCGCAGGAGGTTCACCTCGTAGGTGCTGGCGTAGCGTTCGCCCGGCGAGACCGGATCGTGCGGATTGTTCTCGGCGGCGTCCACATAGATGGCGTTCGTCGGGCAGGCGGCTTCGCACAGCATGCAGCCGATGCAGCGTTCCATGCCGTTTTCATAGCGCCTGAGCTCGTGCTTGCCGCGGAACCGCGGATAGACCGGAATGGCTTCGTGAGGGTACTCCACCGTGATGGGTCCGCGGTGCAGGTTCTTGAGCGTGATGCCCAGGCCCTTGGCGATTTCGAATGCACCCTTGATGTAGCCGTTGACACTCATGACGTGGGTCCCTGTCGAATGGGTGGCCGGGAATGCAGCCTACTTGAGGAAGACCGTTATGACCGCGGACACGGTCAGGTACACCAGGCCGGCCGGGATCATGAACTTCCAGTTGAAGCGCATCAGCTGGTCGAAGCGCGGCCGGCTGATGCTGGCCCGAATCCAGATGAACAGGAACAGTAGGGCCAGGACCTTGATGAACAGGTAGACCGGGCCCAGCCAGATGTACCGGTCGGCCAGTGGCCCCTGCCAGCCCCCGAAGAAGAGCGTGGAGACCACCGTGCTGGTCGTGATCATGTTGATGTACTCGGCCATCATGAACATGGAGAACTTCATGCCCCCATATTCGGTGAAAAAGCCGGCCACCAGTTCGTTCTCGGTCTCCGGCAGGTCGAAGGGCGACCGGTTCGTCTCCGCCAGGATGGAGGTGAAGAAGAAGGGGAAGGCGATCCAGATCCAGATCCACTCCCACGGGGCCCGCGGGGTTTCCACCAGTTCGACCAGGCTGAACGTGCCGCCCAGCATGGCGATGCTGACCAGGAACAGACCCAGCGGAATTTCGTAGGAAATCATCTGGGCCGCGGAGCGCAGGGCGCCCAGCAGCGAGTAGTTGTTGTTGCTGCTCCACCCGGCCAGGATGACGCCGAAGCTCTCGACCCCGGTGATGGCCAGGATCCAGAGGAAGCCGATGTTGACGTCGCCCATGGCCGGCACCCCCTTGGCGATGGGGATGACGGCCCAGACAATCAGGGCCGGGGCCAGGGCGAGCATGGGAGCCAGGACATAGACGAACTTGTCGACATGGCCCGGGATGTACTCCTCCTTGAACATCGCCTTGACGGCGTCGGCGGCCGGCTGCAGCAGGCCGAACGGGCCGGCGCGGTTGGGACCGATGCGCACCTGGAAGCGCGCGATCAGCTTGCGCTCCAGCCAGGTCAGGTAGGCGAACCCGGTGATGACCACCAGGCAGAGCACCACCGCCTGGATCAGGTAGATGAGCAGTTGCGGCATGACGTCTACCGTCGGCTTCCGCCTAGGCCGCGGCCAGGCTGACCCATTCCCAGTAGCGGCCGTTGAGCACGGTCCCGACAGGCTGCCTGCCCAGCCCTTCCGGCATGAAGGCCGTGCCCGGCGCCACCTCCTCGTCCGCCCTGACCGTCACTGTCAGGGAACCGTAGTCGTTGTCGACGGTCACCTCCGACCCGTCGCCGATATCGCGGCGGGCCAGATCGACCGGATTCACCGCTAGATAGGGCTCCGGGATCAGGTTGGCGACCACATCGGTCAGTGTGCAGAGACGGCTGTTGTCGTAGAAGGTGCGGCCCCGGAACAGGCGCAGGGCCGTGCTGGACGGGGCGCCTTCCTCGGCGACCTGGACCGGAGCCTCCACGCGGGCGTCCCGTTCCGGCCGGGCACACACCCGTCCCAGTTCGCCCAGGGTGTCCCAGGCGATGTCCCGGTAGGCCGGAACCGCCTCGGCGATTTCAGCGGTGATGGCCTGGACCGATGCATAGCCCTGGCTGCGGTCGGCGAGGCGGCCGCACAGGTGGTCGAGGATGAGCCAGTCCGGCGCCGCTTCGGAACCGTGGATGTCCACGGCCTTGGGGCTGCGCTGCACCCGCCGTTCCATGTTGGTGAAGGTGCCGTCGGTTTCCACCCAGCCGCGGGCCGGCAGCACGATGTCGGCCCGCTGCGCCGTGGCCGTCAGGAACAGCTCCTGCACGATCAGCAGGTCCAGCCGTCCGAGGTTTTCGGCCCAGCGCGCGTTCTCGCTGGCGGGATCGGCTCCCATTACATAAAGGCCCTTGATGTCCCCGCCGCATCCCTCGAGCATCTGGGAATAGGTCAGGCCGAATCCCTGTGGCAGGGCGCCCTGCCACAGGGATTCCAGCCGCTGCCGCGCCCGGTGGTCGTCAACCGCCTCGCCGCCCGGCAGGCGGCCGGGCATGACGCCAACGTCATGGCAGCCTTGGCTGTTGGCGTCCAGGCCGATGAAGGCAAGACGCTCGGCATGGCCCGTGGCCGTGGCCAGGCAGTGCAGTGCCTGCCGTACCGCTTCACCGTCGGCCTGCTGGGTGATGTCGGGGCCGCAGATGATCACCGCGCTTTCGCTTGCCACAAGGGCGTCCGCGACCGATTCGATGTCGGCCTGGAGCACTCCGGTGCGTACGGGAGTGGTCTGTGACCAGCCCGCCGGTACCGCGTCGGCGGCACCCGTATGTGTCAAGGCCGCCCGTGCCAGACTTTGGACCAGTGCCAGTTCCAGACCGGGCCGGTACTGCAGTGACTGGCCGCGGCGGCCGCTTTCGGTCCGGCGGGGATGGATTGCAATCTGTCGGGAGCCGCCCCGGCTGAGCGCGCGCTTGAGATGGACGTCCAGCATCGGGATTTCCTCGGCCGGGTCCACGCCGAAGAGGACGATCAGGTCCGCCTCCGGCTTGGGGCCGTACTGCGGTTGCATGAGATGGGCTAGGCTGGGCACGCCGGTCGGGGCCGCCTTCACGTCCCCGCCCTGGCGGTGGTCCACGTTCGGCGTCTGCAGGTGCTGGCGGGCCATGCGCTGCAGCAGATAGTTGCTTTCGTTGCTGAGCTTGGCACTGCCGATGGCGCCCAGGGCGGCCGATCCGGCCGCGGCGGACACCTCCTGCAGGCGCCGGGCCGCGAAGTCGAGGGCTTCGGGCCACGAAACCTCGGTCAGTTGTTCGTTCGGGCTGCGCCGCACGAGGGGCTTTGTCAGGCGGTCCGGATGCCCCACCCAATGGTGGCAGAACCGGTCCCGGTCGGTGATGAACTGGTCGTTGACCCCCATGTTCTCGCGGCCCAGGATGCGCCTGACCTCCGTCCCGTTGCGGGTGTCGACCGAGATGTTGTTGCCCATGGGATCGTGCAGGCTGATGGTGGGCGTGCGCTCGACCTGCCAGGGCCGGTACTGGAAGCGGGAGCCGCGGTTGGTCAGGGCGCCCACCGGACAGATGTCGATGATGTTGCCGCTCGTCTTGGCGTCGACGCAGGTGCCGGGCTGCACGTCGATGATGGTGTCGCCGCCCCGTTCGAAGAGCCCGAGCTGGGGCTTTTCCTCCCACTCCTCCAGGTAGCGCACGCACCGCCAGCAGATGACGCAGCGCTCCTGGTCCAGGACGATGGTGTCCGAAATGTTGTAGTTCTTTTGGGCGCGGCGCTTGGGTTCCACCAGCTGGCTTACCCCGGGGCCGAAGCGCATCGTCATGTCCTGCAGGGGACACTCGCCGCCCTTGTCGCAGATGGGGCAGTCGAGGGGGTGGTGCAGCAGGATGAACGCCAGGTTGGCCTCCTGGGCGGCCTGGACCGCAGGGGTGTTGGTGCGGACCACCATGTCCGGCATGCACGGCATGTTGCAGGCCGTGTTGAGCATGGTGCCGCGCGGGCCCTCCATCTCCACCAGGCACTGGCGGCAGCAGGCCACCGGATCCAGCTTGGGATGGCTGCAAAACACCGGGATCTCAATCCCCATCTGCGTGGCGGCGTCGATCACCAGGGTGCCGCGCGGCACCGTGACCTGCTCGTCGTTGATGGAGAGGGTGACCGTATCGGCCATGGCGAAACCTGGGTTTGGCGGAGCTTGGGTCGCAGTCAGTCGAGGTCGACCACGGTGTCGCGCACCAGCGGGGCGTCGCCCACCGGTTCGAGGCGTATGTCGGAGATGCCGGACCCGATGTCGGCGTCGGGCCGGTAGATGGGCCGCACCGGCAGGGTGGGCGGCTCGGTGCCCCGGGTGGGGGGGGGGGGGGGGTGCCGCCGCACGGGGGGGTGCGGCGTCTGGTTGCCGGGGTTGGGGGCGGCGATGTGCTCCCGCCACTCGTCACCGAACTTGGCCATGTTGCTCTGCAGGCCCCAGACAGCCGCGAAGCCGAAGGGGCAGAAGGACTTGCCGGCGATGTTGTCGGCGATGAAGTCCAGCAGCTTCAGGTCCAGTTCCCGGCCTCGGCCGGCTTGGATGCGCATCAGGATGTCCTCCATCCAGACCGTGCCTTCCCGGCAGGGCGTGCACTTGCCGCAACTCTCCTCGCGGAAGAAGGACACGGTGCGCAGCCCGACTTCCACCATCCGGGCATCCTCGTCCATCACGATGATACCGGCGGATCCCAGGTTGGACCCGGCGGCGGCGATGCTCTCCTGGTCCAGGCCGGTGTCCAACTGGTCCGGGGAGAACAGTTGCATCGACAGGCCGCCCGGAATCACGGCGCGGATGCCCTTGCCGTCCTTCTCCGGTCCGCCGCCGTGCTCGTGGATGAGTGTGCTGAGGGGGGTGCCCTGCGGCAGTTCGTAGAGGCCGGGACGCTTCACGTTGCCGCTCAGGCAGAAGATCCGCATGCCCGGGCTGGCCTCGGTGCCCATGGTGCGGTACGCGTCCGACCCGATGCGGGCGATGTGCAACACGTTGCACACCGATTCGACGTTGTTGATGATGGTGGGCTTGGCATAGAGCCCGGCCACGGCGGGGAAGGGCGGACGCGAGCGGGGGAAGCCGCGGTAGCCCTCCAAGCTGCTCAGCAGTGCGGATTCCTCGCCGCAGATGTAGGCTCCGGCACCGCGGTGGACCACGATGTCGAGGCCGAAGTCCGTGCCGAACATGTCCTTGCCGAGATAGCCCTTGGCCCTGGCCTCGGCAATCGCCGCCTCCAGCCGCTGCCACGCGAAGTAGTACTCGCCCCGGATGTAGATGTAGGCGCGCTCGGCCTGCACGGCGTACGCGGTGATGATGATCGACTCGATCAGCTGGTGCGGGTCGTACTCCATGATGCACCGGTCCTTGAAGGTTCCGGGCTCGGACTCGTCCGCGTTGACCACCAGGTAGCGGGGGAAGGCGTTGGGGGCCAGGAAGCCCCACTTGACCCCCGTTGGGAAGCCGGCTCCGCCGCGGCCCTTGAGGCCGCTGGCCTTGACCTGTTCGACCAGTTCGTCGGGGGTGGGCGAACCGGACGCGATGATGCGCCGGGCCGTTGCGTATCCGGCCTCCCCGGCGTCCGCCTCGTATTCCTCGATGGTATGGGAATCGGGCCGGCCAACGCGGCGGGTCAGATAGGGATTCTCCATGCCGGCCACGGTGTAGGGGCCGGCCCCGCGCCCGGTTCGTTCGGAGTCCCGGCCGGGCGTCCAACGCTCGAGCGTGTCGAAACCCTCGTCCTTGCGCAGCATGCCGAGGACCGCGTCGATGTCCTCCGGGGTTTCGAGTTCCTCGAAGTACCGGATTTCCCCGGAGGCCTTCCGGGTGGCCGCCACCATCGGGGCGGTGGCGCAACTGCCGAGACACTCCATGTGCTCCAGCGTGAAGACGCCGTCGTCGGTGGTATCGCCGTGGCCGACCCCGAGCGTCTCCTCGAGGTGGTGCATGCAGGCCGATGAACCGCGCAGCATGCAGGGCACGTTGGTGCACACCTGGAGCAGGTAGTCGCCCTTCGGCTCCTGGTGGATCATGTGGTAGAAGGAAACGACGGCCCCGACCTCGGACGGTTCCAGGCCCAGTATGGCGGCCAGTTCGTTTTGCGCCTCGACGGAGGCGTGTCCGTGTTCCCGCTGGATGGCGTACAGGGCCGGCAGGATCGCCGAACGCCCGCGGCCCTCGGGGTAGCGGCCGATCAATGCCTGGATCTCGGCGCGCAGTTCGTCGGAGAGGAGTGGCTGGTCCATAGTGTCCCGACCCGGGGTCAGCGGTCGACTTCACCCAGTACGATGTCGATGGAGCCGATGTTCGTGATGATGTCGGAAAGCATCAGTCCCCTGCTCATGCCGCTGATGGCGTACAGGTTGTTGAAGCTGGGGCCCCGCACGTGGAGGCGGTAGGGCTTGCCCGATCCGTCACTGTAGATGAAGAACCCCAGTTCGCCCTTGCTGGCCTCGATGCCATGGTAGTACATGCCGGGCGGAACCTTGAATCCTTCGGTGAACAGCTTGAAATGGTGGATTAGGGACTCCATGCTCGTGTCGAGCTCGGTGCGCGGCGGCGGGTTCACCTTGCGGTCGTCCGAACGATAGAGGCCGTCGGGCAGGCGATCCAGCGCCTGGCGGATGATGCGGACGCTCTGGCGCATCTCCTCCATGCGGATCTCGTACCGGCCGAAGCCGTCGCCGCGATCGCTGGTCGGCACGTCGAACTCGTACTGCTCGTAGCCGCTGTACGGCTGGTCCCGGCGCAGATCCCAGTCCACGCCGCTGCCCCGCAGCATGGGGCCGGTCAGGCCCATGGCCAAGGCGTCCTCGCGGCCAACCAGGCCGATGCCTTCCAGGCGCGTGCGCCAGATGGGACTGTCCTTGACCAGGTCGCGGTATTCGTCGATGCGGCCCGGGAACAGGTCGCAGAATTCGGACAGCGCGCCCAGGAACGCCTCCGGCAGGTCCTTCCAGACGCCGCCGATGCGGATGTAGCTGGTGGTCAGGCGGGCGCCGCAGACCATCTCGAACAGGTCGAGGATGCGTTCGCGCTCGCGGGTGGCGTACATCAGGAGCGACATGCCGTTGCCGGAAATGTCGAGCACGTGGGTCGAGAGCCAGAACAGGTGGGACGCGATCCGCTGCATCTCGCTCATGATCACCCGAATGGCCTGGGCCCGCGCCGGGATCTCGAGGTCGAGCATGCCCTCCACCGCCAGCACATAGCCGAGGTTGTTGTTCATGGCCGACAGGTAGTCCATCCGGTCGGTGTAGTAGACGAAGTCCTTGTACCGGCGGTGCTCCCCGGTCTTCTCGAACCCCGAATGCAGGTAGCCGAGGTCAGGGTCCACGTTGACGACGCGTTCCCCGTCCAGCTCCACCACCAGCCGCAGCACGCCGTGCGTGCTCGGATGGTGGGGGCCCATGTTCAGGATCATGTTTTGCCGGTTCATGCCCGGCGGCAGGTCCGGGGGCAGGCTTTCGGGATCCAGGATCTGATCCCCCAGGCCATCGAACTCGGGATGGTCCCAGGTGAGCGAGAACGGCACGTCCTCGCCGCCCAGCGGCACGTCCTTGCGCAGCGGGTGGTTGGGCCAGGCGGCGGGCATCAGGATGCGGCGCGGGTCCGGGTGGTCCGCAAAACGGATACCCATCAGGTCCATTACTTCGCGCTCGGGCCAAATGGCCCCGGGAAACTGCCCGGCGAGGCTGGGGGCCTCCGCATCGTCGCCGCCCGGAAGGGGACACACGATGAAGAGCGCCTTGTGCCGGGCAAGGGATCTAAGGAGATAGACCGTCTGGAAGCGGACATCGGGATCCGGATCCGGCAGTTCGGACAGGTCCACCGCCGTGATGTCAATCAGGGTGGTGTAGGCCAGTTCGCCATCGCGCAGCCAGGTCACCAAGTCCCGCAGGTCCGCAGGCGCCACGTGCACGAACGGCAAGTCGTGCTGCAGGCCCGCGGCCAGGATGCGAGCGCCGAAGGCCGCTGCGATGGCCTGCGTATCCTCGGTCTCACCGTCCGGCTGCGGGGCGCGGGCCGGAATGCTGATGTCGTCGAGGTTGGGCAGGGTTTCGTACAGCCGATCGACCGGTGAAACGTTGAGCAGGGGCATGGTCAGGCGGTGGTGGGGCAGCCGCTGGGCAGCGCGGATTCCCGTCGATTGCGAAACCGAGGTCCGGGGAATGCGCCTCAGCCGATGCGCGGGGCCAGGCCCGCCATGGCCTGTTCGGCTTCGGCTGGCGCCCCGGGCTGTTCAGGGGCAAAAACATACTTGGAGAAGTGCTCGCCCGCCTGCTTTTGGCGCAGGAGATCCATGCCGTAGAGCAGGGCTTCGGGACGGGGCGGGCAGCCGGGCACATAGACGTCGACGGGAATGATCTTGTCGACGCCCTGCACGATGGCGTAGTTGTTGAACGGGCCGCCGGCGCTGGCGCAGATGCCCATGGCGATCACCCACTTGGGTTCGAGCATCTGGTCGTGCAGCCGTCGGATGACGGGGGCCATCTTGTTGCTGACCCGTCCGGACACAATGATGAGATCGGCCTGGCGGGGCGTGGCCCGGAACAGTTCGGAGCCGTAGCGGGCGATGTCGTGCCGGGCGGTGCCGGCGGCGATCATCTCCATGGCGCAGCAGGCTAGGCCGAACAGAAGCGGCCAGGTGCTGTTGCGACGCGCCCAGTTGACGAGGTCTTCCAGCCTGGCCGTAACCAGACTGCCTTCCTTGAGGTTTGATTCAAGACCCATGGGTGGTCCGACTCCCGCTGGCGTACCTGCAGCCCGTGCCGTCTAGTCCCAGTCGAGGGCGCCCTTGCGCCACTCGTACACGAAACCAATCACCACCACGGCCATAAACACGCCCATGGCCGCCAATGACACCTTCTTGAGGGCGTCGTTGTGCAGGGTTGTGGCCCAAGGATAGAGAAAGACGACTTCGATGTCGAAAATGATGAAAAGGACGGCAATCAGGTAGTACTGCACCGGGAATCGGCGCCGGGTGTCGGCAAATGGCCGGATGCCGGACTCGTAGGCTTCCGACTTCGCCTCCAGCTCCCGGCGGGGCCCCAGGAGCACCGACAGGACGATGACAATGCCGGCCACCGCCAGCGCCACCACAACGATGACCAGCAGCGGAAGGAAATCCTGGGGGGTATTGGCGACTTCGTTCATGGGCAGTGCTGCAGGCCACGACCAGGCGGCCGGAACCATCCCAAACCCGGCCATGCGGACATTCGCAAGACCGACTTGGGTGGTTGACGTTCGCACGCCTCGAATCCTACCTGATCCGTTCGCGCCCTGCCAATATGCGGCATTCGATGTCCGGGAGGCGCCGTTTCGGCGTGCAAATCGGCGTGGCCGGGTTATGGGCGCTCGCGGATCGCTGTGCTACCATTCGCGTCCGCACGGGCTGCGCGCGGCCATCGGCCCATCCGGCCCTTCGGTTCGATGGTTGACAGACCCTCCTGACACGATTGCTCGGAAGCGCAAAGTCCTCCCCTCCCGACCGTCTGCTCCATGCTGCTCAAGTACGCATTCATCTTCATTCTGAGCGGCTTTGCCCTGGTTCTTCCCCTTGTGTCCATCGTGGCCGGCGCCATCCTGGGGCCGCGCAAGCCGGACCCGGTGAAGAACGACATCTACGAAAGCGGCCTGAACACGATCGGGGACACTTGGATTCAGTTCCGGGCCCAGTTCTACCTGATTGGCCTCGTCTTCCTCGTGTTCGACCTGGAAGTCGTGTTTCTCTACCCGATTGCGATGGCCTACGGCCGGCCCGAATTCGGCATGGCCGCGGTTCTTGTGACACTCCTCTTCATGGCGCTCCTGATCGTCGGTCTGATCTACGACTGGCGCAAGGGCGGCCTCGAGTGGCAGTAGGCGTCGTCTCTCCAGGAAGCTTGCCCTGTGGCTGAGTGGTATCAGGTCCTCATGGCGGCCCTTGTGGGGGCCGGCGTGCCGGAGTGGATCGCAACCGCCATTGCCTTGTTGGTCGGTGTGACGGCCATCGGGCTGGTGGCTCCGCTGATCGCCTTGATTCTGGTCTGGCTCCTGCGCAAGGTCATCAGCCGCATCCAGGACCGCATCGGACCCAACCGCGTCGGACCGTTCGGCTTGCTGCAGACGATCGCCGATATCGTGAAGCTTCTCAGCAAGGAGGGCATCAACCCCTCCCGGGCGGACTTCATGGCCTACAACCTGGCACCCATCCTGAGCGTTTTCGGCGTTCTGCTGTTGTTCGCTGTGGTGCCCGTGACGCGGGGTTTGATCGGCGTTGACATAAATGTGGGCGTCCTGTACATCGTGGCTCTTGGCTCGATTGGCATCATGGCCGCCCTGATGGCTGGTTGGGGCAGCAACAACAAGTACGCGCTCCTTTCGGGTTTCCGGGTCGTGGCGCAGTTGCTTTCGTATGAAATCCCGCTCGTGCTGAGCATGCTGGCCGTGGTCCTGTATGCGGGCACCATGCGCTTCGGCGAGCTGGCGGAGCAGCAGGGCAACTTTCTGGGCCTGGGCTGGTATGTCTTTCTGATGCCGGGCGCCGCCCTGATCTTCTTCGTGTGCGCCCTGGCGGAATCGGAGCAGACCCCCTTTGACCTGCTGGAGGCGGAGTCGGAACTGATTGCCGGCTTCCACATCGAGTATTCCGGTATGCGCTTCGCCATGTTCTTCCTGGCGCAGTTCCTGAGCGGGTTCGTGTTCGCCTGGGTGGGCGCGGCCATGTTCCTGGGTGGCTGGCAGGGTCCGGGTGTGGACCTGCCCGGCATCGGCGGTTTCCTGGCGGCCGGCTACATGATGATCAAGACGTTTGCCATCTATCTGTTGATGATCTGGGTGCGGGGCACCTTTCCGCGCCTGCGGGTGGACCAGATGATGTCCTTCTGCTGGAAAATCCTGGTGCCCCTGACCGTCGGCCTCATCTCGTGGCAGATGGTGGTACAGGTCCTGGATCTGCCCATCCCGGTGATCGCCGTCCTGGTCCTGGTCGGCAACCTGCTCGTGATGGGCATCGGCCTCTATGCCGTCGGACGCGCCATTCGGCAGGAAGGCTTCCGCACCAAGCGGGCCTTCACCCCGGATTCGCTCATCGGCACCGTGCAGCCCGTTGCCGAATAGGGCAAAGCCAGCTTTCGCCCCGACCCTGACCATGCCCGAACTTCCCGTCGAAATCCCGATTCCCACGCCTCATCAGGCCGTCTTCATCATGGTGGCCGTGGCGACGAGTGTGGCGTCCCTGCTGGTGGTGACGAACCGCAACCTCTTCTACTCGGCCCTGTGCCTGGTGGGGGCGCTGTTTGGCGTGGCCGGCGTCTATGTCCTGCTCGAAGCGGAGTTCCTGGCCATTGCCCAGGTTCTTGTGTACGTGGGTGCCATTGCCACGTTGATTACCTTCGCCATCATGCTGACCCGGGGCATCATGTTTGGTACAACCTCCCCCAACAACCGGCACATGTTTGCCGTCATGTCGATGGCCCTTTTGGTATTCCTGCTGGTGGCCGGCTTGGTGGACCGCGTGCCGTGGGCCGTAGCCGAGGATCTGACGCTGAGCGGGGACGGCAAGTCCTTGATCGTGGACCTGGGCTGGGAGTTCGTCACCACCTATGCGTTGCCGCTTGAGTTGATCGGCCTGCTGCTGTTGATTGCGCTGGTCGGCGCCGTGATGCTGGCCCGGGACGACGAGTAAGGGAGGCTGAGTCGTGGTTCCGTTGCAGGCCTATCTTACGTTGGCGGCGTTCATCTTCAGTTGCGGTCTCTATGGCGCCCTGGCCCGACGCAATGCCATCGCCATGCTCATGGCGGTGGAGTTGATGCTCAACGCGGTCAACATCAACCTGGTGGCGTTCTGGCGCTACGGTCCCAATCGGGAAGACTTGGCGGGCCAGACCTTCGCCATCTTCGTGATTGCCGTGGCCGCGGCCGAGGTGGCGGTGGGCCTGGCGCTCGTGATCGCGATCTACCGGTCGCGCAAGACCGTTTACCTTGACGAAATCGATTTGCTGCAAGGCTGATTCCCGATCCCATGGCACGCCAGGAGCTCCAGGGCACACTGGAGGAACAATGCGAGTTTCTCTACGGATTGGCCGTGGAGAAGATGCAGGCCGGCAATTTCAGCGGCGCCGTCTACGCGCTCAAAGAACTGCACCGGCATGATCCGGGCTACCGGGACGTGGCTCGACTGCTGGCGACGGTGAAGATCCGCAAGGCCCGGCAGCGCAACCTGATTCTGGCCGGCGTGGCGGGCGGTGCCCTAGCTGTATCGATCGCCAACCTGCTCGGGGTCACGGCCGATCTCTGGCTGATTGCGGCCGCGGCCGCGGGCCTGGTCTGCACCTACGCCCTGGCCACGGTGCTCCGGCGTCGTGCCCCGACCATGGACTCCGTTTCCGCCGCACTGCCGCGCCGCTGATCAACTCCCGTCCGGCAATCCCAGCCCATGAACCCGATCTTCGACCTGACCTGGCTCGTGCCCTTGCCTCCGGCCGTGGCCTGTGCCTTGATCATCCTTGTCACGAACCGCCACAAGTCCCTCAGTTCGGTGATCGCGATTGCCGGCGTTGCGGTCAGTCTGGTGATTGGCTGGGCCGTGGCCTTCTCGGCCTTTGTCGATCACGGCCTGGCGCATCATCCGGTCAACGCCACGTTGTTCACCATTCCGACCGGCCGGACCGACATCGACGTCGGGTACGCGCTGGACCCCGCGAACGCGCTGATGCTGTTCATGGTGCCGTTTCTGCTGGTCATGATCTTCATCTACGCCCGGGGCTACATGACCTTTCCGCACCACCTGAAGGCCGCGGACTTCCCCGAGGCCCATGCGGAAGGCAAGGATCCCCGCTACAGCCGCTTCATGGCCTACATCTCGCTGTTTGCCGTGGGCATGCTGGGGCTGGTGACCTCCAACAACCTGATTACCTTCTTCGTCTTCTGGGAAATCATGGGCCTGTGCAGCTACCTGCTGATTGGCTTCTGGTTCGAAAAGGAGAGCGCCAAGAAGGCGGCTTTCAAGGCCTTTGTGACCACCCGCATCGGCGACGCCCTGCTGTTCATCGGCATGATGGTGCTTTACATCGTCAGCGAGCCGAGCAGCCTCAGCTTTGCGGACCTGTTCAGTGAGGACAATCTCTACGAGCTGGGCCGCACCTACGCCAACCTGGGCTTCCGCGAGGTGACCTGGGTGTCCATCATCACCTTCCTGATCCTGTGCGGAACCATTGGCAAGAGCGCCCAGTTCCCCCTGCATGTCTGGCTGCCGGACGCCATGGAGGGTCCGACCCCGGTGTCCGCCATGATCCACGCGGCCACCATGGTCTCGGCCGGCGTGTTCCTGTTGATCCGCATGTACCCGCTGTTCGACCGGGCCCTGCACCTGAACTCGACGACGACCTACCTGGTGGCCGGGGTTGGGGCCTTTACGGCACTCTTTGCGGCGACGATTGCCATGGCGCAGTGGGACGTGAAGCGGGTTCTGGCCTACTCCACCATTTCGCAGTTGGGGTACATGGTGGCGGCCCTGGGCATCGGTGCCTACGTGGCGGCCCTGTTCCATCTGCTGACGCATGCCTTCTTCAAGGCCCTGCTGTTTCTCGGTTCCGGCAGCGTCATCCACGGCATGGAGCATGGCCACGAGCACGCCCACGGCCATGACTCCGACGCGGATGGACACGCATCGGAATTGATCCAGCGGCCGGACGGCAGCCTGGATCCGAACGATCCGCAGGACATGCGCAACATGGGCGGCCTGCTGCGCCGGATGCCGGTCACCGGCTGGACCTTCATCATCGGCGGCCTGGCCCTGTCCGGTTTCCCGATCATCACGGCCGGGTTCTGGTCCAAGGACGAGATTCTGGCGGTGGCCTTCGAGGAGAACAGCCTGGTCTTCCTGGCCTTGGCGATCGCCGCCTTCTGCACAGCCTTCTACACCATGCGGCAGATGGCCCTGACCTTCTTCAACCGGGGTCGCACGGAAGCCGCGGACCACGCGTCCGAAAGCACGCGCAGCATGACGGTGCCGCTGATCCTGATCTCGTTCTTTGCGATTACGCTCGGCTGGATTGGCATTCCGGCCGCCTTCCCTGTCCTGGGTCCCATTGGCAACAACTGGCTGGGGCACTTCCTGGAACCCTTCATGGAAGTGATCCACATCCATGTGCTCCATCCGGAGTTCAACTTCGTTCCCCTGTTGGTGTCCATCGCCGTAGCGCTGGGCGGCCTCGGCCTGGGCTGGCTTGTGTACGGCAAGGGCCTGCCGCCGGGTGAAACGGATCCGATGTACAGGGCGATGGGGCCGATCTGGCAGATCTTCCACCGCAAGTACTTTGTGGACGAGCTCTACGACGCCACGGTGGTCCGGTTCAGCAACTTCGTGTCGTCCTTCTGTGCCTCCATCGATTCCCGCTGGATCATCGACCCGCTGGTGAACCTGGTGGGCAAGGCCGGGGTTTGGCTGTCGGTCCTGGCGGCCGCGGCCGACCATCTGCTAGTGGACGGCCTGGTCAATTTGACGGCCAACTTCATGCGCTGGTGCGGTGGGGTGCTGACGCAACTCCAGGACGGCAAGGTTCAGGCCTATCTGGTCATCGCCATGGTGGTGCTCAGCATTTGGGTGGTACTCGTGGGCATGCCCATCGTGCTCACGTTGGTGTAGCTGCAACGGTTCCAGGTTTTTCGGAGAGTCAGGAGGTCGGGCCAATGGCCAATGCGAGCCAGATGGCATTGTTTGCAACCCTCTTCATGCCGCTGGTGGCCGGCATCTGGGTGCTGGTGTTCAGCCGCACGGATCGGGCCATCCGCTGGTCGTCGATCCTGTTCAGCCTTGTGCCGCTGGTTCTGAGCGCCTGGCTGATGCTGACATACGACCGGGACGCCGGCGAACTGTACGGCGAGATTTCCGCACCGTGGATCCCGATGCTGAACTCGAACTTCCGGATTGCGGTCGACGGCCTCAGCCTGCCCCTGATCTTCCTCACGACCCTGCTGTCCACCCTCAGCCTGTACTACAGCGCCCGCACCATCCGCACCCGGGTGCGGGAGTACTTCGTGATGTTCCACCTGCTGGAACTGAGCATGCTGGGCGTGTTCATGGCGCTGGACTACGTGCTGTTCTACCTCT
This sequence comes from Caldilineaceae bacterium bin34, assembly GCA_002238555.1. GTDB lineage: Bacteria > Chloroflexota > Anaerolineae > Caldilineales > Caldilineaceae > Bin34. The sequence continues at coordinate 23,510 of MPMO01000058.1, forward strand.
TCTGGGAGGTGTCCCTGGTTCCGATGTACCTCCTGATCGGGATTTGGGGCGGCCAGAACCGCAGCTACGCGTCCATCAAGTTCTTCATCTACACCCTGGTTGGATCGGTGGCCATGCTGCTGGCGATTCTGCTTACCTATCTTGCGACCGGCACCTTCGACATCCTGATGGCGGCCGAGGCCCAGCCGTTCATGCAGCTGGACGATCACAACCGTCTCCTGTTGGGCAGTCTGGCTTTCTGGGGCTTCTTCCTCGGGTTTGCCTTCAAGGTGCCCAGCTTCCCCTTCCACACCTGGCTGCCGGACGCCCATACCGAGGCCCCGACGGCGGGCAGCGTGATCCTCGCCGGAGTCCTGCTCAAGCTGGGAGCCTACGGTTTCCTGCGCATCGTCCTGCCAACGTTCCCCGAGGCCAGTCAGCACTGGGCCTGGGCGGTCATTGCCGTAGGTGCCGTGGCCATCGTCTACGGCGCGTTTGTCTGCGTCGCCCAAAGCGACCTGAAGCGACTGATTGCCTACAGTTCGGTCAGCCACATGGGCTACGTGATGCTGGGCATCGGTGCCGCATCGCTGGTCCTGACGCCGGACGGCCTGGATGCGGTGGCCGGCAAGTTCAGCGACGCGGTCACGTCGGGCCAGATTTACGACAGCGCCGTCATGGCCCTGAACGGCGCCACCCTGCAGATGTTCAACCACGGCATCATCACCGGTGCCCTGTTCCTGCTCGTGGGGATCATCTACGAACGGGCGCACACCCGCGACCTCTCAAAGTTCGGGGGCCTGAGCGCCAAGACCCCCTACTTCTACGGCATCATGCTGGTGACCGCGTTTGCCAGCCTGGGCCTGCCGGGCCTGGCCGGCTTCTGGGCGGAGTTCTTCACCTTCCGCGGCGCGTTTGCGATTGTGCCCATCTGGGCCGCCTTCGGGACCATCGGCATTGTGATGACGGCCGTGTATATCCTGTGGCGGATCATCCAGAACGTGTTCCTGGGCGAGTACGACGGCACAAAACTGGACCACTGGACCGACGTGGACGGACGGCCTGCCGACGGTCCGACCGACATGGTGTTCTTCGAAAAGCTGACCCTGTGGCCCCTGGTGATCGGCATGTTCGTGATCGGCATCTATCCCACCTGGCTGCTCTCGTTCTTCAACACCGCCTCGGTCCGTCTGATCACGTTCATCATCGGCCCGAGCTGACAAGTCCGCAGAGACCTTCCCTTCGATCTTCCAGGAAACACCTGTCGTGGAACAGTTCAGCCTGCTGGCGCCTGAAATCCTCCTCTTCACGGGCGGTCTGGTCATTTTCCTGATCGATGTGTTCGCGCGCGACCGCACGGACAGCGGGAGGGGCTATGCCACGCTCGCGCTCTTCACGCTGAGTGCGGCCTTTGTGGCGTCGCTGTTCCAGACCTACGCCTTCTTCGAGTTGGAGGTGGCCCAGAAGCCAGTTGCCGTCCTCAACATGCTGGAGATCGATCTCTTCGCGGCACTGCTCAAGGCACCGATCATTTTGGTCATGATCCTGATCACGATGGCCGGCAGCACCTACATGAACAAGCGCACGGAACGGCGCGGCGAGTTCTGGAGCTTCTTCGTCTGGGTGACCCTGGCCATGAGCGTGGCCCTGTCCGCCTCCAACCTGATCATGCTGTACGTGGCAATCGAATTCCTGTCCATTACCAGCTATTTGCTGGCCGGGTTCCTGCGCGACAACCAGCGCAGTGCCGAAGCGGGACTGAAGTATTTCCTCTACGGTGCCGTAGCCTCGGCCGCCATGCTCTATGGCATGACCTTCGTGTACGGTGCCACCGGCACGTTGGACCTCAAGGAGATTGCCGCCCATATTGCTGCCAACGATCCGTCCGTACTGGCGCCCGCGCTGCTTCCGGCCACCATGTTCGTGATGGTGGGCCTGGGTTTCAAGGCCACGCTGGCCCCCTTTTTCCAGTGGGCACCCGATACCTACGACGGTGCCCCGACCCCGGTCACGATTTATCTCTCGACAGCCTCCAAGGCAATCGGCCTGGCGGTCACCGCCAGGGTCTTCGTGGTGTCGATGAACGCGCTGCTGGTGGACTGGGTGCCGATTATGGCCGGCCTTAGCATCCTGACCATGACCATGGGCAACCTGATGGCGCTGCGCCAGCAGGATGTCAAGCGCATGTTGGCGTACAGTTCGGTGGCGCACGCCGGGTACCTCCTGATCGGCATCACCGCGGTGGCTGCCGGCACGGAAAGCTTCATGGACGGCATCAACGGCCTCCTCATCTATCTGATCGCCTACATGTTCACGAATGTCGGTGCCTTCCTGGTGGTCATGGTGCTTGAGGAACGGGCCGGCCGCACCGACATTGGCGCCTTCGAAGGTTTGTATCGGCGGGCACCCGCGCTGGCCGTCATGTTGACGGTGTTTCTGCTGAGCCTGGCGGGCATTCCGGCGACGGCCGGATTCTGGGGCAAGTTCTTCGTGTTCGGTGCGGCGGTGCAGCGGCAGTACTTCTGGCTGGCGGGGGCCGGAGTTGTCAATGCCGGCATCGCGGCCTGGTACTACGTCAATGTGGTTCGGGTAATGTACTTCGGTGAACGCGAAACCGATGCCGAACCTGTGAGCGTGCCGATTGGCATGGGGGCTGTTCTGGTCGTCTGCACCCTGGTGGTGTTCTGGATTGGTTTGTATCCGGATCCCCTCATCGAGTGGGCCACCACCGCCTCCGAACAGCTCCTGTCGGTCGGTTCCTGACCTTCGGTTCCTTCACCCGGTACCGTCTAGAGGTCAGTGAGGGTCATTCGCTCTCGGTTGAAGGGGCAAGGCTGGCACCTCCCCGCAGCAGGCCCGTCCAGGAGTCCGTTTGCGAAGTTGCAGATTGGATTGACCAACGCCGCCGGAACCCTGCACCGGGAATTGGCGGCCTTGGTCGGTGTGGCGCCCCTGAACCGGGACAGGGGCCAGCTACACGCGGCCAACGCCGCGTCTGGGGTGGCCGTGCCTCCGTACGCCGGATCCTCTACGTGGCCACCGTGACCGCCATCTGTCACACCCCCCCGCCCATCCGCGCTTTTTGCATTCGTCTATGTGAAAAGGGCAAATCCAGGAAGGCGGCATTCGAGGCCGCCATGCGCAACCTGCTCACCGTTCTGAACGCAGTGAGCCGGGATCAGGTCCCTTGGCAAACGGAACCCTTGTCAACGGCGATCCATACTTGACAAACAACACAGTTGCTGCTGCCCTGTTTGGTACAGGGTTGGGTACCTCGCGCTTGGTGGCTAAGGGGGCGTGTAGCAACCTGCCATCACCCCATCACGGCCCTGGTTGCGGTGACGGCGACCGTCAGGATTCCATCCCTTCCACCATCGTTGACGTCACCGCGGCCGCCAGTCTGACCAAGCTGGCGACGGTGGCCGGCCTGACGCCAACAGGGATACAGCGCACCTGGAGTGGACCAAACCCGACGTCATGAACGTCGATAAACTGCATATTCAAATCTGCGCAGATTCCACGTGCAACCATGTGGTGTCCCCACGCATAGCCATGGGTGTGCCTTAGGCCTGCTCACAGTTTCGAGGACCTGCCAGTCCTGCATAGTACGACTTGGGAATTCCCATTTTGAATTGGTTGTCCATTGTGCAAGGCACAGCCCTGCCGGAGCGCCTGTCTGCGCTCACAGGATTCACGGCAACACACCGGATATCTGGTCCAGCCTCAAATGGAAGTTTGTCCTGGAACGCTGTCTCACACTCGGGAATCAACAAGCACGAGTTCGAGAAATGCTCGGATGTGTCCTGCTCATCCTCCCCTGGAATGTGGATCGTCTCAGTCTTCCAGAAAGCCCCGTATCCGGTGCACCGGATACGACTTGCTACTATCGGGTCCGGGCCAAAGCGAAACCAGGATACCGATGGTCCGTGGACCAGTGCCAAGGGTGCGACACAAAATGGGCGGGGCCCTGGGGCATGGCCTTCCCCCTGTCAAGGAGCGGGACCGCCGGTTTTGCATCCGGTCGCTTCTCGCAGCAGCCCAGTAGGCGGGTTTGGAGCCAGCAACACGGCGGCATCAGCCATCCGGAGAACCTGCAACTGCTGTGTGGGGCCCGCACCCGTGTACCCGGTCAAGGGTGTCCGGGGCATGGAATACTCAAGGTCAAGCTTGCCCTTGTGAGGCCTTCGTGCCTCCGCCCAAAACATGGCCGTCCCTTTCTGCTGGAATGTCTGGAACTGGGAGGGTGCCGTCGTCACGATCGATTCCGCTACCTGCCGAGTGGCCATCGCACAGACACCGTGTGGGTTGCGGGAGCCGACCATCAAGCGCGACGTCCCATCCGCACACCGGAAGTGGTCGCGGCCTTCGCGGATACTAATAGGGCAACGAAACTTGATGGCGTTGAAACAGCCGTTCACAGTACTTCCGGCGGCGGCGGGCGTGGGAACGGCGGGCGGCCGCGTTGCGCGCCCGGCGGTAGTCCACGATGGCAACGGCGCGGTCGG
>MPMO01000059.1 GCA_002238555.1 Caldilineaceae bacterium bin34
AGGCGTCCCCCATGTACTTGCAGGCGTATTTCACGATGGCATGGCTGTAGTCCTGCAGCCACTCGTTGCCGGGCGCGTTGCGCAGCTGCGTGAACCGCTTGCCCAGCGTGAAGAAGGTCGGACTGCCGGGACCCTCCCCCAGCTTGCCGAACGCCTTCCACATGCGGTAGTCGCGCTCGTGCCCGGCCAGCACGTGGTTCCATGCGAACCGGCAGGCTCCCGCCAGTTGTTCAAGGTACTGGCCGTTCGCGGCCGTGCCGGGATACAGACGCACGCGCAGCATCCGTGTGACGGTCCGGGACTTTGGTTCGGTAGAATGGAGCTTGCTGGCCATGGTGATAACTGCACCGTGTCCGGTCGAGGGCCCGGTTCGTAGTCGGGCCCTCTCTTCGCGTAACAGTGTAGCAGGGGAGTGATTGAAACTGAAAGCCCATAACTACTTGGGGCACTGTTTCAATCTCGTTGATATTGGTTGCGCCCGGCGACCGGGTGCCCGATTCCGGACTTGCCGACTGAATATCCTACAGGGGGAATGGGCTCAACAATAGTGAACGGAACTGCGGCCAGGATCCGCGGCTCGGTGGAGACGGGGAGATCAGATGCAGTCGGCGCGCCAGCCGTCGGACTGCGTCACCATCCAAAGGCACGCCAGGGCCTTGGCCGTGTGCACGATGTCCGCCACATGCACCCGCGGTCTGCCTTGGAAGTGGGTAAAGGCACCGGGGCAACACAGGTGGACAATGTTGGGCGTGGCCAGGGTCATCGCCACGTCGTCGTTCCGGTTCAGATAGCGTCCCTGTTCGAGGACGCGCACGCCAATGGTCTCCATTTCGGCGAACAGATTCCGCATGGCGCCGAGGAGCAGGGGTGGGGTTGCGGTGCCCCGTGTGCGGCTGGTAAAAGCTTCCATGGCAGTCCCTCGGCCGAAGCAGGCGGGGTCGTCAACGTCCACATCGGCCGCGAAGTCGAGGTCCTGGATGTCGCTGACGAAGACAAGCTCCGGCATTCGGTCGGGCGGTGTGCGCAGCACGAGGCGCGAGGCGGCCCTGGCGAAGGTGGGCGGTCCCATGTCCACGACGCCTTCCTCCTCGTCGGTCCACAGGATGTTGACATTGGGCCGGTAGGGCCGGACCACCAGCGCCGCCAGCAACTGGGCGGAGGCACAGACCGCGTTGTCGATGCAGCCGTACACCATGCCCGTGGTCCGGTCCCATTCCGCCGTGGAGGCGAAGCAGACCCTGGTGGCCAGCGGCAGGTCCGCACCGTCGGTCACGAACCGGTGTTCCGGCTCCAGGGATCCCGGAGCTCGTTCCGCCGTCGCGATGTGGCCGGAAGCCACGATGCGCGCCGGTTGATCCGGATCGGTCAGATCGAGGGCCACAGCCGGTCGTTCGCCGGGAGTCAACCGTGATTGGCAAAACGGCGTCAGGGGATACACACCGTTGTGGCCGGATCCGGTCAGAAAGCTGATATTGTCGAGGTGGGCCACGGACCATACCGGCGATCGGGGCTCCGAACCCAGGCGCGCCACCGCGACGCCGGTTCCCAGGCTGGAAGGAGTGAAGTCGATCTCGTCGGCGTACAGTCCTTCCCGCATCGCCTCGTCCAGAAGCCGCTTCAGGACCGGTGCCCGCGTGCGGGAGACGGTCAGGGTGGGTGCGTAGGTGTCCGCAAGCCTGCGAAAGACGTCGAACGCGCGTGTTTGGGTGACAATGGAATCCAGACGTTCCCTGAATTCCGGTAGACTTGCGAGCAGGTCTGTGAGGCCCGGTGTTGTCATCGGTTTGTGTTGTGTGGCAGGTACGGTGGCATTGCGGGTTCCTTCCCGCCGCGTGCGGCAGGGAGGTCAATGGATGGTAGCACCGAGGCAGGGGACGCCGGTGTGGGTCGCTCTTCAGAATTCCGGTGGCAGGCTACACTTCGTCCGTTCTTCACACATGTACGTGTCCAAGCCGATCTTTGGATTGATGCACCGTCGAATCTTTCCTCCGGCCGGCGCCGTTCCGGTCCCAAGAGGACATTCCAGCCATGGCTGACGCCATCCGTACGGACTCGCTGTCCAAGTCGTTTGTGGACTTCGAGGCGGTCATCGACGTGTCGCTGCGGGTCGAGACCAACGAAATCTACGGCTTCCTGGGGCCCAACGGTGCCGGCAAGACCACCACGATCATGTTGCTGCTGGGCTTGGAACGGCCAACCCGGGGCGTGGCCTACCTGTTGGATTCGCCTTCCCATGCGCGCGAGTTCGCCGTTCGCCGCAGACTTGGCGTGTTGGGTGAGCGTCAGGTCTTTTTCGACGACATGACGGCCCGCGAGTACCTTCGGTTCTTCGGGCGACTGTACAGCGTGGGTCGGATCGAACAGCGGATTGACGTCTTGCTGGAACGCGTCAACCTAACGCACGCCGCCGATGCCCGGGCCCGGGACTTTTCGCGGGGCATGCAACAGAAGCTGGGTTTGGTGCGGGCCCTGCTGCACGATCCCGAACTCCTTATCCTGGACGAACCGGTCAGCGCGCTGGACCCGAGAGGCGTGGTGGAAGTGAGGGAGTTGCTGCATTCCGAACTCGGGCGGGGCAAGACCGTGTTCATCTCATCCCACGTGTTGACCGAGGTGGAACAGCTGGCCGACCGGATCGGCATCATGAACAAGGGCCGCTTGATGGTTGAGGACACGCTGGACAACATCCGGCAGGCACTGCAGCCGGAAACCCGCATCCAAATCGAGCTGGCCGAACCCGACCGCTTCCCCGCCGCGGCCCTCCTGGACCTGGACTTCGTCAGCCGGACGGAACTGCGCGACGGCCGCCTGTCCGTTCACCTGAAGGGCAGTGCCAGTCCCGAGGCGCGGGCCGGCGTGTCGCGTGTCGTCAGCCAACACGGTGGCGTGATCGTCGACATGCATGCCGAACAGATGACCCTGGAACAGGCCTTCGTTACGATTACGGACGAGGATGTGGAGCGCCTTGCGGCCTGAGGTCCCGCATCGGCTGGACAGATGAACCCCATGGGATTCGACAGGAGATTGGGCAAGGGGCGGCTGCTGGCCGCCTGGCTGGTTTGCCACAGGGAGCTGAGGGGATTGCTGTTTTCCCCCGGAACGTATCTCGTGGTGCTGCTGGCCGGATTGGCGGCGCATCTGTTTCTGAACACCCTCGCGCAGTCCATCGCCGACAGCGGCTTGGCTGTGCTCTCGGGCGCGTTCAACCTACCCATCTACTCCGTGCTGTTTGTCACAGGCTTGTTTTTGGCCCTGGCCTCGGTGACGTCCATCTCCCGCGAACGGGAGCAGGGCACGCTCGAGGTCCTGTTCTACGGGCCGGTCGACGTCGCGGCCTACATCGGTGGCAAGCTGGTGTCCTTCGGACTGGCCTATCTTGGCCTGCTGGCCCTTTACCTGGTGTGCTATGCCTTGTTTGCCGGAACTACCGGATTCGCCTTCGCGATGCCCACCTGGGCGGTGATTGGCCTTTCGATTCCGGTGGTGATGCACGTGGTCGCGCTGGGCACCTTCGTGTCGACGGCCACGCGCCGGGTGCGTGCCAGTCTGGCTTGGTTCCTCCTGATCCTGCTGATGCTGTTGGCCCTGCAGTTCAGTCCAGACCTGCTTGAATTGGCTCCGGTCAGCAATCGCTTCTACCCTCCGCTCCGGCTGGCCCGCATTGTGCTGGAACGAATCAATCTGGCTTTCACCTGGGTGTCGCCCTTCGCACTGCTTATCAAGGGCACCGAGGCGGTGCGCAGAGCCGATGCCCTGCTCTATGTCTATACCACCGCGATTTCGTCCTGTTCGGTCCTGGTGCTGGCCGCGGGCAGCATGTACCTGATGTGGAAGGGAGGGGTGCGCTCGTGATGTTGCACAGCCGCACCTTCCTCCTCTGCCTTGCGGTTTGGCTGTTGTTGTGGAGCGTGCCGGCCGTCGTGGTCGCCCAGGACCCCGAGCGCCGTACCGAACTGGTGTACGGTGTCAACGCCTATATCGGCGGCCGGTACGAAGGCGATTTCTATCCGCGCAGCGTGGACACCATTTACCTGGTGGCCGATGCCATATCCGTCGTGTCGCCGCGGTACACCGAGGTGTACTACTGGCCCATCACAAATCGCGAAGTCGCGGATTGGGCCCGTCTCAACGAGCCGGTGGAGGGCGTACTCGAGATTCGCCGGAGGGGTCGGCTGGTGGCCGGTCTCGAGGCGACCGACTATGTGGTTCAGTATCCCGAGGGCCTGGACCTGAGTCCGGCTGTGGTGTATCTGGGCGAGGAAGCCCATCGGCAATGGAACCATTTCGACGAAAGCCGGCGCGAGTTCCGGGATCGGGTGTCGGCCTACTACAACGATCTGGTCACCTACCGGCAGGATTTGGACGACCGCATCGAGGCCGGAACCCTGGAAGGGGAACCGGATCCTCCGCCCAGGGAGCCGGAACCCTTCCTCTACTCCAGCACGGAGGTCAACCGCGGCTTTCCCGTTGAATTGCCGGCCGGCAGCTATACCGTCCAGGTCCGCACCGCCGATGGGGAGGTTCAGCCCGGATCGCGTCGTCGGCTGAAGGTGTTCGAACCTTTGTCCGCAGGTGTGGCCATGTGGGCCATTCCCCATGACCGGTACACATTCCCGGAGAAGAGCGATGACGAGGGCGAGGTGTTGTATCTCCGGCGGGGCACCCTTGCCTATCTGCAACCCCATGCCCAGGAGGAGTACCGCGACATCCATCTCACCCGGCTGATGGACCCGCAGGACACGTCCGGACGTCCGGATTTGTACCAGTGGCTGCAGACGGATGAAATCCAGGACGGGGTGCTGGTCGTGACACAGGGGACGCGCGTGGTGGACCGGATTGAGCGGCGTTCCTACGCGGTGCGTCAGATTACGGGGGCCGCCCTGGGCTACGAAATCCATGATCAGGCCACCACCGATCTGGAACGGCTGCGGGAGCGGCGCCCGGACTTCCAGGGATACCCGGTGGACACCCGCGCACTGCCCACGTCCTTCAGGGTCCATCTGGAGGATGCGGATGGCCAGCTGGTGCCCGGCAGCCGGCGTCGGGTGCGTGTGGTTCGTCCCGACAGCGAACCCTGGCTGGCGATCGTGCCCTATGTTCCGGTGGTCCTGGCCCTGGTCTTCACCGGCTCCCGCCGACGCCGGTTTGTGCGGCTGCCGCGCGATCAGGAGTGACATGACGGCTTCCTCGGGACACAGGTGGGATTTGGCCACACTGGGCGATCTGGTGGCCGACCTGATCGTGCCCATTCCATCGCTGCCCATTGAGGCCGGCCGGCATCAACTGGCCAAGTGGATGCAGCTTGAGGCCGGAGGTACCTGCAATACCCTCGTCATGGCTCAGCGGCTGGGGTTGCGCACGGTGGCCATCGGGGTCATGGGCGAGGACCCCGTCGGGAGCTATGTTCGCTCCGCATTGGCGGAGGAGGGCGTGGATTTGACCGGGTTGAACCTTTCGCCGGAGGTCCGCACCACTCCGGCTCTGGTCTTTGTGGACGACCACGGCGAACATGTATTCGTCGGGAGTCTCGACCGTGGTCCGCATCAGCCCTTCGCCGCTTCCTGGCCGGCCATCATCCGGTCCTCACGCACGATTTTTGTGACGGGCTACGCCATGTTCATGGCTTCCATGTTCGGCCGCGACAACGTATTGCAGGGCCTCCGGCTCGCGCGGGAGGCTGATTGCCGGATCTATTTCGATGTGGGTCCGCCCGAGTACATCGGGGACGGGGACGACATTGCCCGGGGCTTCGCGCTCACGGATGTGGTGCTGGCCACGGCGGAGGAGCTGTCGTCCTGGACCGAGGTGTCCGATCCGTTCCGCGCGGCCCGCTGGATCCTCGAGCACGGGCCCCGCTGCGTGGTGGTCAAGGTCGGTGCCGACGGTTGTCACATCGTGGCGCGGGAAGGGGAGCAGCACTGCCCCGGCTTCCCGGTGCGCATGCGCGACACGGTGGGTGCCGGCGATGCCTTCGCGGCCGGATTCATGGCGGCGGAGGCCGCGGGCTGTGATTTGTACGAGGCGGGCATGATTGCCAATGCCGTCGGTGCCGCCACTGCGACCAAAGTAGGCACGGGCCGTCTGCTGCCCCAGCGCGACCAGGTGGCCGAATTGTTGGGTACGCAAGGACTGGAACTACCCGATCTCACCGGTTCCGGCGCTGTTTGAGTCGGTGCGGCGAATGCCTGGCCGGCATTGCCGGGTTCCATCGGTCCCGCGGTGCCCGGCCAGCTGTCGAGGGATGAAATCACACGGATGAGGAATTGGGGTCGGTTTCGATGACCTTTCGCTTCTTTCGCAGGTTTCGCATTGCTCCCGGCGTGCACTTGAACCTCAGCAAGGGCGGGGTTTCGATGTCGGTCGGGCCCCGCGGCCTGAAGGCCACGTCCGGCACGTCCGGACGTAGGTTCACGGCCGGCATCCCCGGTACCGGCCTCCACTATACGAAGGTGGCCAAGCCGGGCCGATCCGGTTCCAGGGCTGCGGGAGCCGTTGCCCACAGCCCCGAGCATGCGGAACCCATTCGCACCGGCTTTTGGCGGAACCTGGGCACGTCGGCGGAAGAGAAGGCCTTTGTTGAAGGAGTCAATGCCGCGGCGCGCGGCGACGACCAAGCCGCGGCCGGACATCTGGCCAAGGCACGCGGCTTGCCCGACGCCGACTTTTTGGCAGGGGTGCTGCTGATCGGCAACCACCGGTGGGACGAGGCTGCGCTTCTTCTCCGGTCGGCCCACGAGGCCGGGGACGAACTGGGCTGGTTGTTCGGCAAGTACGGTGCGAACGTCAGTGTCGGGCTGGCGATCAGCGACGAGATCTCGGTCCAGGTGGGTGCGGACCGAATCGGCGTGCTCCTGTGCCTGGTCGAGGTGTACCAGGGTCTGAACCGGCAGGCGGATGCCATCGCCTGCCTGGAGGAACTGCTGCGCCTGGCCGGCGGCGACGTTGTGGTCCAGTTGTCGCTGGCGGAATTCCTGATGGAAACCCGGCCCGCGCCGCAGGACCGTTGCCGCAAGGTGGTGTCGTTGACCCAGGAGACCCAAAATGTCTCCGAGCTGCATGCGGCACTGCTCCTGTACCGGGGCCAGGCCCTGCGGGATCTGGGTTTGCCCACGGCTGCCAGGGATGCCTTGACTGCCGGGTTGCGGCGCCGGAAGGACAGGCGCCCGGAGATTCTGAACGCGCTGCGCTATGAACGGGGCCTGGTCTACCTGGAACTCAAACAGAAGCAACGGGCACGCCGCGAACTGGAGACTCTGTATGCCGCCGATCCCGACTACGAGGACGTGGCCGAGCGACTGGGCCTGGAATCGAGCGGCTGATGTTGCCGACCCGGTCCTGTGAATATTGCTGCCTGGCCGATCGTCTCAGGGTGACATTGGGTCCGAACCTTGACGGATTGAGCCTGGGGCAGGTTGGTTGCGGAGGGTCGCGTATCATTTTGGAATGGAACAACCTCAACGAACCTGAACCGCGGTCCTTCCCAATGACTGTGCGCGGTGATGGCCGGGGCGGCTATCCATGCCGGCTTGTGGTCGAAGCCCGCGGGCGGCACACGCCATTGGCCAAGCCCGGGATTCATCCGCCGCAGGGCTGTCCTGCCTCAAACACAAATCACGGCCGTTCCCAATGCTCTACTGGTTAATTTCCGGCCGCTCGCGGGCCGTATTGAACCGCAAGGCGCAGCCGGGCGGGGCTGCTCTGGGCGCGTCCGACATCATCGAGCTGGTGCGGACCTGCCATGCCTCCGGCATCGCGCCGGACGGGTCCGCAGCGGACTATGCCGCGGTCGACGCGGTGCTGGCCCCGCGACGCGAACGGTTCTACAACGGTCTGCTGGCAACGCCTCCGGACGCATTTGCGGATCGGGCGCAGGCGTTCTCTTTCTGGATCAACCTCTACAACCTTTTGATCCTGGACGCGGTAACCACGTTCCGTGTCCGCCGAGCCACGGTCGGGTTGACCCAGGGGATCATGCGCTTCTTTGAGAAGGCCGCCTACAACGTGGGCGGCCATCGCTTCAGCGCCAACGACATCGAGAACGGTGTGCTGCGCGCCAACGCCCCCCACCCCGCGGCGCGTGGGCCCCACTTCCGGGACGGGGATCCCAGACGGGCGGCGGTGTTGGAACCGATCGACCCGCGCGTCCACTTTGCCCTCAACTGTGCCAGCCGATCCTGCCCGTATGCCAGGGTCTACGAACCGGAGCGGTTGGACGAACAGCTCGACGCGGCGATCCGTGCCTTTGTGGCCGGCGACGTGCAGGTGGACAGCGTGGCCCGCGAAGTGACCCTGTCCAAAATCTTTGCCTGGTTCGCGCCGGACTTCGAGGACGCAGGTGGCGCCTTGGCCACCGCCATCCAATACATGCCGACGGATGATGGTGTACGCCTCTGGCTGGAACAGCACCGGGAGAGCGTGACGGTGAAGTTCCGCCCCTATGATTGGCACCTGAACACGCCGTCCTGACAATCCGGCTGTATCACCGGCACTGCCCACACCCGTTGTCGGGCGGTCAAAGGCATTCGCCGGACCGTGTCGCCGTCGGCTCGCATAGAATTTCGGCACCGGCATCCCGTCCTCGACGAAGCTCCACCGGGAACCAAACAATGGAGACTGAGAGCCAGCATGCTGCGCGGCTCGGAATGAGCCGGCGCGGTTTCCTGCAGGCATTGGCTGCGGTAAGCACGGTTGCTGCGTTGTCCGCCTGCACCGAATTCGATGCGGCCATGTTGCCGGCTCCGGCGGCAACGGACACCGCAACCCCTTACTTCAAGGACTCGGCACCGTTTCGCCTGCATCCGGGTGCCGGCCTCGAGGCTCGCCTGGAGGCCATGCAGGGGGTCGTTACGCCAACGCGGCTTTTCTTTGTGCGCAACAATGCGGCCAGCCCGGGCCTGGAGGCGCGCGACTGGCGCCTGTTGGTCGAAGGCGATGGGGTTTCCACACCCTTGGAACTTTCCTACCCGGACATCCGCGGCATGCCGGGGCGCACGCTTGTTTCCTATCTGGAGTGTGCCGGCAACCACCGGGCCATGTTCGATCTGGTTCAGGGACGGCCGGCACAAGGCACCCAGTGGATGACGGGAGCCGTGGGCAACGCCGAGTGGACCGGTGTCGCCCTGCGCGATGTACTGACACGGGCGGGTATCCGGGAGGATGCCGCCAGCGTACTGTTGATTGGCCTGGATGTCGACGCGCCCGAGGAAGGTTTCCGGCGCGTCCTGCCGGTTGCGAAGGCCATGCACCCCGACACACTGCTGGCCTATGCCATGAACGGGGATGTCCTGCCCCCGGACCACGGTTTTCCATTGCGGGCCGTCGTGCCGGGCTGGGTCGGCAGTTCGAGCATCAAGTGGCTGGGCCGGATCCAGGTCTCCACGGAACCCCTTTGGACGCGCAACAACTCGACGTCCTATGTGCTGATCGGCGACGACTTCCCCGCCGAGGGCGATCGCCTCGGGCCCGCGGTGACGACCCAGACCATCAAGAGCGCGTTGGCATTGGCGTGGCCCGCGGAGCTGTCGGCAGGTCCGCATCGGCTCCACGGCTACGCCCAGTCCCCACACGGTCCGATCGAGAAGGTTGAATGGAGCTTGGATGACGGTGCGACCTGGCGTCAAGCCGCCCAGGTGGACCCGCAGTTCCAGTATTCCTGGGCGCGTTTCCGCATCGACCTCGAACTGCGGCCGGGCCTGCACACGATCATGACCCGGGCCACGGATGCGGCCGGCAACACGCAGCCCGATGCCGTCCTCTTCAACGCAAAAGGCTACCTGTTCAACCAGCCGGTGCCGCACCCGCTCCGGGTCGGCTGAATCCTCCGGAAGCGGCTCGCCGCAGTGGCGTGGTGGCGGAGCGCCGACTTTCGGGCTGCGATCGCATGCGGCCCTTCAGGGGAATCCACCAGGACTCGGCTGTCGGCGGGATGATGGCGGCGCGGCGGCTGCGCGCTCGGAGATGCCTGCGGAGGAATACCCCCTGGTCCGTTGTCCGGCCGGCCTGGGACGACCGGCATCGGGGCCGTGGGGACGAGCGGCACGTCCGGTCTGGTCGTTGGCTCCTGCTTGAGCAGGAGGCCCTCGGAAGGATCCTTGTCCAAGCCAAAGTCACGCAGGCGGTCGCGCAACTGCTGCCAGCGATCAAGTCTCTGTTCCGTGGATTCCTCCGAGGCGCGCATAGGGTTCGAAAGCCCTGCCAGCCCTTGCACGGTGGCGGCATGTCGCGCAGGGGTGTTGCCAAGCCTGGAATCTACAACGCCGGCTTCGGATACTGTGATTGCATCCGCGTCGGCTCCTCCCGGGGCCCGGCCTCCGAATCGGGGGGCATGGCCTGTCTCCGCATATGAATTGTCGGGTTGCCGTAGGGTCCACCGGCGAGCGACTCCGGGTTGTGGTGTTCGATGACGGGTCCTTCGCCTATTTTGCTGAGCCACGTCCCGTGGGGTGTCTGCACGGCGGCATGTGTCCATGCACCTTGTTGCGCGTACAGCGCGACCTTCTCAAAGCCGGACTCGGCCCTGCTGTCATGGCATCGCTCAAAGCCCAGCCCGGCAAACACTTCCACCAGACTGTCGATGCTGTTCGACCGCGTCGCGTGTACGGGCCAGTACTCGGGCTGATGGAAGCTCCACCACCTGCTGGTGTCACCGGCCGCGAACGCGATGCAGTTGTACTGATTTGATCGGGGGGCAACAACTCTGAACCCTTCGGCAACCAGCTTGGGGAATATGCCGGCAAGTTCGTCTGTCCCCTCAGATTCTCCCATGGTCCCGGCCCCACCGCAGCCAGGCTTTCTGTATCGCGGCCACGTTGCCGTGGTCGGCGGGGTTGACCGGGTTGGCCTTGGTGATCGCGTGCAGCGCGTGGAACCAACGTCCACGCCGGGTCCGCATGCGTTCCAGGATAAGGGGCACGACGGGGTCGCCCAGCTTGACAATCGCTTTATGGGCCGGGTGTGCGATGGCCTGATCCGTATTGGACAGCATCCAGGTTTCGTGTTCCCACCGGTCCGCCAGTTCGTGGAACCGGTCCGCTACGGTCTGGCTTGGTTCGAGGTCGTTCGCCTCCAGGTGGCGTGTTGTGGTGGGTTCCTGCATGGCCGTTTCCTCCCGATGGGGAGCGTGATTCACCGAGCCCCATCGGGCAGCCTCTCGCCGCGGCGTTGGCCGTCGGGCGTGAGGTAGCGGTAAAGGGTGGTCTTGCCCACGCCCACGATGCGGCAGATCTCATTGATGCCGAGGGTGCGATCCCGCATCAGTTCCGCGGCGCGGGCCAGCATGCGGTCGTCCACCTTGCGCTTGCGCCCGCCCTTGCGACCGCGGGCGCGGGCCGCGGCCAGGCCGGCCAGGGTCCGTTCTCGGATCAGGTCGCGCTCGAATTCGGCCAGGGCGCCGCAGAAGTGGAAGGTCAGCCGGCCGGCCGGGGTGGCGGTGTTCAGGTCCTCCTGCAACGAGATGAACTGCACCTCCCGTTCCGCCAACCCGTTGATCTGCCGGATCAGGTCCTGCAGGCTGCGTCCCAGGCGATCCAGCCGCCACACCACAAGGGTGTCGCCGGTCCTGGCATGGGCCAGGGCGTTTTGCAGCTCGGGACGCTCGGCCCCGGGCACCGACCCGCTACAGGTGTCGGTGTAGATGCGTTCGCAGCCGGCCGCCTGCAGGGAGTCGATCTGCAGGTCGTGGAACTGCTCGTGGGTGCCGACGCGCGCATAGCCGATCTTCATGGGCCCATGGTACCGCAAACGGCGTCGGTGCCGTTAAGTGAACTTAGATTGTGGAACCGGTTTTTGGAACGCATGCGGCCGGCGGTCGCGGTGGATCCGGCCGGGCCTCCGACCGCGGTTCCACAAACGAGGCTGCCAGTCGTTCTTGCGCGGGGCGTCGCCCAGCAGACCGTCCAGGTAGGCCGCGGCCCGCTGGCAGGCCTCCGACCGCCGGAAGCAGGTGCCAGGCGCCGGTCGCCCTCGGCGCGCCGGGCCGGTACTTGGGCTTGTCCGGCCAAACAGGTGCGGTTGCGGAAGGAAGGCGACGCACGGCATCCCCAGTGGTATGCGCACGTGTTCCACGAAGTACCGGCCGACCGCGTGCCGCTACTGGCAGCGACCGGAACCTTGGGCCTGGATCGCAACGTGGGACAGGCCACGGACAGCGACGGATGCATCTACACGGTTCCCGACGCCGCCAAGCTGGAGGCCAACAGCAAGCGCAAGCAGCGCAAGGCCGACAAGGCCCGCGAACGCTCCCGGCGGAACGGGCAGCCCCTGTCCCACCGCGGTCGGCGCATCTGCGGACAACTGTCCAAGCCGCGCCGCAAGCAGAAACGCAAGCGGCAGTCCGCAGCCTGCCAACCCAACCGCACGCTGGCGGACACGGCCCACACCGTGGTCGTGGAGGACCTGGACACCAAGGCCATGACAGGAGTGCAATGGGTACGGTGGAGGCCCCGCGCCGGAACGTCCGGCAGAAGGCCGGCCCTCAACCGCGGGATGCTGAAGTCCAACTGGGGGCTCCTGGAACGCCAGCTGGCCTACAAGGCGGGGGCGCTCGCGAAGGTCGATCCCGCCTACATGTCGCAGACCTGTGCGGTGTGCCAACACGCGGACAGGGCGAATCGCAAGACCCAGGCCTTGTTTCACTGTACGGCGTGTGGACCCACGGCCAATGGCGACCACAACGCCGCTCGCAACATTTTGGCCAGGGGTTCGCCCCTGGTCCGACCGGCCCGCGAGGTAGAGGCATCTGCACGGCGAGGGGCGTTCCCGTCCGGGACCCCGACGACCCGTGAACCAGGCAGGCAGGGGCCGATGGGCCGGCCCCCGTACCGAGTGTCAACCCCTCGGTACAAGCCCCATTGCAAGCAGTGGGACAAGACTGCTCCCAAGGCGGCACTGCCCGTATAGCACATGATCCGAACGCCGATTTCCCCGCCGGCCCAACCCTGGCCGATCCAATTTCAGTGTATCTTTTCCGGCATCAGGCAGGGAAATGCCGCGAATCAAGACATCGGTGGTATCCTTTTGTTCGCAATTTCAAGGCTTGGGAAGCAGGTGCAACCCCGGACCTGCAAGCTGCTTGCAATCCATCGCCATCCACCAAAGTGAGGACTAGCCGTGCCGCAAATGACAGAGCATACGTTTTCGACGTTCAGCTGGGTGGATGTGTCCAGTACCGATGCCGACGGTGCCAAGGCGTTCTACGGCGGTCTGTTCGGGTGGGAGTTCGCGGACATCACCGCCGCCGACATGATGGGGGAGAATCTCGCGCCGGACCTGCCGGGCGAGACCGTCATGTACACCATGTGCAGCCTGCAGGGGAGGTTGGTGTGCGGGTTGTCCGGAACCATGTCCCCGGACATGCCCACGGTGTGGAATGCCTATGTGAACGTTGAGGATGCCGACGCCATCGTGGCCAGGGCCCGGGAACTGGGCGGCTCCGCAGACATGGGTGTCATGAACGAAGAAATTGCCGATTCCGGCCGCATGGCTTTCGTCATGGATCCGGTCGGGGGCACATGTGGCATCTGGCAGGCGCGCAACCACAAGGGCGTGGAAGTGAAGGGTGAGCCCGACACCTTCACCTGGGCCGAGCACAATACGCGCGACTGTGGCACCGCGACCGGCTTTTACAGCAGCCTGTTCAATTGGCAGGCTGGATCCAATTCCCAGACACCCGACTACACCCTATTCCATCGTGCGGGCTCGGACGAAAACGACTGGGTTGCCGGTTTGCGCGAGATGGATCCGAGGTGGCCGTCGGAAGTTCCGCCAACCTGGGTGGTCTGCTTCCGGGTGGCCGACCTGGACGCGAAGGTTCAGGCCGTGAGGGACTTGGGCGGTTCGGTCATGACTGAACCGGAGCCGTTTCCCTTGGGCCGCTTCTGCTGGGCGATGGACCCGCAACAGGGAGCCTTCATCATCGTCGAACTCAACATGTGAAATCGGGGATGCCGGCCGGCCAACGGTCGGCGCCTCCAGTCAATCAATGCCTGAAACAGGCTCAGACACCAAGGAAGGAAGTACTATGCCAGAAATGACGAAACACGAGTTCGGCACCTTCAGCTGGCTCGATCTCTCGACCACGGACATCGAAGGGGCCAAGGTCTTCTACGGCACCATGTTCGGCTGGGATTTCGAACCGCAGGTTGTCGAAGGGGAACTGGTGTATACGATCTGCACCCTGAACGGTTTGCAGGTGTGCGGGCTGGGCGGAACCATGGGCGAGGACGACCCTCCGTGCTGGAACGTCTACACCTGTGTCGAGGATGTGGATGCCACGTCCAACCGGGCGGTTGAACTGGGCGGGAAAATCGAGGCCGGTCCCATGGACATCTTCGATTCTGGACGCATGTCGTTCATTTCCGATCCCCAAGGCGCCATGTTGGGCTTGTGGCAGCCACGCGAGCACCTTGGCGTCCAGGTCATGTTTGAACCGGGGACGTTCATGTGGGCCGAAATCATGACGTGGGACGCGGAAGGCACCAACACGTTCTACAAGGGCCTGCACGGGTGGGATACGGTTGCGGATCACAACAACCCCAACTACACCCTGTACGTACCGGGCGGGGATACGTCGCGCACCGCCTATCTGGCGGGGCAGCTGGCGATGGATGAGAACTTCGACAAGTCCATTCCCACCTATTGGGGCATCTACCTGCAGGTGACCGACACGGCGGAGACGTTGCGCCGCTGCGTTGAACTCGGTGGCGAACAGGCGGTACCGGCAACGGAGATCGCCCAAGGTACCTTTGCCGTCATGAAGGATCCCCAGGGAGCGTATTTCAACGTGCTGCAACCCAGCCATTGAGCCTGCGGCAGCCGAGAGGAATCTGTGACAGCCATGTCGAACGCCAAGCTGATTGTTTCCGGCTCAGTCATGCTTCTGTCTGAAACTGGCAGAATCGCTGATGGCCGTTGCAAGACTAACTGATAGGCTGCTTTGCAACTTCGCGTGGTTGTCCTCATAGATATACGCGTCGATGTGCCCTGCCTCGCAGCGGTACTGTTGCCAATGCGACTGGGAAACGTTGCGGTGACACGCATAGACATACCGGATTGGCGATCCGGCACCGCTATGGCGGCGCGGCTCCGGGCTCCGAAGCCGTCAGGCCTATACGAAGGTAACGACATGGGGGAAGTTGCGTGCCCGGGCCACAATCTGGAAGCCTTGGGCTCTGCGGATCCGCGGCTTCAGCAGACCGAAACACTTCTCTAGCGGGTTGGCGCTGGGGGCCATCCGGGATTGGTCCGTGGATGCGCGTCTGGTTCCAGCTAGGCAAGCAGGAGGCCGGCCCTCTGCGTTGGCAGGTCTCACAGCAAGGGGCGCAACCTCTGCCACCGGAGTATGTACTGTGACCGCACTTCCGTCGGTAGGCGACTCCCGAAGGTACGCTTCAGGCGCACCCAAGACTATTGCTGGTGGTCCTGACTGTTCGCCTCCAGGCGCGCACAGTAAGCGGAAGCATTCTCCTACCTCTACTCCTAATCCGCCCAAGGTACCAGCCAAGCCTACCGGCCAAAGACGGCATCGGCAACCGCCAGCTGCAGGACAGCGCTGCCCAGAGTCATCACTGCCACCGGACGGGACCGGCCTCCGATCAGGTTCCGGATTTCGTCCATGGTCATCGCCCGCACCCCATCGCCCGAGTTCCGCGGCCCTTGCCGTTCGCACCCGCGGGGATCATGGTCACGGAGCGGTCGCATCAGAGGTCAGTCCACCGTGCGCCGGCGCCATAGCGGTCGCACGGCCGGGGCTGGACAATCATCGGTGAAAAGTTCGTCGCCCGATTGTATGATGGGGGCATCGGGAGTCCGGCGCAGATTGTGATGGAACTGAACAACCCACATGCTATCGCTTGGCTCCTTGTGCGCGGCACCACACTGATACCCCCGCCAAATGCAACAGTACCCAGCTTCTCTCCAATGTAAGGGGCATGGATGATGGCGATTACCCCAAGCTCATCCAGCCTCCGGCCACACAATCTGGACTTGTTCGTCCCGAACGAGCTTGGAGATCTGAGTGATGAACAGACAGCGATTCCCAGGATCGCCCGGGATCCCGATCTGACAATGAGGATTGCAGAGGCAGTGGAGTGTATTCCAACCTCACACCAACTCTTTCTCGGAGATTCACGTGACTTAACCGGATTGGAGTCGGATAGCGTGCATCTCGTCCTAACATCTCCACCCTATTGGACCCTCAAGCAATACCGGGAATCCTCTGGCCAACTGGGATCCGTTACCGACTACGAGCGTTTTCTCCGTGAACTCGATCGGGTGTGGAGCGAGTGCTTCCGACTGCTCGTTCCGGGAGGACGTCTCATCTGCGTTGTGGGGGATGTCCTGCTGTCGCGGCGCCGCAACAACGGACGGCACGTTGTCGTTCCCTTGCATGCCTCGATTCAGACCCACTGTCGGAATCTGGGCTTCGACAACCTGGCACCGATCATCTGGCACAAAATCGGAAACGCGGATTACGAATCCGAATCCGGCGGTGGTGGCTTCCTCGGCAAGCCGTACGAGCCCAATGCCATTATCAAGAACGATGTCGAGTACATCCTCTTTCAACGTAAACCGGGCGGGTACCGCAGTCCGTCCTTGGCAATGCGTCTCCTGTCGGTGATTCCAGTAGAACATCACCGACAGTGGTTCCGTCAGGTGTGGACTGATATCGTTGGAGTCTCCACCAGACTGCACCCGGCTCCATTTCCCTTGGAGCTCGCGGTCCGGTTGGTGCGCATGTTTAGCTTCGTTGGCGACACGGTACTTGATCCGTTCCTTGGCACCGGTACGACAAGCCTCGCTGCGTCCCGCTGTGGTCGCAATAGCATCGGAGTGGAGACAGCGTCCGAGTATCTCGATCTCGCCGAGGCTGCGCTGAACGAAGAGGCAGCCAACCTCTTTCGAACCGTCGAGACCCACGTCTCACGGCTACGAAGCGCGGACGGAATTCCCGACCTCCCGAACGTATGAGGAGTCTCTCCGTGAACTCTCCGCCACTCCAGCTGCGTGATGCGGTCGAGTATTTTTGGAGAAGCAGGCGACGATATGGGAATGCCGAGAGTGTCGCCTTCACTGGTCGTCGGCAGGAAGTTGTTGGAGGCCATCACTTCGATGGATTCCTCCAGACGTTTCGAGAATTGTTGGTTTCGGTAGGAGTACCAGATCAGTCCATACACATTCGCCGAAGTCTTACGAACCTCCCGGGCTACTTCCGCGCCACGAAGATGTGGGATCTGTTGGTCGTTAGGGACCAGGAACTTCAAGCTGTGATCGAACTAAAGGCTCAGGTCGGGCCGTCGTTCGGAAACAACGCGAATAATCGCGCCGAGGAGGCCTTGGGCAACGCGGTCGACCTGTGGACGGCATATCGAGAGGGTGCATACCTGGCAAACCCCGCGCCCTGGGTGGGCTACGTCTTCTTGTTGGAGGACTGTGAAGCGACTCGGCGGCCTCTCGAGCCTCGAAGTCCCCACTTCCCGGTTCTCAAGGAGTTCGAGCAAGCCTCCTATGCAGAACGATACGAACTCCTCCTTCGTCGGATGGTTACCGAACGACATTACTCCGCAGCGTGTTTGGTCTTGTCAGAACCAGATCGTGCCGGCGACGCGAGGAACTATACGGAACCCGCGCCCGATCTGAGCGTGGCTGGCTTCATAGATGGCCTGTTGCGCCGTTGCTCCCCACTTGCGGGTGCTGGTGGGTGATCGATCGACTCAGCTCTGTCTCGCACCAGACACGGACAATATCGGTCAATCCGATCGTAGAGATCACACTTTGTAATGCACGGCTGGTATCGATTCCATACCCCATGGCATGGTTGCATACAGGCCGCGTCGCACGCGGATGATGTGGCTCTGCTTGCAGTGATGGGCGAACAGCGACTTCCAGCTCTTTGACAGTCAATGCGGCATGCTGTGCCGGACAACATTCGACTTCGCCGGACGGGTCTTTTGAAGACCTGACGATTTGGTTGCAATTGGGTTTGGCCTTTTTCGCTCAGTTGTCAAATGCAGCTTGACGAGTGAACGAGATGACTTCTGTTTGATTGGCACTGTGTCGCTGATCCGTCAAGTTTGGTTTCATCCTCCATGTTCGTAGGCTGTATCCGGTGGGCAAGTCACGGTTCAAGGGGCGTTTGCACCCGCCCTCCGGTTTCGGGTTCTGTGTCATGGGTTCCTGGGATATCGCTCACCTGTTCCTTTTAAACCGCACTGTTGGGTACGGTCGCGGGTACTTCGCTCTCGGTTGATGGGGGCACTGTTGCAAGCCCCCGCAACTCGAGTCCGGAGCGGGCAGTCCCCACCGACAGCCTGGTTCGTTCGGCGAGCAGGGCACGCACGTCCCTGTAGGGCATGTACAACGTTATCTCCGCGTCGTACAGCCTCGCCAGAATATTGCAGGCGGCATTGGTATCCGCGTCCAGCACAACCCCGTCAAGGCAGTAAAACCGGTCCCGGCGACGATGGCCCTGCAACAGGCCCGTGCGGGAGTCGATTTGCGATGTGTAGGCCGGATTGACCAAGGCCAACGCAGAACCTCTGCGTCGAGATATCGAAGTAAGGGTGTCCGCCATCACGCCCTTGACCCAACCGTTCAGGCGACGGTTGGTGTCCTTGTGACGCACCTTGGTGGACTTCATGGACAGGGACAGGTCCTCGCAGGCGATGGTGCCGGCCTTGTCCACAACGGCATGGGCCGCCTGGCAGAGATGGTCGCGCACCTGTCGGTGGTGCCGGGTCCGCCGCCGGTTCCACTTTTGGCGGCCCAGGTTGTGCCGCCGGATGTTGTCGGCCTTGCGGGTGTGGCCCTTGGCCTGGTGCTTCTCTTCCAGGTCGCGGAGTTTGTGGCGGCGTTGCCCCTTGACCTTGCGGGCGTCGCTCTCTTGGGACAGCAGGTCGCCCAGACCCTCGCCGTGGCGTTCCCCGTCGCTGTCGGTGTAGGCTTCCGTGTAGCCCTTGTCCACCCCGACCGTGCCCGAACCGCCGGGCTTGGTGCTGCAAGCCTGCGTCTCATCAAGGGCATGGTGAACGGCCACCTGGCCGTTGTCCTGCAGGATGATGCGGAGGGTGCCGGATGGCAGACGGTCGCCCTTGAGGGGAATGGCAATGCGTTGGCCCCGCTCCAGGCTCTGCAGATGGAGCCACGCGCGTCCGTGCCAGACCTTGGTGGTGTAGGAGCCGCTGTCGGCCACGATCTGGTTGGTCACATGGGACCGACCGCCCCCGCCGCGGTGCGGACCGGGGCGCATGTCCGAAGTCGCGGTCCCCGTCCTCGCCGGAGTGGAACCGCTACCCGCTGCGGTCCCACTCCTGGACGGTGTTCCTGTGGACCCTCACCTTGGCGGCAAAGGCCCCAACCCTGTATGTGTTCATGGCCGAATCTTGCCACAAAAATTCGACCAGTTCCGAAACTGCGGTCTAGTCAGTGCTCCGCCAGGAGTCGGACCGCCTGCTTCGGCACCTTGCACCAGGCTCGAGTCTGCGACGGACCTCTTTGGCATAATCCAGACTCGATTGCGCGCCTGGCGCGTGCGGTCCTTCCCTCTCCGTCACAGGCTACTCGTGCCCCCGGAACAAAATGCACCCTGCGTACTTGCATCGTCCTACGATCCGATTGGTGCTGCTGGCGGCATGCCTGGCACTGCTGGCCGGATGTACCGTCCAGGTAACACCACCGACGGCCGAACTGCCGCCGGTCCCGCCGGTGCCGACGTTTACGCCCGTCCCGCCGGCCGCCCCGGAACCCGCCCCACCGGCCGAAACTGCGGACTCACAGCCGGCCGAGCCCGAACCCGAGGCGCCGCCGGAGGCTGCCTCCGAGCCGCAGGCGCCGGAGCCGCCGGAAGCTGTCGCCGCGGAACCCCTGGCGCCGGGTACGATTGGCACGGGCCTGGTCATCAACGCAGCCGCTCTAAACGTGCGCAGCAGCCCCGATGTCAACAGCAGCCGTCTGGGTCAACTGCAGAACAACGCCGTCGTGCAGATACTGGAGGGCACGGCGGACCAGCAGTGGTGG
This sequence comes from Caldilineaceae bacterium bin34, assembly GCA_002238555.1. GTDB lineage: Bacteria > Chloroflexota > Anaerolineae > Caldilineales > Caldilineaceae > Bin34. The sequence continues at coordinate 20,011 of MPMO01000059.1, forward strand.
CATGTCTGCTGCCTGCCGGATGGCGCCACCTCCGGTTGGGTGTACGGCCAGTTCCTGGATGTGAACCTGGAACCCGGGATTGTGGTTGGCACGGACCGCGAACCGACGGTTGCGCAACCGGCCCTGTCGCCCTGGGCGGTCCAACCCGCCAACCGGGCCGAAATGTGGGACTTGACCTGGGAGATCGCGGTCGGGCGGCTTCCGGAGCAACGGTTTGCCCATTCGCCGACGGAGGCCTTGAGCCCCTTGACCGGCCTGCCGATTTCCCCCGAGCGGCTAACCCAGCGACCGTTCCTGGTCTGCATTCCCTCGGACATCCCGGCGCGGCCCCAGTACGGGTTGTCGCAGGCGGACATTGTGTACGAATACTTGGTGGACGGATATTCCATCACGCGCCTGACCGGGGTTTTCCATGGACAGGATGTGCCCGACATCGGACCTATCCGCTCGGCGCGGCTGGTCAACTTCTACCTGGGCTACCTGTACAACGGCGCCGTGATGTGCTCCGGCGCCAGCGACTTCATCCGGCGTCTGCTGCGCGAAGTCTCAGAGTTCCCCTATTTCGACATCGACCTGGACAACAGCACCGGCCGCCTGCCCTACAGCTACATTCAGGGCACCGGGCTGACCCGTTTCCACACGAACACGCTGGGAGTGCGCCAGTGGCTGCAGGATTTCCTGCGGGAGCAGCCCATCGACATCCAGGGATTTGTGTTTCAGGCCGAAGTGCCGCCGGGAGCACCGGCCGCCTACGTGAAGATTCCCTGGCCGGTCGTCTCCAGTTCCTGGGTGGAATACCGCTACAACCCCCAGGCGGGCCTGTACGACCGGTACATGGGGGGCGTTCCCCACATGGATGCCAATACGGGCGCGCAGATTCAGACTGCCAACATCATCGTGCAGTACGTACCGCACCAAAACACCTTCCTGGTGGAGGATTCGCTGGGCAACCTCAGCCTTGACCAGGACATCTTCGGATCGGGTCGGGCCGTAATCTTCCGCAACGGACGCAGCTACGACGGCACCTGGTCCGTTGACGCCCTGGGCGGCCTCCCGCGCTTCACCGCGCACGATGGCCAGGACATTCCCTTGGCACCCGGCGCCAGCTGGATTGCCCTGGTGCCGGAAGGCTACCTGCTGACGGTCCAGTAGGGCGGCCGCGCTCAGCCTTCGAACAGGCCGGACTGGTTGGCCCCGTTGATCGGCACGTCCAGTCCCAGGTGGTGGTAGGCCTGTTCGGTGGCCACGCGCCCGCGGTTGGTGCGCTTGAGGAAGCCCAACTGCATCAGGAACGGTTCCACGACATCCATGATGGTGTCGGCTTCCTCGCTGATGCTGGAGGCCAGCGTCTCCAAGCCGACGGGTCCTCCCCGGAAATTGTCAAGCAGGCTGTGCAGCAGCATGCGGTCGGTGCGGTCCATGCCCAGGGGATCGATCCCCTGCAGTTCAAGGGCCTTCTGCGCGATGGGGCGCCCCACGGTGCCGTCGCCCTTGACCTGCGCGTAGTCGCGGGTGCGGCGCAGCAGGCGCAACGCCACCCGGGGTGTGCCGCGGGCCCGGATTGCGATTTCCATGGCTCCCGCCTGGTCCACTTCCAGTTTCATCAGCCCACCCGCACGCAGCACGATTTGGCTTAGGGCCTCCGGGCTGTAGAAGTCGAAGCGTTCCAGCACGCCGAAGCGGTCGCGCAACGGCGCCGTCAGGCTGGCCAACCGGGTGGTGGCGCCAATCACGGTGAAATGTTCGAGCGGCAGGGGCACGACGCGGGCTCCGGGCCCCTCGCCCACCACATAGTCCAGACGCCTGTCCTCCATGGCCGGATAGAGGGTTTCCTCCACCTTGCGGTTCAGGCGGTGGATTTCATCGATGAACAGGACATCCGCATGCGCCAGATTGACCAGGATGGCCGACAACTGGCCACCGTGCTCAATGGCGGGCCCGGAAGTGATGGTGAGCCGACTGTCCATCTCGCGGGCCAGGATTTGGCTGAGAGTGGTCTTGCCCAGCCCCGGGGGGCCGTACAGCAGGACATGGTCCAGCGGCTCGCTGCGCTGGCGGGCTGCCTGGACCAGGATTTTCATGTTGTTCTTCAGGTGATCCTGGCCGATCATCTCGTCCAGGCTTTGCGGCCGCAGGGCCGCATCCCGATCGTCCCGCGGCTGGCGGTGGCCCGATACCAGGCGCTCGGCTCCCGCCTGATCGGCGCGGTTGGCGGAGACTTGGCTGCTTTGGCGGGCCATGGCGGGGCCGGGTCCGTCAGGACCAGGACTGGATGAACTCCGCCGCTCTTGGCAGTTCGAGATTCTCCCAGGGCAGATCCAGATCCGGCCGGCCAAAGTGTCCGTAGGCGGCCGTCTGGCGGAAGATCGGACGGCGCAGGTCAAGCGTTTCGATGATCCCCCGCGGGGTCAGATCAAAGCAGTCCCCCATGCGGTCCGCAATGTCGCTGTCCGGCACGCGGCCGGTCCCAAAGGTGTCCACGAATACGCCGACCGGGTCCGCAATGCCGATGGCGTAGGCCAACTGAATCTCGCACCGCTCGGACAGGCCTGCGGCCACCACGCACTTGGCCAGCAGGCGGGCCATGTAGGCGCCGCTGCGGTCCACCTTGGTCGCGTCCTTGCCACTGAAGGCCCCGCCGCCGTGGCGGCCCATGCCGCCGTAGGTGTCCACGATGATTTTGCGGCCGGTCAGGCCGGCATCCGCCACCGGCCCCCCGTCCACGAATTCGCCGGACGGATTGATGTGGATGTTCGGCGGCTCCCCGAGGCCGTATTCCTCCAGGACCGGTCCGATCACGGATTGCAGGACACCGGTCTCGACGGTCTCCTTGCTGGTTCCGGACCGATACTGCGTGCTGATCACCACCGTGTCCACGACCGGGCTTGCGCCGCCATACCCCACGGTTACCTGCGATTTGCCGTCCGCCAGCATCCACGGCAGGTGGTTCCGTTTGCGCTGGTCCCGCATCGCCCTGGTCAACTGGTGGGCGAGCTCAATCGGCAACGGCATCAGCGAGGGGGTTTCCCGACAGGCAAAGCCGAACATCATGCCCTGATCGCCGGCGCCCCGGTCCACCGAGCCGGCCAAGGCGTCGTTCTGCTCGGCCAGGTGGACGTGCAGGCAATGGCTGTGCGGACCGAAGCTGTCCTCCTCCGGGTAGCCAATGCCCTGCAGGACATCCTTCACCACTTCGGCAACATCGACCCGGATCTCCTCGCGGACCCTGATTTCGCCCAGCAGAAAGATGTTCGTGCCCTTGGCCGCCGCCTCGCAGGCCACCCGGGCGTAGGGGTCCTGCTCCAGGTACGCGTCCACAATGGCATCGCTGATCTGGTCGCAAAGTTTGTCCGGGTGACCTTCCGTCACCGACTCGCTGGTGAAAAGGCGGCTTGGCTGAGACGACATGGCTTGCTCGCGATACTCAAGGTGGAAGTTTGGCTTGTTCAGGTACCCAGCGACCAGCCGTGCAGGTAGTCGCTCTGGGCGGAAGTCAGTTCGTCGATGGAGACGCCCATGGCGGCCAGCTTCAGGCTGGCAATCTCCTGATCGATTTCGGCGGGCACATTGTAGACATCGGGTTCCAGGCCGGAACCGTGGCGGGCGACATGCAGGACGGCCAGGGCCTGGTTGGCAAAACTCATGTCCATGACCGTGGAGGGATGGCCTTCGGCCGCGGCCAGGTTGACCAGCCGGCCCTCACCGGCCACGTACAGGCGGCGTCCGTCCGCCAGGCGGTATTCGTCCAGGTTGTCGCGCACCCGCCTGCGGTCGCCGCTCATGTCCGTCAGGCCCACCAGGTTGATTTCAACGTCGAAGTGCCCGCTGTTGGCCAGGATCGCGCCATCCTTCATCACGGCAAAGTGGGGCGTGTCGAACACGTCCCGGTTGCCGGTGGCACTGCAGAAGATGTCGCCAATGCAGGCGGCTTCCAGCATGGGCATGACCCTGTAGCCGTCCATCACGGCTTCCAGGGCTCGGATCGGGTCCACTTCGGTCACGATGACATTGGAGCCCAGGCCACGGGCCCGTAGCGCGATGCCGCGGCTGCACCAGCCATATCCGGCCACCACGAAATTGCGGCCGGCCAGCAGGATGTTGGTGGCCCGCATGATGCCGTCGATGGTGCTCTGACCCGTGCCGTAGCGGTTGTCGAACAGATGTTTGGTGTCGGCGTCGTTGACCGCCATGACCGGGTAGCGCAAGGCCCCCTCGCGCGCCATGGCCTTGAGCCGAATCACGCCGGTGGTGGTTTCCTCGGTGCCACCAAGCATGTTTGGGAGCAGTTCCGTGCGTTCGGTATGCAGCGCGGCCAGCAGGTCCATCCCGTCGTCCATCGTCAGGTGCGGACCGATGTCGAGGGCGGACGACAGATGCTGGTGGTAGACCTCCCTGGATTCGCCGCGGACGGCAAAGACCGGCACTTCCAAGTGCATGACCAGGGAGGCGGCCACGTCGTCCTGGGTGCTGAGGGGATTGCTGGCACACAGGGCCACCTCGGCTCCTCCCGCCAACAGGGCCCGCACCAGATTGGCCGTTTCCGTGGTGACGTGCATGCAGGCAGCCAGCCGCAGGCCGTCGAACGGTCGCTCCTGGGCGAACCGTGCTTCCAGGGTGGCCAGGACCGGCATCTCCTGGCCGGCCCATTCAATGCGGCCGAGACCCCGGTCGGCGAGGGAAGGGTCCGCGATGTCGCAGTCAAGTGCTGCTGGCTTGGTCATGCAGGGTGGCGGGATGTGACGAATGCAATGCCGGTTCTGCCAAGCAGGCCGGCCGGCGTAGGAGTGGCTGGCAGATTATAGTGTTGCCTGCACCGAACGCCACGAAACTGTTGGGATCACCTGGCCTATCGCTATAGAAGAGTCTGCTGAAGCCAGAATGCACAACTCCTTTGAAAGCGGGGCTCCGCTGCACCAGGCTGCTTGGACTGGCAACGTTGGGATGGCAAAAGCCTTGCTCAATAGTGGTATTCCGGTCGACGCGACAACGGGCGACAGACGTACTCCGTTGCACGAAGCTGCCCGGGCCGGACATACCCGCGTCGCCAAGGTCCTGCTCTCCAAGGGTGCCCGGGCCGACTTGCCTACGAACGGCGGCTGGACTCCGCTGCATGTGGTCGCTTGGGCGGGCCACGCCGACACCGCGAAGGTCCTGCTGGCAGCCGGTGTCCCGGTCGATCTTCGGTCAGACGATGGTCAGACCCCGTTGCACGCGGCTGCCCGGGCCGGACATACCCGCGTCGCCAAGGTCCTGCTTTCCAAGGGTGCTCGGGCCGACCTGCCTGCGAATGGCGGCTGGACTCCGCTGCACACGGCCGCTTGGGCAGGCCACGCCGACACCGCAAAGGCCCTGCTGGCGGCCGGTGTCCCGGTCGATTTTCGGTCGGACGATGGTCAGACCCCGTTGCACGCGGCTGCCCGGGCCGGACATACCCGCGTCGCCAAGGTCCTGCTTTCCAAGGGTGCCCGGGCCGACCTGCCTGCGAATGGCGGCTGGACTCCGCTGCATGTGGCCGCTTGGGCGGGCCACGCTGGTACCGCGGAGATCCTGCTTGGGGTTGGTGTCCCGATCGATACGCAGGGGGAAAATGGGGAGACCCCACTGTATGCGGCTGCTTGGGCGGGCCACGCCGGCACCGCGAAGGTCCTGCTTTCCAAGGGTGCCCGGGCTGACTTACCTGCGAACGGCGGCTGGACTCCGCTTCACGCGGCCGCTTGGGCGGGCCATGCCGAAGTCGTAGAGCTTCTGCTCGCTGTCGGTGCCGATGGCGAGGCCCTGTTGCACACGGCAGCGCAGGAAGGACAGGTCGGCGTCGTCAAGGTTCTGCTTGCGGTTGGTGTCCCAGTCGACGCTCAGGGGGATGATGGGGAGACCCCGCTGTATGCAGCTGCTTGGGCAGGCCACGTCGGCACCGCGAAGGTTCTGCTTTCCATGGGTGCCCGGGCTGACCTGCCTGCCAACGGTGGCAGGACTCCGCTGCACGCGGCCGCCCGGTCGGGACATGCCGGTGTCGCTGAGCTTCTGCTCGCTGCCGGTGCCGACGGCGAGGCCCTGTTGCACACGGCAGTGCGGGAAGGACAGGTCGGCATTGTCAAAGCTCTGCTGGCGGTCGGTGTCCCAATCAATGCGCAGGTGGAAGCTGGTCAGGCCCTGCTGCATGTGGCTGTCCGGTCAGGGGATGCCAATGTCGTAGAGCTTCTGCTCACTGCGGGTGCCGACGGCGCGGCCCTGTTGTACACGGCAGTGCGGGAAGGACAGGTCGGCATTGTCAAAGCTCTGCTGGCGGTCGGTGTCCCAGTTGACGTGCAGAGGGAAGATGGGGAGACCCCGCTGCACGCGGCTGCCCGATCGGGACACACCCGCGTCGTTAAGGTTCTGCTATCCAAGGGTGCCTCAGTGGCCCTGCGTGCGAATGGCGGCTGGACCCCGCTGCACGCAGCTGCCTGGGCGGACCATGTCGGCACCGCGAAGGTCCTGCTTGCGGCTGGTGTCCCGGTTGATGTGCAGGGAGCAGATGGGGAGACCCCGCTGTACGGAGCCGCACGATCGGGTCATGTGGACGTGGCGAGAGTTCTGCTCGCTGCCGGTGCCGACGGTGTTGTCCTGTTGCACACGGCAGCGCGGGAAGGACAGGTTGGTGTTGTCGAGGTGCTACTTGCTGCCGGTGTTCCGGTCGATGTGCAGGGGGATGATGGGGAGACCCCGTTGCACGCGGCTGCCCGGTCAGGACACGCCGGAGTCGCAAAGATCCTGTTAGAGGTGGGTGCCGATGGCGGAGCCCTGTTGCACAAAGCCGCTCGGTTAGGACGTGCCGGGATTGCAGAGTTCCTGCTTGTGGTGGGTGTCCCAGTCGATGTACAAAAAGACAATGGGGAGACCCCGTTGCACGCGGCTGCCCAGTCAGGGCGTACCCGCGTCGTCAAGGTCCTGTTAGAGAAGGGTGCTGACGGCGCTGTCCTGTTGCACACAGCTGCTCGGGAAGGACAGGTTGGCGTTGTCGAGGTGTTGCTTGCTGCCGGTGTCCTGGTCGATGCACAGGGGGATGATGGTCAGACCCCGCTGTACGCGGCTGCCCGGACGGGACACGCCAGAGTCGCAAAGATCCTGCTCTCCAAGGGTGCTCGGGTAGACCTGCGTGCAAATAACGGCTGGACTCCGCTGCACACAGCTGCTGCGTCAGGACATGCCGATACCGTTAAGATCCTGCTGGCTAGGGGTGCCCCGGCCGACCTGAGTGCAAACGGTGGTTGGACTCCGCTACACGCAGCTGCTCGGTCAGGACATGCCGATGTCGCCGAGCTTCTGATCGCTGCCGGTGCCGACGGCAAGGCCCTGTTGCACACGGCAGCTGTCAAAGGGTACGTCGGTATTGCCAAGGTATTGCTGGCGGTCGGTGTCCCAGTTGACGTGCAGAGGGAAGATGGGGAGACCCCGCTGCACGCGGCTGTCCGATCGGGTCGTGTGGACGTGGCAAGGGCTCTGCTTGCGGCCGGTGCCGATGGCGATGCCCTGTTGTATGTGGCTGCCCGATCGGGTCATGTGGAGGTGGTAAGGGGCCTGCTTGCGGTCGATGTCCCGGTTGATGCGCAGGGGGGTGATGGTCAGGCCCTACTGTACGGGGCTGCCCGATCGGGTCATATGGACGTGGCAAGGATCCTGCTTGCGGCTGGTGCCGATGGTGGTGCCCTGTTGTACACGGTTGTCCGGTCAGGACGCTCCGAGGTTGCAAAGGTCCTGCTTGCGGCCGGTGTCGATGGCAGACCCTTGTTGTACACGGCAGCGCGGGAAGAACAGGCCGGGGTTGTCAAGGTTCTGTTAGAGGCGGGAGCCGATGGCGGGATCCTGTTGCAGGAAGCTGCTCGGTCAGGGCACCTCGGGGTTGTCAAGATCCTGCTTGCGGCCGGTGTTGATGACGGGCCCTTGCTGCACACGGCAGC
>MPMO01000060.1 GCA_002238555.1 Caldilineaceae bacterium bin34
CATGCGCACCAGCAACTGTGTTGTTTGTCAAGTATGGATTGCCGTTGACAAGGGTTCTGTTTGCCAAGGGACCTGGTCCCGGCTCACCGCGTTCAAAACGGTGAGCAGCTTGCGCATGGCCGCCACGAGCGCCACCTTCCTGGGTTTGCCCTGGTCGCACAAGCGGTTGTAGAAGTCACGGATGGCGGGGTTGTAACGGATGGCGGTTACGGTGGCCATGTACAGGATCCTGCGGACGGAGGCGCGGCCGCCCCAGATGCGGCGCTGGCCGCGTAGTTGTCCACTGTCTCGATTGAGGGGGTGCGACCCCGACCAGGGCCGCCCATGGGCGGCGGCTGAGGCGTCCCAGCTCCGGCAGTTCGGCGACGAGCACCCCGTCCAGGAGCTCCGGCACCGCATCCCGCTCGGCCGTGCCGGTGGCTGGGCTGACGGTGAAGTCCATCAGCAGGCCGTGGCGGTTCCCGTCAGGGCATGGCCCGGAAACGCCAGCCGAGCTTCCTTGCCCTTCCCCTTGCGCAGCAGGCGCGCCTCGGGGTCCGTGGTGCTGGCGTGCGTCTGGTTGCTCCGGCGCTCCCCGCGGAAGTCCACCGACGGGTTGCCCGGATCGTCGTCCGAGGGTGGCGGCGGTCCCTCCTTGGGCCGGAAGCTTTTGAGACTGGCTGAGGCCTCGATCAGGGTCCCGTCCACGCCGAGTGCTCGTCCGACAGCAGCCCTTCCGCGTCGGCCGCCCACACCATCTCGTCGAACAGGGCCCGGCCCGCATCGTGTGCCAGCAACCGTGGCCGGTTCTTGGTGAAGACCGTGGCGTCGAAGCCGCGTTCCATCAGATCCATGTCCAGGAACCAGCGGTACAACAGGTTGTACTCCAATTCCTCGCAGAAGGCGCGCTCGCTGCGCACCGAATACAGAGCAACCGGCAGCGAGGCCTTCAACAGTCGCTCCGGCGGCACCGAGGCCCGGCCCACCGAGGCGTACATGCGGTCGAACTCCGGCGAGAGTCGTTCCAGGGCCGCATCGGCCACGGCCTTAATCCGCCGCAAGGGATGGTCCCGGGGGATCCGCTCCTCCAGGTCCACGATGGCCGGCATGCTGCGTTGGGGGTTGGGACGACCGCGCATCAGAAATTCCTCCGTTGCCAGGGAGCCCTATCCTAACCGGCCGCGTTTTTCAGCAGCCTGCTATGGTGCGGACAAGTCACGTCCTCCAAAGCCAATCCAATTCGGTGAAGGCCAAATGGTTTCCATAATTGTGAATATTGTCCTTGACGTTGAGCACTAGGCAACGCTTGTTGCCGCCATTTTTTATTCCTCGCAATCCTCTGCCGATCATTTGAAAGTACAGATTTGGGCTGTACACGGGTCTGGCTACGATAACAGCGCGGGTTTTGGGCGCATCAAACCCTTCACGAAAGATACCGTAATTGATCAGAACCTTAACATCCCCGGACCGAAATTCCTGGACAATACGATTTCGAACAAGTCTATTTGTTTTCGCGCTCACAGCCTTCGAGTTGATGCCTTGTGCGCTGAGGAGATCGGCCAATTCTTCGGAATGAGCTACAGACGTTGCAAATATCAAGGTGGGCCAGTCTGAATTCACTTTGAAAAAGTACGCATCCACAATGCGCTGAGTGCGGTCCGGATCCCGCGCGATACGCTTTTCGACACTTTGGGGCAACCAAGGATTCCGTTCGGCCTCTGCACGCTCATTGGGCGATAATGTGAATGTACCACCGGCAACGGTCTCATGATCAACCTTGGCCAAAATACCCTCTGATTGAAGGAAGCCTATCACTTTGTCTGAATCCTGCGTTGGAAAGATTCCATGATCCAATCGCCGGTTCTCGTATCGAGATCGAAGCCGCCTTGTCTCTGCCTCATTGGACCCTCGATAGGGAGTTGCAGTTAGGCCAATAAGATATGGCTCACCATCTCGGTACCCACGATTACGAGTCACTCCCAAGTGCTTCAGAACCTGCGTGTAGGAAGACGCAGTTGATCGATGTGCTTCGTCAATCACTACAACGTTGACATTGAAGTCCTCCAAGAATCGGTGGTCTCTGGCGAAACGTGCGTTCAAGGTTTGAATCGATGCCACGATGACGTTTCGTTTGCTATGGGGACGAGGCACCGGCCGGCGGCTACCCCACATGCGCAAAACCCTGATGGTGCGAGCCAATTCGCCTTCGGAAGCCCAAACCAACTGCCACGCCTCAACAGCTTGTTCACACAATTCACCCCTGTCCGCCACCCATAGGATATCGCCTTTTAGCAGGCGAGCGCGTATTGCTTCGACCAAGGCCTGTACCGTAATACGCGTCTTGCCTGATCCGGTTGGCAAACTCAATATTCCACGACGAGGCGCATTATTTCGAGCTAACAGGAGATCGTGTATATTTTTCACTCCTTTCTGTTGAAAATTATGCAGTGGAGGAAGAATTCCATATCCAAATCCAACCACATCCACCATGGACTCTCGATCATCAATACTACTACAAAAGTACTCCATGTTTTGGATGTCGCCCTTAGCTCCAGCATCAAGCAATACCTGCGCAACATCTGAGTGTCCCCTCCATACAGCCTCATACAACGGCCCATCCTTCCGGGGCGCATCGATCAAGACCCCGGCTGCAAGGAGTCCCCGTGCAATCTCGGCGTGCCCTTCCGCAGCAGCCTCGTGCAACAAAGTTCTGCCATCGGCTCCGGCTGCGATCAGAGCCTTGCCAACTCCAATGTTGCCTGACCGGACAGCCGTGTATAGCGGGGTCCAACCATTATCTTCTAGGCTGTCAATATGAGCTCCAGCAGTAAGCAGAGCTTGTGCAACATCCGCGTGCCGTGCAGATACTTCCTGTTGTAGGATGGCCCGCCTGTTTTTGTCGTAAGCTCTGTTCGGTGCACCAGCGTTGAACGGTGACTCCATAATTTCAGGGGTTCTTGCCTTTGCAGCTGGATGCAGTACATTGCAACCTTCCAAATCCCATGCATCGCTGTGGACATCCGCGGCACACAGCCCCTTGACAATAGGAGTGTGTTCCCCTCCAGCAACTACATGCAATGGGGTCCAACCGTCCTCGGTTCGCAAGTTGGCCTGAGCTCCTTGGGACAGCAGGACCTTGGCCACGTCGACATGGCCCGACCGAGCCGCCTCGTGCAGCGGGGTCCAGCCACCGCCAGCTCGCGAATTGACCGCAGCACCGGCAGCGAGCAGAACCTCCGCAGCACCAGCATGTCCGTTCGCAGCGGCCGCATGCAGCGGGGTCCGACCGCCCTTCGTGCGCCGGTCAACCTGAGCTCCCTGGGACAACAGGACCTTGGCCACGTCGACATGGCCCGACCGAGCCGCCTCGTGCAGCGGGGTCCAGCCACCGCCGGTTCGCGAATTGACCGCAGCACCGGCAGCGAGCAGAACCTCCGCAGCACCAGCATGTCCGTTCGCAGCGGCCGCATGCAGCGGGGTCCGACCGCCCTTCGTGCGCCGGTCAACCTGGGCTCCCTGGGACAACAGGACCTTGACCATGTCGATATGGCCCAACCGAGCCGCCTCGTGCAGCGGGGTCCAGCCACCGCCGGTTCGCGAATTGACCGCAGCACCGGCAGCCACCAGAACCCGCGCCACCTCCACGTGACCTAACCAAGCGGCCGCATGCAGCGGGGTCCGACCGCCCTTCGTGCGCCGGTCAACCTGGGCTCCCTGGGACAACAAGACCTTGACCATGTCGATATGGCCCGACTGAGCCGCCGCATGCAGCGGGGTCTGTCCGTCCTTTCCCGGTGCATCGACCGCAACACCGGCGGCGAGCAGAACCTCCGCAGCATCAACGCCGCCGCTGGCAGCGGCCCGGTGCAATAGCGTCCCGCCATCGCCCCCCGCAGCCACCAGAACCCGCGCCACCTCCACGTGACCTAACCAAGCGGCCGCATGCAGCGGGGTCCGACCGCCCTTCGTGCGCCGGTCAACCTGGGCTCCCTGGGACAGGAGAACCTTGGCCACGTCGCCGTGGCCCGACCGAGCCGCCGCATGCAGCGGGGTTCGACCGCCGTCCGCCTTCGCGTCGACCTGGGCTGCCTGGGACAGAAGAACCTTGGCGACACGGACGTGGCCCGACCGAGCCGCCTCGTGCAGCGGGGTTCGACCGCCGTCCGTCTTCGCGTCGACCTGGGCTGCCTGGGACAGGAGAACCTTGGCGACACGGACGTGGCCCGACCGAGCCGCCTCGTGCAGCGGGGTTCGACCGCCGTCCGCCTTCGCGTCGACCTGGGCTGCCTGGGACAGAAGAACCTTGGCGACACGGACGTGGCCCGACCGAGCCGCCTGATGCAGCGGGGTTCGACCGCCGTCCGCCTTCGCGTCGACCCAAGCTCCTCTTTTGAGCAACGCCTTTGCTGTGCCAACTCTCCCGGTTAGCGCAGCCTGGTGTAACAGAGTCGAGATTTCATTCACTTTGGGCTTCGAAGATCTGACGGTAGTGCGAGTCATTCATGAGTAGATAAGTCTGCTCGATCCTAAGCTCGACTTTGTACAAAGTCGAGCTATAGAAGCTGGCCGGTTTGCCCGCCAAGGCCAGCAGTCAACTCCCCGAACCATCCCCAAACACCCGTTGCAGCAGCCAGCGGGCCGCCGCGTGCGGCTCCTGTTGCCGGTCGGCCACGGCCTCCACGACATCATCCCATCCGGCCGCCTCAAGCATGAACCGGCGGCGAGCCTGCCAGCCCTGATCCACAAGCAGGTTCAACAGACGCGCCGCGCGCCTGTGTTCCGCGTCCTGCCGGGCTCCGGACGCACACAGCCAGTCGCGATGTTCGGCAATTCGAGCCTGCAACTCATTGATACCGGTGCCGGCCAGGGCATCCGTCAGCAGGACCGGCTGCACCCATCCCCGCCCGGTGTCGTTTGCCTGTCCGTGGAAGGCATGCGGAGCCAAGCCGGTCTCCATGCCCAGGGCCAGTGTCTGCCGAATCCGGGCCGCCGTCCGGGCACTGTCCGGACGATCGGCCTTGTTCACCACCACAATGTCGCTGACTTCCAGCATGCCGGCCTTGAGGGCCTGCACATGGTCCCCCAGACCCGGGGCTTCCACTTGCACCGTCGTGTCGGCCAGATGGCGCACCTCGGTTTCCCCCTGGCCCGCGCCCACGGTCTCAATCAGAATCGGATCGTAGCCCGCCGCATCGAGGACCAGAGCCAGGTCCCAGCAGGCCAGGCTGAGTCCGCCGGCCGTGCCGCGGGTCGCCATGCTGCGCACAAACACGTTGTCCGCCAGCGAAACGTCCGTCATCCGAATCCGATCCCCCAGCAGGGCTCCGCCCGAGACAACGCTGGTTGGATCCACCGACAGCACAGCCACGCGTTGGACGGCGCCGTATTGTTCGGCCAGCCTGCCAATCAGCGTGGACTTGCCCGCGCCGGGCGGGCCGGACACCCCCACCAGTTGGGCCTGTCCCGCATGGGACAGCAGGGCTCCCAGCAGCGTCTCGAAACCGTCCGCCCGTCGCTCCACCCAGGTCAGGGCGCGCGCCAGCGAGCGCATGTCGCCGTCCCGCAGGCCCTCCGCCAGATGTTCCGGGTTCGACGACCCGGCCGGGGCCGTCATTCGTCACGGCCCAGCGCCGCCAGGATCCAGTCCGCCGTTTCCCCGATGGTGGTACCGGGCCCGAAAATCTCGGCCACCCCCGCGGCCCGCATGACGGGCCGGTCCGCCTCCGGAATGATGCCCCCCAGCAGCACCGGCACATCCGCCTGACCCTGTTCCCGCAACAGATTGATCACCCTCGGCACAAGCGTGTTGTGGGCACCACTCAGGATCGAGATGGCCAGCAGGTCCACATCCTCCTGCAGGGCGGCCCGCGCCACCATCGCCGGTGTCTGCCGAATACCCGTGTAGACAACCTCGAAGCCCCGGTCCCGCAAGCCCCTGGCAATGACCTTGGCCCCCCGATCATGACCGTCCAAACCCAGCTTGGCCACCAGGATGCGGAAGGGAGTCGACCTGCTCATTGGGCATCCGCTCGGTCGGCTGCCCAGGCGTCCAGCATCGCCAGTGCCTCCCGGGCACTGAGTTCCTTGTTGCCACTGCGATCGGAGGGCCACACCTTGCGCCGCCCCTCCTCGCATCCGTCCGCTCCGGACAGGTGCAGGTGCACCAGGCCAACCGGTTTGTCCGGGGTCCCTCCGCCGGGACCCGCCACGCCCGTGATGGCCACCGCGACATCCACTTCGTACAGTTCCCTGACACCGGCGGCCATGGCCGCCGCCACTTCGGCACTAACGGCGCCCTTGGCCTCCAGCAATCCGGCCTCGACACCCAGGACCTTTTCCTTGGCCTCGTAGCTGTAGGTAACAGCGGCCCCCATGAAACTGGTGGAGCTGCCCGGAATCTCCGTCAGGAGATGGCCGACCAGACCGCCCGTGCAGCTTTCCGCCGTGGCACAGGTCAGGCCCTGCGCACCGTAGGCTGCGACGACCCGGGCCGCCAGTGCCACCAGTTCCTCGGTCCTGTCTTCGCTGTATTCCATCAGGTATCTCCCGTAGCCGGCCGCGGCCGGTAATAGCACAACAGCACGCGTCCATAGCGGCGCTGATCAAACTGTTCCAGACGTTCCAGGGCCAACTCTCGGTCCTCCCCCGGATCGATTTGGACCACCGCCAAGCCGTCTGCGGCCAGGACGCCCGCGGTTCGGTCCACCAAGGCCAGGGCGGCGCTCCACATGTCCTTGAACTGCGGCGGGGCGATGAACACGAAGTCCCAGGCCTCGCCGATCCCCCTGACGGCCGCGGCCTCGAGATAGGCAAAGCTGTCCTGGCGGACGATCTCCATGCGCTCCAGGAATCCGCAGGCGGCGCCGTTGGCCCGAATCGTGGCCACGGCGCGGGCGCCGCGGTCCACGAACGTCGCATGCCGGGCTCCGCGGCTGAGCGCCTCGAGGCCGACGGAGCCGGTGCCGCCAAACAGGTCCAGGACCCGGCGATCCGGTATCCAGGCGTGCAGCTTCCCGAAGAGAGCCTCCCGCGCCCGGTCCGTGATCGGGCGTGTGCCTGCGCCCGGCACGTCCTTGAGTCTGCGGCCGCGGGCCTCGCCGGCGATGATGCGCATTCCTGCTACGACCCGTTGACGGAGAACAAATCGCGCTGCCCGTTGTCGGACCGGGCCGGTGCCTCGGGCGCGATTCCCATCATCGCGTGGGCCTGTCCCAAGATCTCCGCCACCGACTGGCGTCCGGAGGCCGTGAACGTGCCCTGCATCGCGGCCAGTTCGCCCAGCCGATCGGCCGGCGCCAGCATCTGGACCTCGGTGCGGGTGCGTTCGACGCCCCCTTCCCTGTGAATGGCCTTGCGCACCCCGAAGTGGGCATCGCCGAAGGCGGCCAGTTGCGGCAAGTGCGTGACGCACAGAACCTGATGGCCGGCTCCGTCGCCGTTGTCGAAGCCATGGGGATGGGCCAGCTGCCAGAGCTTGCTGCCCACCACCAGCCCCATGCGGCCGCCAATGCCCTGATCGATTTCATCGAAGACCAGCGTGGGCGCTCCGTCCACCGCGGCCAGCGCGCACTTGAGGGCCAGCATCAGACGGGAGGTTTCGCCGCCCGATGCCACATCCACCAACGGCTTGACCGGTTCCCCGGGATTGGTGCTGACCAGAAACGACACCGCGTCGATGCCGGTGCGATCCAGACGCACCCGACTGCCGTCCGGCAGGGGCAGGCCGTCCGCCGCCTCCTCCTGTTCCAGCAGCACTTCAAACCGCGGCTCCTTGCCGAACAGATGCGCCAGCTCCGCTTCGGTGTGCCGGGCCAGGGCCCTTCCGGCCGCCTGCCGCGCCTCGCTCAACGCCTGGCAGGCAACGGCCAGGGCCTGCAGGAGTTCCGCCTCCTCGGCTTCCAGCCGCTCCGTCAGTCCATCCTGATCCTCCAGGCCGGCCAATTCCGCGGCCGCCTTGGCACCCCATTCGATGACTTCCTCCACTGTCGGTCCGTACTTGCGCTGCAACTGGTCCAGGTGCGCCAGGCGCTCTTCGACCTCGGCCAGCCTCTGGGGATTGACCTCCACCAAATCGAGATAGCGCCCCAGCCTCCGCCCCGCGTCGCTGCACAGTTCCATGGCCTCCCGCAGGTTCGCCGCCAGTTCGGCCTGGGAGGCGTCCGCCGCCACCAGGCGATCGAGGACCGCCTGCACCAGACCCAGCTGGGACAGGATGTCGGGGATCTCCTGGTCACCCTCCTCAAGGCGCATGCGGACCTCCGCGGCCAGGGTGCGGAGGCTTTCGGCATCGGCCAGACGGCGCTGTTCGGTCTCCAGCTCGGCGACCTCGCCTGGAACCAGGCCGGCCGCCTCAATCTCTCCGATCTGGAACTGCAGCATGTCGATCCGCTGCATCACGGTCCGGGCATCCATGCGCGAACTCGCCAGCCGGCGCCGAACCTCCTGCAGGCGGGTATGCATGCCCGCCACCACCTCCCGCTCCGACGCCAGATCACCGTAGCGATCCAGCATATCCACATGCGCATCGGGATTCAGGAGGCGCAGGTGGTCCGTCTGCCCGTGGATTTCGATCTGTGCCTGCATCACGGCCCGCAGCCGCTCGCGGGTTACCACCTCGCCGTCAAGCCGGCAGACGCTGCGGCCGGAGTCGCGCACCATGCGTTCCAGAACATGGGTGGCGCCGGCTGTGTCCACGGTGGCGGTGACGCTGGCCTCGGTCTCGCCGGCCCGAATCAACGAAGCGGATGCCTTCCCGCCCAGCAACAGATCGAGGGAGTCAAGAATGATGGACTTTCCAGCCCCGGTTTCGCCGGTCAGGATGTTGAGGCCCGGGGTAAACTCCAGCACCAGGTCATTGATGATGGCCAGGTTGCGGATGTGCAGGGAGCGAAGCACTGTGCCGTCGCAGAAAGGTGGACACGGTTCGGAAGCCACCGCCTGCATCGGCGGTGGCCGGACCGTCAAAGGCCCGAGTCAATGAGGAGTCTACAGGAATTCGCGATGTCTGCGGCGCACGCTCCGGACACCTGCCGGGCGGACTCCTTTGCAGTGCCCGGACCAAACCCCTATAATGACCCGCTGACATAGAGTGCATCCGTTCGACCGGCGGCGAGGCCAACATGCCCAATCTAGGCCCCTTGGAACTGGGAATCATCCTGGTGATTGTGATCATGATCTTTGGTGTTGGCCGGTTGCCCGAAGTGGGCGGCGCGGTCGGCAAGACCATCAAGGAGTTCCGACGCAACATGGGGGGCTCCGACGACAAGAAGGAAGCGAACCTGTTGGAGGACGACGAGGACCCCTTCGAAGACGATGTGGACGGCGAAGTCGCCCGCGAAGAGAAGGCCAGTTCCTCCTCCGCCTGAGGCACGCCCCGTCCGCATTCGCGTACTGTCCTGAGGTTTGAGGTTCCATCGTGGCACTGCTTGACTTCATGCTGGTGGCGATTGTGGTGCTGGCCGTCGCCCTGGTTGCCATCATCCTGGTTCAGGCTCAGGATGCCGGGTTGGGCAGCATGTTCGGTGGGGATTCCTCCATCTACCGCACACGCCGGGGCCTGGAAAAGGTGGTCTTCAACGTGACCATTGCCCTGGCCACCAGTTTCATGCTGTTGAGTCTTCTTACGGTCATTCTGCAGAACCGCCTCTAGATTTCCGGACTGGTGCGGCCGGTCCCGACCCGATCCATGCAAGAACCGCTCGCCGAGCCTGCGGTGCGGGGGTGGATCACCGCCGTAATCCTGGGCGGCTTCCTTGTGTTGACCGCCACGTTTGGCCGGCAGGCGGCGGACGCGTCCACGACCATCCTGCCCGACTACGGCGGCGTGTACCGGGAAGGCGTCGTAGGGACGCCCCTGCACCTGAATCCTGTCCTGTGCAGTCTCAATGCAATAGACCGGACGGTGTGCCGACAGTTGTTCCGGGGCCTGATGCAGTTCGACTCCCGGGGTGCCGTGGTACCGGATCTGGCCGTGGCGCACGAGGTGTCGGAGGACGGCCTGGTCCATACCCTGCGCATGCGTCCGGACGTGTTCTGGCACGACGGCCTCAGGGTCACCGCCCAGGATGCGGTCTACACCTTCGAGGTGCTGCGCGACCCGGACTTTCCCGGGGACCCCTCCCTCGCCAACGCCGCCCGTCTGGCCTCTGTCAGGGCCACCGATTCGTTTACGGTCCAGTTCCGCTTGGAGCAGCCGTTCACCCCCTTCCTGAATCTGTTGACGGTGGGGCTGCTGCCCTTCCACATCCACTCCAATGTCGCGGTGGCCGACATGATGGAGTACATCGATCAACTGCCGGTGGTAGGCAACGGCCCCATGCAACTGGATCGCGTGGAGGACGACTTCCTGCGCCTGGTGCCCAGCCGGTTTCAGGACAAGGCCGTGCCGTACATTCCGGCCCTGGAATTCAGGCACCACGCGAGTACGGCGGACCTGTTTCAGGCCTTCCTCGACGGACAGCTGGAAGGGCTGTCGGCCGGAGTGACCGAAAACCTTGAGCTGTTGCCCAACAGACAGGAGCTGCAGGTGTTTGCCTCCGCCCAGCCCAGTCTAACCATGGTGCTGTTCAACCTGCGCTCCGAGACCGTGCCCACGCTGGCCGAACTGCAGGTCAGAAAGGCACTCCTGCATGCCATCAACCGCGAATCCGTGGTCAATGCGACCGATTTGGCCTGGGGAACGCCGGCCGACTCGCCCATCCCGGCCGGCCACTGGGCCTACAAGGAAGGCCTAACGCAATATCCGTACGATCCGGTGCTGGCCCTGGAGCTGTTTGGCGATTCGGGCTGGCGCGACCGCGACTTGGACGGGATGCTCGACCGGGACGGGGTTCCGTTGACCCTGTCGCTCGCGGTAAGCGACGACCGGGCCCTGCGCGCCTACGCCGAAACCATCGCCGCGTACTGGCGCGACCTGGGGATTGGTGTGGAACTCGTCGTGCTGCCCTTTGCCCGTTTGCTGGTGGAGCAGTTGGACAACCACAGCTTCGATGCAGCCCTGGTGCAGGTTTCCGGCTTGGAAGGCGACCCCGATCCCTTCCGGTTCTGGCACAGTTCGCAGACGGCTCCCGGCCAACTGAACTACGGCGGCTGGTCAAACCCCTACGCGGACGGCCTGATGGAACGCTCCCGCATTGAATTGGACGCCGAGGAGCGGCACTATCTCCTCCATCGCTTTCAGGATGTCTTCCTGGCCGACCTGCCGGCCCTGCCCATCAGTTCGCCGGTCTACGCCTACGGCGTGCACGGACGCGTCCGCAACGTCCAGGTCGGCCAGCTCAACAGTCCGGCGGAACGACTGGACACCTTTGCGAACTGGTTCATCGCGACCACGCGCGTGACGATCGCGGGAGATGCGGCCGGCTTTCCGCGCTGATCGGACCGGGTGCGGGACTCAACCCCGGCACCCGTGTCTGCGCTACAATGACCCCCGTGCAGCATTCGGCAAGCATGTGCTTTGCAGCCGTTTCCCAATCCGCCCCGACAAGGCCCAGGAGTACTCCGATGTCCATCCATTCGCGTCTGGCTCTGGCAGCCATTCTGACCGTGCTGATCGGTGTGTTGGCAGCCTGTGGCCCAACCGGGATCATCATTCCGGAGCGTCCGCCGGAAGAGGGGATGATGGACGACATGGACATGGAAATGGGGGCGCTTGAAGAAGGGATGGACGACAGCATGATGGGTTGCACCGTCACCGTGATCGAAGACGGTACGCGCTACCGGCGCGGCCCAAGCAGGGATGAAGGCGCGCTGGGCATGCTGGCCGCCGGCACGACCCTCAAACGGATCGGGGTGTCCGCATCGGCAGACGGCGTGTGGTTCGAAGTGGAGGACGCGGAAGGCTTGACTGCCTTCGTCCACAACTCCGTCGTGAACTCGAACTGCTAGGGACAGAACGTTCGTTCCGTATACGAACAAGGGCGGTTCCGTCCCGGAAGAATCCCGGACCGCAAAACAATCGCAGGGAAGGCGCACTTCAGTGCGCCTTCCTTGTCCTGCAGGGGTTCAAACGAAACCGTTCGGCGGCGGTCGGTACAAGGTCCATGTGTCCCGGTCGGCAACATCCGGCGGGACGGGAACCCGGGCACATACCAGGCGGCAAGTCCGGCTGCCTGCCTACATGAGGTTGGCCACGCTGAACACCACCTTGAACGGCCGGCACCAGATCACCACCGCCTTGATCACCGACAGATCCACATCGTCCGGAATCTCGTAGTTCTGGTTGCCAACGTTGCCCTTGAGAATGCCCAGGTCAACATAGTCGCCCACGTCGCCGAACGTGGTCGCTTCCGTCCCGGTTGTCAACAGCACGTGCAGTTCGGGTCCGTTGGTGGACTTGAAGTCCTCCAGGCGCAGGACGCGGGACCCGTCCGAAAGTTGGTAGATGGCCGCCGTGCCCTCGGCGGCGTGAATTGCGTCGATGCGGCCGAACTCGCCCATGCCCAGAAGCATGTTCTCCGGCACCATCTCCGGCATCGGCTCCTCCGCAACTTCGGCGTCCGGCATCAGGACAGCCTCCGTCGTTTCCTTGACCATGGCCGGTTCGATGGCCTCATCCTCCGCCATCGCCATGAGACCGTCCTTCATCTCGTCCGGCAGGGAGCCGTAGGCGGTCTTCTGCTCCTCGGTCATGTCGTCGAACGGAAACGCCTCGTCCACCACGTCGGTTTGGAAGAATGTCCACGGCTCGAATATGGCCGCGCCTCCCGCCAGAATCACCACGCCAAGAACGATGACGACATAGACAAGAGTGCGGGACATGACGGTGCGCCTGAGTTTGTTGACAGCGTTCGGCAATATTATGGCACTTGTCGCGACCGCGGAAACCCGGATGTTGACAGCCTTGCGGCATCGCCATTAACATTCCCCTTCGCAGGTTGCGCCGCAGTGGCGGAATTTGGCAGACGCGCTACATTCAGGATGTAGTGAGCTTACGCTCATGGGGGTTCAAGTCCCTCCTGCGGCACCTGCATCCCCCTGGCTGTCCCTCCCCGACGGCATGGTACGATTCGTGCCGTCGCCCGCCGCCGTTGTTTTCTCCTGCTTTGTTCCCGTCGGCCGGGGCGGTTCGCATGTCTGCCACACTTCCGGAGCCGGTCCCGCGCAAGCGCCACTCCGTCCGCAACCAGGTTTTCCTGGCGATCCTGTTCGGGTTGCTGATCGCCTTCAGCGCCACCTATATCCAGTTGATGCTGGAACGGGCCGAAGTGAGGGCGGAACTGGACCGGACCTCCAGCAAGTATGCCGAGGCCACGCAGCGGGGCCTGCGGCTGGCCCAGCAGCTGGAATACGTAAAGACCGATGCCTACCGTGAAACCGTGGCGCGGGACAAGCTGGGGCTTTCGCGGCCCGGCGATCAGGTGGTGGCAGTCATCCTGCCGCGCGGCTACAGCCACACCGGAAGCGGCCTGCTCCCCCAGCCTCAAGAAACATCGGTTCTGGACCTGCCCATCTGGGAACAGTGGCTGGCCCTCTTCAACATCGAAATCGATCTGTCCTGAACCGGACGACAGGTTGTCCTGGCGGCCCACCGGCTCGGAGGTGCCGTCATCGATTGCGGCCCCGAACCCAAATCATGGAACGTGATTCGGCTGCGTCGTCCCCTTGTTGACATCGGGCCAAGGCCGTTGATACAATGCCTGTTCAGTTTTTGACGCGGGGTGGAGCAGCGGTAGCTCGTCGGGCTCATAACCCGAAGGTCGCAGGTTCGAATCCTGCCCCCGCTACTGTCTTTCCGCCGACACTGCCCTGTCGGCGTCGTTTTGCCCGGCGATGTAGCTCAGACGGTTAGAGCGAGGGCTTCATAATCCCTAGGTCAGTGGTTCAATTCCACTCATCGCCACTCACGCCGACCGCATGTGGCAAGGCAGGCAGGGGCAGCACCGTTCCGGTGCTGCCCTTCGTTTTTGGGGAGCCGGGCAGGATCGGTTCCCCATGTCCGTCGCGGTCCCGTGCCAGCGGCAGCCCGATGCCCGCCACCCACCGGACATGGGATGGTGCTTCGACTGGACGCATGTTGGTGCAGGCTACACGGCATGGACCGTACCGTGCGCGTGGATGAAGTCCCAGTTCAGGTCGTAGCCCAGACCGGGACGGGTCGGCACCGTGACATATCCCTCGTCGTCCATGGGATCCCCGATCGAATTCAGGTAGGGCGGCACCACCTCGTAGTCGAGACCCGGGGCCAGCAGGCCCCGTTCGTACCAGCCGCAGGTGTCCTCGCTGCTGGCCCCCAGCAGGGCCAAGTTGCCGTGGCCGCTCATGTGCACCTCGCAGCGGACGCCGAAGCCCTCGCAGATGGCGATCATCTTGTGGCCGCCGGTGATGCCGCCCCGCAGCACGTCGATCCGGCTCATGTCCGAGGCGCCGCGCTTGATCCAGTCGGCCCGCGTGTAGATGGAGCCGTGGGCGATTTCCGGACTGAGGATGGGAATGGACAGTTCCCGGCTCAGCTTCTCGTAGTTGGAGACCCGGAACTCGTTCATGGGGTGCTCGTACCAGTAGAAGTCCAGCTCCTCCAGCACCCGGCCAACCTTGACCGCCTCCTCGTAGCTGCGGTAGGTGCCCCAGGGATCGAAGCTGAGCACCATGTCCGGCCCAACCGCCTCGCGCACCAGGCGACAGGCCGCGATGTCCCAATCGATGTGGGACGGCCGTCCCGGGTCCGGTTCGCCCGTCGCGGGATTCCAGAAGTAATAGGGGTGAATCTTGTAGTGCCGGTAGCCGCGGGCCTGGCACTCCGCGGCATGCGCCGCGTAGGTCTCGGGCGATCCGATGTTGGGGAACGTACTGCCGTAGGCCGGCACCTTGTCGCGGCAGCCGCCCAGCAGCTTGTGCACCGGCACCCCGAACAGCCGTCCCTGCAGGTCCCAGAGCGCGCAGTCCACGGCACTGAGGATTTCCTCGGGGATGTTGGCAACCCACATCCAGTGCCAGATGCGTTCCCGGTCGAACGGGTCCTGCCCGACGATCAGCGAGCGGATGCGCCCCAGCATCATGTCGATGTCGGCCGGACCCAGACCGTTGCGGTCGCCGTGTCCCTGGCCACCAAGGTAGTAGCCTTCGGCCCCTTCATCCGTGTGGATGCGCATCAGGGTCTGGGTCGTGGGCGCATCCGGCACCACCTGCCCGTACTGGAAGGCCGGCTCCGTCACTTCAAAGGAGATGATCTGCAGGTCGGTGATCTTCATTGGTCGCCTTGCTCCATGCTGCGGACTGGGGAACCGAATCCTACCCGTGCCGCCTGCAGTCCGGGAAACAACCCCGGAGCGGCTGTTCAGCCCGAAGATAGCCGGTGCTATATTCGAGTCTGCGGACGGAAGCGGGTTGGTGGTCGCCCCGGCATCCGCGCCACCCGTCCTCCCATTCAATCCCAACATTGCCCAGGGCAAGCAGCATGCAGGACTTCAACCAGGCCGAACTGGACCACTTCAGGGAACACGGCTACGTCGTCATCGAGAACGCGGTGGAGGCTGTCGGCCTGGACCAAATCCGCGCGGCCTATGAGGAAATCCAGGCGGAGACCGCGTCCGCCTGGCGGGCCATGGTGGAGTCCGGGGTCATCAAGGGCGGATACGGTCACGGACCCAACGCCCACACCATGAACAACATCCACAACCACCACGATCTGTGGCTGGATCTGGCCATGAACCCGCGCATCACTCCGCTGCTCAGGCAGATCACGGGGCCGGATGTTCAAACCATGGAAATGGTCTGCCATTGCCACCATGCCGGCACCCAGGCCCACACCGGCTGGCACCGGGACTGGCCGGCCTGGACCCATCCCCAGTACACCCTCAAGACCAAGGCCTTCTACTTCCTGGACGACCAGACCGAGGACATGGGCTGCTTCTCGCTGGTTCCGGGCTCCCACCTCCTGCCGGACGGCCCTCCGCGCGACCGGTACACCGGCAACTCCCTGGAGGACATGCCGGGACTGAAGAAAATCACGGGTCCCGCCGGGAGCGTGATCGTCTGGAACGTTCTCTGCTGGCACACGGGCCTGGCCAACACGAGCCCGCGCGACCGGCGCATCGTCATCTACGGCTACCAGCCGTTCTGGGTCAAGAAATGGGGGCACGAGCCGCCGCCGGAACGGATTGTCAGCTGGGCGAACACGCCGGCGCGCCGCCAGTTCATGGGCATTCACGCGATGGAGGGCCGGGCCTCCTGGGATCGCAAGGATGTACCCTACCTGACGGAACAGCTGGAGCGGCTGAAGACCATCCGCTTCTAAACACCGACTTCCGGCGGCCAATATGGGAGAGTCCCGGATCATGATGGATGGCACCCCAAACTCCGGACCGGACTCCGGCCATCAGGTGTCCGCGGTTGTGGCACCCCCCACTCCACAGCCACAAAACGTTGGATGTACCGCTTATCACCTTGACACTACCTGGGCAGAATAGGCCTGTCCAGGTGTATTCGAGTTTCACCGCGATTGGCAGGAGGTCAACCATGAAAGCCTTTATCGAAATTTTAGGGCGTGAACGCCGACGCTCCCTGTGGGTGATTCTGTTCCTGGCCCTGGGCCTGCTGTTGTTCCGAACCACAGCGGTTTATGCGGCTCCGGACGATGAAACAGTCTTCGTGCTCAATACATTCGCCTTCCTCCTTTGGGGGGCCTTGGTCATGTGGATGGCGGCCGGCTTCACCATGTTGGAGGCAGGTTCGGTACGCACCAAGAATGCCTCGATGATCTGCCTGAAGAACATCGGCCTTTATTCGATTGCGGGGCTGGCCTACTACCTGATTGGCTACAACCTCATGTATGTGGACGTACAGGCGGTCATCGGCAAATTCGGCTTCCTGTATGGCCCCACGGCCGATGACCTGGCCTTGATGGCCGGCCAGGCGGAAGCAACCGCGGCCGTGGTCGCGGGCGGCTATTCCACCCTGTCGGACTGGTTCTTCCAGATGGTCTTTGTGGCCACGGCCGCGTCAATCGTGTCCGGTGCGCTGGCCGAGAGGGTCAAAATGTGGGCCTTCTTCCTCTTCGTCCTGGTGCTGACCGCCATCATCTACCCCATCGTGGGTGCGTGGACCTGGGGTGGCGGCTGGCTGAGCGCTCTGGGCTTCCAGGACTTCGCCGGCTCGACCGTGGTGCACAGTACCGGTGGCTGGGCGGCACTGGCGGGAGCCCTCGTGGTAGGACCCCGGCTGGGCAGGTTTCGCCGGGACGGTTCCGTCAAACCGTTGCCTCCATCCAATATCCTGATCGTGACCCTGGGTGTCTTCATTCTTTGGTTTGGGTGGCTCGGTTTCAACGGCGGGTCCCAGTTGGCGCTGGGCAGCGCCCTGGATGCGGTGGCCATGAGTCAAGTGATTGTCAATACCAATCTGGCGGCGGCGGCAGGCGTGATCACTGCCATTCTGGTGTCGCGGCCCATCCTCGGACGGATGGATCTCTTTGCCGGATTGAACGGAGCCATTGCCGGACTGGTAGCCATCACCGCGGGGCCCGACATCGCGGAGCCCTATTGGGCAATCATCATCGGCATCGTCGGTGCCATCCTGTGTACGGCCAGCATCAAGTTGCTGGAAATCCTCAAAGTGGACGATGTCGTGGGTGCCGTGCCGGCGCATCTGGGTGCCGGAATCTGGGGCACGCTGGCCACAAGCATCGCGGCGGGCGCCAATCTGGGTGTGCAATTGATGGGTGTATTGGCGGTTGGTGCATTCGTATTTGGGCTTTCCTGGCTTCTATGGATGCTGTTGGACAGGATCATGGGTGTCAGGGTATCCCGGACGGTGGAACAGCTGGGCCAGGATGTCGGCGAACTGGGTATTGAAGCCTATCCCGAGTTTGTCCTCATGCCGGAAGATCTCGACGAATGACGCCAGAATGATGCTACACCCCGTGTACATGCCTGGACATCAGCCGTCGGAACCCGTGACCAATGAACGCAAAAGCCTGCCCGTGACAGCACTCACCGTTCCGACATGGTAGACACGGATCTGCTTTTCGGCGGCCGGTTGACAAGAGCAAACTGCGCTCGAAACAAGATGCCATCCATAGGGAATGGAGCCTCTACCCCGGAAGCCGTGCCATTGGCCACGGGCAAGCTCCACTACCATTTGCGTGTTCCCTGCTCCGGGCATGTGCCGGAGCAGGGGCACTCACACCCGTAGGCGACAGCTGTCCAACTTGCCGGGCGGCACCACATTCACGCAAGACCCTCCGCGTCGGCGGCAACGTTGCCGCTGCCGAAGCTGAACAGTTCCTCCGTGTTCATCAATGTGGTAAGGATCACGGGTTCATCCTCGGTGACCAGCGCCAAGTCCTCCAGGTGATACAGGAAGCCTTGCGCATCCTTGACTGCGGGCTCGATGTCGATCACCATTCCGGGGACGAGCTCGGCTTCGTTGCGGGCATGCAGGATGGGATGTTCGTGCAATCCGACGCCCAGGCTATGGCCAATGGCCTGACTGGTTAGGGACAGATCCCGGTCCGCCAGAGCCTGTTGCGCGCGGAGGTATACCTCGCCGGCCTTGGTCCCGGGGCGCAAGGCTGCGATGGTTTCGCGTTCGCATTCCCGCAGGCGCCGATACACGGAACGCTGTTCGGCCGAGGCGGCGCCCACCACGGCGGTGCGGGCCACATCCGACTGGTAGCCTTCGAACACACCCCCCACGTCCACGCGCAGGATTTCCCCGGCAAGCAGTTGCTTGTCGCTCGGCGACGGATGATTGAAGGCCGTATTGGCTCCCGCCGCCAACGTGAGCCAGAGTGATTCGGCGCCCTGGCGCAGGACGTGCGCGGACAGGCGGTCCGCCATTTCCTTTTCCGTGTGCCCCGCCCGGGTTTCGCGAAAGGTGTCGAGGATCGCCTGCTCCGTGTCCAGCCCGGCCTGGGTCAGGAGAGCCACTTCCGCATCCGTCTTGACAGCCCGCGCCGCGTCGAAAACCGGATCCCCGTCCAGCAGGACCGCCGCCGGCAGGAGACCGGCCAGTTCCTCGACATAGGCGCTGGCCAGAAAACGCTTCTCGATGCCGATGCGAGCCGTGGCGCCGTAGCGCCCGCGAATGAATTGGGCCAACGCCTCCATGGGTGATTGCCGATGTTCCAGGTAGATCTCCAGATCCGTGATCCAGGATTCCGCCCGCAGCTGGGCTTCCTCGCTGTAGCAGGTCATGATTCCGGGCTCCCGATCCCGGGCCAGCAGCGCGAAGCAGAGTCGTTCGGGAATGATCCGCTGCGAGAGCAGCCAAGCATCGGCGAGATAGAAAAAATTCTCCAGGGAGGTGGCCACCAACAGATCCAAATTGGCGGCCGCCATGCCTGCATGGAGGCCCTGCAGGTTGATGCGGGAAGGAGTTGGATGGGACACGGCTGTGCTCCTGGATGATGGGGGCTGTCACATGCAAGGCTGTGCAGCTGCGGGTGACGGAATGCGCCGGCCCTTCCCGTGTCCATCCGGCGCGGGAGGACGGGCTGCCGGCCTTTAGCTCTTCAGGCTGAGTTTCCGCTCCGGCTGCAGGCCCAGGGCTCGAATGTCGAGGCTCGGCGTTTCCCCAAGCGCCAGCTGGACCAGCAACTCGCCGATTAGGGGCGTGAACTTGAAGCCATGGCCGGAGAAACCGGCGCCGATGATCACATTGGGAACTTCGGGATGCCTGTCGATGATGAAGTCGTCATCGGGCGTATTGGTATAGAGGCAGGTCTCGGTGTGGACGTGTTGCCATCCGCGATTCGGAAACAGGGCCTCCACCCAATCCTGCAACCTCGCCCGCGTTTCCGCATCCGGGTTGCGATCCACCTCGTCGGGGTCGGTGAAGTCCCCCCAGTTGTCGTCGGCCACGTTCAAGATGCCGCGCCACACGGGAAAGCCGTAGTAGTTCAGGTCGTAGTCGGTGTATACCGGCACCTGGTCCGGGTGCAGGTCGGCAACGTCGGCACTGCGGAAGTGAAACTTCTGTTGCCGCGTGACCTTGAGATCCAGCTGCAGGTCCGGAAGCAGCGAGGCGGTCCAGGAGCCTCCGGTGCAGATCAGGCGCTGGCACAGAATCCGGCGGTCGGGGGTGGTTATTTCCAAGCGGCCGCCCTGCGCATCCAACCCGGTCACCCTTTGCGCGTCCCATGCGTCCGCGCCGGCCTTGCGAGCCTCGGAAACCAGGACGGACAAGGCCTGCTCGGGCTCCAGGAATC
This sequence comes from Caldilineaceae bacterium bin34, assembly GCA_002238555.1. Classification (GTDB taxonomy): domain Bacteria; phylum Chloroflexota; class Anaerolineae; order Caldilineales; family Caldilineaceae; genus Bin34. Next base: position 20,126 of record MPMO01000060.1, read on the forward strand.
CCGCTCCGGGGACCCAGCACGCGACGGAGTCCGGCGGCAGCCGCATCATGGGGAATTGCCGGGCCACCTGTTCCCGGGTCGGCAAGTCGTGATCTTCCCGCACTTCCCGCAGGGCCTTCAGGCTTGCCTGAAACTGCGCATTGTCGGGCCGCGCCATTACCAGTTGCCCGCAAAGACGCAGCAGCGGCGTCCGGGCTCGCCGTTCCAGTTCCTGCCACTGGGCCTGGGCCGCCCGGGCCATTTCGACATAGAGCGGGTTGACATAGAAGGGACGGAACACGCGGCTGGGGCCATGCGTGCTGCCCCGGTCGTGTCCCAGCCGAAACTGTTCGATACCCAGCGCCGGGACCCCCCGCAGGGCCAAGTGATACAGGGCCGCGCTGCCCATGGCCCCCAGGCCCAGGACCACGGTGTCGGTTTCATGAAAGTCCATCGACGTTGCCCTCTGCATCATCTTCCCCGTTGCCGCGCCGTCCTGCCAGCCTTGACAAGCAAGGACCCCGGGAGCTCTGATCCCCTGAACTTTGACCGGCTCCCGCGGAGTTCAACACACCTTGGAGGCTCCTGACCACCCACCCAATTTATGTCTCCATTTCCAGTACATAGAGCAGGCACTCGCCCATCAGGACCTTGGGAATGGTACGCAGGAGCATCACCCGTCCGGACTCCACGGCCGGTATCTCCGCCAGAACGGTCCCGTCGGGATGGCGTACCTCGCCCAGAATGTCCCCCTCGGAGACGATATCCCAAAGTTCCACCGCGGGCACGAAGAGCCCCGAGTAGGGACTGGGGTAGTTCACCTGCAAGTGGCCTGCCTCCTCCCCCAGCGTCTGCAGGCTGAACTCGGGTTCCGCAGTGGGATAGTCGCCTTCCACAATGCCCAGAAACGCCAGGACGTTGCGGATGCCCTGCCCTGCGTAGGTGCGCTGGGCGGAGCGCAGCCGGCCTTCGCCTCGGTTCTCCACGTAAATGGCGGGCACGCCCTTGATGCGGGCCGCGGACAGCGTGCGTCCCGGCAGGGCCTCCGTGCCCCAGACAAAGTCGAACCCAAAGGCGATGGCGGCCTCGTGCACACGCGCCCCGGCCGGGCCGCCCTGCACCTGGTAGCCGGCCAGTTCCTTGCAGGCATACAGGTTGCCGCCGGCATGCATCTCGAGCAGGAAGTCGGCTTGGACCACCAGATGCTCCTGAAAGACATGCGCAATGCGTTCCGTGGGGAAGCCCTGGGCACTGCCGGGGAAGATGCGGGCCAGATTCAGATGGTCCCAGCCCCCTTCCCGGGTGCCGTGGGCAAAGGCGGGTCCATTCACCATGGGAATGCCAAAGAACGTGCCGCGCATGTCGGCCGTGTCCAATTCCGCGAAGACATCCTGTATGGCCACCGGACCTTCGTATTCGTCTCCATGCACCAGTCCCGTCACCATGCAGACGGGCCCCGGATTGTCGCCGCGGGCGAGCAGGACGGGGCAGTAGAGCGGTTCGCCCGAGGGCAGGGTGTTCAGGATCAGGTGCAGGCGGGTCTTGGTGCCCTCCGCAAAGTCGGCAACCCTGAAATCGGAATAAAGAATGGGCTGGGCTTCCGTTAACATCGGTTGCACCTCCGTATGGTGACGATTTGGCCAGGCTTGGGCGGCGGTGTCATCCGCCGCGGCCCGGGTTCTACAGGTTGTTTCCTTGGTTCGCCATGGTGGGATCAAGCACATCGCGCAGGGCATCCGCCAGGCTGTTGAGGCCCAGAATCAGCGAGGTGATGAACAGGCCCGGAAAGAATCCGTACCACCAGGCGCGCCGCAGATGGCCGCGCCCGCTCAACAGCATCGCCCCCCACGAGGCGTCGGGCGGCTGCGTGCCCAGCCCGAGGAAGCTGAGGGCGGCCTCCACCAGGATGGCGAACGCCACGGCCAGCGTGAGCTGCACGAGAAGGGGGGCCAGCGAGTTGGGCAGCACGGTGCGGAAGATGATGCGCCGGGCCGTGGCGCCGACCGCCTGGGCCGCCAGCACGAAGTCCATTTCCTTCTGCACGAGGATGCTGGCCCGGGCCAGGCGGGCAAATCCCGGCAGTCCCACGATGGCAACGGCGATCATGGCATTGATCGAACCCGGTCCCAGCACGGCCACGATGGTCAGGGCCAACAGAAGCGCCGGGAACGCCAGCAGCGTATCGATGCACCGCATGATGACCGTATCGAGTCCGCGTCCCGCGTAACCGCTGACAAGCCCCAAGGGCACGCCCAGCACGGCGGCGGTGAGAGCCGCAACCGTTCCGGCCAGCAGGGATATGCGTCCCGCGTGCAGGGTGCGCGTATAGATATCGCGTCCGAATTCGTCCGTGCCGAAGAAATGGGCCGCGCTGGGCGGCAGAAACTGGTTGCCCTTGCTGATGACCAATGGATCGTGGGTGGAGAGGAGGGGGGCCGCCACGGAGACGAAGAACATGGCCAGAACCACCACCAGGCCCGCCACGCCGCCCCGATGCCGAAGGAACCGATGCCACAGTCGGGACTGCGAAGGCTGCTCCGGCAAGTCCCAAGGCTGAACAGCCTCATCGCCGCGGGTTGCGCGGTCCTTGGCGGTCTCACTCGACGACATGGTCATGGACGAAGAGGATGGCAGGCCCTGTCCCCGCAAGCAACCGGGTCACTGATAGCGGATGCGCGGATCAAGGTAACCGTAGGTCAGATCCGTAATCAGGGTTACGCAGACAAATGTGACCACGACAAACAGGACGGTGCCTTGCAGGACCGGATAGTCCCGCGTTCCGATCGCCTGCAGCATGAGCCGGCCCAGACCGGGCCAGTCGAAGATGGACTCGGTGACGACGGCCCCGCCCAGGAACGCACCCAACTGCAGCCCCAAAATGGTCACGACGGGAATCAGCGCATTCTTCAGGACATGGCGCGTCAGGATGCCGGTGTCCGCCAAACCCTTGGCACGCGCCGTGCGCACGTAATCCATCTCCATCACTTCCAGCATGGAGCTTTTGAGGAAGCGCGTCAGCACCGTGGCGGAATAGAAGCCGAGCGTCACGGAAGGCAGGATCATCAGGCGCAGCGCCAGCCCCGGCTTTTCGCTGAATGCCACCTGGCCGGAAGGCGGCAGCCACTTGAGCTGCAGGGAAAACACCAGCACCAGCAAAATGCCCAGCCAGAAGGTGGGAATGGCCTGGCCCAGGGCGACCACCAGCGATGTCAGACGCTCAAACCAGCCGCCTCGCCTGACCGACGCCAGGATGCCCAACGGCAGGGATATGCAGAGGGCAACCAGCAACCCGCCGGCCGTCAACTGCAAGGTGGCCAGGAACTTCCGCGCGATCAAGTCGAAGACGGGGTAGCCGTTCAGGATGGATACGCCCAGATCGCCGCGCACCACCTGCGCCAGCCAGATCGCATACTGCACATAGATGGGCTTGTCCAGCCCCAAGCGGGCACGGGCGGCCACGATCTGCTCCGGCAGCGCGTCGGGCCCTGCGATCAGCATGGCCGGGTCGCCGGGAATGAAGCGAACCAGGCCGAATACCAGGATGGAACTCAGAAAGAGCACCGGCAGCGTCTGCACCAGCCGCCGCAAGGCGTAAACAACCACTGGGTATCACGAACGGGCGAGGTGCCCGGAATCGATGCGGTCCTCTGCCCGCGGTGCCGGTGCGGCACGGACATCCGAGGCTCCGCTCCTCACGAAGTAGAGCCTCGGACTTGCTCTCGATGGGTCGGGCAGTGCCTTGAGGCAACCTGCCCGACCGAAAGCGGAATCTGCGTCGAAGGACCGGAGTTCTACTCGACCCAAGTGTTGCCCGCAATCAACTCGTCGTTGACGGTCCAATCCAGGCCGTGGACATTGGCCTGGCGGGCGAACAGCGTGTACTTCCAGGAGATCGGAATGTCGATGCATGAGTCCAGCATGATCTCGCCAACTTGCAGGAAGGCCGCTCGTCGCTCGTCGCGATCAAAGGTGGAACCGGCAATCGCCAGCTGCTCCACATAGCCCTCCGGGAAATCGCCACGCGGGAAGATGGGACTGGAGCGGGGACGGAACGGGCTGTTGTCGAACAGTCCCATGGGATCCAGGTGCTGCCTGCCCACGAACGTGACGTCGAGGTCGAACACCGCGCTGCCGTCGGTCTCGGGGGTGCCGAGGTGCCGCGGGCCATAGGTGGCGCTGTCCAGCGGTTCCACATCAATTTCCACCCCGATGGTGGCCATGTCGGCCTCCAGGATGGTGCCGATGTCCGTGGTCTCGGGGAACGCCTGAATGGTGATCGTGTTCAGGACCAGCTTGACGCCGTCCTTGTCCCGGACCCCATCACCGTCGGTATCCACCCAGCCGGCCTCGTCCAGCAAGGCGGCCGCGGCATCCAGATCGAAGCTGTAGTGATCGGCCAGCTCCTCGAAGTAGGCCACCGAGTAATCGGGGAACGGCACCACCGTGGCTCCGCCCACACCGAACAGGGCCTGATCCACGATGGCATCCCGGTCAATGGACCAGCACACCGCCTGACGCACCCGCTTGTCGCTGAGCGGTCCTTCCGGCTGATCCGGGTCCGGGGGGTTCACCGTGATCGAATAGAGCAAACCGCCCTGTCCGAAGTCGACGGCAATGCCGGCATCCAACAGACGTTGGTAGTCCTTGGGCGGAATCGCGATGGCGGCGTCGATGATCCCGGTCTCCAGAGCCGTGACCAGGGCTTCCAGGTCATCGAAGGGCTTGAAGGACACCTCGTCCAGGTAGGGCCGACCCTCTTCCCAGTAGTCTTCGTTGCGGGTGAAGGTCAGGACATCGCCCGGGATCCATTCCTTGAGCTTGAAGGGGCCCGTGCCGATGCAGGAATTGGTCAGGGAATCGAAGGACTCCGGCGCCATGATGCGCATCACGTTCAGGATGTCGAACATGTTGGGCGTCGGCGCGGCGAAATCGATGGTGACGCTGTGATCCCCGTCGGCCGTGGCTCCCGCCACCGTCTGCACCATGCCGTGCACGTTGGAACCCGTGTCCGGAACCAGGGCCCGGTCGATGTTTTGGACCACGTCATCCGCCACGAAGGCCCGGCCGTTGTGCCAGACCACGTCGTCGCGCAGCGTCAAGGTGACGGATGTGCCCTCCGCGTTGGTCTCCCAGGCCGTGGCCAGGCGCGGCATGATGTTCAGCCGCTTGTCGTAGACAATCAAGCTGTCATAGCACTGATTCTGCATGGGATAACTGACGAAGCCGAGCGAGAACGCGTCGAAGTTGATGATGTCGTCCGTCGTGCCCACCACCAGGGTGCCGCCGGTTCGGGGACCCTCTTCCATGTCCATGTCACTGGCCATCTCCTCGGTCGGAGGGGCAGGAGCACAGGCAACGCTGGCGGCGGCCAAGACCAGAAGAAGAGCCGCCAATAGGCCGATTCGCAATGGGCTCAAGTGTTTGCAAGTCATGATTCATCCACCTCGCCGAAGAACTGGAATTGATTCGATCGAAACAGCATTCCTCTTCGCTGCACGATGCCCCTGCACCGCGGTCCACCGACGGACCGCAGCCATGGGAGCAGGCCAGTTGGATTTTCGGCAGGAGTCGATTGTATCAGTGCGCGACGCGCGCCTGACGTGGGGCCGGAGAGCGGCCAGGGCGAGCAGTACTGGAAGTCCGCCTGCGCCACAAGGCAGTTCCAATATCCGGACCGTGGCACCTGCAGAAAGGAGAGGGCCTCCATGTCCGCTGGACACATGGAGACTGCTCACCGCACGGGGCTGGTGCCCACTGGAAGCCCTGTTGTGGAACAGTGACCAGCTGCTGGCATACAAGGGCCGGTGAGCTGGTCAAGGTACCGGCCCCCTACACATCGCAAACCTGTTGCCGCTGCGGACACGTGGACAAGCGCAACCGGACCTCACAGGCGCGCTTCCGCTGTGTTGCGTGTGGGTTCGCGGTGAACGCCGACCACAATGCCGCCATCAACATCCTGGGCCGGTACGGGGCTTCCATGCCGGCCCGTCCACCAGCCCGAGGATAGGGGCTGCTGCACGGCGAGGAACGTTGCCTCCCTGCCATCCCCCGGATGGCAAAGGCTCTCCCGCGACCCGTGAACCAGGTAGCTGGGAGCCAAGCCCCTAACTACCACTGCAACGAGAAGTCATGTGGTAGGTTGCAGGGATTGGATTCAGCCCACGGAGTTCCGCCATGGCCGCCGTCCCGTCCCCGGCCCCGCAGTTGACCTGTGACGACCTGCTTCAGCTCCGGCCCTCCCTGCAGGCCTACCTGGAGCGCTTCCGGCCCCTGTTCCCGCGCCGCGACCAGGGCGCGTCCTTCCGCGCCTACGCCGAGGGGCTGCTGTCGGGGGAGCGGCGCAAGTCGGTCGAGCGCATGGTCCTGCGCGAGCTGGACGGCGACATGAACCAGGTGCGCCGCCTGCAGTACTTTGCGGCGGACAGCCCCTGGTGCGACCAACCGTTCCTGGAGCGCCACTGGCAGGCGGTGGGGGCGGAGCTGGGCACGCGCGAGGGGGTCCTGCTGGTGGACACGACCGACATGCCCAAGCAGGGGGTGCACTCGGTGGGCGTGGCCCGGCAGTACTGCGGACGGCTGGGCAAGGTGGCCAACTGCCAGGCGGGGGTGTTTGTGGCCTACGCCGGGGAGGGCGGGGCCACGCTGGTCCACCGGCGGCTGTTCCTGACCGAGGCCTGGACCGGGGATGCGGCCTATGCGGAGCGCCGGCAACGCTGCGGCGTGCCGGCGGAGGCCGCCTTCCGGACCAAGCCGCAGCTGGCCCTGGAACTGCTGACCGAACTGGTGGCCGCGGGCTCGCTGCCGGCGCGCTGGGTGGTCTGCGACGAGGGCTACGGTCGGTCGGTGGACTTCCTGGACGGGGTGGCGGCCCTGGGCCTGGGCTACCTGGCCGAGGTGCCGGTCGACACGCGGCTGTGGCCGGAACGACCGCCGACCGTGGTGCCCCGCACCCGACCGCGGCTGGCGCCCGGGG
>MPMO01000061.1 GCA_002238555.1 Caldilineaceae bacterium bin34
TTTACCTCATCCAATCCGGGGCCGAGGCCTGGAAGGGGCTGGCCGGCAGTTCAAACCTTTCGCAATCCGGATTGACGCAGCCCGGGGAACTCAACCTGGTGCTCGACGCCGCGACGGCCGCAGAGGCTGGTCGCTGGCTGGTCCGCCAATGGGAAGCTCCATCCTCGCAACCGGCGGACGACGTGTGGAAGGCCCTGTTCAACCAGGCCACGCGGGCCGGAATGAACGAGCGGCCGGCATCGTCCGGCAGATCCGCCGGCCGTCGCAGCCGCCGGTCGGGATGTTGGAAGCTGGCGTTGGGGCTGCCGCTGGCGAGCGGTTTGCTGCTGCTCCTGTTGTCCCTGGCAGGCTAAGGTCCCGTCGTGCAGGGGCCCGCGATGGATTCGGGCAAGTTCGAAGCTGATCCGGCGCGCGGGGCCGCTGGCCAGCGGCCTCGAGGACGCGGGAATTCGAAGCCCAGCGCCGGGCGCGGACCGCGGCGGCCGGAGGGGCCAGGCCCGATCCGGCCTGCTTCAAGAGCGCCCAGGAATGTGCATGCCTGGCCCCGCAGGGTGCTACGCTCTGGAACTTCAACTTGGCAGAAAAGCGAACACCGTTCATGTCATTCAACAAACTTCCCTGTCCCATTTGGGATGAGCTGCCTCACGTGTGGAAAATCCCTGCAGAGGGTCAAATCCGTGGCAAGAATCGCACCGGCGGCGAATTTCTGTTGATGCGGTCCGGCGCGGACCTTCTCCAGAAACTGACCTGCAGGCAAAAGGCCAACCTGAGCTACTGGATCTACTGCCACAACCTCCAATGCCGGATCATCAATACGCATGAGAAGTTTGAAGAGAAACCGAGCTGGGCAAACGAGCTGCTGGAACTGGACGAGGCTTGGGTAGTGGACCACCGGGATGTCACACCTTCGACCTCGGAGCACATGCTGATGTTCCTGCGTGAACTGATCCGTAGCGACGATGCCGGCGAACAACGTCCCGATAAGGATCTTCTGCAAGCCGCTGGCGGTTGTCGGCATGATGATGACTTGACTAGTCTTCTGCTGTACGCAATGGATAGGGGTTGGCTGGAGGGAGGGGGTTCTCCAGAGGACCCCTTTTTCCCTCGCCTGAACCTCATCAACCTTGGCCTTGGCGCACGCATGTACGTGGATGAGGTGGATGAGCAGCTCCGCGAGCGTGGCGGGGACCAGCGTGGCGAAAACCAACAGGTGTTCGTGGCGATGTGGTTCGACAACAGCATGGTGAAGGCACTCGAATGCGGCATTGAACCTGCGATTAGGGCTGCTGGCTACGACCCCCTCCGGATCGACCGCAAGCGATACCTGGGTCCGGTGGCCGATGAAATCCTGGCCGAAATCCGCAAGTCGAAGTTCGTCGTTGCCGACTTGACGGGACGCCCGGAATGCGGTGCCCCAGGGGGCGTCTACTACGAGGCGGGTTTCGCCCACGCACTCGACATTCCGGTGATCTACACCTGCCACAAGGATCGCAAGGACACTGTGCACTTCGATGTGAACCACCTCTATCGCATAGAGTGGGAGAACCCGAAGGACCTGAAAACGAAACTCCAGCAACTAATTGAGGAAGTCTTGGACCACGGCCCGCTGAGTTCACCCAACGGCGACCAGGAAGTCGCCGCCTGAACAAAGTGGGCCTGATCTACCGGGGGCTTTCGTCTTGCACCCTCGAAAGCAACCAAATCCGAGGGTACTACATCGCAGGAGCTCGCGAAACGCCCTCCTAGACAATTCTGTGGCCCTTGCTTCCGGCTAAGCCGAGTTGGGGTCGTGTGCGATGATCCCCTTCGCCCTGCCCTCCGCCTCACGTTTGCTGGCCATGAAGACGCTCATCCTGCAGGCTGTCACCGACCAGCACCATCTTTCCGCCCTGCAGGACCTGCTGGCCATGGAACCGGCCGGAGACATCATCCTGAGTTCGGCGTTTGTGACGGAGGCCGGGCTGTCGCTCCTGGCCGACGCGCTGGAACCCGTGGCGCACTGCACAACCCTCTTCGCCGGCATCCGCAACGGCATCACCACCGCACAGGGGCTGGCCCGGGCCTTGGCCTTGGGGTGCACGCTCCATGTCGTCGACACCGGATCAAGAACGCCGATCTTTCACACCAAGCTCTACTTTCACCGCAACGAAGCGCAGGCACAGGTCATCGTGGGGAGTGCCAACCTGACGGTAGCGGGCCTGACCGCCAACATTGAGGCCAGCCTGTACCAGGAACTCGATCTGGCCGTCGGGGCGGATGCCGCGCTGGCGGCGCAGATCGATCAAAGGTTCAGGGACATGCCGAAGGAGTTTCCAGAGCACGTGTTGCGGATCGACACGCAGGATCAAATCGAGACCCTGCTGCAGCAGGGCCGGGTCATGGACGAAGACAGGGCCCTGCTGCAACCTCCGGCGCCGGCACCCGGGCACGAGCGAACTTCCGGATTCCTGCCCCGCATGAGGCTCAGGACCCATGCACCACGAAAGGCAGGGGGTCAACGCCGCACGGCAACGAAGTCCCGGACCAGGGAGCGCCAGCCTGCTCCCGCCGGTGATCTGGAACTGCTGTGGGAAAGCCCTCCCCTGAAACGGAGGGACTTGAACATCCCTACGAGTGCCAAGACCAATCCCACAGGCTCCATGCTTTGGAAAAAAGGGCAAAACGACATCGATCCGAAGCACTATTTCCGGCACCAGGTGTTTCAGAAACTTGAGTGGCGGCCTCATCCCCGCATTCAGGGCAAGGAAATGGCCGAAGCCCATTTCCAGCTCGTTGTTGGGGGTGTCGACTGTGGCGTCTACCGGCTGACCCTGTCGCACGACACGCGCACCGACACCGCGTCATACCGCCAGAATCAACCCATGAGCTCATTGCATTGGGGCGCCGCCAAACCCTTCGTGGCCCGTGAGGAGTTGCTGGACCGAACCCTGCGCCTCTACCGTCACGCCGCGGATTTCACGACCTTCGTGATCGACATCGACTAGGCGGCCGGGCGGGGTACGCGGTGGCGCCGGTCCCGCAGTTGGCGCCACCCCGCCAGGAGTTCCGCCTGCTGGCCCGCGGTCACGCCCAGCTGGCCGAGCACCGCCTCCGTCTGCCGCGCCAGCATCGTCTCGGCGGACAGCGTGCGTACGCTGCGGTCCAGTTCCGGTAGATCCGGGTCCAGGCACGCGGGCCGGGGCAGCAGCAGGCGCTCGATCTCGGAGGGCACCAGCTCCAGCACGCCGCCGCCGTAGTGCCGGCCCTCCAGTTCGGCGCTCAGGGCCGTCAGCGCGTTCAGGAAGGCATAGACCAGCTGGTCCGCCGTGCCCTCCAGCGTCTGGATGCGATATGCGGTGTCGGTGGTGTAGGCCCCCAGGGCGTTGCGGATCAAACGGGGAGTGTGATGGGCGCGTTTCAGCATGCCCACCTCCGTGGCGTATACCGAGGGCACCGTGTACCACGGCCTGCGAATTCGGCACTTGTACCGCGTGTGCAGCCGCTGGCTCTCCCCCCAGCGGATGTACCGCCGGGCCTGGCGGTGGTGCTCCGCGTCGGCATCGTCGAACCAGACGAAGTTGGTCGGTTTCCCCTGGGCAGCGTTCGCCGCGTGCTGGCGGGCGTCATAGATGACCCCCGGACAGTGGTCGCTGCGGCCGAACATGGGATGCGCCCACATGTCCAGATTGAACCGGTCCACCGTGTCGTCGTCCACCAGGAAGAACTTGTTGGCGCCGGTCACGATACCCACGTCGACCTCGGCGACCTCGGCAAAGCGCCGGATCGTCGGCCGCTCCTCCAGTTCTTGGAGTACGGCCCGGGTCGCGGGTTCGAGCAACGCGTGTGTCCACTTGCCCGCCACCGCCGCCCCGTTGACATACCGGGCCGTCCGGAAGTTCCGCTCCGGATCCCCATGGAGGAATTCCCGGCCCCGGACCGGATGGATGGCCAGCCCGCGGGCCGCGTCCCGATCGTGCGCCTTCTTTTCGGCCAGAAGCAGCACCGTGCCCTGCAGGGTGCCCTCGAACCACAGTTCCTCGGGATCGACGAGCACAATCCGGCTGCACACGCGCCCGAGATGGGAGCGCAGGCCCTGGGCATGGGCCACGTGGATGATTTCGGCGGGGACCACCATGGCCAGGCGACCGCCTGGCCGCAGCAGGGCCATCGAGGCCAGGACAAAGGGCACCCAGGCATTGGTGTGCCGCGTGAACCGGCAGGCCAACTGCTTGAAGATGTGCTGGGCGTGTTCCTGAAACCGGGCGGGCAGGTACTGGTAGCGGATGTAGGGCGGGTTGCCCAGCACGGCGTCGAACTGCACGTCGGGCCGCGGCAGCTGATCCGCGGCCCAGGCCAGAAAGTCTGTGCCGCGGACCTGGGCGGAGTCCAGCCCCAGGTCCCGTAGCCTGGTTTTGGACCTGCGGGCCTCCGTCTCGTCGATCTCGAAGCCCAGCAGGTGCGGCCGATCCAGGAAGCACGCCACATCCGGAAAAAAGGCTCCGTCCCCGCAGCTGGGTTCCAGCACGCGCCGCGGACCAATCGGTTTGATCCAGCGCACTAGGAACGATGCCAGATCGCGGGGCGTGTAGTATCCGCCGCGCAGCTTCTGCTCGGTTTGGTGCTCCCTGAACTTCATCGTGCGGTCCCGCCGCCTTCCCGCGTGCGGTCCCGTCCGGAGGCCTCCGGACGCCGCGCCGCGGCCACGTAGGCCGTGGCCCGTTCCGTCAGCCACTCCTTGAGCGTGCGGTTTTCCCGGGCCAGGACGCTGTACAGTTCGCGTTTCAGGGACGTGCCCAGTTCCACCACGACGCGCCCCGATTTTCCCTGCGGCATTTGACCACCTGCTGCCATATCACATACATCACATTAGGTATATCATAGGCAACGGGCTGCCCCAAACACTGTTTGCGGGACGATCCCACCGATTTAAGGCCCCCCGCGGGCCTGTGCCGGGGCAGGGCATGGACCTCGCCCGGACCACATCTTCAGCACCCCGGCCCCGACTCCCGTCGAGCCATCCGTGGCCGAACCCGTACCGGAGCCGTCCCCGGAGGCAGGGAAGGCGCGGCGATCTCTGGAGCCGCCTCGTGCCACTCGGTATACCCAGTCCAACGTCACGTAATTCCGGCAAGGCGCAACGATGAGGCTGGCGGCGTTCACTGATTCCGGTTACTTCTGGTTACCGGGCGACGAGGTCCGGAGCCGTCAGGTGGCGGGAACGTTGACTGTTTCGGAGGCTGGGCGCGTCACACTGGAGACCTTCGGGTATCTGGACGATGATGCCCTGTCCTTGGCACACGGCTCATTGGGTCAAGCCGCCTCGAAGCTGACGCGCATCTTCGGATACACGCGGGAACGCGGTGCCGTCACGCTTGTCGACGGCATCTGCACACAGTCCCGGCATCAATCAGCGGCGAGCGGAGTATTGTTCGCCAGTTCTACGATTCTGGCGGAAACACTCCTGGCAGGTGGACACTTCGACGACGACGAGCCGCTTTTCGACCGGCTGGCTTGCAGGATCGAGGGTCTGGACGAGTGGCTTGGGGTATCGGGAATCATGACAGAGCACGATTTCGATAGCCATCGCACTTCCATCACCTATCAAAGGCCGGACCCCTTGCCATTTCAGGCCGGCGACGACGTTGCGGGAGAGTTTGGGTTCGGATACTCGATCCCCAGTCCTGCGCCCTGGGCGACCAAGGCTCAGGTTGCACAGAGTGCGTACATCAAACTTTCGACCTCCGCGTCATGGACTACCAAGGACGTGATCAATTGGGCCTTCAGGATGCGAAACTTGATCAGTTTGGGAACGGCTGCTCCGGTGGCGATTACCGCGCTTGCAGGTTGGCCGCACAAGGATGGTCAGGAAGTCGCGAACGAGACCAACCGAGAGAAGGAGGTGGAAATCTTCTGCGAGTCAGTACATCACAGCCCCAAACCACATGCAAACCTCCTTCCTATGTTCATGAACTTTACCTACAAGGACCTTGGCCCTGGGCTTTCAGATTCCATCAAGGCCTGGATTGACTTGTGCAGCGAGTGGTCGCAGCCGGTCTTGCTGTTCTTCGACGCTCTGTACGGTGATGGCGTCCTGCCAGAGGACCTGCGGTTCATCAAAGTGGAGGAGTCACTTCAAAAGCTCGCCCCAGTCATGGGGATCGAGGGTGGCACCCACAAGAAGATCAGGAGGTTGACGTCGAAATTCTCTGAACTCTTGAGGATGGAGGAAGGTGGCGAGACGGAGTTTGCCAAGCGCGTCCGGGCTACGCGGAACTGGTGCGTGCACCGCTCCCTGAAGACCGGGAAACAGCTGCCATGTGTAGGGATTGACCTGATCCGGCTGCTGTGGCAATGCGAAGCACTGCTGTTCTGCTGTTTGACGGCCCGCGTACTTGGTGGTGAGGCAGCGGCAATCCAGGTTCTTCGGGATGCCCGGCCAATCAAGAGGCGACTGGGGCGGGACTGAGGCAAGGTCCGGTGATTGCACAAATAGCTTCTCAAGCCGGGCCCACCGTCGAATGTTGGTCGGGATCGGCCAAATCACAGGGGTGCTGTAGGTACTCAGAGCTGTGAAATCGCTCTCGAATCGCATTCTGTGGCCTCTCAATCCAGCCGGATCAAGAGGTTCAAGGTGTTTCGGGCATGGGTGTAGCGGCTGGTGGTGGCCAGCGAGGCATGGCCCAGGGTCTGCTGCATGATCCGATCCCGCCAGGGATGGGCAATCCCACAGGGTGGTCCCACCACACTCGAGCTGGGGGCCGGCCGGACCGGTGATCCGGCGCACTTGGGGCCTCTCAGGGCCTCTGTTTGCAGCCAGCTGGCCCGGAAATTGCTGTTTTCGGACGATTCCTCGCTCCCTGGCGGGGAATCGTCGTTGTATCGTTGTAGGGGGCCGGATGTGTGGGCGCGAACCAGCCCGAAACCGCCTGATCACAGGCCCGAAAACAGCCTTCTTTACATATAATGCCTAACTGCCGTTTTAGTGGCTAACTGTGCGGTGGGATCGAAGTGCCGGGTTTTGGGGGTGTGGGGCGCCGTGGACACCGGGGTCGCAAACACCGCGTGCGGCGCGCCGCACGCGGCGGTGCGGGCCCGGCCATCGCCGCGTTGATTGCGCAACGCGATTGCGGGACGGCACCCGCCGAACGGGCCGGCGTGGTGGCCAACCGTCCTGTTCGCCGTGACTCGTCATTGACTGCGCAACCCGTTTGCTTGTGTCCACGGACCTTGGCCGCGGCCGACAGTCGGTGTCGGCGCCGCGGCCCAAAGCAGATGGAGCAATCCCGCGCGCCCACCTGCTTGGTGAGCGCCGGCGGGCGGAACTGAACCACCTGCGGGACCCGCGCCAAGCGGACCTGCAGCGGATCGGTAGAATGAGGAACCCTGGTCTCCTGTCCGCCATGAGGAAACAGCCCATGCCCCCGGTGCCGCGCCCTGCCGGCCCAACCGGTCCGGCGGAAAGATGGCCTTCCGCCCGGAAGGTGCTGTCAATGCTGCTGAGTCTGGGCCTGGTGTGGCTGTGGGCCGCCGCCCCGGTCGCCGCCCAGGACGAAGCCTCGCCCTCCGCGACCGAGGCGACGGGCCCCTACCGCAACCTGGCGGAGAACCACGCCGGCGTCTTCCACCTGACGCGGGAGGGGAACGCGGTGTACGCGACCTTCCGGACCGACCGCTCCCCGGTGCAGTTCCTGGCCCGGGACCAACCGGAGGTGCTGTTCACCGTGCCCGAGGGTTTCCGGCCGGTCCGGCCCGTCACCTGGGAGGTCAGCGCCGAGCCGGTCCTGCCGGACGGCACGCCCCATCCCGACCACCCCGACCGCCGCGTGTTTCGGATGCAGGTGGACACCGCGGGCCACGTACGCTACGTGGACGATGCCGGCGTGGACGGGGTGGGCCATCTCCGGTATCACACGCTGTTGGCCTGGCCGCGGGCCGGCAGCGAGCCGCAGGTCTGCACACGCCCCCGGTACATCAGGGAGGCCATCCTTGAAGCCGTGCAGGCCCTGGAGGACGCCGCGCCCCCCTGCTCGCTGGTGGACTGGGAGCATCTAGCCCGCATCCGCACCCTGTCCCTGTCCCTGTCCCATCTCCCCGTCGCGCACTCGGATCTCCTCGCGGCGACCTCGGTGCGGCAGGCCCTGCTGGGCCTGACCAACCTCGCCGCCTTGCAGGTGTCGACCCCGGACCCCGGCCTGCCCGCCGATGGGGTGGCCCACACCCTCCCGGACCCCGGCCTGCCCGCCGACCTGCTGGCCCACACCCCCCGGCTGGCGCGGCTGGAGGTGGATCCCACCAATTTCCTGGTGCTGCCGACGGGCTTGTTCCGGTACACCCCCCTGCTGACGCATCTGTCCCTCGGATACGCCGACAACAATTTGGCTGCCGGCTCCAACGTGGGTCTGCCCGCCGACCTGCTGGCGCCGGTCCCCCATCTGGAGTCCCTGGTCATAGCGAACGACCTCCCGGCGGAGGAGCTGGCCCCGCTCCTGACCCATCTTCCCCGCCTGACCCGCCTGGATGTGGGGGCCTACAACCCCTTGCCGGAGACCTTGCTGGCGGGCGTGCCCCGCCTGACCCATCTGGAACTCAGGGACATCCACGACCCGAACCTGCCCGCCAACCTCCTGGCGCCGGTCCCCCACCTGGAATCCCTGCATCTGGAGTCTTGGGAGTATCGGTCTCGGCCTCCGGCCCCCTACTCGGCTTCGGCGCCGGGCCTGGTCCTGCGGCTGTCCCATGTGCCCCGCCTGACCCGCCTGACCGTGGATGCTCGCACCTCGTTGCCGGAGACCTTCCTGGAAGGCGTTGCCCGGCTCACCCACCTAACGGTGACCGTCAGGGAGGGCCTGGAGCTGCCCGCCAACCTGCTGGCACCGGTCCCCCGGCTCACCCATCTGACGGTTCATGGCTGGGACGGCCTGGAGCTGCCCGCCAACCTGCTGGCACCGGTCCCCGCTCTGGAGTCCCTGCGCCTGGGGAACCCATACCCGGGGGCGGTGCTGGCCCAATTGCTGGCCCACATGCCCCGCCTGACCCGCCTGACCGTGTCCTCCACCTCTAGCTTGCCGGAGACCTTCCGGCCAGCCATGCCCCGTCTTACCCATCTAACCCTGACGGTGGCCGGCGCGACCGCCCTGCCCGAACAACTGCTGGCCCACATGCCCCGTCTTACCCATCTAACCCTGACGGTGGCCGGCGCGACCGCCCTGCCCGAACAACTGCTGGGGGCCATGCCCCGTCTCACCCATCTCACCCTGAAGGTGGCCGGCGCGACCGCCCTGCCCGAACAACTGCTGGCCCAAGTCCCCGCCTTGGCCCACCTCACGTTAAACGCCCACAGCCTGGCGTTGCCGGATGGTTTCTTCGCGCATGCCCCGCGCCTGACCTCCCTGACCCTGCACGTGGCCGACACAATCGCCCTGCCCGCACGGCTCCTGGACCCCGTGCCGCAGTTGACGGAATTGCGGATCCACACAGGAGACACGCCGTCTCTGCCCACGGACTTCCTGACGCAGGCACCCTATCTGGAGTCCCTGCGCCTGTCCGTCGACATGGATGCCTTCCCGGTGGGTTTCCTGTCCCATGCCCCGCGCCTCAAAGCCCTCCACCTGGACTCGTGGTCCGGGCAGCCCCTGCCCGCGGGGTTCCTGTCCCATGCGCCGCGGCTGGTCGAACTCCGCCTGCATGTGCCCCGGCTGCAGGCCCTGCCGCCGGGCTTCCTGGCCTACACGCCCCATCTGGAAACCCTGGAACTGGACTATGCGAGATACGAGCTCGACTACAGGTTTGGGAATGTTCTAAAACTCGTCAAAGAGGTCACGCCCCTTGCGTCCCTGCCCGAGGGATTCCTGAGCCACGTCCCCCGCCTGCGGCAACTCACGCTGGAACTGGGACTGGTCACGGCATTCCCCGATAATTTCCTGGCCCATGCCCCGCAACTCCGACACCTAAGCCTCGATGCCAATGGTGCTACATCGCTGCCACCCGACTTCCTGGTCCACCATCCCGGGCTCGAGACGGTCCGGCTCCTGGCCAACGGGGTTGCGGACCTGCCCCGCGGCTTCCTGGGCCGGTCCCCCCACCTGCGGTCCCTGCTGCTGGATCTGCAACAGGTGGAAGCCCTGCCCGAGGGTTTTCTCACGCAGGCACTCCGCCTGCAACAGGTGGAACTCGGGGTGAATCGGGTCGAAATCTTGCCCGCGGACTTCCTGACCCACACACCCCATCTGGAGCTTCTGAACCTGCGCGCGCTCAGCCTGACGGCCCTGCCCCCGGACTTTCTGGCCCATGCGCCCCACATCCACACGCTCGGGCTGGCCATGCCCCTGCTGGAACCGACCCTGGCGCCGGGCCATCGCCTGTGGGACACGCTGCAGGCCGCCAGTCTTCGCGTGAAGGTGACCCGGCCCGATCCGGTCTTGTTCCTGGTTGCCGATGCGGGTGACTTGTGTGAGGGCTTTCCCCTGTCCCATTTTGACGTGGCGGTCGGAGACATTTTGGAGGTTTGGGAACACGCACGGGACGACCACGACCGCAGGCTGTTGAGGGTAATCAATTATTGGCGGGATCGCGAGCTCTCGGTGACCTTCTGGGGATACGGCTCCTGTCCGTACCTGATCGACGCCCGGTTTACCGAACCCACCCTGGACGTCTGCGCAGCCGACCCCGAGCCGGATGCATGTGTCCCTGTCAGGGACCATTACCGCCATCCGAAGCCTCTGGAGCCCGTTCCGTTCCGGGGTTGAGAAGCAGGAGCGTGTGCCCTGGCCGGAGGCTTCACCACCGGCCGCCGATCCCGGAGCGGAGTGATTCCGGATGCAGGTGGCCGCCAAGCTCGGAGCGACGCAGTCAACCACAAAGGCGGGCCTGACTCCCGACACTCCTTCCCCCTTGTGCGACCAGGCCGGACCGGATCCGGCCGCTGCCGCTCACAGACCCCGTACACCGCCCGTAGCGGTGCCTGCCGGAACCCGGTACAGCCCCCGTTCCCCGGCCAGCGGCGCAGTTCCCGCGAGGGGCGCGGACGGTGTCGCCCGACACTTGGGCCGCGGGCAACTCGCGTCGAGCGCCCGTTCCGACATGTGCCGGGCCAGCTGCGGCTTGCCAGCCCGCCTTTGCCTACCGCGCCCGCGCGCGTCCAGGCCCATAGCCGGTTGAGTTCCCGAACCCGCCGCAAGTGGCCCCGGAGACCGATGTAGGCCGGGAAGAGCCCCACCGGGCAGTTGGCCCTTCGGCCCGGCATGCCGCTGTCTCGTCGGGCCGCCCCGACGCGCGGACCCGCTGCCCGGGGAAGCCTGTCCAATCAAGCACAACCGCCCCGCCGGGAGGGCTCAGGTGGCCCGCAACTTGGGCATACAGTGCATCCCGCGCCTGGTCCCAACGGCGAACACCAAGGGCTCCGCGATGCGCGGACACACGCGGGCACCGGACTGGGGTGGTCGGGCCTTGGGAACCGGAGGGCCGGGCCCTCGGACCTGGACCGACTATGCAGCTCCCCGGTTCCGGATGCACAGACGGCTTGACGGACTGTTGACGCGCGCCTGACGCGGTGCATATGGTCACCACCGTTCCCGACGGCCAGAATGCCCCCGTGCCGCACCCGACCTGCGGACGCGGTACCGCTGCCATCATCCATCGGGAGGAATTCCATGGCTACCCAGAGCCCCCAACTCAGACGTGCGTCCACCAGCGCAGTCAATGTGCGTAAGGGGCCCAGTCTCTCCTATGAAATTGTCGCGGGTATCAATGACGACAACCCTTACAAGGTCCTGGGCAAATACCACACGGGCCAGTCGGGGGACATCGGCACCTGGTGGCAAATCGAGCGCCCGGACCCTGACGTCGCCAGTGGCTGGGTGCGTGGCGACAATGTGGAGACCGAAGGCGATGTCAGTGGCGTGCGCACCACCTGGCAGCCCTACACGGCCACCCTGCGGACGGGCAGCCTGGCCCTGCCCTTCAAGGACACTCTGGCGGAGCCCAATGTGGAAATCCCGCCAATCGCCATTACCAACTTGTTCGACGATTTCCGTACTCGTCACTTGTATACAGGTTTGGGAGGCACGCACAACGGCATCGACTGGGCCATGAAAGAGAAACACCCTGTTTACGCCATGGCGCCCGGGAGGGTCACCGCAGTCAAACCCGAGATTAAAGAAGACGGTAAAGTCGATCCCTTGGGGAACCATGTCATCGTCCAATCCTCGGGCTTCCGAATCACGTATGCCCACCTGTCAACGGTGGCGGTCGCCAAGGGTGCCGAAGTCATCCCCTACGACCCAAGCCTGAAGGACAATACCGAGCCAGACCAGAAGAAGAATGCCCCATTGGGGCTCCCCGGCACGACCGGCAACTCCACCGGCGTGCATCTCCATGCGCACCTGAAGCCTGACTACATTGCGGATATTCCTACCGGCCACAAACACGTCGGCGGCGCCGTGAACTTCCAGCAGTACCTGCCGGCAGGTATCTACCACTGGCCCGACATCGCGGCTTTGGAAGCCGAAATCAACGACGCATCGGTGTCTGTCCGGGCCGGCCTCGTGGACGCGATCGAGCAGTGGATGGACAATGCCCTGCGGGGCGAGCCCGACCCGAACAAGCCGCGTCTCCGGGTCACGCGCGACGGAGCCGTCTACATGATCCCGCGGGCGGACGCGCGGTTCCGGTACCCCTGCCGGCCCTTCCCCGGAAACGCCGTGGTCGGCAAGGACAATGCCGTGTGGGATCTGCCCCACCCCTTCGCAGAGACCCTTCCCACTCCAGACTGGTGGAAAATCGAGATCAACCGGTCATTCCCGGTCTGTTGGGTGCATCGCGCACACACCAGGGAGATTGGAAACCTGCACAAAGTGCCACTGGCCTCGCCATTCCGGCCGGCGAACCTGCCCCGGTACCTGCAAAAGGATGACAGCACCAATGTGCGAAGCACTGCGCACACGCGCAAGCAGGATCAGAACGGTGAACTGGTACCGGATGGCTCGAACACCATTTTGCGGCGGCAGGGCAAGAACGGGAATGATCCATTCTGGGGCACCGAGGGCGATCTTGTATTGGACAGCGACGGCAATCGTATCCGGATCCGGCCGCGCCTCGCGGGTTGGGTGCCCATTACAAAACTGGCCTGCGATGCCACCACGGGGGACTACCTCTGGTACGAGATTCCATACGACACCGATGATTCCTCGGCGCGGGGCTGGGTGCGCGGGGATGTGGTGACGATCAAGGGCCTTCTGTCGGAAGAGGAAAAAGCAACCATACCGGCGGCCTTTGCCGGCATCGATCCCGTGGTGCCCGAGAGTCCCACCATCGCCGGCGTCGAGTCGAAGAAGGAGGTCGTGGCCCTGGTGCACGACCAACCCAGGGACGGTGCCCACCAAGTGGCCGCGTTGGAGGGCTTTGCGGAGGCCACGGCGCAGGTCTCCCTGTCGCCCACCTGGTACCAGGTGCGGTTTGGCAGCGCGCGCCGGGGCTGGGTGCGGGCCGGCCAGGTGACGGCATACAACACGGACAGCCTGAACACCGCCCCACCGCGGCTGCGGCGGTGGTCCGGGCACACCGCCGCGGGGCCGGTGCGCCGCGGACCCGCGGCCGGCGAGACCGTGCGCGCCACGATCGCGGCCGACAGCACCGCCTGGCACAACCTGCTGGGACGGGATGCGGCCTATCCCGGCTGGTGGCAAATCCGCTTCAGCAATACCGTCAGCGGCTGGGTCAAAGCCGACGACGCGGTCGAGATCGAGGGCAACCTCAACTCGGCCCCGCCGCCCCGGGTCGGCCTGGCCGACCCCACACAGGCCTGCACGGTGAGGACGGAACCCTCCTCCACCGGCACCGAGCTGGGCACCATTGCGGCCGGCAGCACCGACCTCCATCCGGTCCTGGAGCGGGACGCCGACCCGGCCGCCTGGTACCAAATCCGCTTCAGCGACACCGTCACCGGCTGGGTGTCCGCCGCCTGCGTGCGCCTGCACGGCGACGGCCGCAACCTGCCCGTCACCGCCCCGCGGCCCCGGGCCAGCCTCAAGCCCAGCGTCACGGACGGCCTCAAGGTGCGCTTCGGACCCGGACAGGCACATGCCTGGATCGCCTCCATTCCCGGCGGCTCCACCGTCCGCTACGAACTGCTGGGCAAGGACGCCGACTTCCCCACCTGGTACCAGATCAGCTTCAGCGACACCGTCACCGGCTGGGTCTACAAGGACCACCTGCTGACGCACGGCAGCCTGGAGGGCCTCGAGGTCACCTGGATCCCGCAGCTGCGTCCCAGGACCGCCACCGACACCACCGAGACCGGAGGCCTCAACGTCCATGCCGGTCCCGGCGCCCACCACCGCGTGCTGGTCACGCTGCCGGCCGACGACACCCAACACTACGACATCCTGGGCAAGGACGCGGCCGCGGCCGCCTGGTACCAGATCCGCGTGGGCGCCCTCCTGATCGGCTGGGTGCCCCGCGAGTACGTGCAGACCCGCGGACCCCTGGGGAACCTGCCCATCATCCGGACATCGGACCCGAACGTCGACGCGGATCCCGCCGCCGAAAGCGGGACCTCCCTCAACCAGGCGTCACACCACAACAGCAAATACACCCTGAACTTCGAAGACGGCACCGTCAGCGCTGTCTTCTCCTCCACCTCCTCCCCCGTCCAGTACTTCGCACGCGCCGACCAGGGCCGCGCGCCCGTCTTCCGCATCGTCGACCCGGACCTGCGCCCCGCGGAGAAGGTCGTCCTCTCCACCGACACCGCCCGCGAAGTGAACCGCGACGGCTCGACCAAGACCGGCGGCCTGCCCCGCATCCTCCAGCTGGAGGTGCACACCGACGGCAACGTCTATTACGTGGACGAGGGCCTGCGACACATCGGCTACCTGGACTACAGTGTCGCCGGCACCTGGACCCCGGCCGCGGCCGTGCCCCGCGAACGCGGCGCCTCCCTCAACCAGGAGGCCCATCGCGCAAGCACCTACACCCTGACTGTCCGCGATGACACCGTGCACGCCGTCTTCGCCTCCTCTTCCTCCCCCGTCCAGTACTACGCCCGTCCCGACCAGGGCCGCGCGCCTGTCTTCCGCATCGTGGATGAGGCCCTGCGTCCCGCCGCCAAGATCCCCCTGACCGTCACCGACGCACAGGAGGTCAACCAGGACGGCACGCCCAAGACCGGCGGCCTGGTCCGCACCCTCAAGCTGGAGGTGCACACCGACGGCAACGTCTACTATGTGGACGAGGGCCTGCGCCACATCGGTTACCTGAGCTACGACGCCGCCGGCAGCTGGCCCCTGGCCGCCACCACGGAGACCCCGACCGCACCGGCGCCGGCACCGACCCCCACGCGGCCCACCCTGGAAAGCGGCACCTCCCTCAACCAGGTGTCGCACCGCGGCAGCACCTACACCCTGACCCGCAGCCGCGCAGAGGTCGCCGCCGTCTTCGTCTCCACCTCCTCCCCCGTCCAGTACTACGCCCGCGCCGACCAGGGCCGCGCACCCGTCTTCCGCATCGCCGCCGCGGCCTTGCGCCCCGCGGCCCAGGTCGTCCTGACCACCACCGCTGCGCAGGAGGTCAACCGCGACGGCACGACCAAGACCGGCGGCCTGGTCCGCACCCTCAAGCTGGAGGTGCACACCGACGGCAACGTCTACTACGTGGACGAGGGCCTGCGCCGGATTGGCTACCTGAGCTACAGCATCGCCGGCAACTGGACCCCGGCCGCCGAGGAGACGGGCACGGAGGCCAGCCCTCCGCCGACCGGCACCCCCGACCCGGCGCCGAGTCCGCAGCCGCAGCCAACGCCGGCGCCCGCGCGGCCCACCCGGGAACGGGGCACCTCCCTCAACCAGGCCTCGCACCGCGGCAGCACCTACACCCTGAACCGCAGCCGCAACACCCTGACCGCCGCCTTCGCCTCCACTTCCTCCCCCGTCCAGTACTTTGCCCGCGCCGACCAGGGCCGCGCACCCGTCTTCCGCATCGCCGCCCCCGCCCTGCGCCCGCAGGCCCAGGTCGTCCTGACCACCACCGCGGCCCGCGAGGTGGACCGCGACGGCACCCTCCGCCCCGGGGCCGCCGACCGCACCCTCAAGCTGGAGGTGCAGCCCAACGGCGACGTCCACTACGCGGACGAGGGCCTGCGCGACATCGGCTACCTGAGGTACACCGTCTCCGGCAGCTGGTCCTTGGCCGCTCCGGCACCCGCGACCCGGCAGCTGAGCCTCAAGGCCACCGTCACGGCCGGCCTCAACGTGCGCTCCGGACCCGGCACCGTCCACGGCATCGTGGGCGCCATCGCCGGCGGTGCCACCACCCGCTACGACATCCTGGGCAAGGATGCCGCCACGGCCGCGTGGTACCAAATCCAATTCAGCAGCACCGTCGCCGGCTGGGTCCACAAGGACTTTGTCCTGACGCACGGGGACCTCTTCGGGCTCACTGTCACCTGGAACCCCCCGCAGCTGAGCCTCAAGGCCACCACCACCTACAACCTCAACGTGCGCTCCGGGCCCGGCACCTCCCATGGCAAGGTGGGCTTCATCCCCGGCGGCTCCGCCACCCGCTACGACATCCTGGGCAAGGATGCCGCCACCCCCGTCTGGTGGCAGATCCGGTTCAGCAACACCGTCATCGGCTGGGTCCACGGCAACTACGTCCGGACCCACGGCGACGTCGGCGACGTACCCGTCCGCTGAACCGAAACCGAACACACGCGGTGGGGGGCAGTTCCGTCCCCCGCCGGCCCTGTTGTACCGGGGCCCAAAGGGCCGTCCCGCACACATGGCTGCCCGTGCCCAACGCTCGGAGCAGAAACCGACTTGGATCCTGCCCGTGGACAGCCTGCGGCACGGATCCGGGATGGATGTGGACCAAGGACCACAAACACCGACCAGGAGAAGCAAGCATGTATCAGGACACGAACACAACGAGGGGAGCACGCAGCGAGGACCGGCATCCCCTGCACAACACGACACGAGGGGAGCGTCTGTACTGGGTGCGGGAACCGGGGGTCCGCGTACGGTCCGGCCCCGGCCTGCAACATCCCGTGCTCACCCAACTGGCACGCGGACAGGCGGTAACCGCGGACACCGACGCGACCCTGGCCGCGGACGGCTTCCACTGGCTGCCCATCCGCCACGGCGACCACACCGCCTACATCGCCCGGGAACTCCTGGCGGAACGCCCTGTGCGCCCCGATCCCGAAGGCGCCGTGGCCGTGGCGCCCGAACTGATGGCGGCGGCGCAGGGCACGCCCCTGGCCGCCCACACCCGGGCCCTGATGGCCATCGCCCTCTGCGAAAGCGGAGCCCGCACGGCACGCGACAACGGCGGGGAGCTGGTATGCCGCTTTGAACCCCGGCAGTGGGATCGCCTCTTCCGGAACACGCTGGGGGATCCGCCCGCCACCTGGACCCCGGAGAAGTGTTACGTCACCTCCTGGGGGGTGGGCCAAGTCATGGGCTGGGCCCACGCCACCTTCGGCTGCGCCAACGCCCGAGCCTTTCGGGATTGGCTGCAGGCCGATCCAGCCCACGAGTACGAAGCCCTGGTGCACTTCTGCCTGGCCAAACCCGGCGTGGCAGACGCCATCCAGAACCGGGACTGGGCCCAGTTGGCATACCTCTACAACGGCGGCCATCCCCAGTGGCTGCCCAATTTCCAGAACGCCTTGCAGCGGGTGGGAGAGGTTGAGACATCGGCCGTTCCCACCTCGCCCCCACCGGAGCCCGTCGTACCCCCGGCGATGGCCCCGGATCCCCATCCCGGGACCTTCCCCCGGCATCCCGGGCCAACGCCGCCGCAGAATTCGAAGGCGGCAGCCCTCAGGCAACGGCTCCGGCCACCGGCCGCGGTGCGGCCGGCCCTGCAGGGGATGCGCTACGAGGGCAACCGCCTGCTGCGCCGAGCCCTGGTGATCCTCTCCCTGGGCTTCACCCTCTGGCAGACCCAGGTGATTACCCCGGCTCAGATTGTGGGCCTGCTGGAGGAGGCCGTGGTGCCCCTCGTCACCACGCAGACCGACCCCGTGGCCGGACGCCTGGACCAGGGTCTCTCGGTCCTGGAGGCACGCCTGGCGACGCTGGAACAGACGACGCGGACAGAACCCGGCGGGGAAACCGAGCCCCTGACCGTTTTCCCAACCCCCACACCCGCGGCCGACCGGCCTCCGGACCCGGTGTGCCATCCCCGGCAGACGGTCACGAGCGCGTGGTATCACGTGCGGGTCCAACCCGACCCGACCGCGGACGTGGTGGCCGTGCTCCGACCCGGCACGCCCGTCTGTGTCCTGGACCGGCAGGACGACTGGCATCGCCTGCGGACCCCCGACGGCTGGATTACGGATCAGGGCCTGAAGCCCCTGCCCATCGCCGGATAGGGGTGTGCCGCCCGGGACACCCGGAAGACCCGTCCCGACGCATCCCAACGAGCCGGAACCCGCGATGCCACACGAACTCACAGCCTGGCTGCTGGAACAGAGCGCCGCCGTGGTCCTGCTGGGCGCCGCACTGATCCATGGCTACCGCCAGCACCTGAAGGCACTGGCCGCGGCCGACCGCCGGTGCCAGCGCAGCCGCAAGGAGCAGATGGAGCATTCCCGCGCGCTCAGCGAGCAGGTGATCGCCGGCAGCGAGAAGCGCCTCGCCGGCCTGCTGGCGGAACTGCACCACCTGCGAGACCAGCACCAGGCGGATTTGCAACGGGTCGAGACCCGCGTGGAGCAGTACCAGGCCGCCGCGCAGCAACGCGAGGCCCAGCTGCTCCAGTTGCTGGCCCCCGAGCCTGCCGCACCACCGCCACGACGAAAGACTTAGGCACAAGAGGGGGCCTTGGGGTTCCGGGTCCCCTGCGCATCCGGTGAGGAGGAAACCGTCCCAATATCCATACATGGCCGGTCTGCCGGTCCGCGGCCGGCCGCGGGATCCGGCGCCTCCGGCAATGGTTGGCTGCGTGATGATGCCGGATCTGTTCCGAATGGCCCCCGGGGAAAGCCTGGCGCGGCCTAGCGCAGGGCCTGCCCGTGGCCCACATGAGGCATCGCCCTGATTTCGTGCCTGTTCCCTGTCTTGGTGCTTGTTGCACCCGCAACGACCGCCAATGGGGCTGGGCCCATCCGGATTTCACGTCTGGCGGGCCCAGCCAGACACGCTCAGAGGTCTGGGACAGGCCGTGGGCCCTCCATAAAGCCCACGGTCGCGACATTGTTTATCAGAACATATGTGCTAATATCATTAACAAGTCTGCCCCCGTCCATCGCGACCTGTCTCCGGAACCCGCCGACCCTCAGGCCGCGGGGGCACCCTCAGGCCGCGGGGGCACCCTCAAGCCTACCACCTGTTTGCCCCGCGCAAGGACATCAATGACCACTACCACTGCCTGGTTCCACCCACGCCGACTGTTGTGGGTGGATGCCCAACCATCCGCCTTGGACCACGCCGGACGCTTCCTCCGGGCACATCATTTGGATCTGTGCTTTGTGAACAGCTTTGAAGCGGCCCTGGTGGAAATAGACACCTGGTCCCCCCACCTGCTGTTGTTGGACTACACCCCCGGGGCCATGGCCTATGAAACCTTCGTCCACGTCCAACTGCCCCTGGTGGATCCCTATCGGGCAACCGGTCCCCTGACGGACAATCCCTGGCAGCACAAAGCCAGCCCCATCCTGATGGTGGCCGGCGAACCCATGGCCTCCACGCCCGGTCTCAGGACGCCCCATCTGGCCAGGGCCGCGTATTTCGTGCCCAAGCCCGTTGAACCCGGCGACCTGCTCCCGCTGGTGGACAAACTGCTGCCGGAGCCCAATTCCGGGATCACCCTTGACCCGGACCACGGCCGGGTGGAAGTCCAGGGCTGCCGACACACGGTGTCCGAACAAGGCATGGATCTGCTGGTGACCCTGGCCCGGCATCATCCCCGACCTCTTACCGCCGCCCGGCTGGCACAACGCATGCACGCGGAACGGGGTGTTCTCACCAGTGAGTCCGCCGTGCGCATGACGGTCCTGGCCCTGCGCCGGCAACTGGCGGTGGATGATCCCCGGTCACTGATAGCCAACAAATGCGGCTACTTCCTGACCTGCACGCCCACGCTGCTTTCCGGCTGAGGCCCCACGGATCCACCGGCGCGCCCGGCCTGCAGATAAGTTTGAGCCCGGCCGAGGAAAAGTGTTCGATTTCGACCGCTCGGACTGGTTTGCGCCCGCGTGCGGGCAATTCGGATCCGTTAGAATCGAAGAGCCTCGGCAAAAGCGTGCCGAGGCTCCCCCGTCATGTCGGTGTTGACGCACCCCATGCCGCATAGCCAACAGGAGGTGGATCCTGTGGCACCTAGAAGTGTACAACCCCAAGCCGAACAACCCGGCAAGTTCCAGCCCACGCTGCCGGGCATCGACTTTGCGCCGCCGCCGGTCCGCGCCCGGTTGGTCGAAATGCACCGCCGGCCCGCGGTCAGCCGGGGGCGCCGGCCCGACGGCAGCTTTGGCCCGGTGATCCGCGTGGCGCCGCACACGGCCTTCGCGGACTATCCGGAAATGCAGCTGGGCAGCACCGGCTCGTCCTGTACCGCGCTGCTGCTGGACATTGACCGGCCGACGGCCTACGAGGAAACATGCGGCCTGGTGCTCGACGGCCTGATGGCCTGGCCCAACTGGGTGGCCGAGTCGAAAGCAACCGGACACATACATGTGGCCTGGGGGCTGCGCACGCCCGTCCACACCGGTCCGCAGGCGCGGGCCCGGCCGCTGCGCTACAGCGGCCGGATTGCCGAATGGCTGGCGCACGTTACGAACGCGGACTCCGGCTACAACGCCTTCCTGACCCACAACCCGGTGTTCGACAGCCTGTACCGCACCTTCTGGCTTGAGGAGCAGCCCTACGCGCTGGCGGCCCTGTACGCCTTCGTGCCGGCGACCTTCCGCATTCCGAAGCAGCCGCGCACAGAGTACGGGCGCAACTGCGAGCTGTACCGCCTGGGCTCGAAGTGGGCGGGCTACCTGTACAACCTGGACCGGCCGGTGCTGGACTACCTGCGGTCGCTGAACGCGGACTACCTGCATCCGCTGCCGGAAGCGGAGGTGCGGGGCATAGCGCGCAGCGTGGAACGGCAGCGGCAGCGCGACCTGGCGAAGGGCTGGCACCGGCCGGACTTCTTCGGCCGCCAGCGCGCCCGCGGCCAGCGGTCCGGCCAGGCGCGCCGCATCAAGACCGCGGACCGCGACCGGAAGATCGTGGACCTGCACGGCCAGGGCCTGAGCCAGCGCCAGATTGCGAAGGAAGTCGGCATGACGCATAAGGGTGTGGCGAAGGTACTCGAACGGACCGGCGCGCAACGCCCGGAACCGGAACTGGAACCCGGTCGGGCTGCCAGGGAGCGCGAACGCGAAGCGTCCGTTTTGGCGATGCACGGACACGGAATCGGCCAGCGCAGAATTGCCGCGGCGCACGGCGTGAGCCGGCGGCAGGTGATCCGCATAATCCGGGCCGCCAAAACAGGGGTGGATCGGGTGGGAACTGAACCAACCCAAGATAGAGTCGGAAAGCGCAGCGAATCCGATGTTGGTGTGTCTGTGTGTCCGGCCGCGGAAACCAAGCCCGAATCGGATCTGGCCAAGCCGGAATCAACGGACGGGGAGGGGGGCCGGGGGGAGGGGTGGCCGGAAAGTCGATTCCGCGGCCTTCGACCCCGACCTGGCGGCCCTGGCCGCGGCTGCGGACCGCCGGCGGCGGCAGGTGGACGTGCGTCTGAACTGATGCCAAATAGGCGGTGTCCCCAAAGCGGCCGATTTGCCCATCAAGATGATCCCCTGTCGGGGGTTGTGTGCCCCCGTGTGCAGGGGGCGATTGGCGCGCAGCGCCACCGCGTCAGTCCGGGATGTCTGCGCGGCGCAAAGTGCCCCCGGAAATGTCGTGTTGGGCAATCGTTCGGTCCCGTGCCGGTATCCCACTCCATTGAACCAGCCATCGCAGGACCATGCGCTCGATCGACTTGCGCGGCTCGTCGCCGGGCAGGCCCCGCAGATAGGCGCGGGCGTGTCTCCGCAGTTCGCGGCGGCCGAAGAAGGGCGCGTAGCGCGCCTGGTAGGACCACAGCCGCCCCCGCACCGACGCGATGTCGGCACGGCTCACGGACACGTCGGGCTGGGAGACGGGGGCCGCGGCTAAGGTCATGGCGAGGCGGAGACTGAGGGAATCCGTACACCGTAATTCTATCTCTCAAAACTTCGTTGCCCTACTAGGCGGCGGCCGGCCGGGCCAGGCGGGCGTGGCGCCGGCGCCGGAACCGCCGGTAGCAGGGGTTGCAGCGGCCCAGGGCATAGTGCGGGCCCTCCGAGCCGCAGTCGGAACAGCGGATGCGGCGGGGAGGGGGATTGCCGATCTCCCACAGGCGGCCGGTGCGGTAGAGCTGGTGCAGGTGCGTGTCACACAGGCCCTTGGCCACGGCGGCGCGCGTGCACTTCGGGCCGTAGCAGGTGTCGGCGGTCATGCGGACCACAGCGGCGCGGCCAGGTGCAGGACGAACAGGCCCAGCCACATCAGGGAGACGAGGGGCAGGCAGGCGCCAGTGTGGCGGCGCAGCGCCAGGCCGGCGGCGGCCGCCAGGAGCCAGGCCGCGGGATCGAGCAGGACGGGCAACCCGTAGTAGAGGTCGCCGAGCCCGGCCCGGCGGGTGCGGACGGCCCAGCCGAAGATCGGGATGCTGAACAGCATCAGCAGGGCGGGCACGGGATCGCCGGCGATCCAGGCGGCGGCGCCCAGCAGCAGGCCCGTCAGGCCCCAGGTCAGGGCCGGCAGCCGGGCCACGGTGCGCGTCTGCCAGTCGCTGTGGGCGGCCGGCAGCGCGGTCAGCAGCCACAGGGGGCGCCACCAGGTCAGGATCAGGTCGGCGAGCGCGGCGCTCATGGCGCAAGCCTGAACAGGTCGAGAAGGGGCATGGCCATGGGCAGCACGGACACGCTCAGCATGACCGGGAAGCAACAGACGACCAGCGGCAGCAGGAGCCGGTCCTCCAGCTTCTCGCCGGCCTCCATCAGTTCCGCCTTGGTGCGCGTCGCCAGGTGGGCGGCCAATTCGTGCATGGAGGCCTGGCCGCCGCCCTGCTGGTTGGCCGTGTCGAGGGTCATGACCAGGGCGCGCCAGTCGCGGTCGCCGAAGGCGTCGGCCCCCTGCCGCAGCGTGCCCGCCCGCCCGGCGCCGCCGTTGCCCGCGCGGGAGAACAGGGGGTCGTCGCCCGCCGCCTCGGCGGCGACCGCGGCGGCGATCAGGGGGGCGGCGGGCACGCCCCAGCCGGCCGCGTGGGCCAGGGCCTGGGGCAGGGAGGTGCCGACCTCGACCTCGCCGGCCATCACCGCCAGCAGTTCGGGCAACGACCGGCGCAGGCGCCGAACCGCGCCGGAGCCCGCTTCCCGCACCCGCACGAGGGGCACCAGGGCGACGACCAGGCCGATCAGCGGCATCCACCAGGCCTGCAGGGGCAGGCTCAGGGCGGCGACGGGGACGCCGAACAGCACGCACCGGCCCAGGATCTGGGCCGGGTTGGCGTGGTCGCGGGGGTCCGCCTTTTCCAGGTTGGCCCAGGCGCACCAGTACCCGAGTTGGCGGGTCGGGCCCGCACCCGCGCGTTCGGCCAGGCGGGCGCCAATCCGCTGGGCGGCATCGGTCCGCGCGCCGGCCGCGTAGCGGGCCACCCGGGTGCGCGGCCGGGCCCGGGCCAAGGCGGTCCAGAGGGTGTTGAGCCCGAACCAGGCGCAGAGGCCGGCCAGGCCGGCCAGGACGACGGCGGCGGCCGGCCAGAGGTGGGGCGTCAGCAGGGACAGGAGTTCGGGCGCCATGCTCAGGCCGCCAGGGCATCGCGGATCATGGCCTGAATCAACAGGTAGCCGACCACCAGCAGGGCCAGGGAGCCGGCGATCGCGATTTGCACAATCGGCAGCCGGAAGCCGTCCCGCAACTGCGGTTGTGCGGCGGTGAGGGCGGCGAGCACAAGCAGCAGGAAGAGGAAAATCGTGACCGTGCCGCGTGCCTTGCCGGCCTTCGCATGGGCGATCGTGCGCGCCTCCGTCACATCCCCCATCTGGCGCGCGGCGGAGATGATGGCCCGGGTGTGGGTCTTGCCGCCGGCGGAGGCGCAGCGTTCCAGCAGGAGGACGATCAGGGCCAGGGAGGGGGAGATCGAACGGGCGGCCGGCAGCGCGGCCAGCAGGAAGGGCGTGCCCTGGCTGGTCAGGCCCAGGGCCAGCCGGTCCATCCACACGTGCAGGGGGCTGCCGGGCTCCAGGGTGTCGAGCGAGCGTTCGAGGGCGATGCGCACCGACTCCGTCACTTGGAGGGTGGCGTGCAGGCGGCCGGCGTAGGGCCCCAGTTCCGCCTCGAGGCGGGTGACGAAGCCGGCCCAGCGCTGGGCCAGCCAGCTGTGCACCATGATGCCCGACAGGGCGCAGACGGCCAGGACGGGCAGCGGGGGCATGCCCAGCAACAGGGCGGGCAGCGGCCAGGCCGCGCCGGCGATGCGGAGGTGCACGAGGGTGATGCCGGCCGGCAGGCCGAGCCTGGAGAGGACGATGTTGGCGGGCTCCATTTCCATCGGCCGTTCGGAGCCGATCGAAATGCGGGTGGTCTGCCGCCGGCCGACCCGGCCGGCCAGGGTTGCCAGCCGGCTGGAAGTGCGCGGCCAGGCGCGGTGCAGCAGCAGGCCGGCCTGCTGCACGGTGAAGGCCGCTAGGGCGGCGACCAGGAGGGCAAGCAGCTGCCGGACCGTGTCCGGGTCGGCCGCGGCCAAAAAGTCGCGCACGGTGCTCATGTCGGCGCCGTCCCGTCGCGTTGGCGGCGGATCGGGGGCATGCGCTCGGGGTCCTCGCCGAGGTGCCAGAGGGGTAGCAGGTCGCCATCGCCCTGCTTGCGGTCGCGGGGGTGGCGCAGCTCGTGGATGTTGAGGATGCGGCGCACGCCATCGCGGATGCCGATCTGCACGATCAGGTCGATGGCCGACAGGGTGATCTGCCGCCCGGCATGCATGGCCACGCCCTTGTCGGCGAACATGATCAGGCCCAGGCGGCCGAGCGCATCGTGGGCACTGGAGGCATGGAACGTCGTGCCGCCCGCGTGGTCGGACATCAGGGCCCGGAAGAGGGCGAACGCGGCCTGGCCGGTGCGGACCTCGCCGACGATCAGGTGCGAGGGCGACATGCGCATAGCGTCGTCGACCGCGTTGTCGACCTCGTAGGGCGGCGTCGCGGAACCCGGCGGGGCCGGCCGCCGCTCAAGCGTCTCGACGTTGGGATGCTGCAGCCAAATTTCCTCCGGGTCCTCGATCTTGACCACGCAGGCGGCGGGGGGCAGGGCCTTGAGCAGGGCCGACAGGAGCGTGGTCTTGCCGGTCCCGGTGCCGCCCGAGATCATGATGCGCCGGTCCTCGCGCACGGCCTGCAGCAAAAAGTCGAGCACGGGTTTCGGGCACATGCCCCAGTCCAGGATTTGCTGCGGATCGACCGGCTTCGGCTCAAAGAGCCGGATGTCGATGTGGTGGCTGCGGCCGCCGCAGATCACGGGGTGCAGGACCTTGACCCGGGCGCCGCCGTAGCGGCCGCCGCGCGGGATCTTGGCATCGACGCTGGGCGTCGCCTCGGTGCAGGCCCGGAGCATCGGCGCCAGCAGCGCGTTGGCCATGCGTTCCACCATGACCGGGTCGGGGTTCAGGTCCGGTTGCGGCCGGAAGTTGACCACGCCCTTGGCGCGGGTCCAGACGCGGCCGTCCGCGTTGATCTTGATGTCGGTGAAGTCGCCGCTCCGGATCAACTCGTCGAGAAAATCCAGTCCGGACAGGCGGGCGGCCAGGCGCTCGGCGGCCTGCCGGTGCAG